>DATBKP010000033.1:0-3629 GCA_036555785.1 Steroidobacteraceae bacterium
GCGGCATTCCCGATCATGATGGGCTCGTGCGCGTTTCTCATGCCGCCCGCCGGCGCGCGCTTCATTGAACTCCGCCGCTACGACCTGCGCGCGGCACTGGGGCTCGCCGTCGGCGGAATTCCGGCGGTACTCATCGCCGCGTTCGTGGTTCGTTCGCTGCCGCTCGTGTGGCTGCGATGGCTGGTGGTGGTCGTCGTGGTCTACGCCGCGCTGGCGATGCTGCGCTCCGCGTTCGTGGAGCGCGCTCGCAGCGTCGACCGAGCCATCGCCTGATTGCGCGCCGATCAGGCCGGCGCGCGCGGCGTGATCTCCTGCCACGCGCCGCGCACGGACTGGAGCAGATTGCTGACTTCGTCCAGCAGCTCCACACGGTTCGTGAGGTTCGCCTTCACGAGCTGCACACACATGTAGTCGTAGAGCCTGCCGAGATTCTCGGCGATCTCGCCGCCGGCGGCCGTGTCGAGGCTGTCGCGCAGCGTTTCGATGATGCGTGTTGCGCGATGCAGAAGCTGGCTCTTCTCGGCCGCAGCGCCGTGGGCGACGAAGCCGCGCGCCGCATGCACTCGCTCCAACGCGCCGTCCATCAACATCAGCACGAGACGATGCGGGCTGGCCGCTTCGGTGCCGCCTTGCGCGGACACCGACTGATAGGCGGAAACGTTGTTGCGATACGGGGCATTCATCGCCGTGACTCCGGGTGCGTTCCGCGTAGGTTAACGGCCAGGCGCGGCGCGCCTTGAGAGGGTGCGCGCCCGTCCGTATCGCGTGGAGTCTTCAGCCCGCTTTCGGCAGATTGGCGAGCTGCTGCGCGAGATAGCTCGAAGTCTGCTGCATCTGGGAGAGCATGACGTCGAGCGCGCCGAACTGTGCGCGGTAACGCGCCTCGATCCCGGCCATGCGCGCGTCGAGATCGGCTTTCTGCTGGGTGATGTCCTTCATCGTGCCCTGCAGACGCGTGTTGCGGGCGTCGATGCCGGCGTTCGTCGCCAGCGCTGCGTCGACGCGCTTGTAGAGTCGCGCCGCGACGCCGTTCGTCGAGCCGAACACGGCTGCAACCGAAGCGCGATCCGCTGTCAGCGCCGCGTTGAGCTTGGTGTCGTCCACCTTCAGCGTGCCGTCGACCTGTTTCGTGATACCGAGCGCCGCGAGCGAGTTGTAGACGCTCGAGACGTCCGACACCGGGCTCACGAGGTCCGTGCGGATGCCTTCCTCGATCCCCTGCAGCAACGCATCGCCGAGCATCGGCCCGGACTCTTTCGTGTCGGCGTTGTAGCTCCTCAGCTTCGCGAACGTCGTGTAGAGCGCGTTGTAGGCGTTCACGAACGATTTGATCTTGGTACTGACCGCGTTGGTGTCGTTGCCGATGGTGAGCGAAACGGTGTCGCCCGCGGTCGTGTCCTTCAGATTCAGCGTGACGCCGTCGATCGCATCGGAGATCGTATTCGAGGAGCTGTAGACATCGAACGTGCCGATGCGAATGTGCGCCTGCTGCGCGGGCGCGAGCTCCGTCATCGCCATGGTGCCCTGCGGGTCGTAGACGAGCGCTGCCAGGCCGCCATCGCCGCCATTCTGGGAGATGGTCATGGCGCCGTCTTCGCCGGTCGTCGTCGAGGTCAGCACGAGGCGGCTGCCGCCCGACTCGTTGATGAGCGTCGCCTGCACGCCCGTGTTGCCGCTCGCCGCATTGATGGCCGAGCGGATACCCGCGAGCGTGTTGTTGCTTTCGTCGATGGCGACCGAAAACATCTTGTCGCCCTGAGTGATCGTCAGCGTGCCCGTGCCGACGACCGCGGTCGCCCCGGCAAGGTACGGCGCCGAAGCGAGCTGCTGTGATTTCGCAAGATCGACGACCTCGATCTCGTACGAACCGGTGGCTGCCGAGGAGGTTGCACTGGCGGTGAGGATCTTGTCATCGCCGGAGGCGGCCGTACGCGGCGTGAGCGCGTCGATCGTCTTCAGGCCTTCGAGGGCCGTCTTGAACGTGCTCAGGGCACCCTTGAGCGTGCCGAGCGCCGAGATCTGCAGCGTGGCATCGGTTTCCCGCCGCGTGATCTGCGCTTCGCGCGGCGCGCGGTCGGCAGCGACGAGCTGCGTGACGAGCGAGTTGACGTCGAGACCCGAACCGATCCCCTGGGATTGAATGCTTGCCATTGGGTTCTCTTCAGGCCTCGACGTCAACCAGCGTGTTGCTGGCGGCGCCCAGCATGGCGGCGAGGCGCAGTGTCTCCTCGCTCGGGATCTGCCGGATCAGCTCGCCGGTCTGCGGGTTGCGCACGCTCACGACGGTGTGACCGCTCGAAGCGTCGACCCGGAATTCCAGCGAGCGTCCGCTGCTCTTCATCCACTTCTCGATCTGCTCCGCCGCGGCCTTCACCGCGTCGAGGCGCGCCGGCGCGCGCACGGGCTGCGGCTGCACCTTCGGCACGCGCGGCTTCTGCTCCGCCACGGCCGCATCCTCCCGACCGGTCGGCGAAACGACGACAGGCGGCGACGGATTTCCCGTCGCCGCCTGCCCCGGCCCGATTCCATTGAGCCTAGTCAATCATTCTCCCAGTCGCTTACCGGAGCAGCGCCAGCACGTTCTGCGGAACGCTGTTGGCCTGCGCCAGAATCGCGACGCCCGCCTGCTGCAGGATCTGGGCGCGGGTCAGGTTCGCCGTTTCGGCGGCGAAGTCCGCGTCCAGGATGCGGCTGCGCGATGAGGTGAGGTTCTCACCGACCGCCTGCAGGTTCGAGATCACCGAATCGAAACGGCTCTGGATGGCGCCGAAGGTGCTGCGCAGCGAGCTCACGGTCGTCAGGGCCGCGTCGACGCGGTTGATGGCCGTGTTCGCATTCGCAACGCTCGTCACCGAGACCGAGTTCAGCGCCGAGGAGCCCAGCGCCATCGCTGAGTTGTCCGCGTAGCCGATGTACGACTCGTTCGCGCCGGACAGCGTGATCGCATCCGTCGAGGTGAGGCGGATCGTGCCGACGTAGTCGTGGGCAACAGCCGTTCCGGCCGCCGTGGTGATGGCGGTCAGCGCATCGTTGGTGGTGTTGTTCAGGGTGGCCGTCGTGGCGGTCAGACCCTGGCCAAGACCCGCGGCAGCGCTCGCCGTCTGGCTCACGTTGATCGTGCGGCCGTCGGCAGCGTTCAGCTTCATCGTGTTGGTGCCGCTGTCGAAGCTCGCCGTCACACCAGTCGCCGCGGCGTTGGCGTTGATCGCCGTCGCCATCGTCGTGCCGCTCACGGCGCCGCCGAACGCGGAGTAGATCGACTGGCCGTTGACGGTCAGCGTGTAGTCCGAGGCAGTGTCGGTCACGGCAACGAAGTCGAACACCACGGTGGTGTCGGCAGTGGCAGTGAGGCCGTTGATGCCCGACGAGTTGATCGCCTGCACCTTCGAGTACGCGCTGCCAGCCGTGCGACCGGCATTGCCGGCACCCGCGCTGTTGTCGACCGAGGCGACGACGCCGATGGCCGAGCCGCTACCGATCGCGATCGACAGGTCGCCAGTCGAAAGCGCGCTCGCTTCCGTAACGCCCGTGCCCTGCTGACCGACAGCCAGCGTGTTGCTGTACTGAGTCGTGCCGTTCACGTAGTCGGCCGTCTTGCCGATCGTGCTGGTACGCATGGAGGTGGAGAG
>DATBKP010000034.1:0-4588 GCA_036555785.1 Steroidobacteraceae bacterium
GCACCGGCCCGCAGCAGCGAGCGAAGGTCGACAGCAGATCGCCGACGCCTTCGATCGTGATGCCGGAGGTTTCTTTCGCGCTCACCGCCGGGCGGCGCGCCACGGGGGAGGGCAGCTCCTGCGGCTTGGCGCGGCGTTGGACCGCGCCGCTGATCTGCGCCACGTTGATCTCGCCTTCGCCGATCGCCTGGTACAGCTGCTCGGCGCTCGAGAAATTGAACTCGCCGATCAGCTCCGGCAGCGTGACGCTGTGAATCGCGAGCCGCTGCAACTCGCGCTCCAGGATCTGCTTGCCCTGCTGGCGGTTCTGTTCCTCGTCGAGCTTGCGGAACCACGCGCGCACCTTGCTGCGATTGCGGGGCGAGGCGAGATAGCCGAGCGAGGGGACCAGCCAGTCGCGGCTCGGATTCGACTGCTTGCCCGTGACGATCTCCACCTGATCGCCGTTTGCCAGCACCGTGTTCAACGGCACCATGCGTCCGTTGACCTTGGCGCCGCGGCAGCGATGACCGAGATCGGTATGCAGGTGATAAGCAAAGTCGAGCGGCGTCGCGCCTCGCTGCAGCTCGATCACTTCGCCGCGCGGCGACAGCGCGTACACGCGATCCTCGAACACTTCCGAGCGCACGCGCTCGAGGAAGTCGCCGTCGGTCTCCAGGCGCTCGCCGGGCTCCAGCAACTGGCGCAGCCAGACGATCTTCTGCTCGTAGGCCGGGTTGGCGCGTCCGCCTTCCTTGTAGCGCCAGTGCGCGGCGACGCCGAGCTCGGCGTGCTCGTGCATCTCGCGCGTACGGATCTGGATCTCCAGCGGCAGCTTGCCCGGGCCGATCACGGCGGTGTGCAGCGAGCGATACGCGTTGTCCTTCGGCGTCGCGATGTAGTCGTCGAACTCGCCCGGAATGTAGTGCCACAGCCCGTGCACGACGCCGAGCGCGGCATAGCAGTCCGCGATCGTGGCGACCAGCACGCGCACGGCGCGCACGTCGAATACCTGGTCGAACGACAGACCCTTGCGCTGCGCCTTGCGCCAGATGCTGTAGATGTGTTTCGGGCGTCCGGCAATCTCGCCGTCGATCTGCGCCTTGGCAAGCTCAGTGCGCAGCGTCGCGATCACCTCTTCGATGTAGCGCTCGCGATCGCCGCGCTTCGCGGCGAGCCAGCTCGCGACGCGCTTGTAGTTGTCCGGCTCGAGGAAGCGGAAGCTCCAGTCTTCGAGCTGCCACTTGATCTGCCAGACGCCGAGCCGGTTCGCGAGCGGTGCATAGACCTGGCGCGTCTCGTAGGCGAGACGTTGCCGCTCGGCTTCCGGCGCGTCCTTGCTCTCGCGCAGCTTGTGCAGCTGCGCGGCGAGCTTGATCAGCACCAGTCGCGGATCGGTGACAATCGCGAGCAGCATCTTGCGCAGGCCTTCCGACTGGTTGCCTGATGGCGACGTCGATGCGCCGGCCGGCGCCGCAATGTTGAGGGAGCCGAGCCGCAGCAACTCCGTGGCGATGCGCGTGGCTGCCGGACCGGCCAGCGCCTCCGCTCGCTCGACGGGCAGCGCGTGCGCTTCCAGCAGGGCGAACAGCATCGCGCCTGTCAGGATGTCCTGGTCTTCGGTCAGCTCCGTGACGATGTCGACGATCGCACGGCCGCTCGCGACGGCGCGCTCGTCAGTCGCGTGTTGAACGATGCTTTCGACGGATGACATGCCACTGAATCGGCTGCAAAAAACCCTGCGATCGGCGTGTCGGTTTGCAGCCGTTGCCGCTATCATACGGCACCGACAACAACGTCGTAGCGGAGGAATCCTTGCGCAGACTCAGGCGCCCGCAGAGTCTCGCCGAGCTGGCGCTGCCGCAGCGGCCCGGCGCGCTGCCCGCGCAGGTGCGGATCCTCGGTCTCGACCCCGGATCGCAGCGCACCGGCTACGCAATCGTCGAGACGCAGGCGACGCGCATCGCGTACGTCGTCAGCGGGGCGATCCGGACGCGCGGCGAATCGCTGGCCGAGCGGCTGCAGGAGATCTTCGTCGGCGTCGAGGCGCTCGCGAGCGAGTTTCGTCCGGACGAAGTGGCGATCGAGCGTGTGTTCATGCATCGCAATGCCGACAGCGCGTTGAAGCTCGGCCAGGCGCGAGGCGCGGCGCTCAGCGCGACGTTCGCGATGCGGCCCCGGGTATTCGAGTACGCGCCGCGCGAGGTGAAGCTCGCAGTCGTCGGCACCGGCGGCGCGCAGAAGGAACAGGTTCAGTTGATGGTCAAACGTCTGCTCAACATCGCCGGCCCGCTGACCGAGGACGCCGCCGACGCCCTGGCGATCGCCATGTGCCACGCGCATTCCCGGCGCCTGCAGGGGCTCGTGTCGCTGGCGGTGGGCGCGGTTCGATGATCGGCTTCCTGCGCGGCCGCCTGACCGCGAAACAACCGCCGCAGCTGGTGATCGACGTCGGCGGCGTCGGCTACGAAGTCGAGGCGCCGCTGCCCGTGTTCTACGATCTGCCGCCGACCGGCAGCGAGATCACGCTGTTCACGCAGCTGATCGTCCGCGAGGACGCGCACATCCTGTTCGGCTTCCGCAGCGAGCGCGAGCGGCGGCTGTTCCGCGAGCTGCTCAAGGTCTCGAACGTCGGGCCGAAGCTGGCGCTCGCGCTGCTGTCCGGGATGAGCGTCGACAACTTCATCGTGTGCATCGAGGCGGAGAATGTCGATACGCTCGTGCGCATTCCCGGCGTCGGTCGCAAGACCGCTGAGCGGCTGGTGGTCGAAATGCGCGACCGGGTCAAGGGATTCGGCGAAAGTGCCGTCGTAGCTGCAGTCGGCGGCGGAACCCAGCCCGCGGCGATCGGTCCACAAGCCGAGGCGTTCAGCGCTCTGGTCGCGCTCGGCTACAAGCCCGCTGAGGTCACCCGGCTGCTGAAGGGCGTCGACGCGTCGGTACAGACCACTGAAGAACTGATCCGCAAGGCGCTGCAGGCAGCGGTGGCGAAATGATCGAGCAGGACCGCATCGTAGCGGCAGGCACGCAGGGCGACGAAGCCGCCTTCGATCGCGCCGTGCGCCCGAAGAAGCTCGCGGACTACGTCGGCCAGTCCGCGGTCAAGACGCAGATGGAGATCTTCATCCAGGCTGCGCGCAACCGGCGCGAGGCGCTGGATCACGTGCTGATCTTCGGCCCGCCGGGGCTGGGCAAGACCACGCTCGCGCACATCGTCGCGAACGAGCTCGGCGTCAGCCTGCGGCAGACTTCCGGCCCGGTGATCGAGCGCCCGGGCGATCTCGCGGCGCTGCTCACCAACCTGCAGCCGAACGACGTGCTGTTCGTCGACGAGATCCATCGCCTGAGCCCGGTCGTCGAGGAGATCCTGTACCCGGCGATGGAAGACTTTCAGCTCGACATCATGATCGGCGAAGGCCCGGGGGCGCGTTCGATCAAGCTGGACCTGCCGCCGTTCACACTGGTCGGCGCGACCACGCGCGCCGGCCTGTTGACTTCGCCGCTGCGCGACCGCTTCGGCATCGTGCAGCGGCTGGAGTTCTACGATCAGGCCGAGCTTCAGCGCATCGTGACGCGCTCGGCGAGCATTCTCGGCGTCCCGACCGACACCGGCGGCGCCGCCCGGATCGCACAGCGCTCGCGCGGAACTCCGCGTATCGCCAATCGGTTGCTACGGCGCGTGCGGGACTACGCGGAGGTCAAGGCCGGCGGTCGCATCACCGACGAGGTGGCGCAGGCAGCGCTCGACCTGCTCGACGTCGACCCGCTCGGTTTCGACGTCATGGACCGCAAGCTCCTGCTGACGATCATCGAGAAGTTCGACGGCGGGCCGGTCGGCGTGGAGAGCCTCGCCGCGGCGCTCGGCGAGGAGCGCGGCACGATCGAGGACGTGATCGAGCCGTACCTGATCCAGCAGGGCTTCGTCATGCGCACCGCGCGCGGCCGCGTGGCCACGCGCAACGCCTACCAGCATTTCGGCCTGAAAGTGCCGGAGCGCACCAGCTCCAATCTGGAGCTGTTCAGGGGCGAGTGATGGCGGTCACTGCGTTCGTCTGGCCCGTGCGGGTTTATTGGGAGGACACCGATGCCGGCGGCATCGTGTACTACGCGAACTACATGAAGTTCATGGAGCGCGCGCGCACCGAGTGGCTGCGGTCGATCGGCATCGACCAGGTGAGCCTGAAAGACCAGCACGGGCTGATGTTCGTGGTCGTGGACCTCGAAGCGCACTATCGCAAGCCGGCGCGCTACGGCGACCCGCTGCAGGTCACGTGCAAGGTTCGCGAGACCACGCGGGCCAGCATCACGTTAGACCAAGAGGTGTATCGGGACGCGGTCGGCGGCGAGCTGCTGCTCGACGGCCGCGTGCGCGCCGCGTGCCTCGACGCGCAGACATACCGCCCGCGGCCGTTGCCGCCGGAGCTGTGGAAGCAGATCAATGCAGGAGATCGCTGAATGATGTCCGAAGGCCTGAATCCTTGGGAGCTCGTGCGCGGCGCGAGCCTCATCGTGCAGATCGTCATGGCGCTGCTGCTGCTGGCATCGCTGATCTCGTGGTCGATCATGCTGCGCAAACGCGCGGAGCTGCGACGGGCACGCGCCGACGCCG
>DATBKP010000035.1:0-36263 GCA_036555785.1 Steroidobacteraceae bacterium
GATCGGTGACGGAGATGATCGGTGGCACGCAGCGCGGTTCCCGGGTCGGCGAGGGCGGCTATTATAGAGAAGAAGCGCCCGGCGGTTCGTGCAGAGCGTCCTGATGACCATACAGAGCTACTTTCCAACGCTGGTGTATACGGCGCGCCTGAACGGCGCCGCGGCGCTGAACCGCCGGTTGCTGCGCGAGTGCCGGCAGCTGGAGCGCGACGACGACTCCGGCCGGCGCTGGTCCGCCAAGAACTACCCGGGCGGCTACACGTCATACAACTCGGCGAGCCGCATGCACGAGTTGTCGCCGACTTTCGCGCAGCTGCGGCGCGGGCTCGATCACCACGTCGCGACGTTCGCGAAATCGCTGCAGTTCGATCTGACGGGCCGCGAGCTGCAGATGACGGACTGCTGGGTCAACATCATGCCGCGGCAAGTCGTGCACAGCCTGCACCTGCATCCGCTTGCGACGCTCAGCGGTACTTACTACGTCGACACGCCGCGCGGCTCGGCGGGCTTGAAGCTGGAGGATCCGCGACTGGACCGCTTCATGGCGTCACCGCCGCTGAAGACGAAAGTGAGCACGAACCGACAACGTTGGGTAGTGGTTCCGGCGCAGGCGGGCAAGCTGGTGCTGTTCGAGAGCTGGCTGCGCCACGAGGTGCCGCCGAATCCCTCGCCGGCGCCGCGCATCAGCGTCAGCTTCAACTACAACTGGTTCTGAAATGGGGACATTCCTCATTTTCCGACCAGTGGGCTTCGGCGCGGTCTTCCTACGGGCGCGAGCGTGTGCAGTAGTCCAAGTTCGGATGCGTGACGTTCCACCCAGCCATCTGCGCCGAAAGGGCGCTGCCGTTGGATGCAGGTCCGAATCGATGCCAATTCAGCAGGTGTCTGCGGCGCGTTTACATAGCTGAGCCAGTTGTCGGGAAGGCTCAATGGCGGTTGTGCAAGATCAATCTGCCGCGAGTCCTGGTGCATGCGCCATCGAAGACTGCCCCAGGGCCAGTGCTCTGCACGCCGAACCAATCCGGCGCGCAGTGCGTTGCGTTCGACGTAACGCATGACTGTGATCAGGTGATCGTCCTCCTGGATCAGAAACGCTTTGAACCGCCCTTGCCACACACGTCCGCTGGTCTGATATTTCAGGTGATGTGACGCACATGTGTCGTGAACAGCCGGTGCGCCCAGCGCGCCATATCTTCATTGCCGGTACGGCGCACGACCAGGTGCAGGTGATTCGGCATCAGGCAGGCTGCCAGGATCGGCACCCTGAGGTGCTGCTGGGTCTTCGAGACTAGAGACAGAAAGGCCGCATAGTCTGCATGCTCGTGAAAGACGCGGGCCTGATTGTTGCTCCTGTTGATGAAGTGGTAACAGTAGCCGCCGACGATCGCGCGCGCAGTGCGAGGCATGCCGCAAATATGGAGCGGAACGCAAGCCACGCGCCGTTGGTAGCCTGGGTGTTTGCGGACCTATGGCGCGAAATGGGGAATGTCCCCATTTGTGTCGGAAGTCGTGCGACGCGTCCGTCCTTGGGAATGTGCGATCCTTGAATCCTGGCCGTTGGACACTGAGCAGTGACTGACCTGCGTTGGCTCGATGCAGCCCTGACCTCCGCCCGCCCGCAGGCGGTGGCGGCGCTGCTGCGCTATTTCCGCGATCTCGATACGGCCGAGGAAGCGTTCCAGGAAGCGTCGTTGCGCGCGCTGAAGGTCTGGCCGGTGAAGGGCCCGCCGCGCGATCCGGCCGCCTGGCTGATCTTCGTCGGCCGCAACAGCGCGCTGGACGACAAGCGCCGGCGCAGCAAGGAGCAGGCGCTGCCATCCGAGGAAGCGCTTTCCGATGACGACGACGCGCAGGCGCAACTCGCCGATCAGCTGGATGCCGAGCACTATCGCGACGACATCCTGCGGTTGCTGTTCATCTGCTGCCATTCCGAGTTGCCCGCGACTCAGCAGATCGCACTGGCGCTGCGCATCGTCTCCGGTCTCACCGTGAAGGAGATCGCGAGCGCGTTCCTGGTGAGCGAAGCGGCGATGGAGCAGCGGATTACACGTGCGAAGCGCGCGGTCGGCTCGGCGAACGTGCCGTTCGAGACGCCGGGCCCCGAGGCCCGCGGCGATCGTCTCGCAGCGGTCGCGGCGATGATCTATCTGCTGTTCAACGAAGGCTATTCGGCGAGCGGCGGCACTGCGCACGTGCGCACGTCGCTCTGCGAGGAAGCGATCCGGCTCGCGCGCTTGCTGTTGCGCCTGTTCCCGAGCGAGCCCGAAGTCATGGGACTCGCGGCATTGCTCCTGCTGCAACATGCGCGCGCGGCGGCGCGACTCGATCGCGACAACGAGATCGTGCTGCTCGAGGATCAGGATCGCGCTCTGTGGAATCGCGAGCTCATCGACGAAGCCCTGGTGCTCGTGGAAAAGGCATTGCGGCATCGCGCGCCGGGACCGTACCAGGTGCAGGCAGCGATCGCGGCCGTGCACTCGCGCGCGAAACGCGCCGCAGAGACGGACTGGCAGGAGATCGACACGCTGTACGGCGCGCTGGAGAAAATACAGCCGTCACCGGTGATCACGCTGAACCGTGCGGTCGCTGTATCGAAGCTGCGCGGCCCGGCAGCAGCGCTGCAGATGATCGAGCCGCTCGGCGAAAAGCTGCAGGGTTATTTCCATTTCTTCGGCGCGCAGGGCGCGTGGCTGCACGAGCTCGGTCGCACCGACGAAGCGCGCGTCGCCTTCGACAAGGCCATCGCGCTCGCGCACACGCCGGCGCAGGCCGCGCACATCCGCCAGCATCTGGACAGGCTGCTCGAGCAAGGAGATCGCCAATGAGCAAATATCAGGTACGTCTTCGCGAACTGCCGGCCGATCGTGTCGCACTCGTGCGAGCGCTGCGCCTGATCGGCAACCTGCGGCTGAAGCAGGCCGACGATCTGGCCCGGCATCTCGATCGCTATCGCAAGTCGGTCGTGGTTGCGGGGATCGATGAGCCGACAGCCGGTCACATCGCGGCAGCACTGAGAACCGCAGGCGGCGAGGTCGCGGTCGAGCCTTCGTCGATCGATACACCAATGCTGTGCACCCCGACGGTCAACGCCAGATTCGCCTGGCGCGGCTGGGGGCCCGTTCGCGTCATTCGGCCCCAGTAGTTGCACCTGTATATAACACCAGATAAGCTCTCTTCCCCCGCAACGGACAGGAGAGGGCGGCCATGAAGCTCTACTGGTGTGAGCGCACGCGCGCGGTGCGCGCAGTCTGGATGATGGAAGAGCTCGGCGTCCCTTACGAACGGGTGCGGATCGACATCCGCAATGAGCAGTCGCGTGCGGACCCGGCGTTTCGCGCAGCGTCGCCGATGGGCAAGGTGCCGGCGCTGGAGGACGGCGCCGTGCGCATCTGGGACTCGGGCGCGATCTGCGCCTACCTGGCCGATCAGTATCCCGCCGCGAAACTGGCGCCGCCGATAGGCAGCCCGGACCGCGGCGCGTATCTCATGTGGCTGATGTATACGAACTCGGTGATCGAGCCCTCAATGGGCGAGAAGGCGGCAGGGATGCCGAAAAATCCCGTGACCTACGGCTGGGGCAGCTGGGAGCAGATGCTTTCGACCTTGCGCACGGCTGTGGGTCGCGGCCCATGGATTCTCGGCGAGCGCTTCTGCGCTGCGGACGTGCTGCTCGGAATGAGCTGCTACTTCATGCGCCAGTTCAAGATGATCGCGGACGAGCCGGCGTTGTTCGCGTATGCGGATCGCTGCGCGGCGCGGCCTGCGTTCCAGCGCGCGTACGCGCTGGAGCCGCAGGCCTGAGCGTCATCTGCGGTCGGCGGCGGCCGACTCGTCCGCCTTCGGCAGCGGCACGAGCGCCGAGACTTTCAGCTCCGGCGTCGCAATGCTGAGGTTGTTCGGCGTGCACTGAACGCGGTCGCTGATGATCTTCACCGAAAGCTTCGGCAGCACGTCCTTGGTGAGGCCTTCCATCAGCTCGCAGTCGCCCGGCTGCAGGTCGAGGCGGCGGTCGCGTGACAAAGCAACGGTCTTCCACTCGGCCGGGAACGGCTCGGTCTTCAGCGGATCCTTCTTGCCGGTCAGGCGCTCGGCCAACTCGCGCGTTGCCTTGTCCGCCGGCTCCTTCGCCTCGCTCGCAGGGATCGCGGTCGCGGTGTTGATGGTGACGAAGAAGTTGCGGGACGGACGGGTCACGTCGATGCAGCCGTTTGCCTGCACCCGCGTCTGCTCCGGCGCGCCGAGTGTCAGCAGGATGCTGCGCACCTTCTGCTCGAAGGAGTCGCAGTTGTATGCGGTCGTGAACCCGACATACGAGTACTTGATTTCGACCGGCTTCCATACGGCTTGCACCGGTTTCGCAGCATCGGGCGATCCGGCGTAAGCGGCCTGTGACAGCAGTGCGGCAAGGACGCACGCTCCCGCCAGACGGGCGCGGACGAAGAAGGGCAGGTGAGTTTCCATGAGGGGGCTCCGAGAGGTTACGCGGATTTAGACGCGAACGCGGGCGGCGCGTTCCCCGCAACTCGCCGCCCCTGTCTTTACGTTCCCGTAATTTCGCGAGCGGTTCATGGGGGCAACGCGATATCCTTTCAACATGAGCTCGAATGTGGATGTGCACAATCGCGAAATCACCGCGGCCATGGCGGTGCTGGGTGCACTCAGCTTCTGCCACCTGCTGAACGACATGATGCAATCGCTGCTGCCGGCGATGTATCCCATCCTGAAGACAGGCCTGAAGCTCGACTTCGGTCAGATCGGCCTCGTGACTTTCGTCTACCAGGTGACCGCTTCGCTGTTCCAGCCGCTGGTCGGGCTGTACGCGGACCGGCGGCCGCTGCCCTATGCGCTGGCATTCGGCATGGGGTTCACGCTCACCGGCCTGTTGCTGTTGTCGATGGCGAGCACGTTCCCGGTACTGCTGCTCGGCGCCGCCGTCATCGGTCTCGGCTCTTCGGTTTTTCATCCCGAGTCTTCACGCGTCGCGCGCGTCGCATCCGGCGGCCGTCACGGGTTCGCGCAATCGGTCTTCCAGGTCGGCGGCAACGCGGGCTCGGCGCTCGGTCCGCTCGCGGCCGCCTTCATCGTGCTGCCGAACGGCCAGGGCAGCGTCGCGTGGTTCGCGCTCGCGGCGATGCTCGGCATCGTGCTGCTGACGAAGATCGGCGGCTGGTATTCGCGCCAGACGGTGCGGCTGGCAGCGATCCGCAAGAGCACGCAGCACGCGCTCACGGAATTGCCTCGTAATAAAGTCATCGGCGCGCTCACGGTGCTGATCGCGCTGATCTTCTCCAAGTACTTCTACATGGCGAGCCTGTCGAGCTACTACACGCTCTATCTCATCGAGCGCTTCCACGTTTCGGTGTCGAACGCGCAGGTGCACCTGTTCGTATTCCTCGCCTCGGTCGCCGCGGGCACACTCGCTGGCGGTCATATCGGCGACCGCATCGGACGCAAATACGTCATCTGGTTTTCGATTCTTGGCATCCTGCCGTTCACGCTGATCCTGCCGCACGCGAATTTGTTCTGGACCGGCGTGCTGAGCGTGCCTATCGGCCTGATCCTGGCGTCGGCTTTCTCGGCGATCCTGGTGTACGCGCAGGAGCTCGTGCCCGGCAAGGTCGGCATGATCTCCGGATTGTTCTTCGGCCTGGCGTTCGGCATGGGCGGCATCGGCGCCGCGGTGCTCGGTCAAGTCGCGGACGCGCGCGGCATCGTGTACGTCTACAGCATTTGCGCCTGGCTGCCGCTGCTCGGCGCGCTGGCCGCCTTCCTGCCGAAAATCGAAACGCACAAGGTGAGCGCATGAGCGCCGAACTGCAGCATCACACGCTCACGGTCAACGGCATCCGTATGCATGTCGCCGAGCAGGGCTCCGGCCCGCTGGTGTTGATGTGTCATGGCTGGCCGGAGCTCTGGTATTCCTGGCGTCATCAATTGCCCGCGGTGGCGGCTGCCGGCTTTCGCGCCGTGGCTCCGGACATGCGCGGCTTCGGCGAGACCGACGCGCCCTCGGATGTGAGCCAGTACACGATCATGCACACCGTCGGTGACGTGGTCGGGCTCGTGACGGCGCTCGGCGAGAAGAAGGCGATCATCGTCGGTCACGACTGGGGTGCGCCGGTCGCGTGGACGGCTGCGATGATGCGGCCCGATCTGTTCCCCGCCGTCGTCGCGATGAGCGTGCCGCACCGTCCGCGCTCGGCCGCAGCGCCGCTCAAGACGCTGCAGGAAGCGGGGCTCGGCAATTACTATTGGATCTACTTTCAGCAGCCCGGCGTCGCCGAAGCGGAGTTCGAGCGCGATCCCGCGGTCACGATGCGCAAGCTCCTGTACGGCGTCTCCGGCGATATTCCAATCGATCGCGAGAATCCCATGATGGTGCACGAGGGTCACGGCTTCCTCGACCCGCTCGCGGTCGCGAAGTCGCTGCCGGCGTGGCTGCGCGAAGAGGACATCCAGAAGTTCGCGGGCGAGTACCGGCGCACCGGCTTTCGCGGCGGGCTCAACTGGTATCGCAACATCGATCGCAACTGGGAGCTGACCGCGCCTTGGCAGGACGCGACGATTCGCCAGCCGGCGCTGTTCATCGCCGGCACGCGCGATCCGGTGATCGCCGGCAAGCGCGGCGCCGCGGCCGTGGAGCACATGAGTCGCGCCGTCCCGGGCGTGCAGAAGGTGATGATCGAAGGCGCCGGTCACTGGATTCAGCAAGAGCGGCCCGACCCGGTCAACGCCGCGCTGCTACAGTTTCTGGCCAAAGTCCGCACTCTCTGAAGGGGATTCCTCATGCTCAAGTCTCGCCTCGCTGCGCTCGCTCTCGCGAGCGCGCTAGCTGTGCTCACGGCTGCTGCGGCATCCGGCGCCGAGCGCGCCAAGCCGGAGTTTCTGAGCTCGTCCGACATGGCGCGGATGAACCTGCCGTTCTCCGAGGCGGTGCGCGCCGGCGATCTGCTGTTCCTCTCGGGCCAGATCGGCTACGACCCTGCGACCGGTCAACCTGTCGCCGGCGGCCTCAGAGCCGAGGCGAAGCAGGCGCTGACGCTGATCAAAGGGATCCTCGAGCGCAACGGCGCATCCTTGTCGGACGTGGTGAAGTGCACGGTGTTCCTCGCTGACATGGTCGACTGGCCCGCGTTCAACGAGGTCTACGGCGAATTCTTCAAGAAGCCCTATCCGGCGCGCAGTGCGCTGGGAGCCAACGGCCTGGCGCGCAACGCGCGCGTCGAGGTCGAGTGCATCGCGTACGCGCCGAAATAGTCAGCTGGCCTTGCGCCGCGCCTGCTCTTCGTTGTAGAGCGCAAATTCCTCGCCGGCCGCGCGTGCGATGCTCGGCCGCTGCAGCATGCGCTGGTGGTAGGCGTACACCTCGGGCCATTGCTGCAAGTTCACCTTCGAAGCAGTTGCCCAGTTCAGGATCGTGGTCAGATACGCATCTGCGATGCTGAACGCGTCGAGCACGAATTCGCGGTCCCGCAGGTGCGTCTCCAGGATCTGCATGCGCAAGCCGATCTTCTCGCGTGCATAGGCCTTCGCGCCTTCCGGCGCGTGGTCATCCAGCAGCGGAATGAAGATTGCCTTGTGCAGCTCGGTGCCGATGAAGCCCAGCCACTGCTGCAGGCGGCTGCGCTCGCGGCCGCTCGTCGGCGCGAGCCGCGCCCGGGGAAACTGTTCCGCGACATACTGCAGGATCGCAGTGTTCTCGGTGAGAATGCTGCCGTCTTCGAGCCGCAGCGCCGGCACCTGGCCCATGGGATTGATCGCGAAGAAGTCGCTGCCGTCCAGCAGCTTCTTGCTGTGCGTGTCCGCCTGCGTATAGCGCGCCGCTGCTCCGGCTTCGTAGAGTGCGATGCGCGTGGCCAGCGAGCAGGCGAGGGGTGCGAAGTACAGCTCCATGACGGGTCCTCCGGTGTGTTTCTGTACTGTGCGGTATAATATTGGCCAGCGTCAAGGTAATTTTTTGCAACATGGTACATAAAAAGACCGCCGACCGAGCAGCGCCGCGTCCGCGCGGCCGGCCCCGCGCCTACGACGCCGATGCCGCGCTCGCGCAGGCCATGGCCGCGTTCTGGCGGCTCGGTTACACGGGCACCTCGCTCGACCAGCTGAGCGACGCCACCGACATGAATCGGCCGAGCCTGTACGCGGCGTTCGGCGACAAGCGCGCGCTCTACCTGCAGACGCTCGAGAGCTACACCGAGCGCTCGAAGCAAGGCATCGCGCAGGCGCTCGATCCGCAGCTGTCGCTGGCCGAAGGATTGCAGCGCTTCTACGACTCCGCGATCGCTTCTTATCTGCCGTCCGGCGATCCTGCGCGCGGCTGCTACCTGATCGGCACAGCCGTCACCGAAGCGTTGGCAGACGCCGAGATCCGCACGCGGCTCGCAACGGCGCTGCGCGAGTTCGAGCGCTTGATCGAGGCGCGCATCCGCAAGGCGCGCGACGAGGGAGAGATCGACGCCGCGTCCGATCCGCAAGCGCTGGCGCTGATTGCCGCGGCGCTGCTGTACACGATGGCTATCCGCTCGCGCGCGGGCGAATCGCGAGCTGTGCTGCGCAGCGTCGCGACGACGGCTATCGATCTGATCTGCGGACGTGCACCTGCGCGAAAGCGACGGCGCGGGCAATGATCTCGCGCGAGCGCTCGTCGTCGTCGAGGATGTCGAAACCGTGGCGACCGGCGGGATGATTCAGCAGATCCAGCGGCACATTGCCGGCCAGCGCTTCCTGCACGAATACGTCGATCGCCTGGTTGACCAGAGGCTGATCCAGGCCGGCGCGTGCGACGAACATGGGCAGGCCGGCGCCTTTCGTCCGTACGTGTACCGCAGCCGATAGCTCGGTCGCTCGCGCGACCCTTGCGGCATCGGCATCGGCGGGCAGCGTGTGGCGCACATCGAGGACCGCGTAGAACGCGAGAACGCAGCGCACGTAAGACGGCCGGTCGCGCAGCACCGAGCTCAACAGCGGTCCGCCGCCGGAGAAGTACCACAGCGCGATCCGCTCGGCATCGACGTTGAGCTCCGCGGCGTGCTCGCGCACGTAGTCGATCGCCGCGGCGACATCCGCTTGCGAGCGTTCGTAATCGCTCGGCGCGTACAGGCGATGATTGAACGTCACGCCGACGAGCGCCGCAGCGGCCATGAGCTCGCCGTACGACATGAACACGCCCCACTGCGTCGGCGGCGTGATTTGCGCCGGGATCGGCCCGCCGTGGACGAAGAACACCGCGGGCACGCGCGCCTCGCCGGACAGTCGCGCCGGCGCATAGATGTTCATCTCGAGATCGGCGCCAGCGTCGCGCTTGTACACGACGTCGCGTCGCACGCGGACGTCGCGCATGCCGTCCACGTGATAGACGATCGGCTTGCTGAAATCAGGCTCGGCCATGAACAGCTCCCGGGTTGCGCCACACGTTGCGGGCACGCTGGACGAACTCGAGCAGCGAAGCGTCCAGAGCCCAACGTCGCTGCAGGCGTACGTCGGCATGCAGAGCCTGTTGCATGCGATCTTTCACTGCCGCGTCGCCGCCCGAGAACTCGTCGAGCAACGATTCCCACTCGCCGACGAGCGTCTGCACGGCGATGCCGTCGACACCGTCGCCGGCCGCCATGGCGTTGCGCATCTCGCCGGCCACGCGCAGCCATTCACGCAGCCGATCGTCCGGCATGTTCAGGCGCTGCAGCGCCGCGGGCTCCAGATGCCGCGCCCACGCAGCTAGATTGCCGTGTCGCAAGGCCCGCGTGAGGTAGTCCAGCGCCGCTTCGTCCAGGCCGCTCTGCGCCTGCATGCGCGCCTGCAGATCCGGCTGCGCGTGATAGGCCAGTTTCATCTTGATCGCGAGGCCGACGTCGCCGCCGACTCGCGCGAGCATCAGCTGCATCCAGCGGTCTGCGAGCGCTTGCACGTGATCGCTTTGCACCGGCACGTCGCGCTCCAGCGCGGTGCGCAACTCGGATAACAACACCCGCCACTGGTCCTTGTCTGCGTTGCTGTGTGCGAGCAGCCGCTGCAACTCGTCGGATGAGCAGTACTGGTCGTACTGGGTGATCAGCTCCACCGCAGCCAGCCAGTCGCCCGCGACCGGCTCGTCGCCGCGCGTGAGGACATCGTGGATCTGCGTGAGCCGCGTGCGCAGCGCAGTCGCCTTTTCGATACGATCGTCCAGCTCATCGAGCTGCTGCGCGAGCATCTCCGGCAACGGCGCGCCTTCCTTGGCGAGCACCGCAGCGACGTCGTTGAGCGAGAGATTCAGTCGCTGCAAAGCCTGGATGCGATACAGGCGCACGATATCCGCCTGCGTGTACAGGCGATAGCCGGACTCGGAGCGTTGCGACGGCTCGAGCAGACCGATCGCGTGATAGTGGTGCAGCGCCCGGACCGTGAGCCCGGTGAGCCTGGCGAGTTGCCCGACGGTGAACGACGACATGGGACCTCCCGACTGCGGGAGACTTTAGGCCCTCACGTACCGTCAGGGTCAAGCCTAGAGATGTGCCAGCACGCGCACGCCCTTGTCCAGGTGCCCGGCCGGCACGACGACCACCTCGTCGCCGATGCGATGGAAATCGAGGTCTATGGCCGAGCCGCGCACGGCCAGGCCGCGGATCGACAGCGACTCGATGTCGAGGGGCAGCATCGGCCGCGTCACGTGCACTTCCTTACGTTCGCCATCCACTGCGATGCCGAGGCACGCCTGCAGCAGCAGGAAGACCGAGCCCGACGACCATGCCTGCGGCAGGCACGCGACAGGGTAGGGTGTCGGGCCCTGGCCCGCTGTCCGCGGAAATCCGCAGAACAGCTCCGGCAGGCGCATGCCGAACTGGTTCGCCGTCTCGAAGATGTCATTGAGGATCTGCACCACGTTGCCGCGGCCGCCGTAGCGCGAAATGCCGGCCGCACAGATCGAAGTGTCGTGCGGCCAGATCGAGCCGTTGTGATACGACATCGGGTTGTAGCGCGGCTCACGCTCGGCGAGCGTGCGGATGCCCCAGCCGCTGGAAAACCGCGTCGACATCAATTGCGCAGCCACGAGCGCCGCACGTTCGTCGCTCGGCACGCCGCAGTACAAGAGGTGTCCGGCATTCGACGCGTACACGCGGCACGGTGAGCCGTCGCCGTCGATCGCGATCGCGTAGTAATGCATCTGCGGCACCCAGAAGCGCTCTTCGATCGCCGCGCGCAGCGCCTCGGCCTTGCGCAGCCAATCGGTGCCGCGCGCTTCGTCGCCGCGCCGGGTGGCGAGCTCCGACATGCATCGCAACGCGGCGTATGCGTAACCCTGCACCTCCACGACTGCGAGCGGACCCTTGGGAAGGCGGCCATCCTCGTGGAACATGGAATCGTGACTGTCCTTCCAGGCCTGGTTCACGAGGCCGGTGTGCTCACCCCGTGCGTAGTCGAGAAATCCAGTCGGACTGGTGGCGAGGCGCTGCTCGATCCAGCCGATCGCGGCGACGAGCGCATTCCAGATGCGGTCGACGAGTGCACGATCGCCGGTGCGGTTTTCGTACGCGCCCGCCAGCATCACGAACAGCGGCGTCGTGTCGACGCCGCCGTAGTAGCGGCCGAACGGCACTTCCTGCAGCGCCGCCATTTCGCCGCGACGGGTCTCGTGCATGATCTTGCCGGGCTGCGAGTCGCGGAATGCCGATTCCTCGGTGGCCTGCGTCGAGGCGAGAAAGCTCAACACGCCCGCCGCGAGCTGCGGATTGAGCCACAACGTCTGCAGCGCAGTGATGATGGCGTCGCGCCCGAATTGCGTGGCGAACCAGGGAATGCCTGCGTACGGATACGGCCCCGTCGGCAGCGCTGTGGTCAACAGCGCAAGATCGGCGCGTGAGCGGTCGACCCATTGATCGAACAATCGCCCCGACGTGCTGATCGCTGCGCCCTGGGCGAGGCGCTGCTGCATGTCGGCGCTCAGGTCGGCGGCGGCGGCATTGAAGCGTTGCGCCGACGGTGCATCCTGTTCCTCCGCGCCGACCTCGAGCGACAGCTCCGCGCTTTCGCCGCGTCGCACCAGCAGCTTGAATTCGGCTTGCGACGCCGAGATCGCCAGCGGTGTGAGCGAGAACTCGAGGTACGTCGTGCGCACTACGTCATCGAGGCCGCGATAGGAAAGCCGGACCGTCTGATTCGCCGTGCGCGTCGGCAGCAATTCTCCGCGCGCTTTGCGCACCGTACCCTGCACTTCGAAGATGTCGGCGAAATCGGCTGCAAAACAGAACAGCAGCGGCAGCTCCACGTCGCGCTCGCCGAAGTTGGTGAGGGTCAGCCGCTCGAACAGGCGGCTGCGCCACAGCAGACGATTGCGCTCGATGTGGATCGCACCCTGCGGGATCGCCAGCTCGCCGGGCGCAGCCAGCGGTCGATTGGTGAGATGCGCAGTGAATAGCGTGTTGTCGCGATTGATCGAGGCGCCGAGCGGCGAGGGACGGCGGCCCGCGACGCTGAGCTCGAAGCGCGACAGCACGCGCGTGTCGTTGGTGAACAGCCCGTCGTCCTTGCCCTGGATGTCGCCCAGCGCATCGGCAAGCAGGAACGTATCGCGGTCCTTGAGAGTGAATCGCGGCAGCAGGCCGCGCCGTTCACCCGGTTCGTCGGCGGAGCTCATCGCAGTCCCTCGTCGGGTCAGGACGCGCGCAGCAGCGGTCGGCTCTTCTGCAGACGTGCGTACAGGTCGAGATACGAGCGCGCCATCGTGCGGGCAGCGAAACGCTGCTCGAACACAGCGCGCACCGTGCGTCGGTCGATCTGTCCTATGGTAGCGAGTGCAGCGACCGCTTCTTCTTCGGAATCTACGATGTAGCCGGTCACGCCGTGCTCGACGACCTCCGGCACCGAGCCGCGATTCCAGGCGATCACCGGCGTGCCGCAGGCCATCGCTTCGATCATCACCAGCCCGAACGGCTCCGGCCAGTCGATCGGGAACAGCAGCGCGCGCGCGTTGCCGAGAAATTCGGACTTGCGGTCATCGCCGATCTCGCCGATGTAGTCGATTAACGGATGGTCGAGGAGCGGTTCGATGCGCGTTGCGAAGTAGTCGCGGTCGACCGCGTCGACTTTCGCGGCGATCTTCAGCGGCACGCCGGCGCGGCGCGCGATCGAAATCGCGACGTCCGGACGCTTCTCCGGGGAAATGCGGCCCATGAATGCCAGGTACCCGGCCTGCGGCCGCGCGCGAAAAGCGAAGCGCTCCACCGGCACGCCGTGCGGGACAGTGTCGAGCCAGTTTACGAACGGCAGCGGCGTGCGCTGATGGTCGGAAATCGAGACCAGGCCGTATTGCGGCCAGTGGCGGTAGGCCGCTTCCAGGTCGGTCAGATCCAGCCGTCCGTGCAGCGTCGTGACCGTCTTGTGCGCTTCGTGCTCGAAGAACGGGAAGTGCAGCAGGTCGAGGTGGAAATGCAGGATGTCGAATTGCCAGGCGCGGCGCCGCACCTCGTGCAGCATCGTCAGATGCGCCGCGACGTCCGACTTGAGCGGCGCCGGGTCGAGGCGGATCGGCTGGTCGCGCATCGGAACCAGCTTGGCCCGGGTGTTTGCATCGGCTGCTGCGAACAGCGTGACTTCGTGCCCGAGCTCGACCAGCGCATCGCACAGGATCGCAACCACGCGCTCGGTGCCGCCATAGAGTTTCGGAGGAACGGCTTCGGCGAGCGGTGCTATCTGAGCGATCTGCATCGCATTCCTAACGCTCTGCTGCGCAGAAAAGTTCGAGCTGCAAAGCGTCAGCCGTTTCCGAAGCGTTGCCGATAGTCGCGCGGCGTCATGCCGACCTGGCGCGCGAACAGCTTGCGAAACGAGGAGACGTCCGCGTAGCCGCACTGCTCCACGATGTGCTCGAGCGATAGCTTCGAGCTCTCCAGGAGCTGACGGGCGCGCGCGACGCGCTGCGATTGCAGATAGCTCAATGGGGACATCCCGAGCTCCGCCTTGAATCCGCGCGCCAGCGTGCGCTCGCTCACCGCAAGCGCGCGGCACGCGCCTGCAATCGCGAGCCGCTCCGCTGAATGCTGTCGCAAGTAGCCGGTCGCGCGCTCGATCTCGGAGCCTTGCTCGGGCGCCGCGTGCGGTACGAGGAACGGGGATTGCGAGCCGCGGCGCCGCTCGACGAGCATCAGCCGTCCGGTTGCCGTAGCGAGCGGCTCGCCCGCGAGCTCGCGAACCAGCTCCAGTGCGAGATGCATGTACGCGGTGCCCGCAGCAGCGGTCCAGCGGTCGCGATCGCGCATGACCAGCCGGTCTGGGACCATTGCGACGTCCGGGAAGACCTTGCGGAACCAGTTCACCAGCCACCAGCACGTCGTCGCGCGGCGCCCACTCAAGAGTCCCGCTTGCGCGAGCAACACTGCGCCACTGCACGTGCTCGCGAAGATCGTCGAGCGGCGAGCCAAGCGCGCGATGAAGTCATTCGCACTGCGCAATCGTTGCGCCTGCCGCTCGAGATCCGCAAGCGACTCGCACCAGATCGGCGGCACGATCGCTGCGTCGTAGTGGCGGCGCGCAACGAGCGCAGCGAAAGTGACTCCATGCGAACCGCGCACTGTGCGACCGGACCCGCTGACGATGTGGCAGTCGAAGCGAGCCGTCGCAGCACCGCGCCCGTTCGGCAACGTGGCGCGCGCATTGTTGGCGATCGCGAACAGCTCGAGCAGCCCCGCGGTGATCCACGCAGAACAGCCGGGATAGCCGACGATCGCGACCCTGACGTTTTTCGCCATAACGGAGGCGAGTATGACACTGGTGGCGAGGCAGGAGTGCGGGCAGCATGCAGCCATGAACGACGATCGACGGCACTTCGTGTTCGCAGGTCTGAGCGCCGTCCTGGCCGGCAGCGCGGTGGCGGAAAGTGACGACCCAGCGCAGCCCAGCTTCCTGTGCGTCTACCGGCCGGGCGCGAACTGGCTTCCCGGCAAGCCGCTCGCCGAACAGCCGCTGCGCGAGCACGGACGCTACATGCTCGATCTCTACCGTCGCGGCATCATGCGACTCGCCGGACGCTTCGCTGACGGCAGCGGCGGCGCAATGCTCTTCGGCGCCCCCGACGACGCGAGCGCGCAGGCGATCGTCGCTGCCGATCCCGCCGTCGCAGCGCAGACGTTCACGTACGAGCTGCGCCAGTGGGCGTTCGTCGACTGGGAAGCACTGGCGAAACGCCCGCGTGGTTAGCGGAAAGAGGGGAAGGGGAACAAGAATTATTTCCGGCGCTTCTCGGTTCTCATTGCCAATAGAACGGCTGGAGCTTGCGCTGACCCGTAAGCTTCTCGTCCATCGTGCCGCCTTGGTAGATGCGGCCGTTCTGCACGACATACGCGATGTGATCGGTGACGCGGATGTTCTCGAGCGGATTGCCGTCGACGACGAGCAGGTCGGCGAGCTTGCCGCTCTCGACCGACCCGAGATCGTGCACGAAGCCGAGGTGCTTCGCCGGGTCGATCGTCGCCGCCTGCAGCGCCTGCAGCGGCGACATGCCGCCATCGACGTAAGCCCAGATTTCCCAGTGCGAGCCGAGACCCTCGCGCTGCCCGTGCGCGCCGGTGTTGACCAGCACGCCGAGCTCGAGCAGCCGCTTGGCGTTCGCGGCGGAATCGCGGATCGCCTGGTAGTCGGTCAGCGGCGCCATCTGCCGGCGCACCGAGCGCGGCTGCAGGATGTGCCGCGGCACGTAGCGCGACAGGATCGGGTGCTGCCAGACCTCCGATTCCTGATAGAAGAAGAACTCGGCGCCCGGCCCGCCGAACGTGACGATCAGCGTCGGCGTATATGCCACGCCGGTGGGCTTCCAGAACTGCAGCACGTCGTCGTAGAGGCGCTCGGGCGGCACGTTGTGCTCGATGCTGGTGTTGCCGTCGGCGACCATGCTCATGTCCAGGTGATAGAGCGAGCCGCCTTCGCACACGACCATCATGCCGGCCTCGCGCGCGGCGGTCGTCACCATCTGCCGTTGCTCGCGCCGCGGCTGGTTGTAGTTCTTGATGGAGATTGCGCCTTGTGCCTTCAGGCGCCGGATGTGATTGCGCGCGTCCTGCAGATTGTCGATGCTCGCGAAGTTCTCGGAGTGTGCGCCGTACACGACGTCGCCGGTCGAGAAGATGCGCGGCGCCAGGATCAGGCCGGCGCGCTGATACTCCGCGGCGGCGAAGATCTCGGTCGCCTGGTTCGACGGATCGTGGATCGTGGTGACGCCGAGCGCCAGGTGCGCGAGCGCTGAATAGTTCTGCTGTGGGACGACGTCATTGACGCCCTGCGGGCCGTGCGCGTGCGCATCGATGATCCCGGGCATGACCGTGCGGCCGGCGAGGTCGAGCCGCTGTGCTTCGGCGGGAATTTCGACCGCGCCATTCGCGCCGACCGCGACGATGCGATTGTCGCGGATCACGATCGTGCCGTTCTCGATCACCTGCTGCGCATCGTTCATCGTGATGATGCGCGCACCGGTAAGCGCGACCACGCCGTGCGGCTTGTCGGCGGCACGCGTCATGCTCAGGTTCGCGACGACTTTGCCGTGCGTTTCGTCATTGCTGCCGCTGGCGAACAGCTCCGCCATCTCCGCGCGATAGAGCGAAGGGCCCAGCGTCCACGACAGCGTGTCGCCGTCGATCCAGTTGATGTAGTCGCCGCCGATGTCGGTGGCGCGCCGCTGCGGCACGGCCTTGGTCTGCAGCGACAGGTCGATCGTGCCGCCCGGCGGCAGCGGCACCACGTAGATGTGAAAGTTCTCGCGGAAGGCGAGCCACTCGCCGGTCGGCGACACTTCCATGTTGGTCGAGTAGCTCGAGCGCGCGAGCGTGCGGCGATCCTGGCCGTTCGCATCCACGCTGACGAGCTCGTGCGCCGGCTCGCTTTCCTTCGGCGCCTTGTCCGACGTGAAATAGATACGTCCTTCATTGCCGACGAAGTGCGGATCGCGCCCCTCGTCGGTGAGTCGCACGGCCGCGCCGCTGTCGACAGCGAGCCGATAGATGCCCGGGTCTGCCGACCACAACGGTGAAGTCAGCGTGCCATCGGTCGAGCGCTCGACCACGATCGACTTGCCGTCGGGGCTGAAGCGCGGATGCAGGTAGTGGCCGGGTTGCTTCGATACCGCACGCGAGCTGCCGCCGCTCGCGCTCACGACATGAATCTCGCCGAGCCCCGCGTCGGTCCAGCGCACGAAGACGATGCGCTTGCCGTCCCGCGACCAGGAAGGGAACAGCTCGAACGCGGCGACTTCGTCGCGCGTGAGACGCCGCGGCGCACCGTCGGCCACGGTCTTCACCCACAGGCGTCCGAAGGATTCGAACACGACCTGCGTGCCATCCGGCGAGACGCTCGCGAAGCGGGTCATGTGCGTCTGGATTTCATCCGGCGCGACCGCGACGTCGATGCGTGGCGGCCGCATCGCGGTGCGCGTTTCCTTGACGTGGAACGGGATGTCGCTGACCGCACCGGAAGCGACGTCGATGCGCTTGATGCCGCCGCCGGCCCAGAACACGATGCTCCGGCTGTCCGGCGTCCAGTCCATGTTCGGATACAGGCCGTTGATGGCCCACGTCTCCTGCATGTCGCGATCGAGATCCAGGTACAGCGACCGCTCCTGTCCCGACACGAGATCCTTGACGAACAACGCCGTCTCGAATGCCTGCGGCGTGCGCACGCGATGCACGAAGGCGAGCCAGCGGCCATCGGGTGAGGGCGTCGGGCGCACGCCGCCGCCCGGCTCGCTCACCGCGTCGTCGGTTTCGCCGGTGGCCAGCTCGTAGCGGCGGATGCTGAACACTGCCTTGTTCACGTCCTGCGCGTACTCGAACGTGTTGCCGGGCGTGACGTTCTGACTGAAGTACAGGTATTTGCCGTCGGGCGAGAACGCCGGCTCGCCGAGCTCCTTCTGAAACTCTTCGCCGGGGCGCTTGATCAGCTGCACGCCGTCGCCGCCGTCGAGGCTGTACAACCAGATCTCGCCGGTGCCTAGCGAGCGGCGCGTCGTGAAGTGCTTGCGGCCCGCGATGTAGCGGCCGCTGGGATGCCACACGGGATTGTTCAGCAGCCGGAAGCTCTCCCTGGAGATCTGGCGCGCGTTGCCGCCATTCGCGTCCATGATCCACAGGTTGTCGCCGCCACCGCGATCGGAAGTGAACGCGATCCACTTGCCGTCGGGCGAGTACCTCGGCTGCATGTCCCACGCCATGCCCGATGCGAGCGCGCGTGCTTCGCCGCCGGCGATCGGCAGATCGTAGATGTCGCCGAGCATGTCGAATGCGACGCGCTTGCCGTCGGGGCTGACGTCCACGCTCATCCAGGTGCCGGTGTGGGTATCGATCGGAATATCGCGACGCTCGCCCGGTGGCGACGCTACGTTCCACGCGCTGTTCTTGTCTTCTTGGGCCGCGACGGCAGCGGTCGCGAGCAATGCGGCTATGGCAAGCGAGTGAACCTTCATGAAGATCCTTTCTGGTCGAGCATCTCTCGGATGGCAACTTCGCCGAGCGGTTCGCGCCCACGAACCCGCAGGCTGTCCGCCCACTCGCGTGCGAAGTCGCGTTGCAGATAAACGTTGATGGCAGCGGTGACGCACATCGTGATCAATGCGCCGAGCGACGCGAGCGCCATGTCCTTGTGCGCATCCCACACGTCGCCCTGCGTACCGAGATACGCCTGGCCGAGATTGCCGCCCACGACCACAGCGGCCAGCCATTCGATCAGCTCGTACAGCATCGAGCTCGACATCGTCAGATCGAGCGGCAGGAAGTAGCCCCAGAACCCGCGCACGTTGGCGATACGCAGGAATACTTCGCGGATCGGATAGGCGAGCAGCAGTCCGTAGCTGAAGTGCACGACCCGGTCGTAGTTGTTGCGCTTCCAGCCGAAGACTTCGTTGAGCGAGTGCCCGGTCAGCTCGCGCCACGCGGCGTCGTAGGGCACCTCGGCGTAGGTCCAGTGCGCGCCGATCGTGTGCAGGCACAGGAACACGAAGATAGTGGTGTAGGAGACGCGCGAGAGCGGGAACACGCGGTACGTAGCGACCAGCAGCGCGACGCCGGCGAACAGCAGCGCGTTCTCCAGCCACCAGTCCGAGCGATCGAAAGGATGGATCGCGAGCGCGATCCACAATGCCGCGAGGATTCCCGCCAGCGTCCCCAAATACACTTTGCGCGACAAGCTGTTGGCTCCAGCCCGACCCGGCGGGGGAGTCTATGTCATCCGCGGCCCGCGAAGCACCACTGTCCGCGGGATGTATACTTCGGCACTCCGGGGGGTTCATGAATTACGTCGAAGTCGCAATCCCGTTCTTCATCCTGGCGATGCTCGTCGAGTTCCTGTACGGCAAGCTGGTCAAGCGTCAGACCTATCGGCTCGCGGACACAGTGAACAGCCTGCAGCTCGGCACCCTCAGCCGGCTCGTCGACGTGCTGCGGCTCGGCTTCTCGGCGGCGGTGTTCGGTGCGCTGGTGCAGTGGCTCGGCGTGCCGCAGTGGTCGATGGATTCGGCGTGGCAGTGGATCGCCGCGTTCGTCGCATACGACTTCTGCTACTACTGGAAGCATCGCTTCGGCCACGAGTGGCGCATCATGTGGGCCTCGCACATCGCCCACCATCAGAGCGAGGAGTTCAACCTCAGCACGGCGCTGCGCCAGACCGGCACCGACTACATCGGCTTCGTCTTCTACATTCCGCTGTATCTCGCCGGCGTGCCTGCCGCGGCGGTGGTCACCGTCGGCAGCCTCAATCTCATCTATCAGTTCTGGGTGCACACCGAGCACATCCGGCGCCTCGGGCCGCTCGAGTGGATCTTCGTCACGCCGTCCAATCACCGCGTGCACCACGCGCGCAATGCCGAGTACATCGACAGGAACTACGGCGGCGTTTTCATTCTGTGGGATCGCCTGTTCGGCTCGTTCCAGGACGAGCGAGCGGACGTGCCATGCGTGTATGGGATCACCACCGGACTGAAGAGCTGGAACCCGCTGTGGGCGAACCTGCACTTCTGGTCCGACACCGCAAAGCTCGCGTGGCGCACGCGCAGCTGGGGCGACAAGCTGAAGATCTGGTTCAAGCCGCCGGCCTGGCAGCCGGCGGATCTGGATCCGCACCAGAAGATCGATCCCAACTATCCGAAATTCGATCCGCCCGCGAGCCGGTACGTGCGCGCGTACACGTTCGTCCAGTATTGGGTGCTGACGTTCGCGTCGCTGTGGCTGCTGCAGGTCGAGAAGACTTTGCCGCGCGCGTTCGTCCTGCTCGTGTTCGCCTGGATGTGCTACTCGCTGTTCGTGCAAGGCGCTGCGCTCGAAGGACGTGTGTATGCCCGGAAGCTGGAATGGGTGCGTGTGAGCGCTGCCATGGCGCTGGCGCTCACTTCCTATCTACTGTGGCCGCAGGCACTCACCGGCGTCGCGGTCGGACTCGCCGGCTACGCTGTCTGCAGCGGCGTCGCCTTCCTGCTCGGGACCTACAATCATGACAACGATCGGAACCCCGCTGGCGCCTTCGGCTAGACGCGTGATGCTGCTGGGCTCGGGCGAGCTCGGCAAGGAAGTCGCGATCGAGCTGCAGCGGTTCGGTTGCGAAGTGATCGCCGTCGACCGCTATCCGCACGCGCCGGCGATGCAAGTCGCGCATCGCTCGCACGTCATCAACATGCTCGACGGCGCCGCGCTCGCAGCGGTGATCGAGAAGGAACGGCCCCACCTGGTCGTGCCGGAGATCGAAGCGATCGCGACGCCGACGCTGCAGGAGCTGGAGAAGCAAGGCTTCACGGTCATTCCCACCGCCCGCGCGGCGCGCCTGACGATGGATCGCGAAGGCATTCGCAGGCTCGCGGCCGAGCAGCTCGGGCTGCAGACCTCGCCGTATCGCTTCGCCGATTCGCTGCCCGAGTACCGTGACGCAATCGGCGAGCTGGGCATGCCGTGCGTCGTGAAGCCGGTGATGAGCTCGTCGGGCAAAGGCCAGAGCGTGGTGCGCTCGCCGGCGGACGTCGAGCACGCGTGGGAGTACGCGCAGCAGGGCGGCCGTGCGGGGAAGGGCCGCGTGATCGTCGAAGGATTCATCAAGTTCGACTACGAGATCACGCTGCTGACCGTGCGCCACGGCGGACGGACGACCTACTGCGAGCCGATCGGCCACTTGCAGATCGACGGCGACTATCGCGAGTCGTGGCAGCCGCAGCCGATGAGCGCGGCCGCGCTCGCCGAATCGCAGCGAATCGCCAACGCAGTGACGACGGAGCTCGGCGGCAACGGTATCTTCGGCGTAGAGCTGTTCGTCGCCGGCGATACTGTTTACTTCAGCGAAGTCTCGCCGCGGCCGCACGACACCGGGCTCGTGACGCTGATCTCGCAGGACCTGTCCGAATTCGCGCTGCATGCGCGCGCCATTCTCGGTCTGCCGATTCCGGTCATCCGTCAGCGGGGCCCGGCTGCATCGTGTGCGCTGCTCGTCGACGGCAACTCGAACAACGTGCGCTTCGAGAACGTCGACCGTGCGCTGACGGAACCCGATACCGCGATTCGCCTGTTCGGCAAACCGGAAGTGCGCGGCCATCGCCGCATGGGCGTGTCGCTCGCACTCGCCAGCAGCATCGAGCAAGCGCGTGCGAAGGCGCGCAGGATGACGGAATTGCTCAGCGAGGGTGTGCGCTGCGAATGAGGGCTTGAGCGCCTTCAGCTTCGCGAAGCGATGCGACGCGCCAGGCTGTCGAGTCTTTCCTCGATGTCGCGCGTCGTGTTCCTGCCCGGCGCCAGAAACTTGATCTCCGCTCCGAGCGCGGACGGCTTATTGAGCAGTATCGTCACATAGCTGCCGTTCAGCCCGGGCCGTCGCTGGATCTCCCGCATGTTCGCGATCGCAATCTCGGCCCGCGTCTTCCAACGCGTGACGACCAGCCGGTCGCCGTGATCCTCGACAGTATCGGCGACGCGCCAGAATCCGCGGCGGATGATGAGCCACATGACGATCAGGCCGATCACGCACGTGGCCACGCTCATCTCGAGCGCATGCGGCTTCTGACGATTGGACCAGTAACTCCCGACGGAAACGGCCGCTATCGCCAGAAAAGGCAGCACTCGCTTCACGAACGGCGAATGCGGAGCCGAAAGCTTCTGCACCGGTGCATTCATCGAGTCAGGCCTCGCGGATCCAGACATCGTGCGCGTGCTGCGTGTCGAGGTACTCGCGCACCGCGCAGATCTTGGCGTCGCGGAACTCCATGATGAAGTGATACTCCTGCCGGTACCGGCGGCCGTTCTTCAGGTCGCCCGCCGAGATCGCTTCTACGGCAACACGGTTGCCTTCGGCGATCGACGAGACCACCGTCATGTGCAGTCCGGTGGTGAGGTTGTCGACCATACGGCGGAACAGCCGGCCGATGCGTTCCTTTGTGTAGACGCCGGCAGTCGGCGTCAGCTCCTTCTTGCCGGGAATGCGCCAGGTGGCGTCGTCCGTCATCAGGGCGAGAACGCCGTCGATATCGCTGGCGGAGAACAGGTCGAAGAAACGTTGCGCGGTGGTCTTGTTTTCATCTTCCATGGCGGCGGCAACTTACTGCCACACCGTCTGCACCGTCAACCGGATGCAAGAATGCATGCGCACCGTCCATGGCGCGCATGCACCGGGAGCCGATCGAGGGCGTGTTACTGGAAGGCGACTGAGATGACGCCGAACAAGCCATCCTCTTCGTCGTTGGGACCTGCCGCGTAGAAGAGCGCGTTGGTCTTCTGCGCCAGGATGCCGTTGCCGAACTCCAGCGCCCACAAGCCGTCGACGTGCAGCTTCCTGCCGTCAGCGCCGCGCAGCGTGCCGAGATATGCGCCGCTGCGCGGTGCGAACGCATTGATGGTGCCGTCGCCCAGATTGCCGACCAGCAGCGCGCCGCCGAACCTGCCGAAGCTGGCCGGTGCGAGCGCGAGTCCCCATGGGGCGTTGAGCACGCCACGGCTCGCGACGCGGGCGATCAGCCGGCCTTCCGGATCGAATACGTTGACGAAGCCCAGGCCAGGCCCCTGAACTTCGTCTTCGCCACTGGCCGCCTGCTTGGCGTACGTGACGTAGATATCGCCGTTGATCGCTTGCACGCCGAACGGCGCGAAGTTGGTCGGCAGGTGCGGATCCATGAAGCGTCCGGCGGGCAGTGCGACTTTGGTGAACGTGCCGTCGAACACGTCGATGCGACGCTGCAGGAAGTTCGCCGCGTACAGCAGATGCGTCACGCCGTTGCCGCTGATCGCGAGCCCCGTGTAGACGGATTCGTCCGTGTCGTGCGCGCCCTTCGGTACGAACACGGCATGGGTCGCGTCGACGTTCGGCGCCCAGCCGGCGAGGTTGCCTTGCTCGGTCGCGAAGATGAAGCGCGCCGGGCCGGACACGCCGCTCTTGGTCACGACGAAGTCCATGCCGCCGGAGAACACGATGCCGGTCGGGTTGCCCTTCGAGCCGTCGGGACCGGGGATCGCGACGATCAACCGGTTCGGCGTCGGCGACTTGGTGCCGTTGCCGTCATACAGCACCGAGACGTTGCCGTCCGCCGAGTTGACCCAGGCGAAGCCCGTCGGATTGAAGGCGATGCCCCAGCCGTTGATCAGGTTCTGGTCGAAGACGCGCGCGTGCAAGTCGCCGTTCGAGACCAGCGGCGTGTTGCGATAGAACTGCTCGGCGTGTGCAGCGCCGGCCGCGACGAAAGTGAATGTCGCGGTCGCAAGCAACGCCCGCAGCGAAACTGATGCGGTGTTCATGTTCCTGCTCCTGGAAAACGAGAGTGCAGAGGTGCCAGGCGAGCTCGCGTTACTGTGCGCGAGTGAGTGACGCCGATCGGCGACTCGGTTCTGGCCGGTAATTACGTTTTATTTATTGTTGTAGTGTCATCCGCGAACCAGCGCATCCGATACGCGTTGATCGCAGTCCGGCCGAGGCGTCGCACCAGCCGGTTGTTGACGATCACGCCGACCGGCGCGCCGACGATCGGCAACAGCTGCGCAAGTTTTGCAAGGTCGATGTAGTCGCGATACTCCTGCTGGAAGCCGCGCCAGTCGAAGGCATCCAGCGAATCCGGCAGCTGTTCGCAGTAGCTGCGCCACTCGACGATCCGGCGGTAGACGTCCAGTCGATGCGCGTCGCTGGAGAACGCGAGCTGGAACACGTGCAGCAGGTATACCCGCTCCCTGTAGTCCTGAGCGGAATAGCCGTACAACGCGCCGACATCGAACAGCAGCTTGAGCTTGATGCTGAGCAGGAGCGGGAAGTCGGCGAGCCCCAGAAAAAATCCGCCCGCGCCGGTCACGCCGCCTTCGATTGCCGCCGTGCGGCTGTAGTTCTCGATCTTCTGACTGACCAGCACTTCGCGTTGCGCGAGAGTGCGGCCCTGCAGCGGCGCCGGCGCGGTGAAGCTCGATCCGGCGATCACCGCGCGCGTCATCTGTTTGATGACGGTCGTGACGGTTTCGTGAACGCGCTCGGGAATCAGTCCGTTGATCCGGCGTTGCAGGCCGCGGGTCGCCTGGCTCCACAGGCCGGGCGGCGCGCTCATCTGCTCCTGCCAGCGGCGCAGCTCGGCGCGCGCCTGCCGCTCGTAGTCGTCGTGATGGAGGATCGGGAGGGCCATGGAAATGGGGACATTCCTCATTTCCCGTCGCGAACCTTGCATCGTTCGCGCGAGGGGATCTGGAAATGAGGAATGTCCCCATTTCCAGTCCCCGTGGCAAGCTCAGAGCGAGTCGAGGAACGTCAGCACCAGGCTCTTCTGCGCAGCGGACAGCGCGTCGTACTTGGCGCGTACGCCCGCTGCCTGGTTGGCGTGGCGCGCGATCGCTTCCTGCTTCGTGAACGACAGGCCGTCGTGCATGAGCCGGTTGCGCGTGCGCAGACCCCAGAGCGGTGCCGTGCGCATCAGCAGGTTGGTCGCCGCGTATTCCGGTCCCGGCAGGACCGGGATGCCGTCGCCCGTGCCGATGTCATGCGACAGGTAATCGCTGTACGGATGAATGACCTTGTTCCCCAGCGCGAACGGGACGCGGAAAGCGCCGCCATTGATGATCGTCCCGGGCCGCGCGGTGCGCAGCGTCGACACGTGGCAGCCGCTGCATCCGACTTGGTTGAACAGCGCCTCGCCGGCGATGACGTCGCGCGTGATCCGTCCGCGCGACGGCGCCTTGGTCGAGCGCATGAAGTTCGCGAACGCCTTGACGTCTTCGCCTTCGTCCTCGGGCTCGGGCACCGCATCGAAGCGCGTGCCGAAGCCGACGAAGCGGCCGCTGGAGGTATTCTCGTCCGGGAACAGCGGGCTGGTGATGCCCATCTCGTTCAGATACGCGTCGGCCGAGAACGATTCGAGGCTGCGATGCTGATTCTTCCAGCCGAAACGCCCGACGCCCATCTCGTTGCTGCCCTCCAGCACCGGCACCATCACCGCGGTGCCGCGGATGTCCGCGGGCTGGGCATCGCGCAGCGCCAGCAGCGTCTCGTTGGCGACGCATTCGACGAAGCCGTTGCCGAGCGTGTTGGTCGAGATGCGGAACGTGCGGATGTCGTCCTCGAACGCGACGCGCTCGACGATCTCCGAGTTCGTGGCACGCGAGTGGATCAGGGAGCCGCCGAGCGATTCGAAGAACCCGCCGGACGCGTCCAGTCTCCCGGTGCGATGCTCGGCAATCTGGCTGGCGCCGCCAGTGACGACGTTCTGGTGGCACTCGGCGCAGCTCTGCGCGTTGTACGTCGGGCCGAGGCCGTCGGCGATGGACTCGACTTCCTCGAAGATGAAACGGTTGTCGTTGAATGAGCGATCCGGCACGACGTTGTCTTCGTTGAGCGTGTCGTACCCGGGTCCCTGCCGCAGGTAGCCGTTGGTGCGGTTGTCGAACCCGCTCGGCGCCTCGCTGAAGAAGTCCGCCTGCGTCACCGCGTCTGCCGACTGCTCCACCCGCATGACTCCCGAATGCTGGAAACGCGTCGTAGCGCGCTCGTCGGCTGTAGAGTCCAAACCCAGTATCAGCAGCGGCGATACCGTCACCGCCGCCAGTGCAAACCTTCTGAGTGCTTGCATCACGATTCTCCCGGTTGATCGTTTGAGCAAGGAAGCTGAGCAAAAGAATCCCGCTCGCGCGGTGCGCGAGTTTTTTCCTTCGTTGCTTTCTCCCCTTGGGTCGCTGTCGGTGCGCAGCGATCAGCTGTATGTCGAAACGCGCGGGAGCGTGCGCGTATTCATCGAAAGGTGCAACGTGCGAAACTGGCGACGATAGAGATCGCCGACGCGCCAAATTCTGCTCATGTCAGCGGAGCACCGAACAGGCGTCCGTGCAATACGAACACCGCGGCGAAGATCGCGATCGCGATCAGCGGGCGCACGACTCCGATCTCGCGCAGCGCGGGGCCGAGTCGATTGCGGCCCGCGGCGATCGCTGCGAACGGCACGTTCGACGTCTCGCGCGCGAACTGTTCCCAGCGCTCGCCGTAGGTGCGGCGACGCTTCGCATCGATCGATGCAGTGCCGCCGAGCGCGAGCAGCAGCAGCGAGCCGAACAAGACCGATGAAGCGGCGTCGCCGTTGATTACGAAGTGCACCAGCGCCCAGAGCGCCGTGCCCCACAGGAACGGATGTCGTGTGATGCGAGTCATGCCGCGCACCTGCACATCACGCGTCAACTGCGATTCCCTGCCGGCGGTCGTCGGACTCGGCGTGGAGACGCCGATGACGATGAACGCAAACGCGATCAGCACGAGCGGCACCGCGACGGGCTTCAGCGCGAGCAGCTGACCCCATAGCGGCACCTGCGGTGCGCGCGAATAGGCTCGCGCCATCCAGAGCAGACCGATCAGCGACGCCAGCGCGAACAAGCCGCGGAAGGCCTTGTCGCCGACGATACCCACCAGCCGATCGCGCAGCCGCGTGCCGGAGACGCCGAAGTGAATGGCAAGGAAGAAGACCGCGGCAGCGAGGAGGTTGGCCACGTCTAATGTTAAACCTTCCGGCGCCCGCTTACGTCCAATGTGATACTCGCCGGGCACGGACGTACACAAGAACATGGCTGCCAAAGAAGCCGTAGCAGAGCGCTCCCTGAACTTGCCGTCGACCGGCGCAGCGGGCTGGGACGCGTTGTATGCGGATCACTTGCCGCGCATCTACAACTACTTGCGCTTGCGCCTCGCCACGGAAGCGGACGTCGAGGACCTGACCGCGCGCACCTTCGAGAAGGCCTGGGCTGCGCGCGCTCGTTACCGGCGCGATCTCGCCGGCTTCACGACCTGGCTGTATCGCATCGCGCACAACGTGTGCATCGATTATTTGCGCTCGCAGCGCGCGCACGTGCCGCTCGATGCCGCTGCGCAGATTGCGGCCGAGCCGACCCCGGAGACCGACGAAGAGCGCCACTCCGACCTGACGCGGCTCGCCGCGCTCACATCATCGCTGCCGGATCGCGAGCGCGAGCTGATCGCACTCAAGTACGGCGCAGGCCTGAGCAACCGCGCGATCGCGCCGCTGGTCGGCCTCAGTGAATCCAACGTCGGCACGATCCTGCATCGCACGGTGCAGGCCCTGCGCTCGCAATGGTAGCGGCGGAGATGCAACGATGAACGATCAATTCCTGCATGCACTGCGCCGCGAGCCGCCGCCGCAGTTCGCGCGCGAGCTGAAGCGCCGGCTGGATCGGCAGGCGCGGCAGCGCGTGCGTGCGTCGATTGCGCGAACGATCCTGGGCATGGTGCTGATCGGTGGCATCGCGATGGCGGCACTGTTGCTTCGCGAACGTCCTGAGCGGTCAGGCGTTGCTGCATCGGTCACTCACACGGTCGCTCGCAGCCCCTTCGCGCCGTCGGTGCCATCTGCTGCGAGCTCGAACGCCAACTCTGTCGAGGTGCCACAGAACAGCACGCCTTCGCAGCCCGAAGCAACCGAGTCCGTGGGCGGGGACATTCCCGTCGCCTTCATCACGTCGCCGCTACCACGACCGCTGGCGCAGGCGCTGGTCGGACGCTTGACCCAGTACGGCTATTTCGCGCAGCCCCGCCTGACGAGCATGGAGGACGACGAAGCGCTGCGCACGCTGTGCGCCGGCAACACCGATTTCGTCATGGTGTCGCGAAGCATCGCTCGCGAGGAGCGGGCACTGTGCGACAAATGGGGCATCGGCATCATGGAGTGGAAGCTCGGTTATCAGGCCGTGGTGCTGGCCGCAGGCCCCGCCGCAAAGCCGCTGTCACTGACGCCTCGCGACGTGTTCCTCGCGCTGGCGGAACGCATTCCGGATCCTGCCCGGCCGCAGCGACTGATCGACAATCCGAACGTGACCTGGCACGACGTCGATGCGCGCTTCGACGATCGCGAGATCGAGGTGGCCAATAGCGCCTCGATCGTGGCGTTCCTGCAGCTGGCCGTGGAGCCGGGCTGCGAGAGTTTTCCGTGGATTCGAAGCCTGAAAAGTACGGATCGGCCGCGCTACGAGGACATCTGCCGGCGACTGCGCACCGACGATCGTTATCGCTCGTTCGATCTGGATTTAGTGCGGTACTGGCTGCGGTCAGAAGCGAGCCGGATCGTCGTGCTCGACTATCAGGCCTACGCGGCGAAATCGGCAACTCGCGAACTTCCGCTGGCGCAGAGGTTACCGGTCACGATGCTCGACGGACCGGCGCCGACGCTGGCGACGATGACGGATGGCACCTATCCCGCTGCGCGACCGGTCTACGTCTACGCGCAGCGAAGTCACCTCGACTGGAATCGGGCGGCACGCAAACTGGCCGACGACCTGACGGATCCGGACGCAGTAGGGCCTGAAGGATACCTGGTGCGTCTGGGCCTGGTGCCGGTCGCACTGCGCGAATCACGGCAACCCTGAGCAAGGAGTCCTGCAGATGAAAGCTCACCTACGAACCGCGATCTTTGGCGCTATCGCGCTCCTCGCGTTGGTCGCTTCGCCGTGCGCGAGCGCGCAGAGCGAGGCTCCGCCCGCCGGCGCCGTGCCTGTCGAGAAGCTGATCGCGGCCGTCGCCAAGCGCACCGGCAAGAAGTTCATCGTCGATCCGCGCGTCGCCGCCAACGTCAGCGTGATCGGCCAGGAACCTACGAGCGTGGATTACGCCAGCCTGCTGCTGATACTGCGCGTGTATGGGTTTGCAGCAGTGGAAGAGGGCGGCTACGTGCACGTGATCCCCGACGCGAATGTGCGGCAGTATCCGGTGCCGGTCGCGAACGGCAAGGAGTCGTACGCGGATGCGGAGTACGTGAACCGGCTCATTCCGCTGAAGAGCGCATCGGCTGCGCAGCTGGTGCCGATCCTGCGGCCGCTGGTGCCGCAGGTCGGGCATCTGGTCGCGTTCCCGTGCAAGAACACCCTGCTCATCACGGATACGTTCGCCAACGTGAAGCGCATCGAGCAGATTGCCCGGGCGTTCGACGCGACTGAGGGCGAGCCGTACACGCCGCCATCGTGCAACGCGGAGAAGCCGTCAGGCTGAGCTCTTGCCCGGGCCGGCGTAGCCGAACAGGTACGCCGCGACCTTGCGCATCTGAATTTCTTCGGAGCCTTCGGTGATCCGGTAGCGTCGGTGATGCCGGTAGATGTGCTCGAACGGCTTGTGCCGCGAGTAGCCGATGCCGCCGTGCACCTGCATCGCGCGATCGGCGGCTTCGCAGCACATGCGGTTCGCCCAGTAGTTGCACATCGACACCTTGTCGGAGAGTCGATGCTCGACCTCCGGGTGCGGCATCTGGTCCATCTCCCACGCCGTCTTGCGAATCAGCTGGCGCAGCATCTCGGCCTGCGTCGCGAGCTCGACCAGCGGCCACTGGATCGCCTGGTTCTCGGCGAGCGCCTTGCCGAAAGGCTTGCGCTCGCGCGCATAGCGCACACTCTCGTTGATGCAAAACACTGCAGCGCCGAGCGACGACGCGGCCTGGCGGATGCGGTTCTCGTGCACGAACGCCTGCGCGATCGGCAGGCCGTGATCGATGGCGCCGAACACGGCCGGCTCCGGCACCCACACATTCGTGAGGCTGACGCGCGGATGATCGGTCGGCATGTTGAACGTCCACAGATATTCCTCGACCTTCACGCCCGGTGTCGCGGTCGGTACGAGAAATGCGCTGATGCCCTTCGCACGACCTGCATCGCCGCTGGTGCGCGCGAACACGACGCAGTGAGTCGCGACGTGCATGCCTGTGGTCCACATCTTTTCGCCGTCGATGCGCCAGCCGGCAACTCCGTTGCGCGTTTCGCGCACCGCACGCGTTTCCATGTGCGTGGCGTCCGAGCCGTGCTGCGGCTCGGTGAGCCCGAAGGCGACGATCACTTTGCCTTCGAGACTGCCGCGGATGAACTGCTCCTTCTGCTGCGGGCTGCCGAAGTCGCGCACCATCACGATGAACGGGAAGTTGCCGACGACGGAGTGCTCGTTCTGCAGGTCGTTGTGCAACCCGAGTCCTTGCGCAGCCAGGTGCTCGCGGATGACGGCCATCCACAGGTTCGAGCCGCCGTCGCCGCCGTACTCGCGCGGCAGCGAGAAGCGATAGAAGCCGGCGCGATCGGCACGCCGCCGCGCTTCGGCGAGCAACTCCTCCCATTCGCGGCGCGGCAGGCCGCCACCTTCGAAGTCGGTGCGCGCCCATTCGCGGCGGTGGTCGAAGAACCGCTGATTGTCGTCCTGCGCCTGGAGCGGCGCGATCTCCGCGGCAATGAATGCGTCGAGACGCGCGAGATAACTCACCAGCTCGGCAGGCAGCGAGAAGTCCATGGCGTTACTTCCCGATTTCGCGTCGGTACGACGCGTACGTGGGTTGATCGACCGCAACCTTCGCCAGCGTCGTTGCCCACAGGTGCGTCGCGAGCCCCGGCGTCTGCAGGCTCAGCTCACCGGCGGCGATGCGACGGCTCAGCAGTGCATTCAGTTCTTCGAGCGAACCGTCGGCATGCAGCAGCGAGTTGAGCCTCGCGTGCTCGTCGCGCTCCGCGGCGGGACGCAGCTCGAGCTCGCGCTTGACCACGTCGAGCGCGTTAGCGGCAACGCGCGCGTGAAAGGCAGCATGTCCCGCCAGCTGCGGGACCGCGACTTCGCGCAGAAACGACGCGGTGGCCTCGAGCAGCTCGGCAACTGTCGGCGGGTCTTGCATGCTTCTATCCTCGCGGCGCCAACAGCCGCAACAGGTCCAGCTCACTCTCCGACGCACGCCGGCAGATCATCGCCCGCTCCACGCTCTTGTCGCGTCCGCTGCGCAGCCACCTGGGCATGTCGGCACACATCACGCCCCATCGCAGACTGCCGAGCACCTCCCACCATTCGAGACGCGCGCGGTCGATCGAAACTCCGCTCGCGCGTTCGTACGCGGCAAGCAGGTCCTCACGCTCGCCGAAGCCGCCGACCGGCTGGTCGAGCTCGCCGAACCGCCACGGCGGGATGCAGAGCCACGCGAGATCTTCGAGCGGATCGCCGACGTGCGCGAGCTCCCAGTCGAGCACGGCGCGCACGCCGTCCTCGCCGATGATCAGATTGCCGTGACGATAGTCGCCGTGAACGAGCACCGGCGTGACCGCAGGCGGCAAGTGCTCGCGCAGCCAGCGAAACGCGAGCTCGAAGACAGGTCGCGGCGTGCCCTGCGCCTCGTACTGCAAGTGCAGGTGCTGCACTTGTCGCTGCGCGTCCAGCAGCGGCAGCTGAGGCAGCCGCTCGAGATCCACTGCATGAATCGCAGCGGCGATGCTGCCGAGCTGGCGCGCGAGTTGCGAACGCACCGCTGCCAATGCGGGGTCGCGCAGGATCTTGCCGGGCAAGGTTGCGCCGGCGATCCGCTGCATCAGAAATCCCTCGCCGAGCTCGTCGTCCGCCGCCAGCACGCAGCGCACTTCCGGCACCGGCACGTTGCAGCCGTGCACCGCAGAGAGCACTCGTGCTTCGGCTTGCAGCGTGAGCACGCCCGGCCCGCGCCCGACCGCGGAGCGCCGCAGAATCAGCGGCTCGACGCCCGCATCGCGGACCGCATCGAGCGACCACGTCTCGTTCGTTGCGCCCGCGGACAAGCGCGTGAGGTTCGCGACGTCCCGCAGCAGCGGATCGAGCCGCGCGAGCACGCGACGCAAGGCTTCGCTCATTGCGGGATCGCGGCTGCTCATGTGATCGTATATACCTCAAGGGGGGTGAGCTGTGGCGCAAAAACTCTTCGACCTGTCCGGCAAGGTTGCCCTGGTGACCGGCGGCAACGGCGGCATCGGGCTCGGCATGGCCGAAGGCCTGGCGCAGGCCGGCGCCAAGATCGCGGTCTGGGGCCAGAACGCCGAGAAGAACCGCATCGCCGAGGAGAAGCTGCGCGCACACACTCGCGACGTGCTGGTCCAGCGTGTCGACGTGGCGGACGAGCAGTCGGTGACGCGCGGCGTCGCTGACGTCATCCGCACGATGGGACGACTGGACTTCGTGGCGGCCAATGCCGGCGTCGGCGGCGGCGGCCGCTCTGCGTTTGCCGAGACAACGACCGAGCAATGGCGCCGGGTCACGATGACCAATCTCGACGGCGTGTTCTGGACGTTGCGCGAGGCCTGCCGGCACATGATGACGCGCGCGGAAGGCGGCGATCCGGGCGGCTCGGTCGTCGTCACGTCGTCGACTTCGGCGATCCACGGCGCGCCGCGCAATCAGGCCTACGCTTCGACCAAGGGCGCCGTGATCGCGATGATCCGCGGCATCGCCGTCGAATATGCGCGCTACGGGGTGCGGGCCAACGCGATCCTGCCGGGCTGGATCCGCACCGACATGACCGCGAGCCTGCAGTCGTGGGATAAGTTCAATGAGAAGGCGATCGGTCGCGTGCCGCTGCGCCGCTGGGGCGAACCGGAGGATTTCGCCGGCATCGCGGTCTACCTGGCCGCCGACGCTTCGCGCTTCCACACCGGCGACAGCTTCGTGATCGACGGCGGTTACACCATCTTCTGAAGTTTCATCAAGACCCGGATTTCGGGGTGCGCGGCAGGCCGCCGATCGCGGATACTGCGCGCCATCCTTGCAGCAGGGAGCACAACCATGAGCCGATTTTTGACCTTCGTAGCGGCTGCCGTGACGATTCTGGGGTTCACCAGCGTGGCCTGGGCGAAGGGGCTCAGCACGCAGGACTACATCGACATCGAGCAGCTGTACGCCACCTACAACCACGCGATCGACTCGGGCGACGGCGAGGCGTGGGCCGCGACGTTCACCCCCGACGGCACGTTCAACAAGTTCGCCGGGCACGACCAGCTGGTCGGCTTCATCCAGCAATGGAAGGAGAAGATGAACGGCGGCAACCGCCGGCACTGGAACACCAACCTGCGCATCGTGCCCAGCAAGGACGGTGCCAGCGCTACGGTGTTCCTGATGCTGGTCGACGTCAGCACCAAGAGCATCGTCGCCACGGGCATGTACAACGACACGCTGGTCAAGACCGCCGGCGGTTGGCGCTTCAAGACGCGCCAGACCAAGATGGATGCGGCGCCGCCCGCGCCGGCGAGCGAGTCGAAACAGTAGGAATGCAGCGTGAACGAATTGCTGTTGAAATTCGCCGAGGCGATCGGCGCGACCTGGATCAGCGTCGCGCTGCACGAGTCGTTCTACATGTACGGGTGGGTCGAATCGATCCACGTCATCACGCTGATGCTGAGTCTCGGCATGCTGATCGTCATCGATCTGCGCATGCTCGGCCTGTGGCTCACGGACGTGCCGGCGTCGCGCATCGCGCAGCGCCTCGATCGCCCGATGCTGATCGGCTTCTCGATCATGGTCGTCACCGGCGTGCTGCTGTACGTCGGCATTCCGATCCGCACGACGCAGAGCCTGTGGTTCCGGATCAAGCTGATCCTGCTGGTGGTGGCTTTCATCAACGCCTGGCTGTTCCGCCGTCACATGCAGGCGTCGGTCGGCTCTTGGGATGTCGCGCCAGTGCCGCCCCGTCGCACGCGCGTCGCGGCCGCGTTGTCGCTGACGCTGTGGGCCGGCGTCGTCTGCTGCGGCCGGTTCATCGCCTACGACTGGTTCGACTGCGGGCAGAACAATCCCGCGTTCATCGACTGGGCGGCCGGCTGCATCGCGGGTGAGGAAGGAGGGCAGCACGGATGAGCCTGCTGCATTATTTCGAAGCGCTGGAAGCCTCGCCGATCGGCGTGTTCGTCAAGGACAAGGCCGCGACGTTCGCGTGCATCGAGGCCGTGCATCTGATGGCGCTGGCGTTGCTGGGTGCGGCGGTGATCACGTCGGACCTGCGGCTGCTGGGCGTCGTGATGCGCGACGTGCCGTCGAACGCCGTCACCGATCAGGCGCACCGCTGGTTCAAGGTGGCGCTGACGGTGCTGCTGATCACGGGGTTCTTCATGCTGGCCGGCGTCGCGACCAAGTGCTATCACAACCCGTTCTACTGGGCGAAGATGATCACACTCGGCATCGGCATCGTGTTCGTATTCGCCATCCGCGCGCCGCTGCTGCGCAAGGATCACGCGCAGTTGCATCCTGTGACGCTCAAGCTCGTGGCGCTGGCGTCGCTGACGATCTGGTTTCTGGTGGCGGCGTCGGGCCGCTGGATCGGCTTCTCGGGATGACCTACAAGGAACCCGCGAGCTTGACGGTGGCGACGACGTCCACGATCTGCAGGATCCAGTAGACCGCGGCGGCGAGCAGGATCGCGGCGGACACGGCCACCGCGACCTTTTCCTGGCTGCTCAGCTTCGCCGGGCTCATTGCTTCTCGGTCGGATCCGAATTGTCTTTCGGCGCGCCGGTGCCGGAGGAGCCCATGAACAGCTTGCGGCCGTCCGGGAACGTCACGTCCCGGCCGTTGGCGCGGCATTCCGGGTTGCACAGCGCGTCCTTCGACTGGTAGCCGCGCACCACGATCTCGGTGCCGATCGCGAGCGAATCCTTGGTGATACCCCGGCGCAGCAGGGTGTTCGGCGTGCCGCCCTCGACCATCCACTTGGTGATCGTGCCGTCGGCGTTCTTGTTCTCGATGTGGATCCACGCGTGCGGGTTGATCCACTCGACGCGGGTCACCGGCCCGCGCAGGTTCACCGGCTTGTTCGCATCGAACTCCGCAGCGAATGCATGGTGTGCGAGCGCGGCGGCGCCTCCCAACAAAGCCGTCGCCGCCGCGGCGCTGGCCATCACGAACAACTTCATGCGCATTTGCAGCTACCTCTATCAGAACGTCGGGCTGAAGCCCGACCTACTCTTTTTGATCCTTCGGCGGTGCGGGCTGGGTCGGCTTCTTGCGGAGCTCGCCGTACATCAGCTCCTCGACGAATTCGACGCACTTGAACTGCATCAGCTGCGCGTTCGGCTCGATGCGCCGATACAGCGGCATGCTGATCTTCCACGGCTTCGCGAAGGTCTTGGGATCCTCGATCGTCGCCTCGTACCACAGATGATCCGGACCTTTCGGCGTCCAGCGCTCGGTGACCTTCAGCGCATCGCTGTGATGGTTGCCGGCGCGGTCGAACCAAGTCTGATCGTTGAAGCCGGTGACGGTCACGACCAGCGTGTCGCCTTCCCACTTGCCGACCGACTGGCCCATCCACGAGTCCGCCGGCGGCGGCCCCGGATCCTTCATATAGATGTTGCGCACGGCTCCCGCGTACTCGTACGCGAAGAAGACGTAGTCCTTGCTCTGGAAGATCTGGAACGGATACGGCATGTAGTTGGCGCGCGGCACGCCCGGCAGATAGCACTTGATCTCGGGATCGGAGGTGAGCCAGTTCTTCTGGTTCTCCTTCTTCTTCTCGAGCGCGGCCGGCAGATACGGGATCGTGTCGCCTTCGACGATGCCGAGCCCTGCGGGCACCGAGCCGACGGCGCCCATCTTCACGATCTCCGGCGCCGGCACCGGCACGAACTGGCCGGGCACCATCGCCAGCGCGGCCTTCGCTGCGTGCGGCTCGATATCGAAGTTCGCCGTGTTCAGGGCCTGCCAGATGCCGTTGAGGTCGGGCTTGCCGTCCTTGGTGCGCGGCCCTTTGGCCGGTGCGGCGGCAGCCATGGCGCCGGTCGCGAAAACTGCAATTGCAGCGGCCAGTAGCGCGCGTGAGATAACTCGCATCGTTGGTGTCTCCCCCCAAGTCCGGCGGCGATAAAACAATGAGCCCCGCTGGGCTGTCAATACGACGTACAGTCTGAGGGGCGAACGCCTTGAATTGTGTGGAGAATCGTCAGATTCGCCGCCGCTTGCCGCACATCTGGAAGACTCACGATATGAGAATCGACACCTGGATTCCACTAGGCGCAATGATTTTGGGCGCAATGGTTCTGGCCGGCTGCAGCGGCGCGAAGGAACCGCCGGCTGCGGCGCCGTCT
>DATBKP010000036.1:0-6564 GCA_036555785.1 Steroidobacteraceae bacterium
CTCCCTTCACCTTGGCCGCTTGCTTGGGAGTCATTCCGGCGGCAACCAAAGCGGCGCGTCCGAGACGGGTGAGCTTGTCTCCAGTGGCGGGAATGTCCGCCGCGTGTCCGGTCCAGTGCTGCGACTCGCGATGCGTTCCCAGGACGTACTGGTTGTGCCGAGTCCCCGTTCCGATCGTCAGCGGCTTGCCATAGACACTTGCGACTTGGCGAGCAAAGTCGAGCACCGACTGAGCGGTGTGAACGCCCGGTCGATCGGCGCCCGCAGACAGCGTGACCCTGCCGCCGGCACTCGGCATTCCCGGCTGCGTCGGAAGCGGCGCTGGCGTCGGCCACGGCTCAGCCAGTAGCTGCTCAGCTGCCGACTTTCCGCTGGCCGGTTCGGGTCTTGAGAAGGAGCCAATCAAGTCACCGAGCGTGTCGGTTGCCTTCCAGCCCTGTGCGATCTTGCCCAAGTTCGCGAAGGCCTGATCGGCCACGCTCGAGGAGAGGAAGGAGGAGGGAGCGGGGGCGGCGGGGCTGACCTTGCTCTGCGGCACGGCTCCCGAGATCGGCGGCAGTGGTGGCATCGAGCCACTCTTGCCGGCGTCGCGCATGATGTTGCGCACGTAACTCTGCGTCTGCTGGTACGGAGGGACGCCGTTGTAGCGCTCAACCGCGCCAGGGCCGGCGTTGTACGCAGCAAGCGCCAGCTTGATGTCTCCGAACTTGTCCAGCTGCTGGCGCAGGTAACGGGCGCCGCCGTCGAGGTTCTGAAGCGGGTCATTCGGGTCGACGCCCAGCCCCTTTGCTGTCATCGGCATCAGCTGCGTCAGCCCGACTGCGCCTACTGGCGAGCGCGCGTCGGGCTTCCAGCCTGACTCGTGCCGAACCAGAGAGAGAAAGACCTTTTCGGGCAGCCCGTAACGGCGCGCAGCGCTGCGCGCTTCGGCCCGGAGGTTGGGAGCCATCTCAGGGCGACCCCAGGATGTTTCCGCCGCCGCTCGAGCCGCTGAGGATCCCGCCGCCACCGCCGCCACCGCCGAGGATCGAGCCGCCGCCACCCGAGCCGAACGGAGACTGGGTGCGCGTCCGACGCTTCGGGGGCTTCGTGCCATAGGTCTGGGAGCCGATGCCCCACATGCCGATCCCGTAGATGGCGAGCGCTGCCGGCAGGTTGCCGCCCTCCTCGTACATGGCGTAGGCGTCCTGCATCAGAAGCGGGATCAACCGCTCAGCGATCGCCTTCTTCACATCGAGCGGCTCCCCCTCGAAGTCGGTGCCCTTGAGCAGGTCGTTCACAAGTGACGCCGGCGGCGAGAACTTCGACTCGATGAAGCGCTGCAGGATGTCCTTGCGCGACAACTCTCCGAAACCGCCGGCCAGCTGCATCTTCTTGCCGGTGGTCGAGGAGATGATCTGACCGGAGGCGATCTGAGCCAGCGTGCGCAGCGGCTGCTGGAAGCCGCCGGCGATGTCGAAGCGCGTGTTTCCGATCCGGATCTTGCCCCAGTTGGCGTTGCGCGGATCCTTCTCGACCTTCGCGCCGGCCAGAGTCGCCAGTGAGCCAAGTCCAGCGACGACAGTTGCCAGACCAGCCGCCTGCTTGAACGCCTCCTTGCGTGCGATCGGGTCGAGCTTCCCGTAGTAGAGCGGGTTGATCAGATCGAGCCGTGACTTGACCAAGCGCGGCGCGAAGAAGACTGCGCTCGCCGCCGGCATCGCCTTGTTCAGCGTGTCGCCATAGCCGCCGCGCCCGGTCGCCGTGTTGACCAGACGCCCGAAGCTCTTCAGCACCTTCTCGCCCTCCGGGCTTTCCAGGTCGAGGTCGGGGCGCAGCTTCTGCACCCGGTCGACCAACCAGTCGAAGTAGTCGGCGCGCGACTTGTTCAGGAAGGCGACGTAAGCGCGCTGCGACATGCCGACGCCGGGGACGTGATCAGCGAAGTGCGACATGAACTGCTCCTCGCGGTGCGTCAGATCAGTCCCCAGGTCGGTGAAGGCGACCTTGCCGCGCTGCATCAGGTCGAAGGTCGGGCGACCCTGGATCTCCTGCAGGATCTGCGCGTAGGCGTTCTTCGAGCCGGCTGCCTTGAACATCCAGCGGAAGTTGCGGAAGAACATGCGCGGGTGCGAGATGCCGAACATCAGCCCCTGCCGGAACGGCGCCGAGAGATCAAAGGACGACATCAGCGTGCGCGGCAGGTTGATCAGGCTGATCCCGCCGTCATAGAGGCGCTTCCAGATCGGCACCGAGGCCTTCAGCTGGTCGGCCACGTCCGGGCCGAACACGTTGCGCAGCAGCCGCTGCTCGTAGCGGCGCGGGACGTGGCCGTTCAGGATCCGGTAGATCGCGCCCTCGGTGTTGAGCATGTCGTAGGGGCGGTTCTGGAGACTGGGGTGGTCGCGGACATGCCTGACCATCGCGTCGACAGCCTCTGAGTCCATCTCGGTGAAGCGGTCCCAGCTGAGCTTCGGAAGATCACCGCGCAGCGCCTGGCGGGCAGCTGCGTAGCCAGCCTCGCCCGGTGTCGACTCGAGGATGCGCGCGACCTCCGCGGCCCGCCTCGAGGCCTCCTCGCTGCGCAGCGCCTGCTGCTCGCGGCGCAGGCGTGTCGCCTCGCCCATCCCCTTCATCAGCTGCTCGCCTGGCGCGACCGGCTCGGGCGGCAGCGGCGCCTCGGCTGCCGGCGACGCGGGCGGACGCGGAGGCTCGGCCGGCGGCAGCCGCTCGCCGGCGAGCGCCGTGCCGTCGCCCGCCTCGACATGCGTGACTGTCCTCGCCTCGACAGAGCTACCGTCGAGGAGGTGAACCGTCTCGCCGTCGAGCGAGATCGGGTGCTCCGGGTTGACCGCGTGCGTCGACCCGTCGATCAGCGTCACCCTGGCCGGCTGGTCGGAGATGCGCGGCGCGTTCATCAGCGCCTGCTCGACATCGAGCGCCTCGATCGGCGTCGGCTTCGCCGCCGTCCACGGCGCACCCTTCAGCCCCAGCTGTTCCTCGAGCCGGGACATCTCCTCCCACTCGCTCGGAGAGAGCGGAGTGTCCTTGTTGGCGAGGTTGAGGTAGCGCCGGCCTTCGTCGCTTGCGGCAAGCTCCTCGTAGCTCAGCGGCGCGCGCGCCGTCGCCCTCGCAACCGGCCGCTCCCCAGGCGGACCGGTCGCGAAGCGCAGCGACGGCTGCGGGTTGCCGAACTCGTCGGTGGCCTCCCACGAACTCGGCTCCATTCTCCAGCGCTCGGTCGCGCGCAGTTCGTCGCGGCCGAGAACGCGCTGGGCTGTGCCTAGCCAGGCGTCGGAGTCGTCTCTGACTCCTCGGGCGGCTGCTGCGGGGTCGGCTCGGAAGGCGGCGTCGACTGCGTCGGACTCTCTCCGAAGCTGATCAGCAGCGTCGGCAACGTCGCCAAGTCCTCCGCTGTCCCTTGCCTGTGTGTAGCCATTCTCGATGTCTCCCAGGTAGTTGCTGTCGTGCGAGAACCACTGTACCCCGACCTCCGGATCGGGGAATACCTCATCCAGGGTATTCCGGAAGTCCGCGAGCGGGAGATCGTCGCCGCCATGCACGACGTAGACGCCGTCTTCGGCGTGCGAGAACCACGTCGCCGTTCCCTTGTAGGCCTGCGCGAGCTTCGTCATCTCCTCCCCGGTCGCCGCGTGCCCGAGGGTGACCTTCGCCAGCGTGTTGCCGGCCTGGTTCAGCGACAGCAGCGGGCGGAACCACGATCCCGCCGCCTGGTTCATCCCGTGCCCCAGTCCGAGCACGACGTTGTCATAGAGCGCGCGCTCTGCAGCCGAGAGGCCGTACTCCTCGCCCTTCTTGAGCGCCTCTCGCGCAGAGGCGATCGAGTAGGCGATGCCGGTGTGCAGGTCGACGGCGACCGCCGGGTTGACCTCGAGCGTGCCCTCGGCCGTGACCCAGAAGCCCTTGCCGACCGAGCGCATCGTGAACGGGACGCCGACATTCGCGAAGTAGCGCTCGACCGCCGGCAGCTTCGCGACCAAGTGAGCGAGCTTCTGCCCCGGCGTCCAGTTGTCGTAGTCCGGCAGCACGCTCGGGTCGCCAGGTCGCGCCTCGACCGGCAGCCGCGTCGTGTACACCTCGCGCTCGAGCGCGTCCTTGTAGGTCGTCTTGGCGGCAGCCCACGCGGCCTCGGGCGACTTGCCCTTCGCCATCAGAAGCTCGGCCTTGCGCGACACCCAGACCGTCGCCTGCATCTCGCGCGGCGTCAGCCCGTAGCTGTCCCCGAGCTTGCGCGTCAGGTCCTGGACGTAGTCGTAGTAGGTGTTGTCGTTCTCGCCCAGGCCGGCCGCGGTGTACATGTGGCGGTCGACGGTCACGTCATCGATCGCACCCTCCCTGACCAGCTGCTGGTAGCGCTCGGGCCACATGTCGTGGAGCAGGTCGCGGTAGAAGTTGTTCGTCTTGCGGCCCTCCCAGACGCGCCCCTCGAGCACGTCGCGCGCCTTGCCGTCGTGCAGAGCGTTCACCTTGATCGGCTCGCCGGCCTTCCACTGCCGATAGGCCTTCAGCGCCGCGCCGAGGTTGGGGACGACCTCCTGCTGCGGCGAGTAGATCCCGATCAGCTGCAGAATCTTCTCGGCCTCCTCGAGGTTGCCGCCGGTCGCCTGCAAGACCCGCCGCGACGAGGCCGAGTACCAAAGCGGCGCTTCCGGCGCATGCTCGAGCGCAGTCTCGGCGTGGCGGACGTAGTTGCGCACGCCCTGCTCGATGAACGCACGCGGGTTCTTGCCGAACTTCGTCCGCCGCGGCGTCACATGCCCCATCAACTCGTCCGTGATCCGCTGCACGTCGGCCTCGGAAACCCTGGCGCTCGGCTTCCCGTGCGCGGCCAGTTCCGCGCGTGCGGGAGCAGCCTCGTCGGCAACAGCGCGCGTTGCGCCGCCCCTCTTTGCGCCGGCGACTTCGTGGTACCAGTCGTTTGCGCGCTCGATGCGCCGCTGCTTGAGCGGAACCGAGTCGGGCATCTCCCTGGCGAGCGCGTCGGCGTGCTCGGCTGCGGCGGCGTCCAGTGTCCGCTTCAGCTTGTCCGCCTGCGCGCGCGTCATCTGCTTGGCAGCCACCGCCGCATCGATCTCGGCGTACATCTCCTTGCGCGCCGGGTTCTTGCGCAACGTCGGCAGCACGTCCGAGAGTGCGCTACGGGCGAGCGTCGACCTGATCTCCGGACCGCGCACCTTCGCCGCGGCGCGTGCGGCCTCCGCGATGCCCTGCCCCTCCTGCATCAGGCGGGTGAACTCCTGGGCGCGCTTCACCCCGCGCAGACCGACCGTCGCTGCCAGTCCCACTCCCTTGCCCACGGGGGCGATGGCCGCGAGGTCGACCGCCAGGCCGGCCTTCGAGAACTCCTTGCCGGTGACGGCATTGAGCAGGTCGGGGCCGACCGTGCCGTAGATCGCCCCCTGCTCGATCCCCTTGCCAACCGCCCCGCCGCCCATGAGCGCACCGCGCGCGGCTGGCGACCCCGGAGCGAGTGCGCCCCGCGGCTGCCCGCCGCCCCAGGCTGCCCCCAGCACCGGCTCGAGCGCCGCGTGTCCTGCGGCCCTCGCAAGCCCGCCGATCAGGTCGAGCGTGCTCGGCTCCTTGCCGTAGTCGACCGTGTGTGCGGGCACGGGCCGAAGACCGCCCCCGACCCGTGTCGAGGGCGGTAGCGATGGGGTGCGCGCATACCTCTCGGTCGGCGTTTCGAGCCGGCGCAAGCGCAGCGCAGCGGCACGGTCGACGGCCGACTGATCAGCGAGACGTGCGCGTGTGCGCTTGCGCGTCTCGATGAACTTGTCGCGACGCTGCCAGAGCGGCGGCTGCGCGGCGAACGTCTTCTTTGTCGGCACCACGACGACCGGCTTCCCGCTCAGATCGGCACTGCGGAAGTCCCTGCCGCCGCGCGGCTTCGGCACGAGTGGCTCGGGGACGAAGCGATTGACGGACGCCGCCCAGATGCGAGCGTCACGATCGGAGCGCGGAACCGGTGTCGGCTTCTTCTTCGACTTCGACTTGGCGCCGCCGCCGCCGATCTGTGACTTGGGCATCTCAGATCGTGGTCGTCCCGCTCGTCTTCTTCGGCGCGGCCTTCGGGAAGCGCGTATGGACGATCCGCAGCGCGAAGTTGCGGATCTCCTTCGGTGAGTAGCCCATGGTCGTCAGGAACGGTGCGACCTGGCCGCGCACCTGCCAGTAGGCGTGGCGGGCCTGGCTCTTGAGCCGGCGCTGGAACTCGGCCTTCACGTTCTTCACACGCGCGGCGTAGGCCTCGTCGCTCTCGCCGTCGCGCCGTGCGTCGCTGTTCGGCACGTTGCCGAGGATCTGCTCGTACAGGGTGTCGAGCGCATCCTTGCCGACCGAGTTCGCGCCCCTGAGCAGGGTCGCCTTCTGCGAGGCCGAGATCGCCTTGCCCTGCGCCTTTGCGGCGGCGATCTGCTTCTGCGCCGCGATCGAAGCCTGGTTGCGCGCCGCTGCGGCGTCGATCGTCGCCTGATTGCGCGCGTTCGCCGCCAGGATCGAAGCCGTGTTGCGCGCGGTCTGTGCCGCCTGACCGGCAGCTGCCGTCGCCGCGCGAGTCGCGGCGAC
>DATBKP010000037.1:0-48006 GCA_036555785.1 Steroidobacteraceae bacterium
CCCCTTCGCGCTCAGTGTCGACGCGGTGTTCCCCTCGGGTCGTATGACGACTTCGACGGGACCGCCGAGCCACTGTCCACGCAGCTCGGCCGCAGCGACCAGCGTGTTACGCACGGTCAAGCTACCTTGCAGCGAGCGCACTGGCGCATCGACGTCGCGCATCGCCACGTTCGCATCGGTGAAGCGCGCCGTGACCTCGATCTTGCGCGCGTCGAGATTGCGAATCGGCAGATCCAGATCGATAGCAGCATTGACCGCACCATGCCCGCTGAGACGCGCGAATGGCTCGCCGAGCGCCGGTGCGAGCGGACTGCTCGTCAGGAGTGTCAGTCCTTCCTGCAAGTCGCCACGGGCCCCAGCTTTGATCCGCAGGTGCGTCTGCTTGAGGTCCGGAATGTCGGCCGTGGCATCGGTCACCTGCAATCCGCCGACGTTCCCCGCGGTCGCGTGAATGTGCATGCCCTCGTTGCGAAACTCGAGATCTGCCGTGACGTTGCTCGCTGGCACCCAGCCCGGCTGATAGTCGAACAGCGCGTCCTCGACGTGACCGCGCACCAGGAACAGGCCTTCGTCCTTGCGGAACGGGAAGTCGCGGATCGAGCCGCGGTAGGTCAGCTCGGCGGAAACCACGCGCCCGCCGAGGAAAGCGCGATCGAACCATTCCATGGTGCGTGCGCCGAGCCGGCCGGCCGGAATGTACTTGTGCGTCGAGCTCACCTGCAGATCCGAGCCTTGCCCTGCAAGATCGAGCACCGGCGAAGCGCCGTCGCTGGGCAGAGTCATGCTGAACCGTGCCGTCGCGCGCCCATCGGGACTCGACATGCGAATGTCGTTCGACTCGATCGTCACTGCGCTGTCCGACTTGCGCCAGCGCACGGTGGCCGCGACGTCCGCCGCTGCGAGCGGCTCGCGAAACATGCGCGGCAACTCGAAGCGGACGTCGTCCGAGTCGATCTTCCACTCGCCGCCGTCCTGCGTCATTTGCACCGCGCCGCTCAAACCGCTGGCACCCGGCGCGCGCTGCACCGGTGCGAAGGACAGATCGTCGACGCCGGTCTGAAGCGAATACTTCGGCGCACTGTCCGCACTCGCGCGCTCGAAATCGAACGAAAAGTCGCTGAGAGTGCCGGTGGCGTTCAACGCGCGGAGCCGCGCGATCGTGTCGTTCTCAGGCAGGTACGCGAGTAGCGGCCACAAGGCGTCGAGCACGACCCGATCCGTCTTGCCGCTCGCTTTCATATGGCCATCGGCCGTGCGCATCCACTCAGCCTCGATCCGCGCCGACAGCCACGCGGCAGTGGGCCGCGCCATGTTCAGATTCGATACGGTCGCGCGCCAGGTGTCGCCGATCTTTTCGGCGCGCAATCCAAACGCGAGTCGCGGATAGCTGAGCATTGCGACTGGCGCAGCGTGTTTGGCCGCGCCCGGATCCGTTTCCCGCTCGACTTCCTCCGGCTGCGTCGGGCTCGCTGCGCTGTCGTCGGCCCGCACGTTCAAGGGTTCCGCGCCGGGCAGCGCAGTCGCCCACAGCGGCGGAGCCGCTGCGACGCGCTCCAGATCGACATCCGCACCCAACTGCACCAGCTCCGCGCCCTTCAGCGTGCCGCGCACCTCCACGCCGCCATGCCCCGTCTCGGGTGCGGGCCACGCATCAGGCAACACATCGGCCCAGCCAGCCAGATCCAGCTCGCGACCATCGACTTTGAATGTCGACACGAGCGCGGCCGCGTCGTGCAGCGGCCCTTTGACCGTGGCGCTGAAGCGGAGCTCGCGACCGAGTGTGCGCGGCAGCGACGCGTCGCCGCGCAGTTCCAGCAAGTTGGAGTCGCGCGTCACTTCGAAGCTGACGCCAGACAACGACCACGGACCGCGTCCGGTGATCGCATCGCGGAACGTGACCACTGCGTCGTGCACGTGGAAGCGCCCCATCGGCAGCTCTTCGAGTGCGAACGGCTTGTCGCGCTCCGGCAGCGCACTCATGCCTAGCAGCTGAATGCGACCTTCCTTGGTGCGGATCAGGCCGATCTCCGGCGACTCGAGCGCGAAGCGACCCGCGGTGAGGCGTGCGTTGCGGATCGAAGTCCAGAGATCGAAGCCGACGCTGCCGCGCTTCGCCGTTGCGAGCACATGCGTGCCGTCCGGCGTGCGCACGATCGCCTGGTCGAACACGAGCTCCGGTCCGTAGAGCCGCAGCCGCGCGCTCAGCGTCTTGAATTCGACCTGGATGCTGCCGCGCTCGTTGATCCAGTTCTGCAGCTGGACGCGGTACTCGGGCACGCGGCTGACGATGATGCCGAAAGCGCCGAAGGTGAGCCCGAGCAGCAGGCAGGCGGATCCCGAGACGATCAGGAGCCACTTGACCAGCTTGCGGGGGCTAACAGGCATGACTCACATCAACACCACGTCGTACTGGTCCTGGTTGTACAACGCTTCGGTCTGCAGGCGGATCGGCTTGCCGGTGTGCACCTCGAGCTCGGCGAGCGCCGCGGACTCCTCGTCCAGCAGCCGCTCGATCACGTCCTGGTGCGCCAGCACCATCAGCTCCTGGAACTCGAACTGGCGCGCCTGGCGCAGGATCTCTCTGAAAATTTCGTAACAAACTGTTTCCGGCGTCTTGACGAAGCCCCGGCCCTCGCAGGTAGGACACGCCATGCACAGCATGTGTTCCAGGCTTTCGCGCGTACGCTTGCGCGTCATCTCGACCAGGCCGAGCGGCGACACCGAGGAGATGTGGTTCTTCGCGTGATCGCTGGCGAGCGATTTCTCCAGCGCCTGCAGCACCTGCTTGCGATGCTCCTCCTCCTGCATGTCGATGAAGTCGACGATGATGATGCCGCCCAGGTTGCGCAGCCGCAGCTGTCTGGCGATCGCGACCGCCGCCTCCAGGTTCGTGCGGAAGATCGTTTCCTCCAGCGTGCGGTGCCCGACGTACGCGCCGGTGTTGACGTCGATGGTCGTCATCGATTCGGTCTGGTCGAAGATCAGGTAGCCGCCGGACTTCAACGGCACCTTGCGGTCGAGCGACTTCTGGATCTCCTCCTCGATGCCGTACAGATCGAAGATCGGCCGGTCGCCGTCGTACAGCTCGATGCGCTGCGCCATGTCCGGCATGAACGTCCGCGCGAATTCCAGCATGCGCTGGTGGGTCTCGGCGTGGTCGACGCTGACCTTGTCGACGCCGCTCGAGACGACGTCGCGCAGCACGCGCACCGCCAGCGCCAGATCCTCGTACACCAGATTGCCGGGCCGCGTCGTCGCGGCCTTCTCGCCCAGCACTGCCCAGAGCTTCTGCAGGAACATCATGTCGGCTCGCAACGCGTCGGGTGTCGCCCCCTCTGCAGCAGTACGCACGATGTAGCCGCCGGTTTCGTCGCTGCGCAGGAACAGCGTCGCCGCATCGCGCAGCCGCAGGCGCTCGGCTTCGTCCTCGATGCGCGCCGAAATGCCGACGCCGCGGCCCTTCGGCATATAGACCAGGTACCGTGACGGTATTGTGATGAAGGTCGTCAGCCGCGCGCCCTTGGTGCCGAGCGGATCCTTCAGCACCTGCACCAGGATCTCGCCGCCCTCGGTCACCAGCGCCTGGATATCGGCTGTTTTGCCCTCCTCGAGCGGCTCGTCGAGCTTGCCGTTCTCGGCGACGGCGGGATGCACGATGTCCGAGGCGTGCAGGAACGCGGTGCGCTCCAGGCCGATGTCGACGAATGCCGCCTGCATGCCCGGCAGCACGCGCGAGACGCGGCCCTTGTAGATATTGCTGATCAGTCCGCGGCGATTGGCGCGCTCCAGGAAGATTTCCTGCAGCACGCCGTTCTCGACCAGCGCAGCGCGCACCTCGCGCGGGCTCACGTTCACCAGGATCTCGGTCATCCGCGCGCTCCGATCGCGGCGAGCAGCTCGCCCGTCTCGAACAGCGGCAGCCCCATGATCCCGGAGTAGCTGCCCGCGATCCGCTCGATGAACAGCGCCGCGCGGCCCTGCACTGCGTAACCGCCCGCCTTGTCCGCCGGCTCGCCGGAATGCCAGTAGCGACGGATTTCCTCGGCTGCCAGCTTGCGGAACGTGACTTCGCTCACGTTCACCCTCGCCTCGCAGCCTGTTGCCGCTCGCAGCGCGACCGCCGTGAAAACCTGATGGGTGCGCGCGGACAGCTTGCCGAGCATGCGCAGGCAATCCTGCTCGTCGCGCGGCTTGCCGAGAATCTCGGCGTCCAGCACCACCGCCGTATCGGCGCCGAGCACCGGTTGGCGCTGCGCGGCTGCAAGCCGCAGCCACAAGGTCTCAGCCTTCAGCACCGCCAGCCGCCGGACGTATTGCTCGGGGAGCTCGCTGCCGAGCGCACGCTCGTCGACGTCGACCGGCTCGACGCGATGCGCGACGCCGATCTGGTCCAGCAGCGCACTGCGTCGCGGGGAGGCCGAGGCCAGATAGATCAACGGGTTGGATGAACTTCCCATCCGCGGAAGGATACAAGGTCAGGAGGGCTCGGGACATTGTTCGAGAGCCCAAATGAACTCGGGGTGAATTGAAATCCTAGGGGAACTGCTGGTGCTGCTCGAAGGCGCTGCGGTCCGCGTCCGAGAAGAACACCAGGTGCACGGTCCGGACCGCGTGCGCCTTGCCGAGCGCCTCGGCGATCGCCTTCGACGCGACCTGGGCGGCCCGATCGCGCGGGTAGCCGTAAGCGCCGGTCGAGATCGCCGGAAAGGAGATCGACTTCAGGCCTTCGGCGTCGACCAGCTCGATCGCCCGGCGATAGCACGATGCGAGCAGCTTGGGAGCCGGCTCGTCAGCGCCCCAGATCGGACCGACCGTGTGGACCACGAAGCGTGCGGGCAGATTGCCGGCGATGGTCATCACCGCTTCGCCCACCGGCAGGCCGTCCGGAAAGCGCGTGCGTCGCAGTTCGCCGCAGGCGGCGGTGACCGAAGGGCCGCCGCGCTCGTGGATCGCGCCATCGACGCCACCGCCACCCATGAGCGCCGAGTTCGCCGCATTGACGATCGCGTCGACGGCGATGCTGGTGATGTCGCCGGTCGTGACTACGACGCGACCGCCGAGAAACGATTTGGCTGCCATCTCAATCCACCTCGCGACGGATCCAGCGCATCGCGTGCTGCGGATCGTCGAACATGCGCATGCGGATGCGCGCGCCGACGGCTTCGCTGATGACGATCAGCACGTGGCCCGCGGCGGCCAGCGATCCCGGCTTGAGCACTCCCGCCCAGCGCACCTCGCAGGGCACCTCGACGCGCAGGATGTAGTCGCGCAAGCGCTGGATCTCGGAAAAGTCCCATTCGCCGTGGGCCTCGCGGTAGTCGGCGATGGAGTTCATGTCCGGGCGGAAGGCGGGGTCCGCCTGCGCCCGATTCAGCAGGTCGATCAGTCCATCTACCGTGACCCGCCCCCAGGCCTGCAGCCGCAAGAGTCCTTCCTGCGGGTCGATCGAATAGCTCAACTCCATAATTGTCGGCAAAACCCCCGTTGCGGCCGCCTGCCTCAGGCGGCGTCCGGACCCTAACACACACGGCCGGAAGCGCGGAAATTGCGGGCTTTGCCGCAAGGTTTCCCCGCAGTGGCCAGTATTCGTGACACAGTGCGCGGCGCTGCCGCCGCCCCAACCCCTACCTTGGACGGGTTTGATCCATCCACGTGGCACGGCATGCACAACGTCGGCGACAAGAAGTCCAGCACCGGGCGCAATCTGCAGCCCGCGGCGTTTCCCGTGATCCCGGGCTACCGCTTCCTGCAGACGATCGCCCGCTCGCCGAAGTCCGAGATCCACGTGGCGCACTCGCTGGAGCTCGGTCACAACGTGGCGGTGAAGGTGCTGCGTACCGGCCCGCTCGCCGAGTCGCCTGCCGGCGAGGAGGAGCGCTTCGAGCGCGAGCGCGACCTGCTGATGCGCCTCAAGCATCCCTCGATCGTCGACGTGTACGACTGGGGCCATGCCGAGGACTTTCGCTACATCGTCACCGAGTACTTCCCGAGCGGCAGCCTCGAGCTGCGCATCCGCAACCTGATGACGGTGAAGGACAGCGTCGACATCTTCCTGCAGATCGCCGGCGCGCTGGTGATCGTGCACAGCGCCGGCCTGTGTCACCGCGACCTGAAGCCGGCCAACGTGATGATGCGCCAGGACGGACGCATCGTGCTGATCGACTTCGGCCTCGCGAAGCGCCAGGACGCCGGCATCACCAACGCCGGTGAAGTGCGCGGCTCGCCCTACTACATCAGCCCGGAGCAGGCGGAAGGCGCCGCGGTCGATCCGCGCAGCGACCTGTACAGTCTCGGTGTGATGTTCTACGAGATGCTGACCGGTCAGCGTCCGTTCCGCGGCAGCACGATCATCGCCATCATCCAGTCGCACCGCAACGATCCGATCCCGGTGCTGCCGGCCGAGCTGAGCCGCTTCCAGCGCATGCTCGACGCGTTGCTCGCAAAAGATCCGCGCGACCGCTTTCCGAGCGCGGTCACCGCAATTGCCGAGCTGGCAAGAATGAAGGTGTGACTACGCGCGGTGATACGGATGTCGCTTGATGATGCTCACGGCGCGATACAGCGCCTCCACCACGACTACTCTCGCCAACGCATGCGGCAGCGTCAGCGCTGACAGCGACCACCGCATGTCAGCCCGCTTGTCGATCTGCGGCGCCAGGCCATCCGGACCGCCGATGCAGAACGCGACGTCACGGCCTTGCTGCGCGCGGCTTGCGAGAAACTTCGCCAGTTGTTCGCTCGACATCGAGCGCCCGTCGACCTGCAGCGCGACGACGTAGCAGCCTTCCGGTAGCGCCGACAGCATGCGCTCGCCTTCCCGCGCGATTGCTTGTTGGGGGGCGCCGGCGGCACGCTGACCCAGCGCAATCTCCTTCAGCTCCAGGCGGTAGTCGTTGCCGAAGCGCCCGGCATATTCCTCGTACCCGCGGTTCACCCAGTCGGGCAGCCGCGTGCCGGCTGCAAGCAGCAGCATCCGCACGATCTATGCCGTGCGTTCGGCGGCTTCGCGGCGCGCGGCGCTCACGTCCCACAGATTTTCCAGACGATAGAACTCGCGGACCCGCGGCAACATGATGTGCACGATCACGTCCTGCAGGTCGACCAGCACCCATTCGCCGTCGCGCTCGCCCTCCACGCCCATCGGACGGAAGCCGGCCTTCTTGGTGTGCTCGACGATGCGGTCGGCGATCGAGCGCACGTGACGGTCCGAATTGCCGCTGGCGATGATCATCGTGTCGGCGATGTCGGTCAGCTTGTGCACGTCGAGCACGCGGACGTTCACCGCTTTCATCTCGTCGAGCGCGCCCTCGACGACCTGCACCAGCGGCCTGATCCTGCGCACGTTCGCCGGCGGCGGCGCGGCTTTCTTGCCGGCCTTCGCCCGGGCGGCGCTCTTGGCCTTCGGAGCTGCGGAACCTGCACGTCGCGAATTCTTTGCGCGCTTGACAACCATGCTCACCTCTTGGATCGATAACAGCCTGTCTGCTCGATGATCTGCCGCACGCCGTCCGGCATCAGGTAGCGCGGGTCGCGCCCTGCCGCGATCAGCTTGCGCACTTCCGTCGAAGAAATTTCCAGCTGCGTCACCGCGTGGATGTAGATGCAGCCGGCTCGCCGCTCGTGCAGATCGCCGCTGCGACCGGTACCGCGATCGACCAGCAGCTCGCCGAGCGGCCCCATGCTCGGTGCGCGCCAGCCCGGCCGGTGCGCCACCACCAGGTGCGCCAGGTCCAGCAGCTCGCGCCACTGGTGCCACTTGGGCAAGCCGAGAAACGCATCCATGCCGACGATCAGCGACAGCGAATGATCGGGGAAATCGGCGCGCAGCGTGCGCATCGTATCCACCGAATACGACAACCCTTCGCGCCGGATCTCGCGGTCGTCGACTACGAAGCCCGGCTGGCCGGCGATCGCCGCCTCGACCATCGCGAAACGCTCTGCCGGGCTCGCCACCGTGACCTCGCGGTGCGGCGGATTGCCGGCGGGCATGAAGCGGATCTCGTTCAGCCGCAGCGCCTGCAGCAGCTCGAACGCGGTCCGCAGGTGGCCGAAGTGAATCGGATCGAACGTGCCGCCGAAGATACCGATGCTCTTCATGCGACCGCTGCAACCTGCACGCCGCCGAGTCTCGCGACCAGCCGTTCCAGCTGCAGCCACGGATCGCCCTTCTCGACGCCCTTGATCGTGCGGTCGACGCGTTCGGCGTCGAGGATCAGACTACGCAGCGTGTGCCGGTTCATGCGGCCGAGCGCCTGCGCCATCGCTGCCTGGCGCGGTCGCCACACGTACAGCGCATTCATCGCAGACTCCGCGCTCTGGCCCCGACGCATCAAGCTGCGCGCGCGAGCGATCCACTGCAGATCCTTGTTCACTGCCCACAGCACCAGCGTCGGCTCGACATCTTCGCCGCGCAGTCCTTCCAGGATGCGCAGTGCACGCGCCGTCTGACCGCGCATCGCCGCTTCGCCCAGCTGCAGGACGTCGAAGCGCGCGCTGTCCGCAACTGCATCGACGACCGTCTCTGCTGTGATCGGGCCCGGCGGCAGCAACAGCGCGAGCTTCTCGATCTCCTGGTGCGCCGCCAGCAGATTGCCTTCGACGCGCTCGGCGAGCAGCGCCGCAGCGGCGGCATCAGCTTGCAGCTTGTGCCGGCCCAGTCGCTCGCGGATCCACGCGGGCAAGCGCGGCAGATCGATGGGCCATACCTGCACCAGCACGCCGCGCTTCTCGACCGCGCTGACCCAGCGCGAGCTCTGCGTCCGGCCGTCGAGCTTGCCCGTGATGATCAACACCAGCGTGTCCGGCGCGGGTTGCTCCGCGAGCTCCACGATCGCGTCGGCGCCCTGCTCGCCCGGCGCGGCATTCGCCATGCGAATCTCGATGAGCTTGCGTTCCGCGAACAACGACATCGAGCGGCTGCCGGCGAGCAGGCTCTGCCAGTCGAAGCCGCGCTCGACCACGTGCAGCTCGCGCTCCACGAAACCCTGGCTGCGCGCCTTGGCACGAATCGCATCCGCAGCCTCGTTGACGAGCAACGGTTCGTCTCCGGACACGAGGTAGATCGTCTGGAGCTGACGGGTCAGGCTGGCTGCGAGGTTGTCGCCGGAAAGCTTCACTTAGCAGAGCGCGACCGGTGGTCGCGGACGCGACGCAGCGGAACGAGGCGGAGGGGAAGGTGGAACACTCGAGCGATGAAACTATTGAGAAACTATTTGAGCTGGGCGCCAGGTTGATCCCGATGAACGATGGGCCGATTATGGCCCAAGCCGCCCGGCGAGGCCACAGAAACCGCCATGCTGCGCCAGTTGCTGCATTCCGTTGCGCCGGACGAGGCCCGCGAAACGATGGTTCGCGACCAGCTCGCCGGCCGCGGCATTCGTGACCCGCGCGTCCTCGAAGCAATGCGCCAGGTGCCGCGTCATATGTTCATTCCCGCGGCCGAGCGTGCCCGGGCTTATGACGACGGGCCGGTCGCGATCGGCCAGGGCCAGACGATCTCGCAGCCGTACATCGTTGCATTGATGACGCAGCTCGTGCGGCCGCAGCCCGGCGATCGCGTGCTCGAAGTCGGCACCGGCTCGGGTTACCAGGCAGCCGTGCTGTCGCGGCTCGTGGCGCACGTCTGGTCGGTCGAGCTCGAAGACACGCTCGCGCGCAGTGCCACCGATCTGCTGCGTGAACTGAAATACGAAAATATCAGCGTGCAGGTCGCCGACGGCTACGCGGGCTGGCCGGCGCACGCGCCATTCGACATCGTCATCGTGACGGCGGCGCCCGAGCAGCTGCCGCAGCCGTTGCTCGACCAGTTGCAGCCCGGCGGCCGGCTGATCGTGCCCGTCGGACCGCGCTTCTCGGTGCAACAGCTGCAGCTGATCGAAAAGGACGCCGCCGGCGCGCTGCGCACGACGAATGTTTCGCCGGTCATGTTCGTGCCCCTGCGCAGGCCACAATGATTGTCGGGCCGAAGCCCGACCTACAGTAAGATCTCCGTATGCGCTTCGATCTGACCGATCTCAAGCTGTTCCTGCACGTCGTGGAAGCCGGCAGCATCACCGCCGGCGCCGAGCGCATGCACCTCGCAGTCGCCGCCGCGAGCACCCGAATCCGCAACATGGAGATCGAGCTCGGCACTGCGTTGCTGAATCGCGATCGACAGGGCGTGCAGCCGACGCCTGCCGGCCGTACGCTCGTGCACCACGCGCGCCTGCTGCTGCAGCAGGCGGAACGGATGCGCGGCGAGCTGAGCGAGTACGCTGACGGGCTCAAAGGGCACATCCGGCTGATGTCCAACACCAACGCGTTGACCGAGTTCCTGCCGGAGCCGCTCAGTCAGTTCCTCGCTTCGCACCCGCAGGTCAACATCGATCTGGAGGAGCGCCTGAGCGACGAGATCGTCGCCGCCGTCGCGGACGGGCAAGCCGACATCGGCATCGTCGCCGGCACCGAGGACGTCACCGGCCTGGAAGTGATCCCGTTCCGGGTCGATCGTTTCGTGCTCGTGACGGCTGCGCGCCATCCGCTCGCGGCATCCGGTCGCAGCGCTTTTGCCGACGCGCTCGACTATGACTTCGTCGGGCTGGACCGCACCAGCTCGCTGCAGCGATTTCTTTCGGAAAAGGCGGAACGCACCGGGCGCCGACTCAAGCTGCGCGTGCAGCTGCGGAGCTTCGACGCCGTCTGCCGCCTCGTCGAATGCAACGTCGGCGTCGGCATCGTCCCGGAGACCACTGCCGTGCGCTGCATGAAGACGATGGCCCTGCAGCGAATCGATCTCAGCGACGACTGGGCGCAACGCAATCTGACGATCTGCGTGCGCAGGCTTGCGGATCTGCCGATCCATGCACAGGAGCTGGTACGCAGTCTCGCCGGCCCTGCTGAAACTCAAAGGAGCGTGACTCATGCTTAGTCGTATCTGCATCGCATTCATCGCAATGGGCGCCATCGCGAGCGCGAGCGCCGACACGGTGGTGCTGCGGAACGTGCATGGCGTCACTCCAGTCCAGCAGAAAGGCACGCAGGCGTTCACGGGCATCGTCATCGAGGACGGCCGCATCAAGCGCCTGTTGACGGAGCAAGACGCCGGCGCGATCGCTAACGCGACGGTGATAGACGGCGGCGGCAAGTACGTGCTGCCCGGACTCACCGACGCGCACGGTCATGTGCTCGATCTCGGCGCGCTGCAGATCCAGGCAGATCTGCGCGACACGACGAGCATCGACGACGCACTGAGTCGCATCCGCAAGCACATTGCAGCGAATCCGCAGGCGCGCTGGGTCATTGGCCAGGGCTGGAACCAGGTGCTGTGGCAAGAGCGCCGCTTTCCGACGGCGCGCGAGCTCGATGCAATCGTGAGCGATCGTCCCGCGGTCATGAGTCGCGTCGATGGTCACGCCAGCTGGGCGAACAGCGCCGCGCTGAAAATTGCCGGCATCACCTCGGCAACGCCCGACCCGCAGGGCGGGCAGATCGTGAAGGATGCGTCCGGTCAGCCGACCGGCGTGCTGGTCGACGAGGCGCAGAACCTGGTCGCAAAGCACATCCCCGCCGCGACCGATGCGGAAGTGAAGCGCCAACTGCGCGCCGCGATGCTCGAGGTCGCGTCCCTCGGCATGACCGGCGTTCACGATGCCGGCATCGAGGGCCACACCTACGATCTGTATCGCGAGCTCGCCGCAGCCGGCCAGCTGCCGATCCGCGTCTACGCGATGCTCCGCGACAATCCCGAAGACCGGAAGCTCATGCAATCCGGTCCGCGCATGCCCGAGTACGACGAGCGCTTGCAGATGCGAGCTGTAAAGGCGTGGGCCGACGGCGCGTTGGGCAGTCGCGGCGCCGCGCTGATGCAGGACTACAGCGACCAGCCGCATCATCGGGGTCTCATGATGTATACCCGCCAGCAGCTGCAGGAGCTGGCGACGCTGACTGCATCCAAGGGCTGGCAGTTGAACGTCCACGCGATCGGCGACGCCGGCAACCGCCTGGTGCTCGACACGTTCGAGACGATGCTGACGAAGGAGCAGCGTCACGCCCTGCGCCCGCGCATCGAGCATGCGCAGGTGATCGCGCTCGACGACATCCGCCGCTTCGCGCGACTGGACGTGATCGCGTCGATCCAGCCGACCCATGCCACTTCGGACATGAACATGGCCGAGGATAGGCTCGGCCCGCAGCGCATCCAGGGCGCCTACGCGTGGCGCAAGCTGATCAATGCCGGCGCGCGACTCGCCGGCGGCAGCGACTTTCCGGTCGAGCTGCCGAATCCCTTCTACGGCCTGTATGCGGCAGTGACGCGCCAGGACCGCGCCGGCCGACCGCCGAGCGGCTGGTATCCGCAGGAGAAGCTGACTCGTGAGGAAGCGCTGCGACTCTTTACGACCGACGCGGCATACGCGGCGCACATGGAGCACTCGACCGGCTCGCTCGAGCCCGGCAAGTGGGCCGACTTCATCCTCGTCGATCGCGACTACTTCAAGATCCCTGAAAGCGAGATCGACGACATCAAGGTGCTGTCCACGTATGTGGCGGGAAAGAAGGTGACACAAGTGACAGAGTGACACAGGTCAGAACGCTCTGGCGTCTGTCACCTGTGTCACCTATGTCACCTGTGTCACTCTTGTCACTCTGCTGGTCATCCACACGCCGACCAGCACGACGAGACCTCCGACGATCGCTCTGACGGAGAGCGGCTCGCCGAGCATTATTCCCATCACGACGCCGACGATCGGAATCAGGTTCGTGTAGACGCCCGCTTCGCTCGCGTCCAGGTGCTTGAGCGCCGCGCTGTACATCATCCAGGCGATGCCCGACGCGCCGGCGCCGAGATAGGCGATCCCGAGCCATCCCTGCAGATTCACCTGCGGGATCCCTGCGGCGGCGACCTCGAAACCGGCCAACGGCAGCAGCAGCAACGCGCCGGCGCCGAGGATCCCGGCCGTCACTTGCAGCGCGTCGTAGTTCGCGACGCGCTTCGCCATCGACGTGTAAAGCCCCCACAGCACAGCCGACAGGAACATCAGGAAATTGCCGGCGAGGCTGGCGCTGCCCGGCTGCTCGACCGAGCCGGAGAAGACGATCAGCACGCCCACCATCGACAGCGCGATGCCGCTCCAGCGCAGCGCTGACGCATGCTCACGCAACCACACGACGGCGAACAGCGCCGTCATCGCCGGAATGCAGCTTTGGACGAGCGCTCCCTGCGCCGCGGACGTATAGACGAGCGAGTAGTTGAACACGCCGTAGTACACGACGACACCGACTACGGCCATCGTCACCATCGTGCCCCAGGGCAATGCGGACCAGCGCACATGCTCGCCGCCGCGCGCCTGGCGCACGAACGCGCCGACCAGCAGCACCAGCGCGCCAATGGCCACGCGCACGAACGCCAGCGTGAACGGTTGCACCTGGTCGTTGATGCCCTTGGTCACGACGAAAGTGCTGCCCCAGATCACCATCGTGACCAGCAGCATGAGAATGGAAGCCAGGTGAGATTGCATCGAACGTTACGGCGCCGTGTTTCCGAAAGGGCGCATTGTAAAGTACGATGCGCGCCGCTTTCCTGTGCGGAGCGTCGAAATGGCGAGCAAACGCAAAACTCCCCGTCGCAGCGTGCGCAAGCCGGCGCCGAACAAGCAACGCAGTCATGCCCGGCACGCCGTGCTCGGCAAGCGCAAGCGCCCCGCCAAGATTGCCGCCGGCGGCGGACGCCGCTCTCTGTATCCGCCCATCGAGCCCTACAACAGCGGCATGCTGCGGGTGTCCGGCGTCCACGAGATCTATTACGAGGAATGCGGCAATCCCAAGGGCAAGCCTGCGGTCTTCGTGCACGGCGGGCCCGGCGCGGGCTGCGACAATCGCGCCCGCCGCTTCTTCGATCCCGACGCGTATCGCATCGTGCTGTTCGACCAGCGCGGCTGCGGCCGCAGCCGGCCGCACGCCAGCCTCGTCGACAACACCACCTGGCACCTGGTCGCGGACATGGAACAGTTGCGCGAGCATCTCGGCATCGATCGCTGGCTGGTGTTCGGCGGCTCGTGGGGCTCGACGCTGGCGCTTGCGTACGCGCAGACGCATCCGCGACGGGTCAGCGAGCTGGTCCTGCGCGGCATCTTCATGCTGTCGCAGTTCGAGCTGAGCTGGTTCTACCAGGGCGGCGCGAGCGCGATCTTTCCGGATCATTGGGAGAACTACCTCGGCGCGATTCCGGCGGCCGAGCGCAACGACCTGATCCGGGCGTTCTACAAACGCCTGACCAGCGATGACCGCGCCACGCGGGTGGCGGCAGCGCGGGCGTGGTCGATCTGGGAAGCGGCGACCAGCTACCTGCACATCAACGAGGAACAGCTGCACAAGTGGGGCGAAGAGGAGTTCGCGATCGCGGTCGCGCGCATCGAATGCCACTACTTCGTGAATCGCGGCTTCCTGGAATCCGAAGACCAGCTGCTGCGCAACGTCGCGCGCATCCGGCAGATCCCGGCAGTCATCGTGCAAGGCCGTTACGACGTGGTGTGTCCGATGCAGACGGCGTGGGCGCTGCATCGCGCGTGGCCGGAAGCGGAGATGCACGTCGTCCCCGACGCCGGCCACTCTGCGTTCGAAGCCGGCAACACTCACGAGCTGATCAGGGCGACCGACAAGTTCCGGTAGGCTTGCCCGCTGCATCCATGATCCGGTGCGCGAGCAGCCAGCTGCGAGCATCGCTGGCGTCCTGCTCGAACCATGCCCGCGCCGAGCCGAGGCGGAACGTGTAGCCCCACGCATCCATGTCGCAGCACATCTGGGCCGCGTCCGTGCCGTCCAGCTCATCCGCCAGCAGGATCTGCAGGTAGCAGACCGCATTCTCCTCGTCGTAGTCGCCGCCCGCGTCGCGCTCCAGCTGCGTGCGGCGCGCTTCGTCCATGCAGATGAAATGACAAGCCTCGTGCAGCACCGAATGCAGCGGAGTGTCGGGGCGGAAGTAGATGCGATTGCCGATGAGACCGGCCTCGCTCTCGCCCCAGTACGAGCCCGGGATCGACTCGCCGGCGGCAACGGCGACCGGCTCCAGGCGATAGCGGGACAGCAGCCGAGTCAGTGCCGCGAGGTGCGACTCGGCTCGGGTCACCGCAGGCCCCGCGCATGCAGCGCGGCCTGGACCTGCTGTTCGAGCCCATCGGCATGCTGCTGCAGCTTGTCGACGTCGATCGGATCCGCGCTTTCCTTGGCCGCGAGCTCCAGTGCGCGGGCCTGCTCGCTGACCGCCTCGAAACCGAACATCGAGCCGCTGCCGTAGATCTTGTGCGCGAGCTGCTCGATCTCCTTCATCGCGGCCGTATGGCCCGCCCGCAGCTTGCCGAGCAGATCGCGCAGACCGGCCATTTCGCCGGCGGTGCGCTGGATGTAGCGGCCGGCAATGTCGGCAATTTTCTGCTGCAGCTCGTCCATGACCGATTCTGTCTCAGCTCGCCGCGATCTGCCGTCCGAATTGCACGCATATCCCCGGGAGGGGTTATGTCTCACAGGGATGCGAGTCTGCGCAGCACCTGCGCGGCCAGGTCCTGCGCCAGCGCCGTGCGTAGAACCGCCTGCTCGCGCTGCTTTGCGAGCACCGCCGTCGTGTCGTAGCTGTAGTCGCGCGTCAGCTCGAGCGGCTGCACGGCGATCACGTCGGCGCCGCCGCTCGCGACCGAGTACTCGATCGAATAGAACACCTCGTATTCTTCCGGCGTATTGCGCGCCGAAACCGACAGCACGCGCTGACCGCTCTGATCCTTGCTGATGCGAATGACCGCGGTCGCGTCCGCCCGGCGCTCCGTGACTTTCGCGCCGGAGGCACGCAGCCGGTCGCGCAGCGCCCGGTTGAACTCGGTATAGCGATCCTCGGCGTCGACGTAGATCACCGACATGCCCGGCGACAGCTTCGCCGCGCCCTGCAGGCGCCAGCCACAAGCGGCGAGCGACAGCGCAACGCACAGGAAAATGACGACCGATCGACTCGGGAGGTAGCGCACGGCGGCCCCTTCGGAAAATGGCCGCCATGTTCGCGGCGCAGCGCCGCACGGTCAACTGCAGTTCGTCTTCAGCCGGCCACTGCGGTCCCGGCGTCGGAGCCGTGGCGGACCGGCAGCCGGGCCTTCAGGCTGCACTCGTTGTCGACGACGTAACCATGGCGACACACGATGGCAACGTGGCAGGCCACGCTGCGCTGGACCGTGCCGAGCTGTTCCGGACCGGTCCGGCCGGGGCAGTTACGGCACAGTCCCGCGATCTCCAGCATCTCCGCGGTGTCGACCGCCGGGCTCTGCTGGCCCGTGTCTTCGAGCGCCGCCACGCCGAACGCGAAGCTCAACTGCACCGCCTCGAGACCTTCGGCGTAGTGGCGCAGCGCTGCCAGCAGCCGCTCCTTGATCCGCGGCGCCTCGCTGATGCTGGACTCCGGCAGCGCGACGACGAACGCCGCGCCCTGCTCGCTGTCGAGCCGCCCGATCCAGTCGATCTGCAGCCGCACCACGCTTTCGATCGTCTGCACGATCCCGTGCAGCATCTCCGGCGCGAGCGCGACGCTGACAGCCGTCGCGCGCTCTGCTGCCGTCGCGGCCAGCGTCAGCAAGGTCAGCTTGCGCCCGTAACGCTGGGCACGCCTGATCTCCCCATGCAATCTCGTGTACAGCTCGCGCAGCGCGAAGGCGCCGGATTCCGGATCGATGGCCGCGGCCTGCTCGAGCGCCGCCTGCGCTTCCTTCAGGGAACGGCGCAGCGCGAGTGTATTGAAAGCGGCGGTGATGCGGGCGAACAGCTCGGCATCCGGCACGCGCTTCGAGAGATAGTCGTCGACGCCGGCGACATAGCCGCGTTCGTAGTCGACGCTGGCCTCGCGCATCGTGAGCATGATGATGTAGGTGTCGCTGGCGCCGCGGCTGCGCAGCGCTTCGGTGAACGCGATGCCGTCCATCACGGGCATACGCCAGTCCGTGATCACCAGCGGGTACCACTGCTGGTCGAGGAGCTGCAGCGCTGCTTCGCCGTTCGGCGCGCAGGCCACTTCGAAACCGGCCGCCGTGAGCCGGTCGGCCATCAATTCCAGCTCGAGCTCGTCGTCGTCGACCAACAGCACCCGCGAGGGCAGCGCGCGTCCCAGGACCGACATCCGGGTCGCCATTCGCTCTGCCTTCATCCGATCTCTCCTTCAGCGCTCATCCTTCCGCGCGCGGAGTTTGCAGGAGGTTGCGCTGCGCTGAGTATCAGCCAGGCCGTCGCCCGCCACATCAGGTAAACCCCTAGGGCGCGAAAAAGCCTGCGCGGCCAGGTCCCGGGACCTAGTCGCGTTGCACAAGTCACTCGAGCGCTGTGAGGGTGGAGGCCTAATTTCTGAAGCTGCTGTCGAGGCGATCCATCTTTCGCAGCAGCGCCGGCCACACCAGGCCGGCACCGGCGCCGCGCGTCACCATGCGCGAGAACTCCGGAACCGTATCGAGCACCTGCTGCGGGATCTCGATCAGCTCCGCGCCGTTCCCCTGCGCCAGCAGCTGCACTTCGCAGGCACGCTGCAGCGTGAACATGTTGAGGAACGCATCGGCGACGTTGCGGCCGACGGTGAGCAACCCGTGATTGCGCAGGATCAGGTTGCGCGTATCGCCCAGGTCCGCCTGCAGGCGGCCCTTCTCATCCGGATTGAGCGCCAGTCCTTCGTAGTCATGATACGAAAGGCTAAGCATCACGAGCGTCGCCTGCTGCGAGATCGGCAGCAGTCCGGCCTTCTGCGCCGACACTGCGACGCCCGCCATCGTGTGCAAGTGGAGCACGCAGCCCGCATCCTCGCGCGCGGCATGGATCGCGCTGTGGATCGTGTAGCCGGCCGGATTGATGTCGTACGGACTGTCGAACGTCTTCTTGCCTTCCAGGTCGACGCGCACCAGGCTCGAGGCCGTGATCTCCTCGAACATGAAGCCGTACGGATTGATCAGGAAGTCGTGCGTGCCCGGCACCCGCGCCGAGATGTGCGTGAACACCAGGTCGTCCCAGCCGAAGTGCGCCACCAGCCGATAGCAGGCCGCGAGGTCGACCCGCGTCGCCCACTCATCGGCCGTGACCTGGTTGCGAACATTGCCCAGCGCGCTGTCGACGACCCGCATTTGCATAAGTCACCTGTGACGGTTGGCGAAAGAAGCCAAAGATCGCCCCGGAAGCGTACGGCCCCTGCCCCGCCGGAACAAGTTGTAGGGGTGACCTGACACTTCTTCGCGCCCGCAGGGCGGGAGCCGGAACATGATTCAGCGCAGGATCCCCGCGCGGCGCAGCGCTTGCTCGGCGCCTTCGATGCCGCTGACGACGGCGGCCTGCATGCCGACTTCGCGGGCGGCTTCGACGTTCATCAGGTTGTCATCGAGAAAGAACACGCTTCCCGGCGCGCAGCCGAGCGAGGTGACGACGTGCTCGAACGCGTCCCGGTCCGGCTTGATGCGGCCGGTGAGGTGCGAGACGAAGCGGTGCTCGAACAGCGCGCCGAGGCCGAAGTCGACGATGACGCGATCCCAATGCAGCGCATTGCTGTTCGAGAGCAGCGCCCGCGTGAAATGGCTGGGTATGCGGGCGACCAGCTCGCGTGCGCCGGGGTACAGTCCGCTCGGCCAGCCCGCGAACGATTCGAGGAACAGCGCGGGCTCGACGCCGAGCTCCAGCTCCGCGACCAGATCGGCAGCGAACTGGTCGGCGTCGATGCGACCGGTTTCGAAAGCACGCACGGCTGGCGATTGCAGCCAGCGCCGCCACAGATCGGCCGGTGTCCAGCGGTCTGCGACCCAGCCGAGCACGGTCGCGACGCCGCTCAGCTGCACCAGTACGCCTCCGACGTCGAACAGTACGACGCGGATCGGCTGCGTCGGCGTGCTCACACCACCACGTTGACGAGCTTGTTGCCGGGCGGAACGATCACCTTGCGCACGGCCTTGCCCTCGATCCATTTCTGGATCGTGGCATCGGCGAGCGCGGCGGCCCGGATCTCGTCCTGACTAGCGCTGGCGCCGACTTCCACCTTCGAGCGCAGCTTGCCGTTCACCTGCACCACCACTTCGATGCGATCCTGCACCAGCGCCTGCGGATCGGGATGCGGCCACGGATGATCGATGAGCGGGTCCGCATGGCCGAGCTCCTTCCACAGCACGTGACAGACGTGCGGCGCAATCGGCCCGAGCATCTGCACGATCAGCTCGAACGCCTCGTGACGAACGGCGCGCCCCTGCTCGCTCGCGTCGTCGAACTTCTGCAGCGCATTCATCAGCTCCATGACCGCAGCAATCGCAGTGTTGAACACGCGGCGCCGGCCGTAATCGTCGGTGACCTTGACGAGCGTTGCGTGCGCCATGCGACGCATCTCGCGCTGCGCCGGAGACAGGGCGACCAGCTCCTGACGCGGCACACCGGTCTTGCCGTCTCTGTCGACGTGCTCCCACACCATCCGCCACAGCCGGCGCACGAAGCGCGCCGAGCCCTCGACGCCGTCGTCGGACCACTCGAGCGTGTCCTCCGGCGGCGCCTTGAACATCATGAACACGCGAATGCTGTCCGCACCGAAGCGCTCGACCAGGTCGGTGGGATCGACGCCGTTGTTCTTCGACTTCGACATCGTGCGCATGCCTTCCCACTGCACGGGCTGGCCGTCGCGGCGCAGTTTCGCGCCGATCTGCGCGCCGTTCGCGTCGAGCTGCACTTCCACGTCGTCGGGATGGAAATACTCGACGCGGCCGTCGCCGGCGTGACGCGAATAGATATTGTTGAGCACCATGCCCTGCGTGAGCAGCCGCGCGAACGGCTCCTTCACCTGAATCATCCCCATGTCGCGCATCACGCGCATCCAGAAGCGCGAATACAGCAGGTGCAGGATCGCGTGCTCGATGCCGCCGATGTACTGATCCACCGCCATCCAGTAGTTCGCCCGCTCGTCGACCATCGCACGGTCGTCGTCCGTGCAGGCGAAGCGCAGGAAGTACCACGACGAGTCGACGAAGGTGTCCATCGTGTCCGTCTCGCGCCGCGCGTCGCCGCCGCACTGCGGACACTTCACCTCGTAGAACGAGGGCGTCTTGTTGAGCGGATTGCCGGTGCCGTCCGGCACCAGGTTTTCCGGCAGCACCACCGGCAGATCCTGGTCCGGCACCGGCACATCGCCGCACTTCGGACAAAGAATCAGCGGAATCGGGCAGCCCCAGTAGCGCTGGCGCGAAATGCCCCAGTCGCGCAGGCGCCATTGCACCTGCTTCTCGCCGAGCCCTTTCGCCTGCAGGTCCGCGGCGATTGCATCGACCGCAGCCTGGTAATGCAGGCCGTCGTACTTGCCGGAGTGAACGCACACGCCGTACGCGGAATACTCGGGCCGCCACTCGCGCGTGGTGAACTCCGCGGCGTTTGCGCCGTCCGGCCGGATCACGAATTTGATCGGCAGGCCGTACTTCAGCGCGAAGCCGAAGTCGCGCTCGTCGTGGCCGGGCACGCCCATCACCGCGCCTTCGCCGTAGGTCATCAGCACGTAGTTGCCGACCCATACGGGCACCGGCTCGCCGGACAGCGGGTGCGTGACGAACATGCCGGTCGGCATGCCGCGCTTCTCCATCACAGCGATCTCGGCTTCCTGCGCCGTGCCGCGCTTGCACTCCTCGATGAACTCCGCGAGCGCCGGATCGTTGCGTGCCGCGTGCGTCGCGAGCGGATGCTCGGCCGCGACCGCGCAGAAGGTCGTGCCCATGAGCGTGTCGGCGCGTGTCGTGAACACGTTGAGCACGCGGCGCTCGCCGGCGAGCTGATAGGGAAAGCCGATGCGCACGCCTTCGCTGCGGCCGATCCAGTTCGCCTGCATCGCACGCACGCGTTCCGGCCACTCCTGCATGCGGTCGAGTTCCTCGAGCAGATCCTGCGCGTATTGCGTAATGCGCAGGTAGTACATCGGGATCTCGCGCTTCTCGACCGGCGCGCCGGTGCGCCAGCCGCGCCCGTCGAGCACCTGCTCGTTCGCGAGCACGGTCTGATCGACCGGATCCCAGTTGACGACCCCGGTCTTCTTATAAGCGATGCCGCGCTCGAGCATTCGCAGGAACAGCCACTGGTTCCAGTGGTAGTAGGCCGGCTGGCAGGTCGCCAGCTCGCGGTTCCAGTCGAGGGCGAAGCCGAGCTGCTGCAGCTGCCCCTTCATGTAGGCGATGTTGTCGTAGGTCCATTTCGCCGGCGGCACGCCGTTCTTGATCGCGGCGTTCTCGGCCGGCAGACCGAATGCGTCCCAGCCCATCGGCTGCAGGACGTTGTAGCCCTGCATGCGCATGTAACGCGTCAGCACGTCGCCCATCGTGTAGTTGCGCACGTGGCCCATGTGCAGCCGCCCGCTGGGGTACGGAAACATGCACAGGCAGTAGTACTTCGGGCGCTTCGGATCTTCGGTGACGGCAAAGGCGCGCGTCTCGGCCCAGGCGCTCTGGGCCGCGCGCTCGACGGCGGCGTGCTCGTATCGTTCCTGCATCGAGGAAGGATACAGAGAAACCTACAACCCCGCGAGAGTGAAGCGGAATTCCGCTCCCTGGCCGAGGCGCGATTCGGCCCAGATCCGTCCGCTGTGGCGCTCGATGATGCGGCTGACGGTCGCCAGCCCGATGCCCGTGCCCTCGAATTCATCCTGGCGGTGCAGGCGCTGGAATACGCCGAACAGCTTGCGCGCGTACCGCATGTCGAAGCCGACGCCGTTGTCGCGCACGAAGATGTATTTCTCGCCGCCCGCCGTGCCCATCCCGATCTCGATCACGGCGTGCGGGCGCGGCCGCGAATACTTGACCGCGTTGTCGATCAGGTTGGCGAACACCTGCAGCATCAAGTCCGGATCGCAGGCGAGCGAGGGCAGCGAACCGAGCCGCCACTCGACCACCCGATCGCCGCCGCTCTCCTGCCGCACCTGGTTCACCGCGCGCTTCACCAGCTCGTCGAGCGACGTCACTTCGCGCCGCATCTCCATGTGGCTGATTCTCGACAGCGCCAGCAAGCCGTCGATCAGCGCGCTCATTTCGCGCGCGCCGCGCTGAATCTGGTCGAGGTGAATCTGCGGCTCGCGCGCCGTGGGCGAGCCGCGATAGTCGCGCAGCATCTGCACGTGCGCGTGAATGAGGCGCAGCGGCGCGCGCAAGTCGTGTGCGACCGAATACGAGAACGCTTCGAGCTCGCGATTCGCGACTTCGAGCTCGGCGGTGCGCTCCGCGACGCGCCGCTCCAGATCGAAGTAGCGACGCGCGTTCTCGTACGCAACCGCGACCTGCGCCGCGATCGCGCGCGCGACCGCGAGGTCCTCGTCGGTGAACCCGGGCAGGCCGATGCGATTGATGACGCAGAGGTACCCGTAGTGATGGCTGACCGACGCCACCGGTACGCCGAGCATCGATACGAAATCGCCCGGCTGACTCACGGTGCTCGGCACAGCATCGGCCGGCGCCATCGGAAAGAGCGCGCAGCCGCCCTGCTCCAGCGATTGCAACAGATCGCGGTACATGCGCGTGCCGAGCAGCCGCTCGACCTGCTCGTTCGCAAGACCACTGGCGGTCCACGCGTGACGCGGCCCTGCGCCATCCGCGATCACCAGTTGCGCGCATTGCGCGAGCAGGATGTCGCGCGCGGCGTGACACGTCGACTCCACGATCGCTTCGGGATCGGTATGACCGAACAGTCGCCGGCTGAAGGCAACCATCGCGCTGAGACGCTCCTGCGCTCCACCGGTCACCTGCACGGCAGGCGTCGAGATCGTATCGGCGAGCGACGCACTGGCACGCGCGGCGAGCGCAGCATCGACGGTCGTACGCACCGTCTTGTGATCGAACGGCTTGGCGAGCGTGCTCTGCACGCCGAGCGAGCGCGCCATCTCGCGCACTTCGCGCTCGTGATAGGAAGCGGAACAGAAGATGACGGAAGTGTGCGCGGTCCGATCGTCTTCCCGCAGCCGGCGGACCAGCTCGTAGCCGTCCATGCGCGGCATGACGATATCGGTGATCAGCAGGTCGGGTTGCTCGGTGCGCAGCAGGTCCAGCGCTTCCATGCCGTCCGCTGCTTCGAGCAGGCTGTATTCGCCGCCTTCGAGCAATAGCAGCAGCAGCTCACGCGCTTCCGGATCGTCCTCTGCGACGAGAATCTTGCCGCCCATGCCCCGATGCTGCCCATCCACTGAGCCTGTGCAATCAGTACGTTTCCACCGGCACTTGGTTCCTAGTGGAATCCGGGTAGCACGACATAAGGCATTCCCGGAAGGCTAGTCTCCCAGGGCGGTACGCAGGGCCGCGATCTCCTCGCTGCAGTTCTGCATGATGTCGGCGCATTTGGCGTTGTCCAGGCCGAGCCGGCGGAAGGCTTTGACGCCCTGCATGTTCAGCTCGAAGTCCACCTCGTGGCCCATGAAGCCGGCGGCCATCACGGCGACCGTCAGCACGTCGCAGACGTCGGCGTGGCCGGCATGGCGATCGATGTTCTCGTGCTCGCCGATCGCCTCGGCGATGTGCTCCGGGAACCCCCAGTTCTCGACGATCGCCTTGCCGACGTTGGCGTGCCAGTCGCGCATGACCTGCGCCAGCGCCGGCGGATCGCGGAACAGGCTGCCGTGGCGGTTGGCGCGCGCCAGGATGTAGAGCCTGCCGACGTTGTGCAGCAGGCCGGCCAGCATGGATTCGTCGGCATTGATCTGGCAGCGCGAGCCGATCGAGTACGCGAGCGCGGCGACCAGGGTCGCTTCCTTCCACACGCGTTCCAGGTCCTGTGCGATGTTGCGCAGCTCGCTGGCGCGGCGCAGCTGGGCGATCGCGAACGACACGGCAGCGGTGCGCACGTTGTTGTGCCCGATGCGGTTGATCGCGGTTTTCACGTCGGCGACCGCGCGGCCGGTGCGATTCAAGGCAGCCGAGTTCGCAAGTGTCAGCACGCGGGCGGCGAGACCGGCGTCGGAGCCGACGATGCGCGCGATCTGCTCGTTCGCGACGCTTTCGTCGGCGAGCACTTTACGCACGCGCACGGCGACATCGGGGAACGAAGGCAGCTCGACCTTGCCGCTCGATACTTCCTTCGCCAGCTCGCTCACAAACGCGAACGCGGCCGTCGAGTCTCCCGGCACAGTTGCTTCTTCGCTCTTGGTCACACTCGATGTCGTCATGATGCGGCTATCGGCTCATTCTGTTCAGACTTGAGTTCGTTATGTCATGCCGCGACCGCGGCCGCGGCCAGGTTCAAAACTTGCACCGCGATGTGCTGCAGCGGCAGCACGTGCATTGCGGCGCCGAGGCGTACGGCGGTCCCCGGCATGCCCCAGACGACGGAGCTGGCTTCGTCCTGCGCAATGGTGCCCGCGCCCCGCTCCATCATTTCCTTGAGGCCGCGCGCGCCGTCGTCGCCCATGCCGGTCAGCAGCACGCCCACTGCATTCGGCCCGACGTGCTGCGCCACCGAGCGGAACATCACGTCGACGCTCGGCCGGTGACGATTGACGTGCGGGCCGTCGCTGAGGCGGCACAGGTAGCGCGCACCGTCACGTTCGACCAGCAAGTGCCGGTCGCCGGGGGCGACGTAGGCGTGCCCCGGCAGAATCTGCTGGCCGTCCTGCGCCTCGCAGACAGCCATCGCCGAGCAGCGGTTCATGCGCTCCGCGAAGGATTTGCTGAAGGCGGCCGGGATGTGCTGCGAGATGACGATCGCCGGCGCATCCGGCGGCATTTCGGCGAGCAGCTCGCGAATCGCTTCGGTGCCGCCGGTGGATGCGCCGACGGCAACGATGCGCTCGCTGGTCCGCAGCAGGCCGTGCGACTTCAATGCCGGCAGCACCGCCGAAGTACTGTGGCGCTCGTCCACGGTCCGTCGCACCTTCGCGGCCACGCGCGGCACGACATGCGCCGCTGCCGCAGCCCGCACCTTCGCGATCAACTCCTCCTCGTAGTCGTCGAGCGTACCCGCGATATCGATGCGCGGCTTGGCAACGAAGTCGATCGCGCCGAGCTCCAGCGCACGCAACGTCACGTCGGCGCCCCGCTGCGTCAGTGAGGACACCATTACCACCGGCATCGGCCGCAGCCGCATCAGGTTCTCGAGGAAAGTGATCCCGTCCATGCGCGGCATCTCGACGTCGAGCGTGATCACGTCGGGGTTGAGCCGCTTGATTTTGTCGCGCGCGGCGTACGGATCGTTCGCAGTGCCGACGACTTCGATGCCGGGCGCACGGTCGAGCATCACGCTCAGGAGCTTGCGCACCAGCGCCGAGTCGTCGACCACGAGAACCTTGATGGTCATGTTCGCGCTCCTCAAAAGAGGTCGATCTCGCCCGCCACCGGCGTCCGCTCCAGGCGGTCGAGGTAGCGCTGCTCGTGCGAGCCGACGTCGATCGTGCGCGGGCTCAGGTGACGCACGCGGACGCGGCCGGTGCGCGGGAAGTAGTGCACGTGCCGCGAGCAGGTGTCGCCGGTGTCTTCCGAGGCGATCTTCAGGCCTTCGTGCCGCAGGAACTCGTGCACGAAAGTAACGTTGCGCGCGCCGATGTCGCTGAGGCTCGACAGCACGCGACCGCCGCCGAAGATCTTCACCTCGAGCTCCTTGCGGTCGCCGCCGGCGCGCAGCAGGCTGTTGATCAGCTGCTCCATCGAAGCTGTGCCGTAGCGCGTCGCGCGGCCGGCAATCTTCTCCCACGCGTCGTCGCCGGCACCGGCCGGCCGCGGCAGCATGAAATGATTCATCCCGCCGATGCCCAGCCGTGCATTGCGGATGCACGCGGCGACGCAGGAGCCGAGCACCGTATCGATGACTTCGTCCTCGCGCGTCACGTAGAACTCGCCGGGCAGGATGCGGGCGGTCGGCATGCCGGTCGCATTGAAATAGCGGCGAATGGACTCGAAGCCGGGCAGCGCGCGCGGCAACGACTGTTTGCCGGTGGTTTCAGCCTTCATGGCCCTCGTCTCCGTCCTTGCGATAGATCGTGCGGCCGAGCGGTCGCAACGGCGCGCTCGCATTGTGGATCGCCTCGGAATGGCCGATGCACAGGTAGCCGCCGGGCGCGAGCAGCTGCGCCAAACGCTCGACCAGCCGCTCGCGCGTCGGCCGGTCGAAGTAGATCATCACGTTGCGGCAGAAGATGAGGTCGAACGGCCCGTGCATCGGCCAGAAATGCAACAGGTTCAGCACGCGGAACGTCACGGCCGCGCGCACCTGCGCCTTGACGATGGCCTTGCCCACTTGCAGGCCCACGCCCTTCTGAAAGGACTGACGCAGGCGCTCCGGCGTGAGCGAGGCGACGCGATCGAGCGGATAGATGCCCTGCTGCGCGAACGCGATCACTTCGCTGTCGATGTCGGTCGCGAGGATCTTGCAATCCCAGCCTGCCGGCAGCTCGTCGGCAGCGACCATGGCGGCGCTGTAGGGTTCTTCGCCCGTCGAGCAGCCCGCAGACCAGATGCGGATGCGGCGCGAGCCGGCGTTGCGCTGCATCGCTTCCGGCAGCATGAACTCCGCGAGCGCGTCGAAATGATGGCTCTCGCGAAAGAACGACGTGACGTTGGTCGTCAGCGCGTTGATGAGCCCGACCAGCTCCTCGGGACCCGAGCGCCGCACGTGCTCGCAATACTCCTGGTACGAGCGCAGGCCGAGGTCGCGCAGCCGCCGCGCGAGCCGGCCCTGCACCAGCTGCCGCTTGTTCGGCCCCAGCACGATGCCCGCGTTCTCGCCCACCACGTGGCGGATGAACTCGAACTCGGCGTCGCCGAGCACGGGGCCATACGCGCCCGTTTCAGTGAACGCGGCCGGATTGAGCGCGGGGGGCTGCATCACCCATTGGCCGCGACGGGTAACGAAGCCGCAGCCGCGACTTCCCCGCCGATGAGCCGATCGATGTCGAGCAGCATGACCATGCGTCCCGACACCGCGGCCAATCCCGCGATGAACTCAGTGCCGGCCTCGCGGCCGAGCTCCGGCGCCGGCTTCACTTCGCCGGCCGCCACGTCGATGACGTCGGAGACGCCGTCGACGACCAGACCGAAGTCGCGCCGCCCCTGGGGCGACTCGACCGACAGCACGATGATGACGGTGAGCGGCGTGTACTCCGCGCGCGGCAGACTGAAGCGCATGCGCAGGTCCACGATCGGCACGATCGAGCCGCGCAGGTTGAGCACGCCGAGCACGTGCGGCTGGGACTGCGGAATGCGCGTCACCGGCGACCAGCCGCGGATCTCCTGCACGCGCAGGATGTCGACGCCGTAGGTCTCCTCGCCGAGTGTGAAGGTCAGCATCTGCTGCTTCGCGCCGAGGCTCTTGCTGATGTCGCCCATCAGAAGTCATCCCATGACGTTTCATCGCCGCTGGCCCGCGGCAGCTTCGCAGCCGCCGGAATCGGTGCGACCGCCGGCGCGGCAACCTTCCGCGTCATCGGATTACGCGTGACAGGTTGTCGCGTCAGCGGTCGTGAACTGGAATGGGCGAACGCGATCGCGCTCGCGATGGGGTTCGTGCCAGGGTTCGCGCCGGCAGTCTTGCCGAGCCGGAAGTAGCCGATCTGCGCGACCAGCGTCGAGGACTGCTGCTCCATCGCCTTGCTCGCCGACGAAGCCTGCTCCACGACTGCAGCGTTCTGCTGCGTGACGTTGTCCATCTGCGTGACGGCGTTGTTCACCTGCTCGATGCCGGCGGACTGCTCTTCGCTCGCCGCCGCGATCTCGGCGACGATGTCGGTCACTTTCCGCACGCTCTCCATGATCTGCGCCAGCGTCTTGCCGGACTCGTCCACGAGCTCGGAGCCGACCTTCACCTTGTCGACCGAGTCGTTGATCAGGCCCTTGATCTCCTTCGCGGCGCTGGCGCTGCGCTGCGCGAGGTTGCGCACCTCCGTCGCGACCACCGCGAAGCCACGACCCTGCTCGCCCGCGCGCGCCGCTTCGACCGCAGCGTTCAACGCCAGCAGATTCGTCTGGAACGCGATCTCGTCGATGACGCTGATGATGTCGGCAATCTTGCGGCTGGAGGCGTTGATCTCGCCCATCGCGCCGATCGCGCGCTGCACGACCGAGCCGCCGCGTTCCGCCTGCTCGCGCGCACCGACGGCGAGCTGATTGGCCTGGCGCGCGTTGTCGGCGTTCTGTTTCACCGTCGCGGTCATCTCCTCCATGCTGGAGGCGGTTTCTTCGAGCGCCGCGGCCTGCTCCTGCGTCCGCTGCGACAGATCGTCATTGCCGTGCGACAGCTGCCGCGCGGCCGAGCCGACAGCATCGGCGCTGCCGCGCACTTCGCCGACGATCTCGACCAGCTTGGCATCCATCCGCTGCAGCGAGGTCAGCAGCTGCCCGAGCTCGTCGCTGTTCTGGATGCGGATGTTGTTGCCGAGCTCGCCGTGCGCGATGCGATCCGCGATGCTCACAGCGGCAGACAAGGCGCCGAGGATCGAGCGCAGCAGCAGGAAGCTGAGGAATGCGGACAGGCCGAGGCCGATCGCGATGGCGGAGACGATGATGGCGCTGTTGCGCTTGAACGCCTTCTCGGCGTCATTGCGCATCCCCTGGGCGACGCTGATCTGCGTCTTCAGCAGGTCGTCGCCGCTGACGTTCAGCTGCTCGTACGAAGGCCGGGCGTGCTCGATCAGCGCCTTTTCCGCCTTGTCGAACGTGCCCTCCTGGCCGGCCAACAGCGCTTCCTGCAGTCCGCGGATCACGGCCTCGCCGTGCCCGGCAAATGCCTCGACCAGCTTGCGCTCCTCGTCGGTGAGCTCGATCGCGTGCAGCTTGCTCAGCAGTTCCTGCACCGTCGCGGTGCGCTGCGCGAGCATGTCCATCGCGACGCGCACGGCGGCTGCATCCTGCCGGATCACGGCGTCCTCGGCCTTCTCCAGCACTTCGCGTTCGTTCGATTCGATCTCGCCGACCCAGCCGGTCGGCATGAACCGATTCGCGAACAGCGCGTCCAGGTGGCCGTTGCTGTTCTTCGTGCCGCTCAGTCCCAGCACGCCGACGGCGACCATGACGACGCCGGCGAGCGCCAGCGTTGCGAACAACTTGGCTTTGACGGAGAAGTTCAAGCTACTCATACCTTGCCTCCAATTCCTGCTGCGGCCGTGACGTGGCTCAGGCCGCCGCGCGCAGCGAAGCCGCGCGGATCAATCCGGGTACGTCGAGAATCAGCGCGACGGCGCCGTCGCCGAGGATCGTGGCCCCGGAGACGCCGTCGACGCGGCGGAAATTCGTTTCCAGCGACTTGATGACCACCTGCTGCTGGCCGAGCAGGTCGTCGACGAACAGGCCGACGCGGCGGCCGTCGCCTTCCACGACCATGATCAGGCCCTCGTGCAGCTCGGTCGTGCGCGGGCGCACGCCGAACACCTCGTGCAGCCGCACGACCGGCACGTAGCCGTCGCGGAACCAGAACACTTCCTGGTGGCCGGCGATGCGGTTGACGCCGCTGGCCTTGAGCTGCAGCGACTCGATGATCGTGATCAGCGGCACGATGTAGGTCTCGCTGCCCACCGACACCGACTGGCCGTCGACGATCGCGAGCGTCAGCGGCAGCGTGATGATGAAGCGCGAGCCGCGGCCGGCGGTCGAGCGCACTTCGATGCTGCCGCCGAGCTCCTTGATGTTCCGCCGCACCACGTCCATGCCGACCCCGCGCCCGGAGATGTCGGTCGCCTGGTCCGCGGTGGAAAAGCCGGCCATGAATATGAGATCGCAGATCTGCTCGTAGCTCAGCTCTTCGTCCGCGCCGACCAGTCCGCGCTCGCGTGCCTTCGCCAGGATGCGATCGCGCTGCAGGCCGCCGCCGTCGTCGCAGACTTCCACGACGATATTGCCGCCCTTGTGATAGGCCTCGAGCGAGATGACGCCGCTCGACGGCTTGCCCGCCGCGACGCGCGCCTGCGGCATCTCGATGCCGTGATCGACGCTGTTGCGCACCAGGTGCACGAGCGGATCGCCGATCTTCTCCAGCACCGTCTTGTCGAGCTCGGTCTGATCGCCGGTCACCTTCAGCTCGACCTGCTTGCCGAGCCGCTGGCTCAGGTCGCGAACCATGCGCGGGAAGCGGCTGAACACGAAACTGATCGGCAGCATGCGCACGCGCATTACGCTCTCCTGCAGCTCGCGCACGTTGCGTTCGAGTTGCGTGAGCCCGGCGCGCAGCTGCTCGGCCACGCCGCCAGCAAGTTTCGCGCCGAGCTGAGTGAGCATCGACTGCGTGATGACGAGCTCGCCGACGGTATTCATCAGCTCGTCGATCTTCTCGGTGCTGACCCGGATCGAGCTGCCGTCGCCCAGGCCCTGCTTCGGTACTTCGACCGCTTCGATCGACGCCGGTCGCGCCGGCTCGGAAGCCTTGGTCTCGACCTCGGCCGGCGCCGGCCTCGCGCTCAGCGCGCCTGCGTTCTCATCGTGAATCTTCAGCTCGCAATCGCCTTCCGCCCAATCGAACACCTGGTCGATCACTTCACGCGTGGCGTCGGTGCCGACCTTCAGCTCCCAGGAGAGATAGCAGGACTCCGGATCGAGCTCGCGCAGCGCCGGCAGGTTCTGCGCGGCGACGACCACTTCGACATCGCCGAGGTCCGCCAGCTCACGCAGCATGCGCAACGGATCGTTGCCGTGCACGAACAGCTGCGGATACGGACGGAAGCTGATACACCAGCGATGGGCAGACTTCGAAGGTTGCCGCGGCGCCGGCATGGCTGCCTGCAGAACCGCAGCGACCGCCGGCACATTCTTCTGCGCGATCGCCAGCTCCAGGTCGAACTGCACGTCGGCCACACGTTGCGCATCGATCGGCGTCTTGTGTTGCACGGCGCGCAGCATCTCGCGCATGACGTCTACCGACTTCAGCAGCAGGTCGGTGATGTGGCGGGTAACTTCCATGCGGTTGGCGCGCAACTCGTCGAGCATGGTCTCGCAGGTGTGCGTGAACGATGCGACCTCGGCGAAGCCGAAGGTCGCGCTGCCGCCCTTGATCGAATGCGCGACGCGAAAGATCGTGTTGACCGTTTCCGCGTCCGGCGCGCCGACGTTGAGCTTGAGCAGCGCAGCCTCCATCGTGTCGAGAGCTTCGAAGCTCTCGTCGAAGAAGGCGTCGTGGAACTGTGCGAGGTCGAGCGCCATGGCTATCTCAGCAGCACGCGGTGCACGGTCGCGATCAACTGCGCCGGATCGAAAGGCTTGACGATCCAACCGGTCGCGCCGGCGCTCTTGCCTTCGCGTTTGCGATCGGCGGAGCTCTCGGTGGTGAGCATCAGGATCGGCGTGTGGCGGTACTGCGCCTCGGCACGCAGCGCGCGGATCACCTCGAAGCCGTCGCGGACCGGCATGTTCACGTCGAGCAGCACGAGGTCGAAAGTCGTCTGCGCCGCCAGACGCAGGGCTTCATCGCCATCCGCTGCCGAGATCACCTCGAAGCCGGCGCTGGCGAGTGACATGCGCACCATGTCGCGCATCGAGGGCGAATCGTCCGCTGCCAGGATGCGCATCATGACCCCTCCCCGGCCTGCGGCAGGCACAGCATTGCTTCGACACCGAGCAGGCGCGCGGCATCGCGCAGGATGCGCGCGTCGCCGAGCCACTCGACCTGGCGCTGTTGCGCAGAGCGATCTCGCACGAATGCGCACAGCACTTGCATCGTGGAAGTGTCGACGCGCTCGACGCTGCCGACATCGACGGTCACCGGCGTGGGCTGATCGAGATGCAGGCACAGCATCTGCTGCAACTCGGCCGCGTCTTTCACGTTGCAGTTGCTGGCAAGCACGATCATGGGTTGCGACGCCGCACCCGGGGGAGCAGCGTCGACAACCGCAGCAACAGGCCTCGCTGCGCGCTTCCGTTTCGCCTTCTTGGTAGTCATCAGACTCGTTCGGACTGATTTCACAGATTCCCTTGCGCTATCGGCATTTGGCCCGGTGTCTTTAGCTGCTTCCGGCCTGTCGGCAAAGTGCTCAAGGTCTGGCCGCCGCTGCCGCTAAATTGTTGAAGCAGTTCACAGCGGAACAGTGAAAATCGGTCTGGAGCCATGCGTGTCGACCTGGTGAATCTCCTCGGATCGGGCACCAGCCCGAGTCCGAGCCTGCTCGCGGAGTGGCGCGTCGGAGCCATACTCGAAGCCGTCGCAGTTCGCGATCCGCGCGGCGGCCAGCTGTGGCTCGACATCGCCGGGCAACGGCATCCGGCGCGCGTCGCATCGGGCGATGTCACGGGACCGAAGGACGGCGAGCGGCTGCAGCTGCGCGTGTTGCGCAACAGCCCCGTGCTCGCACTCGAGACTGTCTCCACGCAGCCGACCGAGTCATCGCCGCAGAGCGCGGTCATCGCCGATGCGCTTCGCAAATTCGTACCGCGGCAACAGAGCCCGGCGCTGCTGCTCGCGAACCTTGCCTGGATCGCGCAGCGCAAGGTCGGCTCGGAGACGCTGCCGCGCGCCGTCGTGCAAGCGGCCGCGCACTTGTGGCATGCGCTGCCCGAGGCCGATGCGCTCGCCGATCCGGCCACGCTCGAAGCCGCGGTTGCGCGCTCCGGTGTATTCCTCGAATCCGATCTCGCTGCGCATCGCGGGCCGACCGATCCGCGCATCGCCTCCGACTTGAAGACGCTGCTGCTCGCGTTGAATCGTGCGTTGCAGGCGCAGGGCGCGAAGCCTGCGTCGAGACACACCGACGACGCGATGCCCGCGCCCTTACCGACCGCGCGCGGGCCGCTCACTGCCCTGCCCGGCGCGCCCGCGACGCTGGCCGTGCTCGACGAGCCGAGCCAGCAGCTCAACGAGCTCGCGCGACAGACGGACGGCACGCTGGCACGTCTGACGACCGTACAGATTGCGAACAGCGCGCCCGATCCGGCGGTGCAATCGGTGCTGATCGATCTGCCGGTGCGACACGAGGATCGCGCGGCGGTGTTGCGATTGAAGATCGAACGGGACGGCTCGCGCCGCCACAATGCGGACGGCGCGGAATCCTGGACGGTCGAAGCCGCCGTGGATCTGGGTGCCATCGGCGCGCTGCACGCGAAGGTGACGATGATCGGCAGGCGCATCGGCGTGCAATTGCGGGCAGAGTCGCCGGCAATCGTCGATGCACTGTCACAGCGTGCCCAAGAGCTCGAAGCGATGCTCGCGGAATCCGGACTCGATGTGGACCGGGTCGTCTGCCTGCACGGCATGCCGGCGGGCGACCTGGGCGTGCGGGCGGCACGGCTGCTCGATGTGCGCGCATGAACGAGCGTAGTCGTCCGCCGCTGGCTGTCGCGCTTCACTACAGTGGTTCGGGAGCGCCACGCGTCGTCGCCAAGGGCGGCGGGCTCGTCGCAGAACGCATCGTCGAGACGGCTCGCGAGCACAACGTTCCCTTGCAGCAGGATTCGGCGCTCGCCGCCGCCCTGTCCCGGATCGACCTCGGACGCGAAATCCCGCGCGAGCTGTATGTCGCCGTCGCGCACGTGCTCGCCTTCGCGTGGTCGGTCGCGGGGAAATCAGCTAACCCACGACGCTGAGCAATGACCCGCGCTTGCGGCCGCCGGCGGCGGGCTGCGGTGTCGGTGTCGGCGCTTCGAACTTCGCGCGCGGCTTGCTGACGTGCAGGCGGCTCAACAGCTCCGCTTCGTGCCGCGTGATGCCGCAGCTCGACACCAATTCGTCGACGCCCGCGCCGTTCTTCGCCAGGCGCGCCGCCAGGTCGTAGCCGCGCTGCGAGCCGGCCGCACCGGCCGGCGCGAACCGCGCATCCGACTCCGCCCGCTCGCTCAGCGACTCCATGCGGGCATTCATGACCGCGAGGGTCTCGTGCAGGCTGCGGACCTCGGCAAACGTGCGCTGCAGCTCGCCGCGCAGCTGCTGCATCTGCCGCTCATCGGAGCGACGCCAGCGGCTGAACGCGAGTGCGAAGACCCAGAACGCGCCGAGCAGCAACGCCGCGCGGCCGACCATCATGATCGTCTCGAAAGACGGGTTGGGCAGAATCTCGAACATCGCCAGCTCCTGTGACGGCCGTCACACCGCGTCAGGAATCCGACGCTGGAACGAGGACCGTATGCAGGAGAAAGCAAGAACGGTGCCGGGAGAGAAAAACAGGGGAAACTGAGCGCTGCAGCATGTGCTGCGGTGCTCAGTTTTCCCCGTTTTTTTCTCCCGGCACCGTCCAGGCGAACAGCTTCACCGGATCGCCGGGCCGGACTTCCATCTGGCGCTCGAACTTCATGCCGGCCTTTTCCAGCACGCGGATCGAGGTGGCATTGTCCGGCGAGACGATGGCGAGGATGCGCTGCAGACCGAGGGCGCGGCGGCCGTGATCGAGCACCGCGGACGCGGCTTCATACGCGTAACCCTTGCCGCGGAACTCCGGCAGGAAGGCGTAGCCGACGTCGGCGTCCGGCAGGGTGTCGCGCTTGATCAGTCCGCACATGCCGGCCGGCTTGCCGCCGTCGCGCTCTTCGACGCGATACATGCCGAAGCCATAGCGCTCGTACATGTCGAGCGGTCCCTCGCGCAGGTAGCGGCGCGCACCGTCGAGATCGCGCACGTTCTTGTCGCCGATGAAGCGCAGCCAGGACGGATCGTTGACGAGGCGGAAGATGAATTCTGCGTCGTTCAGCGTGAAGCGGCGCAGGATGAGGCGATCGGTTTCGAGGACGTGCATGGCGCCATTATGCGCCAGCGGCGCAACCTTCGAGCGGGACCGAGCGTCGCAGTATCGGTTGAGCCTGCGGGAGACCCACGAAAAATGAAACCAAATCCGGCGCTACTCGCAATTCTGGCCCTGGCGACCAGCAGTTCGATCGCGCAGTCGGCTGCGGAGACGCGAGCCGAAGTGTTCGACGCCGTCGTGAAGACAGTGACCGAGCAGTTCTACGACCCCGCCTTTCACGGCGTCGACTGGGTGGGCGTACAAACCCGCTATCGCGCGCGCCTCGGCGAGGTCAAGGACGACGCTGGCCTGCAACGTCTGATGACGCAGATGCTGGAAGAACTGAAGTCCTCGCACCTGTACGTCTACCGCACCACGTCCGGCAGCGCGGGCGCCGGACTCGCTGCCCGGATCGAGCCGCTCGAGGGCGCCGACACAGTGCTGGAACTTGCGCCGCTGTCCGACGCTCGCGCGCAAGGACTGCGGCCCGGCGATCGGATCGTCGGCGGTATCGCCAGCCTGAAAGGACCCGCGGGCACCTTCGCCGAAGTGAGCGTGCAGCGCTGCGACGGAACCACGTCGCAGCTGAAGATCCGCCGCGAGAACTGGCTGTTTCCCGAAGAGCATCCGGGCTGGCGCTGGGCGCGCATCCGCGTCGCGCCGGAGAAGGTCATCGGCTACATCCGCGTCGATCGCTTCGACGACGGCGCGGCGCAGCTGGCTGATCAAGCGCTGGATGAGCTCAGCGGCACGCAAGCACTCGTGATCGATGTCCGCACCAACAGCGGCGGCAACATCTCCGCGATGCGTCTCGCCAGCTACTTCATCGAGCGCCGCGATGCGACCTTCGCACTCATGTCCCGCCCCTACCTGCAGAAGCTCGGCCGACCCGTGCAGCCGGGCGATGTCGCCGCAGCTCCGAAGGTGATCGGCCGCTATCGCGGCGAGGACGTGGGCGAAGCGCTTGCCAAGGGCGGCGGCGCGGCCGCGTTCTCCATCGAGGATCTCGGCGCGAAGCGCTATCACGCGCCGGTGGTGGTGTTGATCGGCCCCGGCACGGGCAGCGCCGCCGAAGGGTTCGCCTGGGGAATGAAAACCTGGAGTCATGCGCGGCTGATAGGCGCAGCCACGGCGGGTGCCATCCTGAGTGGCGAAAACTTCGACGTCGCACCTGGCTGGAGTCTGACGGTGCCGACTGCAGGCCATTGGAGCGCTGCAGGTGAAGATCTCAACGACAAGCCCGTGACGCCCCATGAGCTCGCCCCGCAGACTCGGGCCGACCTTTGCGCGGGACGAGACAGAGGATTCGAGCGAGCGATCGCGATCCTGACCGCGGGTGCCTGACTTACGGCAGGCGGCCGGCCGCCTGCGGTGTCGGCGGTGTCTGCAGCGACGCTTCGGTGGTCGCCGGCTTCGGCAATGCAGTCGGTACTGGCGCCGGTGTCGGCTGCTGTTCGCTTTGCCCGCGCTCGCCGGCGTAGTCCCCTTCGGGCTTGCTGCTACCGCCGAGAATCACCAGCACGACGCGTCGATTGGCATTGCGTCCTTCCGGTGTGTCATTGCTCTGTACCGGCCGGTTCTCGCCGAGACCGACCACTGCCAGCCGCGCGGGATCCATGCCGGCGCGAGTGAACAGATGCACGACGCTGGCAGCGCGCGCCGAGGACAGCTCCCAGTTCGACGGAAACGCCGGCTTATTGATCGGCCGGTTGTCCGTATGTCCTTCGACGCGGATCGAATTCGGGAACGGCTTCAGCGTCTGCGCGAGCTGCGTCAGCACCTGCTCAGCCGGCGGCGACAGCGTCGCGACGCCGCTCGGAAACAGAATGTCCGTGCGAATCTCCACTTCGACCCACGTGCCGTGACGGCGCACGACGATGAGCTCGCGATCGATGAGATCCGACATCGACTGCTCGACCTCGGCGGCCACGCTCGCCAGCTCGTCGCTCTGCGCCGGATCGATCGTCGGCGTGGCGGCGTGCTGCGCCATGGCGATCGGCTGCAGCGAGGTCTGCGGCTGGCTGTCGAGCATCGGCTTCTGCACCAGGCTGACGACCGGATCCGTGCCGGGACCGGCCTGCTTCTCGCCGACCTGGATCGGCTCGATCGTTTTCGGCGCGCCCTGGAAGGCCGCAACCAGCGAGTCGGAGAGCACGCGGTACTTGCCCTCGTTGACCGACGACATCGCGTACATGACGACGAAGAACGCGAGCAGCAGCGTGATCAGATCGCCGTACGGGATCGCCCACGCCTCGTGGTTCGCGTGATCTTCGTGTTTGTGGCGGCGAGCCATGGGCGCCTAGTGCAGGTAGCCCTGGAGCTTGGATTCGATGGCTCTTGGGTTCTCGCCCTGCGCGATCGAGATCATTCCTTCGATCACCATCTCGCGCGATTCGGACAGGCCGGCGATCGCGACCTTGAGCTTGCTCGCGACCGGCAGGAAGAACAGGTTCGCGAGCCCGATGCCGTAAATGGTCGCGACGAACGCCGCGGCGATGCCATGGCCGAGCTTGCTCGGGTCCGCCAGGTTCTGCATCACGGCCATCAGGCCGAGCACCGCGCCGATGATGCCGAGCGTCGGCGAGTAGATGCCCATGCCCTCGAATACTTTCGCCGCGCGCGTGTCGGACTGCTCGCGCACGTGCAGATCCACTTCGAGAATGCTGCGGATCATGTCGGGCTCGCTGCCGTCGACCACCAGCTGCAATCCCTTGCGCACGAAGTCGTCGGATTCGCGCTCGATGACCGGCTCGAGTCCGAGCAGGCCCTGCTTGCGCGCGGTGTTGCTCCACTCGACCATCTTCTTGATCAGGTCGAGGCGCGCCACCGACGGCGGCTTGAAGACCCACGGCAGGATGCGCATCGCGTGCTTCATGACTCCCAACGGGGTCTGCACGAAGATCGCGGCGACGGTGCCGACGACGACGATCATGAACGCTGCTGCGGAGAGCAGCGCCTTGATGCCGGCGCCCTTGAGCACTGCACCCACGAGGATAGCGACGGTCGCCAGCACCAGGCCGATGAGACTGAGGATGTCCATGAGGGATCAGACCCCCAGGCCTGAGAGCAGCGCGTCGACGTCCTGCTGACCGCTCACCGAGGGCCCGCTGTTGATGCCCGGGATCGGCGGACCGAAGCCGCGCCGGGTTTCATCGGAGACCGCTCGCGGGCGCGAGCCGTTGCGCGACAAGCGCACCAGGTCCGTGAGCGCGATCTCGAGCTCGGTCACGAGCTTGATCACGCCGCGGATGATCTGGCCGGTGAGGTCCTGGTAGCCCTGCGCCAGCAGCACCTCGGAGAGATTGTCGCGCACCTTGTCCATGTCGGCGCGCGTTGCCTGCAGGAACGCATCCATGCTGCGCACCATGCGATGAAAATCTTCCACCGCGATGTGGCGATCGCGGAACCGCTGCCACGGCTCGACCAGCTCTTCGGCCGAGCGCGCCGTGCGCTCCGCCAGCGGGCCGGACTTTTCCACGAGATCGAGCGTGCGATGGGCCGCCTCGTCGGTGAGCCTCAGCACATGATCGAGACGCAGGCGCGCATCGGGCACGTCCTTGGCAGCGAGATCGGCCAGGCGCGAATCCGCGCGGAACCGCTGCAGCGCAGCCTGCATGTCGGTCGTGAGCTTCTGCAGATCGAGGAACAGCATGCGCTCGCGCCGCTGCAACAGCGCGTCGAGCTCTGCGTAGAACGCATCCTCGTTGCCGGCAGCGAGCGCGTCCGAGAGCGCGGCGATAGTGGCGCCGAACTCATCGCGCAGTGTTGTGGTCGTGCCGGTCGTCATGCAGTACTCGTTTGGCTGGCGGTCAGCCCGCCTGCCCCAGGATCTTGTCGATCTTTTCTTTGAGCGTGACTGCGGTGAACGGCTTGATCACGTAGCCGTTCACGCCGGCCTGCGCCGCCTCGATGATCTGCTCGCGCTTCGCCTCGGCCGTCAGCATCAGCACCGGCATCTTCGCGAGCGCCGGATCGGCGCGCACCGCCTTCAACAAGTCGAGCCCGGGCATGCCGGGCATGTTCCAGTCGGTCACGAGGAAATCGAAGCCGCCCGACTTCAGCATCGGCAACGCCGTCTGGCCGTCATCGGCCTCGGCCACGTTCGGGTAGCCGAGATCGTTCAGCAGATTCTTCACGATCCGCCGCATCGTGGAGAAGTCGTCGACCACCAGGAACCGCAAATTCTTGCTCACCCCAATCCTCCATCAACCGTGGGTCGGGGCTCAGCCCGACACTCCCGCGCGATCCCGCCAGTCCGCGAGCCGCGCCTTCAAGCGCACCAGTGCCTGTCCGTGCAGCTGGCACACGCGCGACTCGGTGACTTTCAGCACCGCGCCGATCTCCTTCAGGTTCAGCTCGTCGTCGTAGTACATCGACATCACGAGCCGTTCCCGTTCCGGCAGATCCTTGATCGCGCCCGCGAGCGCCATCCGGAACCCGTCGTGAGTCGCGTCGAGGAACGGATCCGCGCGCTCGTCCTCGACCCGGCTCATCAGCGAATCGTCATCGCCGCTCGAATCGTCCAGGCTCGCGATCCGGCAGCTCGCCGCGTCGTGGGCGATCTTGTGGTACTCGTCCAGCGACACACCCATCTTGTCCGCGATCTCGCTGTCGCGAGCCTCGCGTCCGAACTCCGCTTCGATCTCGCGCACCGCGGCCGCCGCCGCGCGCGCCTTGCGATGCACCGAGCGCGGCGCCCAATCGAGCTTGCGCAGAGCGTCGAGCATCGCGCCGCGGATGCGGATGCCCGCATACGTCTCGAAGCTCGCGCCGCGGTCGGCCGTGTAGTTGGACGCCGCTTCCAGCAGGCCGAGCATTCCGGCCTGGATCAGGTCCGCGACTTCCACCGACGCGGGCAAGCGCCCGGCGAGGTGATACGCGATCCGCTTCACCAGTTCCGCGTTGCCGATGACGAGCGCATCCGTGTTGCGCGCGGCGGAGCCGGCCTTATAAGCGCGTACGCCGCTCATCGGACCACCTCCAGCCGGGCCTGGGGCTTGCGCACCAGCCGCTCCACGAAAAACTCGAGATTGCCTCGCGGGCAATCCGGCACAGGCCACTTATCGGCCTGCAGCGCCAGTTTCTTGAATGCGCGCGATGCGGGACATGAGGGAAACGCTGCAGTAACCGGACGCTGTTCACGAATTGCACGTTTGAGATACGGGTCTTCAGGGATTTCCCCCACGTACTCCAGGGTGACATCCAGGAAGCGGTTCGCGACGCGCTGAAACTTCTGGAACAGCGCGTCCCCCTCGCCGGGCGAGCGGGTCTGGTTCGCGACCACGAAGAACTTGCTGACGCCGTGATTGCGGCTGAGCACTTTCGCGAGCGCATAGGCGTCGGTCATGGAGGCCGGCTCGTCGCACACGACGAGCAGCACGTGCTGCGCGGCCTGAGTGAACTGCACCACGCTGTGCGCGATGCCGGCGGAGGTGTCGATGATCAAAGTGTCGATGCGCGCAGTCAGCGAGCTGAAGGCTTGCACCAGTTGCAAGTGCGCGGCGGCCGGAAGATTGGCGAGCTCCGCGATGCCGGATGCGCCGGGCACGACGTTCACGCCGTACGGCGATTCGACGATGATCTCTTCGAGCGTGCGCTCGCCGGCGAGCACCTGCGCCATCGTGTGGCGCGGCGAGAGCCCGAGGAATACATCGACATTCGCGAGGCCCAGGTCGCCGTCGAGCAGCATTACGCGCTTGCCGGTCGAGCCGAGCGCCGTCGCGAGATTCACGGCCACGCTGGTCTTGCCCACGCCGCCCTTGCCGCCGGTGACGGCAATGACCTGGACGGGGCCAGGGGCGGCGCGTTTGAGACCGGATGTCTGGACTGAAAGCATTGAGGTACCTTGAAAGTCAAAAAGTGATCGGGTGATGACGTGATGAACGTGATGGGATGAATCTCTTCATCACCACATCACCTTCATCACTTCCATCACGTTTTCCTCACGCCAGCGCATGCGCCACCGCCCCAAATCGCCGCTGCAACAGATCCTCATCCGCCACCGCACCCGCCTTCTTCGACAGCGCCTCTGCGCGCGCGATCAGCTGATGCGAGCGCGCCGGACTGAGATCTTCGGGAACCTGCTGGCCGTCGCTGAGATAGGCGAGCGGCAGCTTGGCGCGGATCAGCGCCGACATCGTGCCGCCGAGGCTCGTGGCCTCGTCGAGCTTCGTGACGTTGCACGTCATCGGTCGCGCCGCCGCGAACTTCTCCAGCGCTTCCTCGATCGCACCGGCCTGTGCGGCGGCGGACAGCACCAGGCTCGTCTCCAGCCGCTCGCTCGCGTTCGCAAGTGTCGTGAGTTCGTCCGTGAGGCGCGGGTCGCGCTGACTCAGCCCCGCGCTGTCGATCAGCACCAGCCGACGCTCGCCGAGTTGCTCGAGCAGCTCCGCGAGCTCGGCAGCGCCGTCGATCGAATACGCCGGCACGCCGAGCAGGCGGCCGAGCGTGAGAATCTGTTCCTGCGCACCGATGCGAATGCAATCCGTCGACACGAGCGCGACGTCGCGAGCGCCATGACGCAGTACCCAACGTGCGGCGAGCTTCGCGATCAGCGTGGTCTTGCCGACCCCGGTCGGGCCGACCATCGCGATCACGCCGCCGCTTTCCATCCAGCGCTCGCCGACGGTCTCGATCCGGCGCGCGAGCATCGCCAGTGCGAGGCGATGTGCTTCAGCGAGTTCCAGTCGCTGCGGCAGCTGGCTCACGAGTTCGCCTGCGAGATCGTGCGCCAGGCCCAGCACTGTCAACTGACGCAGCAACTCCGTCTGTATCGGCGCGCGACGGGAAAGATCGTTCCACGCGAGGGTCGCGAGCTGGGTCTCCAGCATGCGGCGCAAGGTACGCAGCTCTTCATTAGCATCCGGCGGTAAGTCGCTGAATTGCTGATGCTCTTGACCGCCCTGAAAGCGCTGTGCGAGCGCCGCGTAGTCAGCGGCAGTCGGGATGCGCGATTCGATTCGCGCCGGCTCGCTGTCGACCTCGGATGTCTCGACGTCGACGTCGTAGTCGACAGCAGCGACGACTTCGACGCCGCCGCTGATCCGCCGACTCGAAAGAATCACGGCATCCGGACCCTGCGCGTCGCGCACCTGGCGCAACGCCTGTCGCATGTCCGCGGCACGATAGTGTTTGATCTTCATTCCACCTTATCTCCCAACCGCTGTGACCAGACGCACCTTGCGGTTGTCGGGTATCTCGTTCCACGCGAGCACGTGCATGCCCGGCACCACCGAGCGCATGAAGCGTGCGAGCGTCTGACGCAATTGCGGCGGCACCAGCAGCACCGCCGGTTCGCCCGTCATTTCCTGGCGCTGCGCGGCTTCCGCGAGCCGGCGCTGCATGCGCTCTGCGAGGCCGGGCTCGAGGCCAGGCGTCGCGGCATTGCTGCCCGCGAGCGAATTCGTGAGCAGTTGTTCGAGATCGGGCTCGAGCGTGATGACCGGCAGCTCCGTCGACATGCCGGCGATGTCCTGAACGATCTGGCGACCGAGTGCGACGCGCACTTGCGCTTGCAGCTGCTGCGGATCCTGTGTACGGGTCGCGTGCTCCGCGAGCGTCTCGACGATCGTACGCATGTTCTTCAGCGGCACGCGCTCGGAGAGCAGGCCTTGCAGCGTGCGCACGACGGTGCCGAGCGGGAGCAGCTTCGGCGTCAGATCCTCGACCAGCTTCGGCGCGTTCTTGCCGAGCGCATTCAACAGCTGCTGCACTTCCTCGTGGCCGAGCAGCTCGTGTGCGTGCGTCTGGACGACGTGGCTCAGATGGGTCGCGATCACCGTGCTCGCATCGACGACCGTGAAGCCGAGCGTCTGCGCGTGATCGCGCGCCGACGGCTCGATCCACACCGCTTCCATGCCGAACGCCGGGTCGCGCGTCTCGATGCCGGAGAGCTTGCCGAACACCTTGCCGGGATTGATCGCCAGCTCGCGCTCGGGATAGATGACGCCCTCGCCCACCGGCACGCCGGCGAGATTGATGCGATAGGAATTCGGCGGCAGGTCCAGGTTGTCGCGAATGTGCACGGCCTGCACCAGGAAGCCGAGATCCTGCGTGAGCTTGCGGCGCACGCCGCGAATTCGAGCCAGCAGATCGCCGCCCTGCGCCTTGTCGACCAGCGGCACCAGCCGGTAACCGACTTCGAGGCCGATGATGTCGACCGGCTGCACGTCTTCCCACGTCAGCTCGCGCGCTTCGGGCGGCGGCGCCGCTGCTGGCGCCGGCGCAGTCTCAACCGGATCGACCGGCCTGAGCGATCTCTTGTGGAGCATCCACGCCCCGCCGCCGCAGAGCACGGCCATCAACAGGAACGGAATGTTCGGCATGCCCGGGATCAGGCCCATCACGCCGAGCAGCCCCGCTGCTATCGCGAGCGCGCGCGGCTGACCGAGCAGCTGCTTCGCGAGCTCGCCGCCCATGTCCTGGGCGCGCGACATGCGAGTGACGATCAAGGCTACTGCCGTCGAGAGCAGCAGTGCCGGAATCTGTGCGACCAGGCCGTCGCCGATGGACAGCAGCGTGTACACCCGCGCCGATTCGCTGAACGACATGTCGTGGCTGAGCACGCCGATCGCGAGGCCGCCGAACATGTTGATGACGAGGATCAGGATGCCCGCGGTCGCGTCGCCGCGGACGAATTTGCTCGCGCCGTCCATCGAACCGTAGAAGTCCGCTTCGGCCCGCACTTCGGCGCGACGCGCCCGCGCTTCGTCCTGCGTGATCAGGCCGGCGTTGAGATCGGCATCGATCGCCATCTGCTTGCCGGGCATCGCGTCGAGGGTGAAGCGCGCGGTGACTTCCGAGATACGGCCCGCGCCCTTGGTCACGACGATGAAGTTGATGATCGTCAGGATCGCGAACACGATGACGCCGACCGCGTAGTTGCCGCCGATCACGAACTCGCCGAAGGATTCGATGACCCGACCCGCCGCGTGGCTGCCGGTGTGACCGTGCAACAACACAACGCGCGTCGACGCGACGTTGAGCGCCAGGCGCAACAACGTGGCCAGCAGCAGGACCGTCGGGAATACGCCGAAGTCGAGCGGCCGGGAAACATAGAACACCGCCATCACGACGATCAGCGACAGGGCGATGTTGAAAGTGAACAGAACGTCGAGTGCCAGCGGCGGCAGCGGCAGGACGACCATCGCCAGCGCCGCGAGGACACCCAGCGGCACGCCGACCCCGGAGCGGATCAGCGAGCGAAGATTGAGCGGTGATGCAGTCGCAGCAGCCATGACTTACCTGCGCCAAAACGTCGGCGCGTTGACACCACCCCGATAGGTGCAATCGGCGGGCCACGGCCGGCCGCGCGCGGCGGCACGCGGTCACAGTTTGGAAAGGGGGCGTTAGGGGAAAGGCTGAGGGTCAGGCGGTGCCGGGAGAGAAAAGCGGGGGAAACTGAGCGCTGCAGCAATAGAATGAGCCGGCTGATCAACGGAGCTGAACATGCATCACCTCATCACCCTGTTCGCCGGTTGCCTGCTGTATCCGCCTGCCGACGATCCCTGCAAGGAGGCGCGAGCCGCGCAGTACGAATTCCTCCGGCGCGTCAACGCTGCAGAGGTCCAATGGGCCGCGAACGGCTCGGTCAGTCTGCTCATGGCGCCCAAGGGAATCGCCCTGAAAACCGGTATCGAGGGCTTCAAGGTTGGACAGCCTGCGCCCGAGCTGCTGGAAAAGGTCGGCCCTGCGATGCTGGCGACCGGCAGGGAGGAGTTGCGTGTGATCAATGTCACGCGGGCATCGGAGATGCCTGAGCGCATGCCCAATCGCAGGACGATCGTGAGGCTCGGCGAGTACATCCGTGACCGCGAGGTATCGCTGTCGTCCGTGAACATCGCGCTCGACGAACAAACGAACGAGGTGACGATGCTGGTCGTTGGGTTCTTTCTGCCGGATCGAGGGCTGAGCCACGAGCCGCGACTCACGGCCGCGCAGGCGCGCGCCAAGCTCGAGGCGGAGCTGCGCGCAATTCCGTACCAGGAGATGAATCCGACCTTCGAGGACACGCCGGCACGACTTGCCTATTCGTTCGAGCAGTGGGGATCCGACGGCGGCGCCGGGATCGGCGGCGCGCTCGTCTGGGTTTTTGCCGCGCAATTCCCGCCGGCCGGCGACGAGGTGCAGATCGGGAATCTCATGGTCGATGCCACCACCGGCAAGATCACGCCGCGCGACAACCTGATGAGATACTGGAACCGCTGAATGAGCTGACCATGCATCACCTCATCGCCCTGTTCGCCGGGTGCCTGCTGCATCCGCCTGCCGATGATCCCTGCAAGGAGGCGCGGACCGCACAGGCCGAATTCCTTCGCAGCCATGGCGCCGAGGTAACCGAGTGGAATGCCAACGGCACGGTCAGAACCATGAAAACCACGGGCATCGTCCTGCCGCCGAGGGTAGCGGACCTGAAGGTCGACGAGTCGGCTCCTGCAATTCTCTCGGCGATCGGCCCCGCGCTGCTGGCACGCGGTACCGAAGAGCTGCGTGTCAGGGATATCTTCCGCGACGAGCTTGGCGACAGCATTCAAATCAAGCTCGATCAGTTCATCGGTGGACATGAGGTCCTCTGGGCCAAGGTCGGCATCATCGTGAATGCGCAGAGCTATGAGATCACAGCGCTCACCGCGACGTTCATGCCTGATCGCGGGCTGGAGCATGAGCCGCGGCTCTCGCCCGATGAAGCCAGGGCGAAAGCCACGCCCGCGCTACGTCAAAGTGTTCGCACGCAGCCCGGGTCGGCGGACAAGGAGGTTTCGTTCAGTGATGAGCCCGCGCAGCTCGTGTACGAGTTCGAGGAGCTCAGTTCGCAGGCTATCCTTGGTGGTGCGCTCGTCTGGCTCTTCAGTGCGAAAGGCGTCAACAAGGTCAGTGTGGATGCCGCCACCGGCAGGATCGTCAGGATCTCAACCGTCTTCGTGAGCTGGCCTGAACTTCCGAGGCGGCCCTGAATTGCTGCGCTGCTGACTTTCCCCTGTTTTTCTCTCCCGGCACCGCCTACTCTGTGACTTCGACGTCCGGCTTCGGCGGCGGCTGGTACCCTGCCCGCTTCGCGACTTTCAGCTGAAACACGTACGTCAGGATCTGCGCGACGGCCACGTACAGCGTCGCCGGAATTTCGTCGCCGATATCGACGTTGCGATACAGGACACGCGCGAGCGGCGGGGCTTCGAAGATCGGGACGGCGTGCTCGCCGGCGACTTCGCGGATCTTCGCCGCGATCGCGTCGACACCCTTCGCGACCACGATCGGCGCGCGCATGCGCTTCTCGTCGTACTTGAGCGCGACGGCGAAGTGCGTCGGGTTCACGACGACCACGTCGGCCTTCGGCACTTCCTGCATCATGCGCTGGCGGGCCAGCTGCTGCTGCATCGAGCGGATGCGGCCCTTCACTTCAGGCGACCCTTCACTCTCCTTGTACTCCTCGCGGATTTCCTCGCGACTCATGCGCATCTGCTTGGCGTACTGCCACAGCTGCCATGGCACGTCGATGCCCGCGATGATCAGCAGGCCGGCGGAGATCACCAGCAGCGACTTACCGCTGATCTGAACGGCGTGGCCGATCGCCTGCTGCAGCGGCTCGCGACCGAGCGCCATCAGAGTGGGCGCGTCGTTCCACAGCACGATCGCCGCGATGAAGGCGACGACGCCGAACTTGGCCATCGCCTTGGCAAGCTCGATCAGACTGCGCATGGCGAACATGCGCTTCACGCCTTCGAGCGGATTGAGACGGCTGAACTGCGGCATCATCGAGCCCGCCGCCCAGCTCCAGCCACCGAGCGCCAGCGGCGCAATGATCGCGGCGAGCGTGATCGCAGCCAGCACCGGTGCGGACAGCCACAGACCGTCAGCCGCAGCTTGGCCGAGCGCGGGCAGCATCTGCGTCGCATCGGTCGCTTCGTCGCGAGATAGCGAGAGGCTACGACGCATCATCTCCGCCATCTGACCCGTGATGTGTCCGCCCAGGAAATACAGCGCCGCACCACCGACCAGCGTCACGGCGGCCGTGCTGAGATCGCGCGAGCGAGGGATCTGGCCTTTCTTGCGCGCCTCCTCGAGGCGCTTGGGTGTTGCCTGTTCTGTTCGTTCTTGTGCGTCGTTCTCGGCCATGGGCTAGCCTCCGCCCTGCAACGCGCGCACGAAGTCGAAAGCATTTTCGATCAGGTCGACGAAGCTCGCCTGCACGGTCGGCAAGCCTGCGTAGACGATGAGCAGACCGGCAATCAAAGTCACCGGGAAACCCACGGCGAACAAGTTGAGCGTCGGAGCCGCGCGGCTCATCACGCCGAATGCGATGTTCACGACGAGCAGCGCGGTCATGCCAGGCAACGCAACGCCGAGCGCGCCGGCGAACAGCTGTGAACCCCAGGCGGCGACGTTCCAGATCGCCTGCCCGTCGAGGCCGCTCATGCCGATCGGTAGCGTCTTGAAACCGTTCGCCAGTACTTCGATGAGAATCAGATGGCCGTTCAATGCGAGGAACGTCAGCGTGACCATCAGCATGTAGAGGGTGCCGAGCACCGGCGTGCTCGCACCGCGCTGCGGATCGACGTTGAACGCGAAGCCGAGGCCCATCGTGTTCGAGAGCAGCTGCCCGCCCATCGCGAGCGCATCGAAGATCAGCTGCAGCGCGAAGCCGGTCGCGACGCCGATCAGGATCTGGTGAATCGCAACGATCCCGCCTTGCAGCGAGAACACGGTTAGGTCGGGCGGTGGGATGAGCGGCGCGACGATCAGCGTCATCGCGCCTGCGAGGAACAAACGCAGGCGCGGCGGTACGAACTGCGCGCCGAAGACAGGTGCGGCCATGAAGCACGCGCCGATGCGAATGAAGGGCCAGATGTACTGGGCGAGCCAGAGCTCGAGCTGACCTGTGGTGATGTTGAGAAATGGGGACATTCCTCATTTCCCACTGTTCGAAAGAGAGATCCGCAGGGCGCGAAATGAGGAATGTCCCCATTTCATCCGATCAGCCCTGGGATGCTCTCGAACAGCTCTTTGGTGTAGCCGACGATCGTCTTCAGCATCCACGGACCGGCGACTACCAGCGTGCCGGCCATGCCGACCAGCTTCGGGATGAACGACAACGTCATTTCGTTGATCTGCGTCGCCGCCTGGAACACACCGACCAGCAAACCGATGATCAGCGCCGCCAGCAGCAGCGGCATGGACAGCAGGATCGTGATCTCCAGCGCGCGCTGGCCGATCGTCATCACCATTTCCGGCGTCATGAGTAGAAACTCGCAGCGAGCGTGCCCATCACCAGGCTCCAGCCGTCCACCAGCACGAACAGCATCAGCTTGAACGGCAGCGAGATCAGCACCGGCGAGAGCATCATCATGCCCATCGACATCAGCGCGCTCGCGACGACCAGGTCGATGATCACGAACGGAATGAAAATCAGGAAGCCGATCTGGAAC
>DATBKP010000038.1:0-13384 GCA_036555785.1 Steroidobacteraceae bacterium
TGGGTTCCGCTGCCGGCAGCGATCACGGCCGTCATTTCGCCGAATCCCTTGATCCGGTCCTTCATTTCAACCACCAGGCGCTCGGCGGTCTTGCGGCCGACGCCCGGGATGCGCACCAGCGTGTCGATGTCCTGGGCCTCGATGCACATGAGGAAGTTGTCCACGCTCATGCCCGACAGCAGCGCGAGCGCCAGCTTCGGCCCGACGTTCGACACCTTGAGCAGCTCGCGGAACAGCCGGCGATCGCGCTCGGTGCGGAAGCCGAACAGGATGTGCGCGTCCTCACGCACGATCAGTTGCGTGAACAGTGTGATCTCGCTGCCCGCCGGCGGCAGGTCGTAGAACACCGGCAGCGGCGCCTCCACTTCGTAGCCCACCCCGCCGACGTCGATCACCAGCTGCGGCGGCTGTTTCGCGGTCAGGCGGCCGCGCAGGAAGCCGATCATCGAACCGCGCCCACCGCCAGCGACACGAGCCCCTGCATGCGCCGGGAATGCGCGTGGCACATGGCGATCGCCAGGGCGTCGGCGGCGTCCTCGGCCAGCGGGCCGGCGATGTTGAGCAGACGTTTGACCATCAACTGGACTTGTTCCTTCTGCGCGCCGCCGGTGCCGACGACCGCGAGCTTCACCTCGCGCGGCGCGTACTCGAATACCCGCGGCCGCGTCGCGAACGTCGCGCTCAGCGCCGCCCCGCGCGCCTGGCCGAGCTTGAGGGCGCTGTCGGCGTTGCGATGCATGAACACCCGCTCGATCGCCACCTCGTCGGGACGAAACTCGCTGGCGAGCGCTTCGACGCCGCTGAAAATCTCCTGCAGGCGCTCGGCGAGCGACTCGCCGCGCGTGCGGATCGCGCCGCTGACGATGTAGGCCACGCGCGTCGCCTGCGTTTCGACGATCGCGTAGCCGGTGCGCTGCGACCCGGGGTCGAGGCCGAGGATCCGCACCTGGGCTGGCAACGCGCCCGGACGCTGCGGCAGCGCCAATGCCGCCAAGCTTTGTGGACGCCTGAGCCTACGCAACGTGACCTCCCGATTTTGCAGGCTGTAGGCTGTAGGCTGTGGGCTGTAGCCAGAAAAGAGAGCTCTTCATTTGGGTTCTGGCTACAGCCTACAGCCTACCGCCTACAGCCTCGTATCATAGCCGTAGCCCTCTCGAACCGACACGTTCATGTCATCCCTCGAAAGCATCGCTCAGCAAGCGACCGACGAGCGCGCCGTCGCCAGCGGTCGTGCAATCGTCGACATCGTCGCGGAGCTGACCGAGGACGAGGACATCCGGACCGGCGCGATGCTGTTCGCGCTGCTCGATGCGAATGCATTGCCGTCGGCGCGCGCGGAAGCGCTGGCAGGTCCGACCGCGGCCCGGATCGCGACCGAGCTGCTGCGGCTGGGCTCTCTCAATCTGGCCGCGCCGGCCGGTGCTTCGACGTCGGCATCGGGCAACCAGTCCGAAGGACTGCGCAAGATGCTGCTCGCGATCGTCACCGATCCGCGACTGGTGCTGATCAAGCTGGCCGCGCAGCTCCACAAGCTGCGCGCGAGCAAGGACGCGCCGGAGGCCGAGCGCCAGCGGCTCGCCTACGAGACGCGGCAGGTCTACGCGCCGCTCGCGAACCGGCTCGGGGTGTGGCAGATCAAATGGCAGCTGGAAGACTGGAGCTTCCGCTACCTCGAGCCCGACAACTACAAGCGCGTCGCCAGCTGGCTCGCGGCCAAGCGCGGTGACCGCGAGCGTTACATCGACGACGTGATCGCACTGCTGCGCGCCGAGCTGGCCAAGGCCCAGATCGACGCCGACATCGCCGGCCGGCCGAAACACATCTACAGCATCTGGCGCAAGTCGCAGCGCAAGGGTCTGTCGTTCGACCAGGTGTTCGACGTGCGCGCGGTGCGCGTCCTGGTGGCCACGATTGCCGATTGCTACGCGGCGCTCGGGGTCGTGCACGGGTTGTGGCACTACATTCCCGGCGAGTTCGACGACTACATCGCGACACCGAAGGACAACGCCTACCGCTCGCTGCACACGGCGGTGATCGGCCCCGGCAAGCTGCCGCTGGAGATCCAGATCCGCACCCGCGAGATGCACGAGCACGCCGAGCTCGGCGTCGCCGCGCACTGGCGTTACAAGGAAGGCGGCCGCGCCGACCCCGCTTACGAGCAGAAGATCGTCTGGCTGCGCCAGCTGCTCGAGCCGGGAGAGCGCCAGGAGAGCGAGGGCGATTTCCTCGAGCGCGTGCGCGCGGAAGTGTTCGAGGATCGCGTCTATGCGCTGTCGCCGCGCGGCGAGGTCATCGAGCTGCAACGCGGCTCCACGCCGCTGGACTTCGCCTATCACGTGCACACTGACCTCGGCCATCGCTGCCGTGGCGCCAAGGTCAACGGCCGCATGGTGCCGCTCGACACGGTGCTGGCGAACGGCGACCAGGTGGAGATCGTCACGGGCAAGCAGCGCAATCCGAGTCGCGACTGGCTGGTGCCGTCGCTCGGCTATCTGGCTTCGCCGCGGAACCGCAGCAAGGTGCGCGCCTGGTTCCGCAAGCTCGACGAAGAGCAGAACCGGCAGCAGGGTAAGCAGATCCTGGAGCGCGAGCTGCAGCGGCTCGCGATCCACAGCGTCACGCTCCCGGAGCTGATCGGCGAGTTCAATTGCACGAGCGCCGAGCAGCTGTATCTCGCGATCGGCGAAGGCGAGATCAACGTGGCTCAGATCAGCGGCGCCGTGCAGCGCCGTGCCAAGCCGCAGGAGCTGCCCTCGCCGGTGGCGCGGCGGCCGTCGGTCAGCGCCAAGGAAACCTCGGGCATCACGATCGAAGGCGTCGGCGACCTGCTGTCGAGCTTCGCGCGCTGCTGCGGCCCGGTGCCGCCGGAGAGCATCGCGGGCTACATCACCATGGGTCGGGGCGTCAGCATCCACCGCGAGGACTGCGCGAGCTTCCGCCGGCTGCAGGCGTCGCATCCGGAACGCGTCATCGCCGTCGAGTGGGGCGAGCAGGGCGAGCGCGCGTTCCCGATCGACGTGGTGGTGCGCGCCTTCGACCGCCGCGGGCTGGTGCGTGACATCAGTGCGGTGCTCGCCGATTCGAAGATCAACATCCAGGCGATGAACGTGACCACCGACGAGCGCGAGGGCGTCGCCGAGATCGCGTTGCGCATCACCGTTCACGACCTGGAGGAGTTGTCGCGCATGCTCGGCAGGATTCAGGGGCTGCCGAACATCGTGAGTGCGAGGAGGAAGGCGTAGTGATGGGCGTGATGAGCGTGATGAAGGTGATGAAGGTGATGAAGGTGATGGCGGCGCATCACGCTCATCACCTCATCACCTCCATCACCAATGCTTCTTCGAAGCTGCCGGCTTTCCTCACTTCCGCGATCTCACCGGCACCCCATTCGCGGACGATCCGCCCGTCCAGCAGCAACGCCGCTTTGTCCGCATAGTGCTCGACGATATCCAGCGAATGCGTCGCCAGCAGCACGCCGCAGCGGTTCGCAGCCAGGCGCTGCTGCAGGTGGCGCTTGACCAGCAGCGCGCTGCCGGGATCCAGGCCGTTGAACGCTTCGTCGAGCACGACGAGCGCCGGCTCGCCCAGCAGCGCCAGCAGGACGCACAGTTTCTGTCGCGTGCCGAGCGAATACGTGTCGACGAACCGGTCGAGGTAGGCGCTGAACTTCAGCGCGTTGCCCAGTTCGACGACCTCCGGATCGATGCGCTCGAGTCCTTTCGCACTCGCGTACACCTCCAGGCACTGCCGGCCGGTGAGCAACCCCGGGAGCTGCTCCGGAGCACACCCGTAGCCGAGCTTGTGCTTCGCTTCGACCGTCTGCGTGCGCACCGAATGCCCGCACACGGCGATATCGCCGCTCTTCGGCGCGAGCCGCGCGGCGACGCAATGAAGCAGCGTGCTCTTGCCGACGCCATTCGGTCCGAGCAGGCAGAACCACTGGCCGGCACGGATCTGCAGAGTGACTCCGCGCAGCACCTCGCTCTTCCCGTAACGCGCATGCACGTCGCGCACGTCCAGCACGATTGCAGTCATGTCTTCGCTCCCGCCCGCAAATGCCAGGCGGCCAGCACTGCCGCCAGAGGAATCGACCAGCCATGCTCGCGCGCTTCGACGACTGCCACGGCGGCAAAGGACAGCACGATCCGCGTGATCGGCGTGCGCGCACGATAACTCTCGGCCACAGCGATGCTGCAAGCGAGCAGCACGATGGCCAGCCACAATGCGCCGACGTACAGCGCCGGGAGCAATGGCGAGCCCAGGATCAACATCAATACGACCGCAACCGCAGTGGCAACGACCTGGTACAGCAGGGCCCGGCGCGTCACGGCCCAGGCGAACTGCGCGAACGGAAGCGGCGTGGAGCGCAACCAGCGGGCAGCCGCACTCGCCGTCTGCAACACCGCCATTAGCAGACCCGCCAGATAGCCGCCGAGCAGCCAGATCGCCACGACGCTCAGCCCGACGAGTGCGGACGAGCCCGCCTGGACGGCGAGCATCGCGACCATCAACAGGATTCGCAGATTGTCCGGCCGGCCCCACGCGCGAACTTGCGCCAGCGGCCAGCCCGACAGGGCCGCTGTCGACGGCACCGTCTCCTGCCGCTCACGCGCCTGGCGGACATAGCGCGAGCCTTCGAGCGCGTTGGCGTGCGCGCGACGCGCGGACCACCAGCCGATCACCGCGCCGATGGCAACGCCGCCGGCGATCCAGAGCATCGTTTCGCCGACCGTGCTCGGATCCACGCCGCTGGCGACTCCCATCACCGCGAGCAATGCGCACGCTGCGAGCAACTGGGCCACGAGCGGCAACAAGGCGACCACCAGGATCGCGAGCGTGCGGCTGTATTGCTTCACCGGCGCGGCGGCCAGCCAGAATTGCGTGTAGCGCACTTCCGCGCGTCGTCGCTGCCCGCTCACCGCAAGAACTGCGTAGACAGCAACCGCCACCAGCACCAGTACTCGATAGGACAGCAGCGCGGCGAACATCGCCGGAAACTGCGAACGCAACGCCAGCAGGACGACGGCGGACGCGACGATGATCCCGGCGCCTGCCGCGACGACAGCGAGCAGATGCGCACGGGCGCGGGTTACGAGGTTGCGCACCGCAAGCCACTCCGCCAGGAGCAACGGGTGCCGCTGCAGCATGCTATTCCGCCGTCACCGTCGCTGGCGGCTTCGTCCTGTTACGCAACGCACGCAGCCCGTACAGCGCGAAGATGACCGCGAGCGCGATGATCATGCCCTTGAGCTGATCGCCCCCGTCCTTGCCGCTGACGGTTTCGTAGAACAGCCAGACGACCGCCACCAGTGCAGCGACCGGCACCAGCGGTCCGCCGGGGATCACGAACGGCTGCCCATCCATGCGCACGTCGCGCTTGCGCAGCACCAGCGTCGCAATGGCGCACAGGAAGTACAACGCCAGCGCGGCCAGGTTCGCGAACACCGTGAGCCACTTGAAGCCGTCAATCTCTGTCAGCAGGCTGCCCACGAGCGCGACCGTGGCGACCATCACGCCGTAGATGCCGATCGCCAGGTTCGGAGTGCGGAAATGCGGATGCACCGACGTCAACACTCGCGGCAGGAAGCCGTCGCGGCTCATGGCGAACAAGCCGCGCGGCTCCGACAGCACGTTGGCGCTCAGGTAGCCGAACATCGAAACCACGGCGGCGACAATCATGATCGTACGCGCGACCGGGCCGAGCGCCACTCCCGCGGCTTCGGCCAGCGGGGTGTTACCAGTGTTTGCCAGCGCGGGCCCCATGATGCCGAGTGCCACGAACTGAATCGCGAGATACATGACGGTGGCGGCGCCGAGTGCCAGCAAGATCGCCCGCGGCACGGTGCGCGCCGGATTCCTCACTTCGCCGCTCGGTACGGTGGCGCCTTCGATGCCCGAGAACGCGTAGATCATGATGCCCGCGGTGTTGAGCACCGTGCTGGCGGCGGGCACGCTCGCCCAGGCGAGATTGCCGGTGTCGATGAAGAACACGCCGATGACGATGAATACCAGCAAGGGCACCAGCTTCACGACGGTGATCGTCTGGAGCAAGCGCGCTCCGCTGCGCACGCCGCGCATATTGAGCGTTACCAAAATCGCCACACAGACCAGCATCAACACTTGCGTGACCCAACCCGGCGCGCCGCTCGTGAGCGCGAGGAGCGAGCGCACGACCGCAGTGATAGCCGCTGCCGCTGCGAACCACCCCGTCGTAAAGACCAGGCATCCGGCGACAAAGCCAGCCATCGGCCCGAGCGCCGTTTCGACGTACGCATAGGCGCCGCCCGTCGATGAAACGCGACTGCCGGACTCCGCGAAGCACAGCACGACCAGGGCAATGACGATCGCGCACGCGACGTATGCGAGCGGCGCCGCGCCGCCGAGGCCGATCACGGCGAATGCCGGCAGCGAGAAGATGCCGCTGCCGACGGTGTAGTTGAAGATGTTCGCGGCGAACTGACGCACCCCGAGCTCGCGCGACAGCAGTGCGTCCGGGTTCACGCCGGACTTCCCGGCGACAGGATCCGCGCCGCTCATGACTTCTTCGGCGGCCGCGCCGCCGGGCGTGCGAGGCAGCGGCTCAACCACTGCTGTACGTGTGGATACGGGCTGTAATCGAACTTCGCCGCCAGGCCCATCGACAACACCGACGCGACGTTCAGGTCGGCGAGCGTGAAGCTGGAGCCGAGCAGATATTCGCGGTTCGCCAGGTGACCATTCAGCACCGTCAACGGCTGCTCGACCGCCCTGAGCGCCGCTTGCTCAGTCGCCGGATTCTTCGGGCTGCGCTCGAGGAAGTACTTTTCCAGCTCGCTGCCCGGCGCCACCTCGAAGCGCTGCATGAACAGCGTCACCAGCGGCTTTTCGACCTCGGTCATCGCCCAGAACGACCACTGCAGCATGCACGCCTCGTCTTCGAGCGATTGCGGGGCGAGCTCGCCGCCGTGCTTCTTCGCGAGGTAGATGTTGATCGCCATCGACTCGGCGAGCCGGAAGCCGTCGTCGTCGATCGCGGGAATGCGCCCCGCCGGATTGATCGCCAGGAATTCCGGCGACTTCGTGCCGCCGTCGGCGAAGTGCGTCGGAACGTGCTCGTACTGCAGGCCGAGCTCGCGACACACCCATAGCGGACGTGCGGCGCGCGAGCCGGGATGACCGTAAATCTTGAGCATTGAGGCCTCCTGTGAGGGAGGCGAGGGTCACACAAGTGACGCAAGTGACACAAGTGACACAGGTGACACAGGACAGAACGTTCTTACCTGTGTCACCTATGTCACCTGTGTCACTTCCGTTCTATTTATTTGGAAAATCTATTGCAATCTTATCCGCGTTCAGCGCCGCCTCGTGCAGGGCCTCGGACAGCGTCGGATGCGCGTGCATGGTCCGCTGCAGGTCCTCGGTGCTCGCCGAGTACTCCATCGCCAGCACCGCTTCGGCGATCAGCTCGCCGGCCATCGGCCCGATGATGTGCACGCCGAGGATCTCGTCGTCGTCGCTCGCGGAGACGACCTTGCAGAAGCCCGCGGTCGCCTCCATGGCGCGGGCGCGGCCGCTCGCCAGGAACGGGAACGAGCCGGTCTTGTACGGCCGCCCGCTCTTCTTGACCTCTTCCTCGGTGAGACCGACCCAGGCGATCTCGGGCGCGGTGTAGATCACCGACGGAATCGCCTTGTAGTTCACTTCCGCGATCTTGCCGGCGATCAGGTCCGCGACCATCACGCCCTCTTCCTTGCCTTTGTGCGCGAGCATCGGTCCGCGCACCAGGTCGCCGACCGCCCACACATTGGCGGCTGCGGTCCGGCACTCGTGATCGACGGTGACGAAGCCGCGCTCGTCGACCTGCACGCCGGTGCCTTCGCCGAGCAGGTCCTTGGAATACGGCCGCCGGCCGATCGCCACGACCACCTTGTCGACTTCCACGCTCTGCTCGCCCTTGGCATCGGTGTACTTCAGCTTCACGCCGCTCGCACCCTTGTCGGCGCCGGTGACTTTCGCACCGAGCCGCACGTCGAGCCCGAGCTTCTTGAAGTGCTTGAGCGCTTCCTTCGATACCGCACCGTCCGCTGCCGGCAGGAACGCTTCCAGCGCTTCCAGCACTACGACTTCCGCACCGAGGCGACGCCACACGCTGCCGAGCTCCAGGCCGATGATGCCCGCACCGATCACGCCGAGGCGCTTCGGCACGGCGTCGAATTCCAGCGCACCCCACGAATCCACGATCTGCTTGCCGTCGAACGGCAGGCTGCGCAGCTCGATCGGCGCCGAGCCTGCCGCGAGCACCACGTGCTTCGCAGTCAGCTCCTCCTTCTTGCCGTCCTTGCCGGTGAACTCGACGCGGTTGCCGCTCAGCAGCTTGCCGTGGCCCTGCAGGCCCGTCACACCCGCGCCCTTGAACAGCCCGGCGATACCGAGGGTCGACTGCTTGACGATCTGTGCGCGGCGCTTCTGCATGGCCGCAAGATCCAGCTCGACGTTGCCGATCTTCACGCCATGCACGGCGAACTCGTGCTGCGCGCGATGGAACAGCTCGGAAGACTCGAGCATCGCCTTCGACGGAATGCAGCCGGCGTTGAGACAGGTGCCGCCGAACGCGTAGGAGCCGTCCTTGTTCTGCCACTCGTCGATGCACGCGACCTTGAGCTTGTTCTGGCCGGCGCGGATGGCGCAGGGATAGCCGGCGGGACCGCCGCCGATGACGATGACGTCGTACTGGGACATGAAGACTCGCTTGTTTTTACAATTGCAACAGCAGGCGCGCCGGATCTTCCAGCGCGTCCTTGATCGCGACCAGGAACTGCACCGACTCGCGGCCGTCGACGATGCGGTGATCGTAGGTGAGCGCCAGGTACATCATGGGACGCACCTTGATCTCGCCGTTCACGACCATCGGCCGCTCCTGGATCTTGTGCATGCCGAGGATCGCGACCTGCGGCGGATTCAGGATCGGCGTCGACATCAGCGAGCCGAACACGCCGCCGTTGGTGAGCGTGAACGTGCCGCCGGTGAGCTCTTCCAGCGTGATCGAGCCCTCGCGCGCCTTCTGCGCGTAGGCGCCGACGGCGACTTCGATCTCGGCGAAGCTCATCATCTCGGCATTGCGCAGCACCGGCACCATCAGACCGCGGTCGGTCGAGACCGCGACGCCGATGTCGTAGAACTCGTGATAGACGATGTCGTTGCCGTCGAGCGAAGCGTTGACCGCCGGGAAGCGCCGCAGGGCTTCGATAGACGCCTTGACGAAGAACGACATGAAGCCCAGCTTCACCCCGTGCGTCTTCTCGAACTTGTCCTTGTAACGCGCGCGGATCTCGTTGACTGCCGTCAGGTCGACTTCGTTGAACGTCGTCAGCATCGCGGCTGTCGACTGGGCCTGCACGAGACGCTCCGCAATACGAGCGCGCAGACGCGTCATCGGCACACGTTGTTCAGTGCGCGCGCCAGTGGGCGCGGGCAACTTCACGGCGGGCGCCGGCTTCGCTGCTTTGGGAGCAGGTGCTGGTTCCTTGCCGGCGGCCATGTGCTGAATGACATCGCCCTTGCTGATGCGGCCGTCGCGGCCGCTGCCGGCGATCTGAGCGGCGTCGAGCTTGTTCTCGGTGACCATGCGTTTGGCTGCAGGCGCGAGTTTCGCTGCACTCCCTCCCCCGCTTGCGGCGGAGGGCTGGGGTGGGGGCGCTGACGCCTGCGTGGCCGCCGGCTTCGCAGCCGCGGCACCCGCGCCTTCCTCGAGGATCGCCAGCACCTGGCCGCTCGTGACCGTGGCACCGTTCTCGACTTTGATCTCCTTGATCACGCCCGCCGAGGGCGCCGGCACTTCCAGCACGACCTTGTCGGTCTCCAGGTCGACCAGATTCTCGTCGCGGCCGACCGGCTCGCCGGGCTTCTTGTGCCAGGCGACCAGCGTTGCGTCGGTGACGGACTCGGGCAACTGCGGAACCTTGACTTCGATACTCATCTTTATTCTTCCTACTTCTCGCCGGCCGCGCGCAGGCGGCTCGTCTGCTGCAGCGTCTCCTCGGCACTGGTGGAGCGCAGCGCTGCGTCGACGAGCTGCTTCTGTTGATCCATGTGCATCTGGGCGATGCCCGTCGCAGGCGCCGCGGCCGGTGCGCGACCGGCGTACAGCAGTCGATGCTCGCGCGCCAGCGGCTCGTTGAGCCGGTGACGGACCTGGTACCACGCGCCCTGGTTCTGCGGCTCCTCCTGGCACCAGACGATCTCACGCGCCTGTGAGTACTTGCGGATCGCCGCCGCATAGTCCTCGGCCGGGAACGGATAGAGCTGCTCGACGCGCACGATCGCGACGTTGTGCAAGCCGTCCGTGCGACGCGACTCCAGCAGATCGAAGTACACCTTGCCCGAGCAGAATACGACGCGCGTCACTTTGGCCGGCTGCACGTCGTCGACTTCGTCGATGAGACGGCGGAAGCTGCCGCGCGTCAGATCCTCGAGCGGCGACACCGACAGCTTGTGACGCAGCAGGCTCTTCGGCGTCATGACGATGAGCGGCTTGCGGAAGTCCTGGCGCATCTGCCGCCGCAGCATGTGGAACATCTGCGCCGGCGTCGAAGGCACGCACACCTGCATGTTGTGCTCGGCGCACAGCTGCAGGAAGCGTTCGAGGCGCGCGGACGAATGTTCCGGGCCCTGCCCTTCGTAGCCATGCGGCAGCAGCAGAGTCAGACCCGACAGGCGGCCCCACTTCGCTTCGCCGGAGCTGATGAACTGGTCGATGATGACCTGCGCGCCGTTCACGAAGTCGCCGAACTGCGCCTCCCACAGCGTCAGGCAGTTGGGCTCGGTCGTCGAGAAGCCGTACTCGAAGCCGACGACCGCCTCTTCCGACAGCAGCGAATCGATCACGGTGAAGCGCGGCTGGCTCGGCGACAGGTTCTTCAGCGGGATATACGTCTCGCCACGCTGCTGGCAGTGCCACACCGCATGGCGATGGAAGAACGTGCCGCGACCGCTGTCCTGACCGACCAGGCGGACTTCGTAGCCTTCGGTCAGCAGCGTCGCATAGGCAAGGTTCTCGGCGAAGCCCCAGTCGAGCGGCAGCTGGCCCGCCGCCATCTTCTCGCGATCCTGCACGATGCGCGCAACCTGCCGATGCAGCGTGATGTTCGACGGCGGCGTCGTCAGCTTGGTGGCGAGCTCGCGCAGCTGCTCGACGCGCACGCCGGTCTGCACCACTTCGTTCCAGTCCGCGTGCTGGTACTTGCTCCAGTCGACCGTGTGCTTGTTGCCGATCAGGCCGAGCGCATGCTTCGCCTGCGACTTGCCCTCGTCGAGCTCGCGGCGGTATTCGTCCACCAGCGCGTCGGCGTCAGCCATCGTCAGCACGCGTTCCTGCGTCAGCCGGTTCGCGTAGATCTGACGCGGCGTCTGCTGGCCGCGGATCTTCTGGTACATGAGCGGCTGCGTCGCCGCCGGCTCGTCGGCCTCGTTGTGGCCCAGCTTGCGATAGCACACCAGGTCGATCACGGCGTCCTTGTGGAAGGTCATGCGGTAATCCATCGCGAGACGTGCCACGAACACGACGGCTTCGACGTCGTCGCCGTTCACGTGGAAGATCGGCGCCTCGATCATCTTGGCGACGTCGCTGCAGTAGAGCGTCGAGCGCGCGTCGCGCGGATCGGAGGTCGTGAAGCCGACCTGGTTGTTGATGATCAGGTGCAGCGTGCCGCCGGTGTAGAAGCCGCGCGCCTGCGACATCTGCAGCGTTTCCATCACGACGCCCTGCCCGGCGAACGCTGCATCACCGTGGATCAGCACCGCCGCGACTTTGTCGCCCTTGACGTCGTTGCAACGTTGCTGGCGGGCGCGCACGGAGCCTTCCACGACCGGGTTGACGACTTCGAGATGCGAAGGATTGAACGCCAGCGCCACGTGCACGTTGCCGGCCGGCGTGCGGATGTCGGTCGAGAAGCCCTTGTGATACTTGACGTCGCCCGAGCCGCGCATGTGATTCGCGTCGTACTTGCCCTCGAACTCCGAGAACAGTTGCTGCGGCGACTTGCCGACGACGTTGACCAGCACGTTGAGACGGCCGCGATGCGCCATGCCGATCACGATCTCCTCGATGCCGCGCTGGCCGCCCTGCTGGATCAGGTCGTCGAGCAGCGGGATGAGCGCATCGCCGCCTTCGAGCGAGAAGCGCTTCTGCGCCGGATATTTCGTCGCGAGATAGCGCTCGAGCCCTTCCGCCGCGGTCAGGTGACGCAGCAGCGTGCGGCGCTCGTCGTTCGAGAAGCGGTGCTGAACGCGGCCTTCCTGGAAGCGGTTCTGCAACCACAGGCGCTCCTTCGAATCCGATACGTGCGCGAACTCCGCGCCGATCGTGCCGCAGTAGATGTGGCGCAGCTGCGCGACGATGTCGCGGAGCTTCATGCGCTTCGCGATCGCCTCGGTGCGGCTGCCGGTGTAGAACTCGGTATCGAGATCGGCTTCGCCCAGGCCGAAATGCCCGAGCTCCAGCACTTCCGGCACCGGCCGCTGCATCAGACCGAGCGGATCGATGTCGGCAACGAGGTGCCCGCGATTCGCGTACACCTGCACCAGTCGCGCGACCGAGGCCTGCTTCGACGAGATATCGCTCGTGGCGGCCGGAGCCGGCGCAGGAGTCGCGACCGCGGGCCGCGCCGCGCGCTGCGCGAGTGCCTCGCGAATCGGCCCATGCGCCGCGTCGCTGCCGCCGCCGAGGCTCTTGAAGTAATCGCGCCACACCGGCTCGACCGAGGCCGGGTCCGCCAGATACTGCTCGTACAGGGATTCGACGTAGGGGGCGTTGCCGCCTGATAGCGGCGTGGAGTCGAGCAAGGCTCGTAAAGAGTCGCTCATTGCGCTCGCAAGTTCCTGTCTTATCTGAAGAAGAAGGCCGCTGTCGGCCCGCTCAAAGGCCGGCTAGTGTAGCCGAAATGGGGACATTCCTCATTTTCCGCAACCCTCGACGACCGCCCGGGATGCAGGAAATGAGGAATGTCCCCATTTCGATTTAGTTGTTTCGTCCGGCGCGCGGGCCGCGGTGGACGCCGACCGGGAACCGCGCAACCTCGACGTCGTCGGTCGCGTCATCCGCGCGCGGCTTGCGGGGTGTCGCAACGATACGGTTGGCGCCGACCACCGTGACCCCGGGCGGAATGTCGCGCGTCACGACCGCGTTGGCGCCGATCACGACACCCTGGCCGATGCGGACGTCGCCGAGCACGCGCGCGCCGGCACCGATGTAGACGTCGTCGCCGATCAGCGGTGCGATGTTCTCGCGATGATCACGACCACCGATCGTGACCTGCTGCATCAGCGTCACGCGCCGGCCGATCACTGCTTGCGGATGCACGATGATGCCGTAGGGATGCGGCAGATGAACGTCCGGCGGCAGGCGGCT
>DATBKP010000039.1:0-3633 GCA_036555785.1 Steroidobacteraceae bacterium
TTGCGTCATCGGCTCGCATTGCGTGTTCGCGAACTACGCGACGCTCGGCGGGCACGTCGAGATGGGCGACTGGGTGCACATGGGCGGCTTCTCCGGCGTGCACCAGTTCTGCAAGGTTGGCGCGCATGCATTCATCGCCAACAACACCGCCGTGACGCGCGACGTCCCGCCGTTCGTGATGGCAGTGGGCCGGCCAGCCGAGCCGCACAGCGTGAACTCCGAAGGGCTCAAGCGGCGCGGCTACACGGCCGAGCAGATCCGGCACATCCGCGACGCGTATCGCATCCTCTATCGCTCGCAGCTGAAGCTGCAGGAGGCGACCGAGCAGCTCGTGCAGCGCGCGGCGGAGCAGCCCGAGCTCGAGCCGCTGGTCGCATTCCTCAACGATTCCACGCCGCGACGCGAGCGCGTGGGGATCGTGCGTTGAGCGGGCCCGGGGCCCGTCAGCTCTGCATCGTTCTCGTCGCCGGCGAAACCTCGGGCGACAATCTCGGCGCACACCTGATCGAAGCCTTGCGGGCGCGGCTGCCCGGCGCACGGTTTGCCGGCATTGCCGGGCCGCGCATGATCGCCGCCGGCTGCGAAGCCTGGGAGCGCGCCGAGGAGCTGGCGGTGATGGGCCTGGTCGAGGTTCTGCCGCACTTGCCGCGCCTGTTGCGCATCCGGCGCAACCTGCGCGCGCGCGTGCTCGCCGAACGACCCGATGTCTACGTCGGCGTCGACGCCAAGGAGTTCAACCTGCGGCTCGCCCCGCAGCTGAAGGCGCACTCGATCCGCACCGTGCAATACGTCAGTCCGCAGATCTGGGCCTGGCGCCAGGGGCGGGTGAAGACGATCGGCCGCGCCGTCGACCTGGTGCTGTGCCTGCTGCCGTTCGAAAAGCGCTTCTACGACGAACACGGCGTCCGCGCGGTGTTCGTCGGTCATCCGCTGGCGGATCAGATTCCGCTGCATCTCGATCCGCTGGCAGCGCGTGCAGCGCTGGGGCTGGAGCGGGAAGGCGCATACGTCGCGCTGCTGCCCGGCAGCCGGCAAGGCGAAGTTGCACGGCTGAGTCCGGATTTCGCGGCAACGGTCGCCTGGCTGCAGCGGCAGCGTCCGGCGATGAAGTTCGTCGCCGCGCTCGCCAACGAAGCGGCGCACCGCACGTTCGCGGCGGCGCTGGCAGCGGCCGGTGTGCACGAGCGCGTAGAGCTGGTCGACGGCAACGCGCAGCAGGTGATGGCGGCAAGCGACGTCGTCCTGCTCGCGTCCGGCACGGCGACGCTCGAGGCGACGCTCGTCAAGCGCCCGATGGTGGTGGCCTACCGGCTCAGCGCGCTCACAACTTTTCTGCTTAAGACGTTGAAACTCTTCAAGGCGCCGTTCTTCGCGCAACCGAACCTGCTCGCCGGGCGGCGGGTGGTGCCGGAGTATTTCAACGACGAGGTGCGTGCGGACGTCCTGGGCCCGGCGGTGCTGGCGCAATTGGAGCGTGCCGATCGCGATCAGCTCGTGCAAACTTTCGCATCCATCCACGAGACCCTGCGGCGCGACGCGAGTGCGCGCGCCGCGGAAGCCATTGTCGAGTTGATACGAGCTCCATGACTGCGCAAGTGAGTTTCGATCTCGCCATGCCGGGCCTGCGGGCCGGCGTCGACGAGGCGGGACGCGGGCCGCTGGCCGGCCCGGTGGTCGCGGCCGCGGTGATCCTCGACCCGCGGCGGCGCATCCGCGGCATCCGCGACTCCAAGGTCGTCGAGCCCGAAGAGCGCGAGGAGCTCGCGTTCAAGATCCGCGACGGCGCGCTGGCCTGGTCGGTTGCCTGGGCCGACGTCGAGGAGATCGACACGCTCAACATCCTGCAGGCGACCTACCTCGCGATGCGTCGCGCCTTGCTCGGGCTGACGGTGCGCCCGGCGCACGTGCAGATCGACGGCGACCGCTGTCCGTCGTTCGTCGGCCTGTCGCTGGAGTGCAGCTTCGAAGCGATCGTCGACGGCGATGCGCGCCGCATCTGCATCGGCGCCGCTTCGATCCTCGCCAAGGTGACGCGCGACGCGATGATGGTCGGCCTCGACACGATCTATCCGCAGTACGGCTTCGCCGCGCACAAGGGCTACAGCACGCCGGAGCATTTCGCCGCGCTCGGCAAGTACGGCCCGTCGCCGATCCATCGGCGCAGCTTCGAGCCGGTGCGCGTCGCCGCAGCCGGCATTCACATCTAGTCCATGTTCGTTCACCTCCATCTGCACACCGAGTATTCGCTCGTCGACAGCGTGGTGCGCATCCAGAGCGAAGGCAGCGGCGCGCCGGGCCTGATGGATGCGGTGGGCGCGGCGGGCATGCCGGCGGTCGCGCTGACCGACCAGGGCAACCTGTTCGCGATGGTCAAGTTCTACAAGGCGGCGCAGGCGGCCGGCGTGAAGCCGATCGTCGGCGTCGATCTGCGCGTGCGCGAGCATGGCGAGCGCGCCGAGCCGTCGACGCTGGTGCTGCTGTGTCAGAACGAGATCGGCTATCGCAATCTCACCCGGCTCGTGAGCCGCTCGTATCTCGAAGGCCAGCACCGCGGGATCGCGACCGTCGAGCGCTCATGGCTGGAAGCCGCCGACCTCGTCGGACTCATCGCGCTGTCCGGCGCGCGCGACGGCGATGTCGGTCGCGCGCTGCTCAATGCCCGCGATGCCGATGCGCGCAAGGCGCTGGAGAGCTGGCTCGCCCTGTTCGGCGATCGCTACTACATCGAGCTGCAGCGAACCAAGCGCGAAGGCGAGGAGCGCTACATCCAGGGCGCGCTCGACCTCGCTGCGCACCATGGCGTGCCGGTCGTCGCGACCAACGACGTGCGCTTCATTCGCGCGGACGACTACGAAGCCCACGAAGCGCGTGTGTGCATTCACGACGGCGCCCTGCTCGGCGATGCCAAGCGGCGGCGGCGCTACAGCACCGAGCAATACCTGAAGTCGCCGCGGCAGATGGCGAAGCTGTTCGAGGACGTTCCCGAGGCGATCGCCAACTCGTTCGAGATCGCGCGCCGCTGCAGCCTGGAGCTGAAGCTCGGCAAGTCGGTGCTGCCGGCCTATCCGGTGCCCGGCAATCTCAGCACCGAGGACTACTTGCGCGAACAGGCACAGCGCGGACTCGTGGAGCGCCTGCAGCGCCTGAGCAGCACTGTCGTGCAGGGACGCGCGATCGAGCGTCCGGAGTACGAGCAGCGCCTCGCGAGCGAGCTGAGCGTCATTTGCCAGATGGGCTTCGCGGGTTACTTCCTGATCGTCGCCGACTTCATCCGCTGGGCGCGCGAGAACGGCGTGCCGGTCGGTCCCGGGCGCGGCTCCGGCGCCGGCTCGCTGGTCGCCTACGCGATCGGCATCACCGATCTGGATCCGCTGCGCTACGACCTGCTGTTCGAGCGCTTCCTCAATCCCGAGCGCGTCTCGATGCCGGACTTCGACGTCGACTTCTGCATGGACGGCCGCGACCGGGTCATCGAGTACGTAGCGGATCGCTACGGCCGCGAGCGCGTCTCGCAGATCATCACCTACGGCACGATGGCCGCGAAGGCAGTGGTGCGCGATGTTGCGCGCGTGTTCGGTCAGAGCTACGGCTTCGCCGATTCGATCGCCAAGCTGATTCCATTCGAGCTCGGCA
>DATBKP010000040.1:0-62619 GCA_036555785.1 Steroidobacteraceae bacterium
CCACGGCGAAAGACCCCGAGGGCAAGACGCTCGCGTTCAGCATCACCAACAAGCCCGCCTGGGCGACGTTCAGCACCGTGACCGGCCAGCTGTCGGGCACGCCGAGCAGCGCGCAGACCGGCACGTATTCGAACATCGGCATCAAGGTGAGCGACGGCAGCCTGACGGCTTCGCTGCCGGCGTTCGCAATCGTGGTGTCGTCGACGACGACCACCGGCTCCGCGACGCTGAGCTGGACGCCGCCGACGCGTAACACGGACGGCTCGACGCTGACGAACCTGGCGGGCTACCGGATCCTGTACGGCAACAGCCCGGGCTCGCTGAACAAGACCGTCCAGATTGCGAATCCGGGCACGGCGCGCTACGTCGTAGAGAACCTGGCGGCCGGAACTTGGTACTTCAGTGTACGGGCGTACTCGACCACCGGCGCGGAGAGCACCGCGTCGAACACGGCGAGCAAGACCATACCCTGAACCGGCGGTGGCGGCGCAGGTCGGGGCTCGAACCGGGGACAGCCCCGGGGAAAGCTTCGGTCTGCGCCGTTTGAACTAGAACCGGGCTTCGACGCCGAAGCCCATGAAGTTGACGCCGCCCTTGGTCTCGGCGAACACGCCGAAGACGCTGGAGCGGTGCCAGACGATGAAGCCGACCGACATGTCTTCGATGCCGCTGCCGCGGAACAGCGGCTCGAGCGAATCGAACTGCCGCAACGGCAGATCGATGGTCCACTCGAGGTAGTTCATCAGCTTCTCGGAGTGGATTCCCGGACCCTTCTTCTCGAAGTCGCGCTCCTCGCTCGAGGGGATGCGCGAGACGTAGCTCAGCCCCTCGCCCAGACCGAGGTCGATGTGTTTCTGCGTCCACGGCACGCGCATGCGATGGTTCGCCTTGACGAAGCTGGTCAGTCCGTAAGCGTCCTGCTGGTAGCCGCGCTCGTTGATCCACTGCGCGCCGATGTGCCAGGTCATCGGGATCGGCAGGCCGAACAGCGTGTCGCTGAGGTCGTGACCCCAGGTTGCGCCGACCAGGTAGTTGTTCTCGGGCGAGCGCTCGAAGTCGCCGACCACGACCGTCACGAGGTCGGTCTCGGACGACTTGGAGAAGTGGACGCGCAGGCGGCTGTGGCCGTCCTCGGCATGAGCGACGCCGCCGAGCAGCAGGGCGGAAACGGCCAGGGGCAGGAACGATGGCTTCATGAATTTCATCGGGCTCAAAGCGTAATGGTCGCGAAGCATAACTTGCTCGGACGTACTGCTCACTACGGCGGAACCTGAAGGCCGCAGACCGCCGCCCGTGGACAGGGTCCACCGCTGTCGCTATGTGTGTGGCCATTCGCCGACGCCGTCGGTTCCGTGAGCAACGGGCGAGACCGGCCGGCGGATCCGCAGCCCCTTTTATGCTGCCGCCGGCGGGGCCGGCTCGCCTCGGACGTAGCGGTGGTGCATCCTCGTCCCATGAGAATCACCATCCTGACAGCACTCGCCGCGCTCGCCCTGGCGGGTCCGGTACAAGCCGCTCCCAAGGCCCCGGAGTTCACGCATGCCAGCCAGGCAGACTGGCTGAATTCCGCGCCGCTGCGCCTCGCCCAGCTGCGCGGCAAGGTCGTGCTGATCGAGTTCTGGGCGTTCGACTGCGTCAACTGCCGACGCACCCAGCCCTGGCTGCATACCATCCAGCAGCACTACGCGGACAAGGATTTCGTAATCGTCAGCGTTCATACGCCGGAGCTGCCGCAGGAGCGCGCCATCGCCAACGTGCGCACCGCCGTCGGCGAACAGCGCATCACCAACCCGGTGATGGTCGATGGCGACTATTCCTATTGGAACGCGATGAGCAACCAGTACTGGCCGGCGTTCTACGTGATCGACAAGCGCGGCCGCATCGCGGCCCGCGCGATCGGCGAAATGCACGTCGGCGAGGCGCGGGCCAGGGAACTGGAACAGGCGATCGAGGAGCAGCTCGCCGCTGACGCTTCTTGACGTCACCGCGCCCCCCGTTGCGGTAAACACGGGCGCGAGCACACCAATCAGAAGAGCGTGCCTCGCCATGCTTGTGTTTGCGTCGATCGTTCTCGCCGCCGCTCAGGTCGCCAGCGCCGAGCATCCCGGCAAAGCCGTCTATGAGCAGTACTGCGCCGCGTGCCATAACCAGCCCGCCACTCGTGCGCCAGCACTTGCGGCGCTTCAGCAGCTGAGCGCGCAAGCGCTGCGCTTCACGCTCACCGAGGGAATCATGCGGCAACAGGGATCGGCTGTGCCGCGCGAGCAATTCGACCAGCTCATCGGTTACCTGGCCTCCGCCGACAGCGGCGGCGCCGACTGGGTCGCGGGCATGATGTGCAAGCCGGACCAGCGCTCCGTGGATCTGAGCCAGCCGGTCGCAATGTCGATGGTCGGCACGGATCCGCGCAACAGCCGGCGCTTGAGCGCACAACAGTCGGGACTGAGCAGCGCGGACCTGCGCAATCTCGAGCTCGCGTGGGCGATCGCCTTCCCGAAGACCACGTCGTTGCGTACTTCCGCCGTGATCGTCGGCACGACGATGTTTTACGCGCCAGTGCCGACCGGCAAGCTGCTCGCACTCGACACGCGCAGTGCGTGCGTGAAGTGGGCATACGACGTCGGCGCGCCGCTGCGTTCTTCGCTCTCGTACGGCGACCTCGGCGGCGGCAAGCTCGCGCTCGTGTTCGGCGACGCGCGCGGTAACGTCCACACCGTCGATGCCAGAACAGGCACGCCGATCTGGAAAGCCGAAGCGCGTCATGACGCCTTCGGCGCCGTCACGGGCGCGCCGGTGCTCACCGGCAATCGCATCATCGTGCCGATCTCTTCCTCCGGCGTGGGACGCGGCGCCGATCCGAAGTACGAATGCTGCGAGGGCCACGGCGCGGTCGTCGCGCTCGATGCGAGCACCGGCCAGAAGTTGTGGACTGCGCACACGATGGAGGACGCGAAGTACACGGGCAAGGTCACCTCTACCGGCGTGAAGCTGCGCGGTCCGTCCGGCGCGCCGATCTGGTCGACGCCGGCCATCGACACGCAGCGCGGCCTGGTCTACTCCGGCAGCGGGCAAGCAACCTCGCTGCCCGCGACCGACACGAGCGACGCGGTGCTCGCGATCGACCTCGCGACCGGCGAGCTGAAGTGGAGCTTCCAGGCGCTCGCCCGCGACGTGTGGCACCTCGGCTGCCAGTTCGATCCCGCCAAGTCCGGCCCGAATTGCCCGAGCGCGGACGACAGCGTCCTGAAGGATTACGACTTCGGCGCCGGCGTCGTGATCGGCAAGCGTCGCGACGGCCGCGACATCCTGCTGGCGGGACAGAAGTCCGGCGACCTGTGGGGCCTCGATCCGGAGCATCGAGGCAAAGTCCTGTGGCGCCAGACGTTCGGCACGGGCACGCCGCTCGGCGGCATTCACTGGGGCCTCGCGATCGATGACGAGCGCGTGTTCGCGCCGGTCAACGATCCGCAGCTGCCGGTGTCGGGCTTCGTGCCGCAGCCGGCGATGCACGCCGTCGACATCGAGACCGGCAGAGTGCTGTGGAGCAAGCCGGTGCAGCCGGATTGCGCGAACGGCCGCCAGGAACGCTTCCCGCTCTGTAACGAGCGCTACGGACTTTCCGCCGCGCCGCTGGTCATCGACAAGTCCGTCGTAGCCGGCGCCGTCGATGGCCGCTTGTACATCTACGACGCCGCGAGCGGCGAAATCGTCTGGCACTACGACACGCTGCGCGACTTCCCGACGTTGAACGGCATCGCAGGCAAAGGCGGCAGCATCGAGAGTCAGTCGGTGTTCGCAGGCGCTGGCATGTTGTTCGTCGGCTCCGGCTACGGTCAGTTCAATCAGGCGCCGGGCAACGTACTGCTGGCTTTCCGACCGAAGGCGAAGTGATGCGTCGCCCGGTCTTCGCCGCGATCGTTCTGCTCGTCGCGATCGCGTACCTGTACGGCGGCGTGCAGCTCATTGCGGTCGGCGGCTCGATCTACTACGTACTGGCGGGCGGCGCGCTGCTCGCCTCAGCAATACTGCTCTGGCGCGGCAACCAGTACGGTGCGCACATTTACGCCGCGCTGCTGGTAGCGACGCTGGTGTGGTCGCTGTACGAAGTCGGCACCGACCTGTGGGCGCTGGCGCCACGATTGGGTTTGCTCACGGTTCTCGGTGCTTGGCTGCTGGTCGGCAGCGCTCACCGCCGCGCAATCGCAGCCGCCGGCGCGCTCGTCGTAGCCGCAATTTTCATCGTCGGCTCGCGCAACAGCGTAAACGAGCTGGCACCGCGAAATCCCACGAGGCCGCACGCTCTGCCAAAGGCCGTCGGCGAGTGGCAGCACTACGGCAACACGACGCATGGCACGCGCTACGCGCTTCTCGATCAGATCGACGCCGCGAACGTCGGCCGGCTGCAAGAAATCTGGCACTACCGCACGGGCCGCACCGGCCAGTTCAAGGCGACGCCGCTGCAAGTCGGCGAGCTGCTCTACGTGTGCACGGCGATGAACGTCGTCGTCGCGCTCGATGCCGAAACGGGCGCGAAGCGCTGGGAGTTCGACCCGAAGCTCAGCGTTGCGCCAGTCGGTTTCAACGGCACGTGTCGCGGCGTCAGCTACTACCGCGCGCCCGACGGCTACAACGGCGATTGTCCGGCACGCATCATCATGGGCACCACCGATGCGCGCCTCATGGCCATCGACGCGGCAACCGGCGAGCGCTGCCCGAGCTTCGGCAACGGCGGCGAAGTCAATCTGCTGAAAGGCATCGGCGAGGCGAAGCCGAACATCTATCTCGTCACGACGCCGCCGCTGATCGCTCGCAACGTCGCGGTCGTCGGCACTCGCGTCGCGGACAACTTCGAGGTCAACGAGCCTTCCGGCGTGGTGCGCGCCTACGACGCCGTCACCGGCAGGTTCGCATGGGCCTGGGACATGGGGCGACCCGGCGTCAACACCGAGCCGGCCGAGGGCGAGCAGTACACGCGCGGCACGCCGAACGTCTGGACCTTGATGAGCTATGACGACGCGCTCGGACTCATCTACGCGCCGACCGGCAACAGCACGCCGGACTTCTTCGGCGCGCATCGCACGGCAGAGTCGGAGAAGTATGCGAGCTCGGTCGTCGCGCTCGACGTGACCAATGGCTCGGTGCGCTGGAGCTTCCAGACTGTGCACCACGACGTGTGGGACTACGACGTTCCCTCGCAGCCGACGCTGATCGACTTGCCGCAGGCGGACGGCAGCATCGTGCCCGCGCTGGTGCAACCGACCAAGCGTGGCGAGCTGTTTCTGCTGGATCGACGCACCGGCGCGCCACTCGCGACCGTCGAGGAGCAGCCGGTGCCGCAAGGGCCGGTCGAGCACGAGTGGCTCGCAAAGACGCAGCCGTTCTCGACCGGCATGCCGCGCTTCCGGCCGGACGTCGGCGAAGCGGACATGTGGGGTCTCACGCCATTCGACCAGATGTGGTGCCGCCGCGAGTTCCATCGCATGCGCTGGGAAGGTCACTTCACGCCGCCGTCCGTGGCGGGCACGCTCGTGTTTCCCGGCAATGCCGGCGGCTTCAACTGGGGCGGCGTTGCCGTCGACGAAGACCGGCAGCTGCTGGTCGCAACGCCGCTGATCATGGGCAGCCGGCTCGCGCTCATTCCGCGCGAACAGGTGCCGGGAGATCTGAAGCGCTATCTGCAGCTCGGCACGCCGTACGCCGCCGACATCCGCATGTTCATGTCGCCGCTGCAGGTGCCTTGCATACGGCCGCCGTACGGGCGCATCGCCGTCATCGATCTGCAGACGCGGCAGATCGTCTGGAACAAGCGGCTGGGCACGACCAACGAGAGCGGGCCGCTCGGCATCAAGATCGGCCTGCGCTTGCCGATGGGTGTGCCGCTGGCCGCAGGCTCGATGGTCACCCGCGGCGGACTGATCTTTTTCGGCGGCGGAATGGATCGCTATTTCCGTGCGTTCGACGTCAAGACCGGCGACGAGTTGTGGCGCGACTATCTGCCGGCGCCGGCGCAGGCTACGCCGATGAGCTATCTCTCACCGCGGACGAAACGGCAGATCGTGCTGATCACGGTGCCGGGCGCAGATCGCTTCGGCATGGCGGAGTCGGACGACAAAACACCGCCCGATCCGCTCGGGGGTCACATCATTGCGTACGCTTTGCCGCGTTAGCGTGGCGGCTTGGGCTGCTGCGTCGAGGTAACGCCCGCGGGCAGATCGTCGCGCACAGTGTCACGGCGCTCGCACTCGGACTTCTCTATGCCGCGCATCGTCGAGCAGTCCGGGCGACTCGGTGTCGTACCGGCGCCGCGTGAAGCTGGCGGTACATAGCCGGGCTGCGTGCGATTGGCGGTGTTGGCGTTGGCGGTGCTGGCGTTGTTGGTAGCGCCGGTGTGCGCCGCGTTTGGCGTGTTCGGCATCACCGTCTGCTGCGGCATCGAATTCGAATTCGGAACCGGAGTTGCGTTCGAAGCCGGCGTCGGATTGGAAGCCGAAGCCGGCGTCGGAGCGGACGGCGACGGCGAAGTGCGCGGCTGCCGGACGGGCGTCGTCTGGCTCGGTGCGCTCTGCGTCGGCTGCGTAGCGCTGTTGGGCTGGGCGGTGCTGTTGCCTTGTGTGCCCTGGGCACCTCCCCCTTGAGCACCACCGGTTGTCTGCGCGGCGGCCAGTGCGCTCCACGCCATGCCAATAGCTGTCGCCACCAGCAGATTTCGCCTACACATGCCGTTCACCGTTGCGCCGTGGTTCACACAAGGGAAACGGCCGGCATCCGGCGCTGTTCCCTGCTACTGGCCGCCGCTCGCGGCGCGACCGAGGAATTCCTCGTTGACGGCTTGCTCCAGCAGGTCGAAAGGCAACGGGCCCTGCGCGACGATGAAGTCGTGATAACGGTGCTCGTCGAAGCGCCCGGCCAGCGCCAGCTCGAGGCGCGTGCGCATCGCATTGAGCCGCGAGTAGCCATAGAAGTAGGCGGTCGCCTGGCCCGGCGCCTGGAACGTATAGCGATCGACTTCCTGCTTGGCCATCGGCTCGGACAACATCACTTCCTCCATCAGGAAGCGCTTCGCCGCATCCGGCTGGATCAGGCCGAGATTCAACATCGGATCGAGGAAGGCGCGCGCCTCGCGCATCATGCGCATCTGCAACGTGCCGAGCTGACCTTCCGGCGGCAGGTAGCGCTTCAGCGCAGCCTCCGCGTACAAAGCCCAGCCTTCGACGTTCGCGCTGTTCAACGCGAAGATCACTCGCGCGGTCGATACGCCCTGCTCCAGCATGTTCGCGAACTGCAGCTCGTGGCCCGGGCGCGCCTCGTGCGCGGTGAGCGTCCAGGCGATCGCGTCGTAGTTGAAGTCGTCCATGACGGTGCCGGGTGCCGCGTTCGGGTTGCTGGTCGGCAGCACGAACTCGGCGGGCTCGCCGGTGTTGCCGATCAAGCGCGGCGGATCGATGTGCGGCGCCGGACCGGCGGCGGATTCCGCCAGCGTCGCGAGCCGGATGGCGGCTTTGCGCTGCGGCAGCGTCACGAAGTTCTCGCGACGGATGATCGCTTCGATCTGGTCCAGGCGCCGGGTATAGAAGCTCAGCAGCTGGTCGTCGGGAATGCGCTGCTTCTTCAGCTCGCGGATCACGTCGCGATAGTCGGTCCTGGTCCACTGGTGCTCTTCGGCGATGCGTCGCGCCAGCGGCTCGATCTCGCCGCGCGTTTGCTGATAGCTCGCCAGCGCGCGCGCCATGATCTCGTGTGGATCCATCTGCACGCCGACCCTGCGCAGCGCATCGGCGTACAGCTCCGGCGGCAGCTGATTCGTCTTGCGCGCGCGCGGCAGCACGGTCTCGGTCGCCCACTTGCCGTACTCGCCGAACTGCTTGCGCAGCGTCTGCATATCCTTCTGCCAGCCCTTCAAGCCGCTCTCCTGCAGCAGCTTCTCGATGCCGTCGAGATAGCGCGGCTGGTTGTCGAGGTATTGCTGCGCTTCGACCGTCCACGGCCCGATCAGCTTGGCGTTGCCCGCCTGCTCCTCGTAGCGTTTGCGCGCGAGCGTGGTGATCGGCTCGTAGCCGCGCTCGGCGCCGACATAGCGATGCAGGCGCGTCAACGCGGCCTTCTGCCGCTCTTTCGGTATGCGTGAATCGATCAGATTCTGGAAGCCGCTGAACACCGCCTGTCCGAGGTCGAAGAACGGCAGCGTCAGCTCGCGGCCGAGTTCGAGGCTGCGCTTCTGATCGCGGGCGGCGCCGATGAGGATGTCGAGATCGCGGCGAACCAGCGGCTCGGCCGCGCTGCCGCGCAGCTGCTCGAGCCTGCCGATCGCCGCGGCCAGGTCTGTCTCCTGCCGTTCGGAGAACTGCGGCTTCAGGTCGAGAATGTCGCTGTCGCGACCTTCGACACCGAGCGACGCGGCAACCTCGGCGTTGTAGCGCGCCATGACGTCGAGCAGGATCTGCGCGTCACGATTGCTCTCTTCGATCCAGCTCGGCTGCGCCGCGAAGGCGCCCGGCGCGGCAAGCGCGACGATCAGTACCGCTGCTCGAAACATTCTGGGGTCTCCCTCTTTCGTGGTAGGCGGAATCGGCAAAATCCGGTGCGCTGCCGAAATATATCGGACGATGTAACATCCGTGCGTCGTCCTCGCAGCGCACACGCAGGTTTTGCACGCAATGCTACGCGAAGTCAGGGGGCTGAGGACGCACGGTCGGGCGGTCTAATTCAGGCGGGCAGTGGAAACTTCGCACTGCCCGATGCCTAGAGGTCGCTATGAGCAATCACACACCAGGACCGTGGATCATCGGCACCGACCCCAGGTATCCGTCCGAGCCCTGCATCGATGCAGTCGTCGACGGCGTCGTCTGGCACATTGCTCTGTGTCACATGGGCCTCGGTCCCGACGACACAGCCGCCGAAGCCAATGCCCGTCTCATCGCCTGTGCTCCCGAATTGTATGCAGCGTTGAAGGAAGCGCTGCCGTCGCTGCGCGGCAAGAATCACGAGAACGCAGTGGCTGCGCTGGAAAAGGCGGAAGGGTTGCGGCCGCTGACCCGCCGCAACGGCCACGCCCAGAATCACGGCTGAGCTCAACGCAGGCGCGCGCGCAGCCGGCCGATCTTCGCCTCGTCGAGTCCGATCGCTCGCAGATAACCTGCGGCACCGCCGTATTGTTCGAGATAGGCGAGCATGTTGTGCACGCCCTCCTCCGGGCAACGCAGCGCTTCCAGAATCTCTGCACGCTCCAGGTCGGAATAGCGCTGCATGTAGGCGTCAACCAGATATTGCGTGCTGGCGGCGTAGTCGGCAGCGATGGCTTCGGGCTCGACGTCTGCGAGGGCAAGCAGTAACGCCGCGATCAGTCCGGTGCGATCCTTGCCGGCGACGCAATGAAACAGCAGCGGCTCGCCGGCTGCGGCCGCGATGATCTCCAGCACTTGCCTGAGCTGCGGACGCGTGTGCTCGAGCACCGCGCACTTCCACATTTCCTTGGTACAGGCGCCGGTCAACGACGCCCACTCCATCTCGTCGCCGGCGAGCAGCGAGACCTGGTGATAGCGCACGCCGCGCTCGCCGAGGCCCAGCGGATGCGGCCGCGCCGCAACTTCGGCGGGCCAGCGCAGATCGACCACTGTGCGCACGCCGTAGTCAGCGAGCGCCTGGACTCCCTCCGCAGTGAGCTGCACGAGATCGTCGGAGCGCAGCAGTGAGCGACACCGGGTCGCGGCGCCGTCGCGAGTCGGATAGCCACCCAACTCGCGCGCGTTCAACAGACCGGGAAACTGCAGCAGCTTCACCGACCCTGGTTCCGCTGCCATTGCAGGAATTCGTCGAACTGGCGCTGCCGCGCCGGGTCGAGCGGATAGCGGCGCAGCAACGTCCGCGCGTCTTCCAGGTCGTTCTGCGACAGGCGCATCGCGGCCATCAACACCGCCTGCGAGCGTCGCTCCGGCGTCCGGATCTGATTGATGATCGGCACTACGTCATCGAGCGAGCCCTCGGCACGCTGGATCAACGTGGACAGCGCCGCGTCCTTGCCGGGACCCTCGTCGAGTCCGAGAACCCACTTGCGCGCCGCCGGCAAATCGTACTGCGACCAGACACTCGCGACTTCCCCGATGGAGCTCGCGCGCTGGTTCGGATCCGTCACTCGCTCGGCCCAGCGCGCGGCGAGCGCCGGCGAATGCTCGGCCAGCGGCGGCAACAGGCCGCGCAACAGGCGGTCGCGCTCGTCGTCGTCGACGACGCCATCGACGAGCTGCACCGCGAGATCCGGGCTGCGTGCGGCGACGGTCCGTGCGAATTGAAAGGCTGCGTCGCTCTGCTCGTTCGCGTACTTGCGAACCCACTGCCGGCCCTTCTCGAAGTCCACATCCGCATAGGCCCCGGCAACCGAGGTGATCCACTGCGGGCGCGCCTCTTTCGGAATGCGGTCGATCAGGTCGGCCGCGGCTTCGACGTCGCGCCGTGCGAGCGAATAGCCGAGCGAGTTCGCAGCCTGAATCCGCATCGACTTGTCGTCGATGTCGTTGAGCCAGTCGAGCGCAGCGGTCGGCGTCAGCGTCGCGACGGTTTGCGCGACTTCGTTGAGGATCTCGGCGCGCATTTCGCCCGCCGGAAGTTTCAGCAGCTGCGTCATCGCCAGGGACGGGTTGGTCTGCGCGATTGCGGCGAGCACTTTGCCCATCGCCTCCGAGCGCTGCGCGGGACTCTCCGACGTCTGCGCGATCTGCAGCGCCTGATCGGGATCGTACTTCGCCATCTGCCCCAGCATGCTCGACCACAGGAGCTTGCGCGGCGAGCCGGCGAGACGCAGCGCCCAGGAGAGCGCTTCGCTCTGCTTCTGTGCGAGGTACGGCTCCGCGATGCGGTAGGCGTAACGGCCTTGCTCCTGGCGCGGCAGGCTCTCGACCCAGCGCGCCGCTTCGCTGGGATTGTTGCGCGCCCAGAGCGACGCGATCGTTTCGAGCAGCGCGCCCGAGACGTTCGGTGCTTGCGTCTGCGCGAGGCGGATCGCGAGGCGCGGATCGCGGTCCGCGATGTCGAGGGTCACCGATCGCAGCAGCTCCGCGCGTTGCCAGTCCGCCGGCAGCTCGCTGACCTTCGCGAACGCACGCTCGGCATCCTGTGCGACCCAGGCGTCGCTGATGGCCCGCAGGTACGCCAGGCGCTCCGCAGGATTCTTCACCTCGCTCGCGCGTTGCCATGCCTGCTCGGGCGCGATTGCGGTCAGTGCACCGAGCAATTGCACCGCTGTCTCACGATCGTTCGTGAGTGCCTTGCTGATTGCGCCGTCCATGTCGATCTCGGCATAGCGCAGCAGCAGGATTTCGAGCGTGCTGCGCCGTTCGAGCGGATTGGCGAGCGCATTCGCCGCGGCGAGCATCGATTCGAGCTGCCCGAGATCGGCGTGGCTCGCCGAGTCGTAGACGCTTTGACGGTGGGAGAATTCAGACGACCCACCGCGGCCGGCGTGCGCCGCGACGCTGTCGCGGCTCGTGTCGGGCTGCGTGAGATACGTAGCGCGCTCTTCGTGCCGCTGCGTGAACGGCGAGCGGATCGGCTCGCTGCGCAGCTCCGCCGCACTCGGCGGCGCAACTTCGATCGTGCGCTCGCGATTCCACAGCCAGCCGCCCGCGATACCGGCCGCAATACCGGTCATTACCCAGACCAGGGAGGAGCGTGTCACCATCGGCGCGACTTCCGGAAATCAGTCTGCGCCCTAACGCGGCGCAGGACAACCGCCCTGGAGCGAAGCGATCCAGTCGCGAATCAGCGCAACCCCTTCCGCGTGCACCAGCGAGCGGCCGAGCTCCGGCATGGCTACGTCGGCTTCTGTCGAAAGCATCCTGTGCAACAGAATCGACTGGTCCGGAGCCCCGGGCACGATGTCGAACAACGCGTCACCCGAGCCGCGCCCGGTCGCGATCGGGATCTTGCACGCGCCGAGTCGCACGCGGTCCGTCTCCCGCGCGTGCAGCAGTAATCCCGACGTACTGGCCGCACCGCGCGGCCGGTGACAGTGCCCGCAATTTACATCCAGGTACGCGCGCGCACGGGGCTCGATGTCGGCGTCATCGGGATCGTCCCAGCGCGCATTGCGCGGCGCCCGGCCTGGATCGGGCGCGCCGCTGAGCAACCCGGCCTTCTGCCAGTGCACCAGCTGATTCTCGCTGCCGCTTGCATAGCGATAAGGCTTGTTCAGGTGCCGCGCACGAATACCGATCGGCTCGATCTTCTGCGAGTGGTGCTCGAGCGCATGGCAGCCCGCGCATTGATTCGTGTCCGGTACCAGGTACGCGAACGGCTGCCGACCGTCGTCGCTCACGAGCTCCATCGACAGCACCTCGCCCGCGAGCGCCAGCGTCGCTTCGGTCTGCTCGGCATTCCAGACGTAGGGAATCGCCACCCAGCCGGCAGACGTGTTGATCAGCAAGCGCGTTTCGATCAGGCGCACTTGCGCAAGATCGAGCACGGGATCCTCCGACTGTGCGAGGACCTTGCGAACCGCAATGCGTCCGTCCGCGCCTGCACCCGCCCGCGGGTAGTAGAAGGTTTTCGAGATCACCGTGCCGACCGGAAACTCGAAGGCGTCGTCGCCGTAGCGCACGCTCGTGCCGGGCGGCAGCACGATCGTGCGCAACTTGTGCGCGTAGTCGCTGAAGAGCGGCGAGTTCAGATCGTACGGCGTGACGCCTTGGTTCGGCGCGATCTTGCCGTCGCGCTGCTGCAGCAGGTGCCACTCGCTCAACCGCTCCGGAAAATCGCCGGTGAAATCCACACCGGTGCGCGGCGCGCGGTGGCACGCGCTCGCCGCGAGCAGCACGATCGCAATCAGTAGACCGCGCAGCACGTTGCTCTCGTCAGGATGGAGCTCAGCTGGACGGCGTCGCGTCCAGACCGGGCCAGCTCACCGGCGCCAGCGCGGGCAGCTCGCAGTCGTGCGGCTTCATGTCGGTGCTGAACTTCGCAAGCTTGCCGGCGTAGTCGATGTTGGCGAAGTTGGCGTCGCCGTTGCCGTGAATGCAGATTCTGGTCGCAGCCACATCGCTGTCGCGCGCCACTGCGCCGTCCCACAGGATGTCCGGCAAGCTGCCGGTGAGACCGAACTTCGCGACTTTCATCGCCTTCAGCTCCAGCTGGTCGGGGCTGTCGCCGCCGCCGGCGAAGTGGTTGTCGTGGATCGCGATCGACTGCGGATACGGATCGAAGGCGGCGTCGTTCGCGGGCTTGCCCGTGGTGTCGAACGACAGGAGCAGCGCATTCGCGGTGCGGTTGTTCTCCACCTTGTTGTCGAAGAACTCGACCTCGTCGTTGGCGAGCACCATGAAGCCGGTGCCGGTCGGCACGGTCGCGACGATGTTGCCCTTCGGCGCGAAGTTGTCGGTGTTGTTGTCGTGGATGTGATTCGCGTACACGCGCGTCTTGCGTCCGTCCTTCACCGGCAGGCCCGGCAGGTTGAAGACCAGAATGCCGCCGGTGTTGTTGGTCACCGTGTTGCGATAGACATCGGCGTAGGTGCTGTTCTCGATCTCGATGCCGGCGACGTTCAGCTCCGCACGGTTGTCGCGCACGACGATCTGCGTCGACTGGCCGACGTAGATGCCGGCGTCGGAGGCGCCGATCGCCGCCGACTTCTCGATCAGCACGCGCTCGCACTGCACCGGGTACAGGCCGTAGGCGCCGTTCTTCTCGTCCGGGCCGCCGGTCCACTCGACCCGCACATTGCGGATCGTCAGGTCCTTGCAGCCGTTCGCCTTCAGGCCGTCGCCCTTGGTGTCCTCGATCGCGAGGTTCTCGACCGTGACGTGCTCCGCCGCGTTGATGATCAATCCTTCGGCGCCCTGCAGCTGACCCTTGAACGACAACACGGTCTTGTCGGGGCCGGCGCCGCGGATCGTGACGTTGGACTTGTTCAGGCTCAGCGAGCGGTTGAAGGTCCATTTGCCCGCCGGCAGCTCGATCACCGCACCCGGCTGCGCTTCGATCAGCTGCAGCTGCAGCTTCTTGTGGAAGTCGGCGTCGGATTGGCTGACTTTCGCCGGGTGCTTGCCGCAACCGGTCACGACGAGCGCGAGCGCTGCCGCGCAGAACAGGAATCGCATGGTCATTTTCCCCTGTAGGTCGGCTTCGGCCCGACGTCTCAGATCCAGCGCCGCACGCGGCTTTTGTAGCCGCGGTATTCCTCGCCGAAGATCTCGTCGAGGAAGCGCTCTTCGCCGCGAATGAACCCTTCCTGGATGATCCAGATGAAAATCGCAATCGGCAACAGCGCGCTGGCGGTGCCGAGCAACAGCCAGGTGCCGATCAGAATCAGCGTCAGCCCGACGTACATCGGGTTGCGCGTGTAGCGGTACAGGCCGCCGGTCACGAGCTTGGTGGAGCGCTCGAACGGGCGGATCGGCGTGCCGGCCCGGCTGAACGCCCGGGCGGCGGTCGCAGTGATCACGATGCCGACGAGCAGCGGCACGAGCCCGAGCCAGGTCGCGGGCGGCGCCACGAGACGGGCGAGCGGCAACACGGTATGCAGTCCAATCATCGCCACCAATGCCAGAACCATGTAGACGGGCGGAACGATCTTGCGTTGTTTCACGGCGCTTTCCCCAAGCGCATTCATCCGGGGCGCGGCCAGTATAGCCCGCTGCGGCCGGGCCGGGAGTATGATCCCGGCCATGACACACGCAGCCATCACCGGCTGGGGCAAGTGCATGCCGCCGGCCGTGCTCGACAACGCCGGCCTCGCCAGCTTCATGGACACGAGCGACGAGTGGATCACCAGCCGCACCGGCATCAAGGAGCGGCGCGTTTCGCACGTGCCGATGACGACGCTGTCGCACGTCGCCTCGATGCGCGCGCTGGCCTGCGCCGGCATGGATCCCAAGGACATCGATCTCGTGGTGCTCGGCACGTGTTCTGCAGACGAGCAAGTACCGAATACTGCATCTGCGATCCAGCTGCTGATCGGCGCCAACCAAGCCGCGGCGATGGACATCAACACGGCGTGCACCAGCTTCCTCTACGGCTTGTCGACTGCGACCGCGATGATCCGCACCGGCGTCGTGCGCAACGCGCTGGTCATCGGCGTCGAAGGCATCACGCCGTACATGGATTGGAGCAACCGCAACGTCGCGGTGCTGTTCGGTGACGGCGCAGCAGCGGTCGTCGTGCAGGCGAGCGACAAGGCGGAAGGCGTGATCGCGGAAAAGCTCGGCTGTTACGCCGATGCGCGCGCGATCCTGCGCGTGCGCGGCATGGGCACGATCTACGGCAACGTCGGCATCCAGCTCGGCGATACGTACTGGGATTTCGACGGCCAGGAAATCTTCAAGCGCGCCGTGCACGGCATGTCGAAGGCCTCGCAGAACGCGCTCGAGCGCGCTGGCATTACGGCGGACCAGGTGGACCTGGTGGTTCCGCATCAGGCCAACCTGCGCATCATCGAGTCAGTCGCGAAACACAGCGGCATTCCGATGGATCGCGTGTACGTGACCGTTCAGAAGTACGGCAACATGTCGTCGGCGACTGTGCCGGTGGCGCTGGTCGAAGCGCTGGAGGAAGGACGCGTGCAGCCGGGTGCGATCCTGCTGACGCCGGCGTTCGGCGGCGGGCTCACCTGGTGCTCGCACGTGATCCGCTGGGGCGATCGCGTTACGCCGCTCGGCACGACGGACGTCGATCTGCCGCCGTGCACGCAGACAGCGGTCGAGATCGTCAAGGACATCATCGCGAGAAAGACCAACAGCAGCGACGTGATGCGACGGATCAGTCTGCCCGGATGACCTCGCGGATCCACTCCGCGAAGTAGGAGACTCGCGAGTAGTACTCCAGTACGCCGTACGCGCCGCGCTTGCGCCCAGCCGGTCGCGGATCCTGCGATGAACTCACACCGATCGTGAAGAGCACGCCCTCGCGCTCGAGGTAAGCGGGTCCGCCGCTGTCCGCCTCGCCGCTGATCCCTTCCAGCGCCGTGACGCCGTCGTCCCCAGGAGCGTCGAAGCGAAATTGCAGCAGAGGGCCGTCGGCTCTTACCACGCGATTGGTTGCGGCACGCAGTTGACCGTCCCACCCGCCGGCTTCGACTCCCGTGAGGCCGGTTCCCGTCGTGCCGCGCCCGACGAACGTGACCACGAGCCCCACCTCGTCGGCGCCGGTGTACAAACGGACCGGCGCGCATCCTGCAACGGGCTCGGCGAGGCGAACCAGTGCGATGTCGGCCTTGAGGTCCGCATCGCTGTGCCAGTCCGGATGCACCACGATCCGGTCGAGCGAATAATTGCGTGCAGCGATCTCGGCAATGGTCCGCGGGTTGAGAGCGGCGGCGACATGCGCCGCGGTCAGCACCCACTGGGGATCGATCAACGTCCCCATTCCCGAGAGGCCTGCAGGATCGGAATCCTTGAATGCGACCGTGCAGCGATAAGGGTCCGCCAGGTCGAGAAACGCGGCGTCATCGCGGTCGTGCCGAATGACGATGGCATGGCCCGACGACGGCACCAGTACCGCGGACACGACCAGCACGACTCGCCAGTTCATTGCGGGACACCTCGCTGGATCTACTGCTCGTCCTTGTAAATCGCGATCTGCACGGGCTGATCCTGCGAGAGCCGCGCGCGGTACATGCCCGACGTGTTGAAGCTCCACGCCATCTGGCCGTCCGGCGCGACAGCGATGATGCCGCCGTCGCCCTTGATCGCGGTGAGCTGCTTCTGAACCACTTCATCTGCCGCTGCCTGCAGCCTCATTCCCTTGTGCTCGACGAGTGCGCAGATCTCACGCGCGACCGCGAGGCGGATGAAATACTCGCCCGTGCCGGTCGCCGAAACCGCGCACGAGCCGTTGGACGCGTACGTTCCCGCGCCGATGATCGGCGAGTCGCCGACGCGACCCCAGCGCTTGCCGGTCGTGCCGCCCGTGGACGTTCCCGCCGCAACGTTGCCGTTCAGGTCGAGCGCCGCGACGCCAACGGTGCCGTGCTTGCCTTCGTCATGCGCCAGGTTCGCCGCGGTGCTGTCGGCTTGCTGCACGCCCGGCGGCTGCGGCGGAATCGGCAGGCCCTGCTCCTTGAGAAACGTCTGCAGCGCACGCCAGCGGCGCTCGGTGTAGAACCAGCCCGGTTCGACCTGCTCCAAACCCTGCTCTTTCGAGAATCTATCCGCACCCGCAGCGATGAGCATCACATGCGGCGATTTCTCCATCACGCGCCGCGCGAGCGAGATCGGATGACGCGTGCGCGTCACGCCCGCGACGCAACCGGCGGCGAGCGTCTTGCCGTCCATGATCGCTGCGTCGAGCTCGTTGTGTCCTTCCGCTGTGAACACCGAGCCGCGGCCGGCGTTGAACAACGGATCGTCTTCCAGCAGCTGGGTCGTCGCCTCGATGGCGTCGAGCGCCGAGCCGCCCTGGCTCAGCACCGCGCCGCCAGCCTGGATCGCGCGATTCATCGCTGCGCGGTACGCCGCTTCCTGCTCCGGGCTGAGATCCTTGCGCTCGACGACGCCGGCGCCGCCGTGCACGACGATCGCCCACTTCATGAATCGGCTCCAAGACGCAGAAACACAGTCTTCATGCTCTGCACTCGGTTGAGGTAAGCGCGCGCATCGTGATCGCCGCAGCGCTGATGCGCAACCAGTCGCAGGCCGCGACGCGCGTAGCTCTCGCCGGCGCCGGCCCCACACAGGTGGATCAGCGCGGCGAGATCTTCCTTCTGCCGCAGCGTGGCCTTGGTGATGTGCGCATTCGCCAGGATCCGCGCCACGTACCGATCGAGATACGCAGACGTGAGCTCGATCGAATCGGAGGCGATGGTGCGCGTGTACAGACTATTGAACCAGCACGAGTGCACGTCGTACCACGGACCGTCCTCGACCACGACGTGATCGTGAATGCAGTAGCGGCGCGCCTCGGCAAATGTTCCGTCCGTGAGCTGATACATGCCGACCGCGCTCGAAGCCGGCCGGTAGACGTCGAACGGCCGCTCTGTCAGCGCCCAGCGCCAGTAGGTCCGTGCAATAGGATTGCCGGACGCCTCGATCTGCGCCAGCGCCGCGAGGAACGCCGGCGTCATCGTGCTGGTGGAATGCCGCTGAAAGACCGGGCCGTACGTGTCCCAGGTCTGTTCGGGCAGCCGGTAGAGCACTCCACTGACCGGAAAGAACAGCTCCGACGGCTTGCGTACGACCTGGTAGATCCAGTTGAGTCCGAACCACAGTGCCAGCAGCACTGCGAACAGGACACTGAACTGTACGGTCGCGGGCAAGGCGCCGATCGCACGCAGCCAGCGCTTGCGCACGGCGGCTCGCGGCCACCAGCTCCGCAGCCATCTGAAATTCGCAGTTCGGCGGCGGCGCGAGCCCGCGCGCTTGCGCGTGGCCATCAGTTGCCGGACGCAGTCGCGGGCCGGCGCGAACACTGGGCCGCAGCGGCGGGTGCCAGGCGCGGGAAGCCTCTCTGCGGATCGGCGAGATAGCAGCGGTTTGGGCCGGCCTCGCCGGAGCACGTGACGAGGACGTCGACGGAATCGCGCGCACCCTCGGGAATGCAACGCACCAGATACTTCGTGAGACCGGAACCCGGCTCGCGCGTCTCATCGCGCAGATACCAGCTATCGCCGGCGAGCCGCGCCGTCCGCTGTACGCGAGCCCGGCAATCTGCGTCGATTCCCTCGCGGCAATAACGCTGCTCGCATGCAGCGAGCGATCCTGCCTCACAGTCCAGCTCGGCCTTGTGCTCCTGGTCGCGCAACAACTCCGGGCCGCCGCCCATCGTCCACTCCGTGCACGCTTTCATATCGCCGGCGTCGCATTGGGCGGTGAGCTGTTCCAGCTCGGCGGCACTCTTGCGGGTCTTGACCGGCTTCGCCGCGGTGGCTTTCGGCGGCGTGCGCTTGGGTTTGCTGATGCTCTGCACGACCTTCGCGTCCGGACCGCAGCGCTTGTCCGAGAACACGCGCGAGCCATCCTTGCCGGCGCATTCATAAATCTGCGCTTCGCTGCCGGCACCCGCCAGCAGCGAGGCTACGAACACGATCCAGGTAAGCGCGCGCACGCGCCAAGGATATCAGACCAGTTTGAAACCCGAGCCGCTGAGCGGCAGCCGGCGGACACGCGTGCCGGTGGCGGCGAAGATCGCATTCGCGACTGCCGGCGCGAGCGGCGGAACGGGCGGCTCGCCGATGCCGCCCACGGCCTCCGCTGGACTTTCGAGAATCTCCACCTCGACCTTTGGCGCCTGCGCCATGCGCACGAGCTGATAGTCGTGGAAGTTCGACTGTTGCACGCGCCCGCCGGCAATCGTGATCTCGCCGAGCGCCGCGGCGCTGAGAGCGAAGATCACGCCGCCCTCGAACTGCGCGCGGATCGAGTCGGGATTTACAGCCGTGCCGCAGTCGACTGCGCAACTCACGCGATGCACGCGTAACGCGCGATCCGCGCCGACCGAAACTTCGGCGACCTGCGCACTGAGCGATCCGTAACCGCGCAGGAATGCGATGCCGCGTCCGTGCCCTTGCGGCAGCTTCTCTTCCCAGCGCGCCAGCTTCGCGGCGGCATCCAGGACGCGCAACGCGCGTGCGTTGTCGCGCAGCAGCCCCCTGCGAAACGCCAACGGTTCCTGCCGCAGTTCCTGCGCGAGCTCATCGACGAAGCTCTCGAAGAAAAACAGATTCTGCGACGCATCGACCGAGCGCCACGCACCGAGCGGCACGCCGGGATTCCACCCTGCGTAGCTGATACAAGTATTCGGTAGCGCGTACAGCTGACCTGCCAACCCGCCCACCGGCGTATCGCCATCCACGCACGCAATCTGCGCTCTGAGGGCGGTGACGACGTTGTCCGTCCCGAGAGCCGCACGCAAACGGACGGCTGCGGCCGGTCGATAGAAGCCGTGCTGCGTGTCCTCTTCGCGGGTCCAGATCAATTGCACCGGCACGCCCATCTCGCGCGCGATCAGCGCTGCCTGGACGCCGTAATCGACCTGCAGGCGTCGGCCAAACCCGCCGCCGACCTCGGTCGTATGTATGGTCACGGCAGACTCGTCGAGACCGAGTGCCTTGGCGACGGCCGTACGGAGGTCCGACTGCACTTGCGTCGGCACCCACAACTCGGCGCGACCGGTCTTGACCAGCGCCGTGCCGTTCATCGGCTCCATCGGCGAATGCGAAAGGAACGGCGCCTCGTAGGTGCGCTCGACGACGCGGTGCGCCTTCGCCAGCTCGGCCTCGCAGCGCTCGAGCATCTGCGCCTCGTTCTCGCCTTCCGCGACGTACACCTTCCCGGGCTCGCGCGTGAGCGCACGCAGCCGCTCGCTGATGGCAGCAGATTGGACGTTCGCCATCTTCCCCGGTCGCCAGACCGGCTTGAGCTGGGCGAGCGCTTTTTGTGCCGTCCAGAAACTTTCGGCCACGACGACGACGGCGCCTTCGAGTTTGAGGACGCGACGCACGCCGCCCTGCCGCATCGCCGGCGCTTCGTCGAGCGATTCAAGTGTGCCGCCAAGCACGGGCGACTGCGCGATCGCGGCGTACAGCATTCCCGGCCGGCGCACGTCGAGACCGAACGTCGCGCTGCCGTCGATCTTCGAGCGCAGGTCGAGCCGATGCACCGGCTTGCCGATGAGCTGCCATTCGCCGCGCGGCTTCAGCGGCACATCCTTGGGCAGCGGCAACTGCGACGCATCTCGCGCGAGTGCCGCATAGGTGGCACTACGTGACGATTGCTCGTGCCGCACGAGACCGTTGCGGGCAACGCAGTCCTCGACGCGCACTCGCCAACGTTGCGCCGCAGCCTGCAACAACATCGTACGGACTTGTGCACCTGCGGTGCGCAGGCGGTCGAACATGCCGCGTACCGAGCCGCTCCCGCCCGTTTGATACGTCTCCCACATGCCGTAGTGCTCGCGATCGATGGGTGCGAAATCGACGCGGACCTGCGACCACTCGACCTCGAGCTCTTCGGCGAGAATCTGCGCCAGTCCCGACTTCGCGCCCTGCCCCATCTCGGTGGCATTGACCAGCAGGCACAGCGCGCCGTCCGGATCGATGCGAATCCAACCCGCAATCACGTCGGAAACCGAACCGTCGGCGGCACGCAGCGGCGCGCGGATGTCGATCAGCAATACGCCGCCGGCGAGGGCGGCCGACTGCAGGAAGGTGCGCCGGGAAAGAGGCGTCGACATACGCGGGATCATCGGCCCGTGAAAAGCCGGCGGCAACTCCCTTCGGCGCGCCGACGGCACCGTTCATCGCACGAAGTCGACAGCACCTGCTCAGTCAGGCAGCTTCCACCACGATCCGGCCTGTCTGTTGTCCGGCGCGCCTCGGCCTGATGGTGATCTCGACGTCATGCCCCAGCGCGGTCAACAAGTTCATCAACCGCTCAACGGAGAATCCATCAAGCCGATAGCAAGACCGAGGTCAGCAAACACGTTTCCGGAGCCGAGTTCCACCTTGGCACGCCGACCTTTACTTCGCTCCTTTCAACTCTCGCGGGGGCGCTATCTGCCGCCGCAGATGGATTTCCTCGCGATCCACCGCGATCTGCAGCGGCGCTTCCACGCCGATCTCGACGCGGTTCGGTGTGATGGCGAGCACGGTGACGCGCACCTGCCCGGCGATGACGATCGTCTGGTTGAGACGTCTGGAGAGAACCAGCATGAGAGCTCCTTGTGCTTCCATTCCGGGAGCAGCGCGGCTAGTGTACGCGTGCTCCGATAATGGGAGCAAGGGCGAGTTCGCTTTAAGTTAGCGCTCCCGGAATCGGAGCGCGCCATGAAGGCACTGCGCAGTCGCGAACACCGTATGTTGTGTACCGTTCTCGCGGAGGCGCGGATGCAGGCGGGGCTCACGCAGCGCGGGCTCGCGGAGCGGCTGAAGCGCCCGCACTCGTACGTGGCAAAGATCGAAGGCGGCGAGCGCCGCATCGACGTGATCGAGTTCGCGGAGCTGGCCCGCGCACTGCGCATCGACCCGCTCAAGCTGCTCGGCGAGGTGCTGTCGAGATGAGAAAGAGAAGAATGAACTCTCGCAAAGCCGCAAAGACGCAAAGAAGAGTTCAGAAGGTCCGGATTTCAGACTTCAGGATTTCAGAATTCCGGATTCTTCCTTCGCGCCTTTGCGTCTTTGCGAGAGATACTTCTTCTCCGGGGATTCATCCGTGACTGTCGCCGTGTTGATCCTGGCCGCCGTGGCCGTGTGGCTGGTGTTCGTCTACAACCGGCTGGTGCGCCTGCGCAACCAGGTGCGTACGGCGTGGGCGGACATCGACGTGCAGCTCACGCGCCGTCACGACCTCGTTCCGCAGCTGGTCGCCGCGGTTCGTGGCTACGCGAGCCACGAGCAAACGGTTCTGCAAGCCGTCACCGACCTGCGTTCGCAAGCGCTGGCGTTGCAGAGTCCGGCCAAGCTCGGTGAAGTCGAGACCGCTCTCGAGCAGGCGCTGTCGCGCGTGCTGGCATTGAAGGAAGCGTATCCGGATCTCAAGGCGAGCGAGAATTTTTCCCAGCTGCAGCGCGACCTCGTGAAGGTGGAGGAAACACTGCAGTACGCGCGCCGCTTCTACAACGGCGCGGTGCGCGACCTGAACGACGGCGTGCAGCGCGTGCCGGACGTCGTGATCGCGCGCTCCTTCGGCTTCTCGTCGGCTGAGTTCTACCAGGCGCGCGACGAGGATCGTCCGAACGTGCAAGTGCAGCTGCAATGATTGCGCGCATCTGGATCGCAGCGCTCGCGCTGATTGCATGCAATGTCACGCTTGCCGACGAGCGCATCAGCGGCTACGACATCGAGGTGCGCATCGGCAACGACGGCTCGCTCGATGTCACCGAGCGCATCACGGTGCACGCGGAGGGGATGCAGATCCGCCGCGGCATCTATCGCGATTTCCCGACGCGTTACAAGGATCGCTTCGACAATCGCGTGGTCGTCGATCTGCAAGTGCTGGGCGTGTTGCGCAACAACGTGTCGGAGCCGTGGTTCACGGAAGAGCGCGACAATGGCATCCGCATCAACACCGGTAACGACAACTTCCTGCCGGTCCCCGCCGACTACACGTACACGCTGCGCTATCGCACGACGCGCCAGCTCGGTTTCTTCGCCGATCACGACGAGCTGTACTGGAATGCGATCGGCACCGGCTGGGCGTTCCCGATCGACCAGGGCCGCGTCGACGTGTTCCTGCCCTCGCCCGTCGAAGTCGACCGGATGGCGGCGGAAGGTTACACGGGCTACCAGGGGTCGAAGGAGCAGAACTACCGCGCGCAGATCGTCGAGCCGGGGCATGCGCATTGGGAGCTGACGCGTCCGCTGCAGCCGAGCGAAGGCTTCACGATCGTGCTGAGCTTCCCGAAAGGTCTGATTGCCGTGCCCAGCACGCTGCAGCGCCTCGCCTGGGTGCTGAAGGACAACCGCGCCATCCTCATCGTGCTGATCGGCCTGGTGCTGCTGATCGTGTACTGCGTGCGGGAGTGGGCGCGCGTCGGTCGCGATCCGCGCAAGGGCGTGATCATCGCGCGCTACGAGCCGCCCGAAGCGCAGACGCCCGCGAGCCTGCGCTACCTGATGCACATGAACTACGACATGCGCTGCTTTTCATCGGACGTGCTGGCGCTCGCGGTTGCCGGCTGCCTGCGGATCGTGCGCGACGACGGCTTCTTCAAGGACGAGTGGCGCCTGGAGAGCACGGGAACGCCGCTGCCGGAAGGAGCCTCGGCGGTCCAGCGTGCCCTCATGGAGAAACTGTTCAAGGGCGGCGAGCGGACGCTGGTGCTGAAGAAGACCAATGCATCGACGCTTTCCGGCGCGCGAAGCGCGCATTCGAGCGCTTGCTACCGGCTGCTGCAGCCTCGCTACTACAAGCAGAACACCGGCTCGATCGCCAAGGGCATCCTGCTCGCTGCAGTCACCGGACTGCCGGCATTCCTGCTTGCCGGCGAGGCGGGCAAGCCGGCCGTCGCAGTCGTCGGCGTCGTCATGGTGATCACGCTGATCATCTTCGGTCGGCTGGTGAAGGCGCCGACGCCGGAAGGTCGTAAGCTGATGGACGAAGTCGAAGGTCTCAAGCTGTACCTGAGCGTCGCGGAACGCGACGAACTCGCGCGCATGCAGGGGCCGGACGCGCCGCCGAAGCTCGACGAAAAACGTTACGAGACGCTGCTGCCCTACGCAGTTGCGCTGGAAGTCGAAGACGCGTGGACGAAGAAGTTCACGGCAGCAGTGGGCGTCGCTGCGGCAGCCGAAGCGACGCGCAGGATCGCCTGGTATCACGGCGGCAACGTCAGCGATCTCGGCAGCCTCAGCCGCGCCGTCGGCAGCAGCCTGACGTCACAGATTGCATCGTCATCGACGCCGCCCGGCAGCTCGTCGGGTTCCGGCGGCGGTGGATCGTCGGGAGGCGGCGGCGGTGGCGGTGGGGGTGGAGGAAGGTGATGGACGTGATGAAGGTGATGCTCTGCCATCACCCTTCATCACCTTCATCACCCCATCACGCCGCGACTGGCGTCGGCGCCGCGATCTGCACGCAGTTGCGGCCGCAGCGCTTCGCGGCATACACGGCTTCGTCGGCGCGCGCGATCAAGTGCTCGCCCCACACGCCCAGCATGTCGCTGGTCGCGATACCGATGCTGCAGGTGAGATGGATCGCCGCGCCGAAGCCCGGCACGCTGATCTCGGCCACGCGCTGGCGGATGCGCTCGGCGATCGGCTGGGCGGCGGCCGCGTCGGCGCTGCTGAGAATCACCACGAACTCTTCGCCGCCGTAGCGCCCGATCACGTCCGACTGGCGCAGCTCGGCCTGGATCGGTCCGATGATCGCTTTCAGGCAGGCATCGCCCGCCGGATGTCCGTGGGTATCGTTGATCTGCTTGAAGTGATCGAGATCGATGAACAGCAGCGCGATCGGCAGGCCACGGGCGCGCGCGCGCAGGCAGGCGCTGTCCAGTCGTTCGAGCAATGAGCGGCGATTGAGCACGCCGGTGAGCGCGTCGGACTGGGCGCGACGCTCGGCGTCGGTGAGCGCGAGACGCTGATCCCGCAACCGATCGGCGACGCCGAGTGCGATCAGCACCGCAGCCGCCACCATCGACCCGGGCAAGGCGTAGTACAGCAGGAGCGCCGACTCGCCATCTTCGCGCGAGAACAGCAGGTGCAGCGCCGTGGCGATCGTCAGCGTTTCGAGCAATCCCCACGCCACCAGGAACCAGCCGGCAGCGCGGTTATCGCGACGCCACGCGAGGAAGGCCACCACCAGCGTCGTGACGGCCGAGATCACGAACACCAGATTGCCGATCGCCACCACGATCTCGCCGAGGCCGATCAGGTCCGCGAAATTGGCGAACGCCAACACCACGAAGATCACGGCAAACCAGCCGAACAGACTGTGCACGCGCGGCGAAAAGCGCTGCAGCTCGGCAATCTCGCGCACGAACAAGCAGGCGACGGCGCCCATGAAAGCGGCGACCACGTTCCAGCTGTAGCCGATGACGGGCAACGCCAGCGACAGGATCGGCCACTCGAAGCCCTGCCCGGAGAGATACGCGATGTACAGGGCCTGGAGCGCGAACAGGGTCGCGTACAGGATCAGCAGCCTGTCTGACAGCACGAACCAGATGAGCAGCGCGGCGACTGCCATCGCCATCAGCGCGCCGAATGAGAGCGCGATCATGCGCGCATGGTCGGCAGCCACGGTCAGCGTGTCGGGCAGCGTCGACGTCGAGAACCGCATCCCGGTCGCACCGGGCGAATTCGACGTTGCGTGCACGTAGACGGCTTGGCCTGCTGCGAGGCCGGCAGGGAGGATGTAGATCGCGTCCTGCGCGCCTGTGAATCCCGGAACGTAGGACGCGAGCCGCAGTGCCACCGGTGAGCCGTGATCCATCACGAACAGCTCGGCGTCCATGTTGCGGCCCTTGCGCACTTTGACCGTCGCCACTTCGCGCGGCTCGAAGGCTTCGGGCAGGGTCAGCCGCAGCCAGTAGTCATTGGCCCGCGGCAAGGAGCGCGTGCCGCTCGCCGGCAGGAAACGATCGTCGAGCCGGCCGTGCGTGACGTCTTCTGCCGCCGGCGCGGTCAACGACGGGTCCAGGCGCCGCACTTCGAACGCCGGCTCGGCAGCAAACACCGCCGCCGACAGCGAAGCGAGCAGTCCGAACAGGCTCGCGGCGAGCAGATTGCGCATACGGCAATCGTAAACAGCGCGTTCGGCGCAAAGCAACGAACGCGTCGCAAACTTTCCGGATTCTGTCACCTCGGTAGAATGCCGGCTTTCCGGGGAGGCTCCATGACCCACCGCACCATCGCGGCAGCCCTCGCGCTCGCCGCAGTCCTGCTGGCGCCGGCCGTCGGCGCGCAAACCTGCCCGCCGCAGGGCATGTCGCGCCAACAGCTGCTCGACCTGAAGACTCGCGAGTTTGCGGTGCCGGACGACGCGCGGCGCCAGGCGCTCGCGCTCGAGCTGCTCGCCTGTCTCGGCAGCATCGACCAGGAGCTGCGCGACGGCGTCACCTACACAGCGCTGTCGAGCTGGATGCGCGACAGGAAACTCTCCGCCGCGACCGTGGGCACGATCCGCGAGCGTCTGGTCGCGCTGCTGGCGCCGGATCGCGCGGATCCGGCCGGCGTGCAGCGACCGTTCGCCGCGCTGACGCTGGCGGAAGTCGTGCGTTTCGATCGCGTCGAGCGCTTCATGACCGATCAGCAGTTGCAACAGCTGGTCGACGCCACCACGAGCTACCTGAAATCGATCCGCGACTACCGCGGGTTCGACGAGCGCGAAGGCTGGCGCCACGGCGTCGCGCACACGTCCGATGTGATGTTGCAGCTGGCGGTGAACCCGCGCACCTCGAAAGCACAGCTCGACCAGATGCTCGCCGCGATCGCCACGCAGATCGCGCCGCCGGGCGAGCACTTCTACACCTACGGCGAAGGGGACCGTCTCGCGCAGGCGGTGTTCTACATCGCGAAGCGCAAACTGCACACGGCCGACGAGTGGAAGAAGTGGTTCGCGCAGGTGAGCGCACCGGCGCCGCTGGCCAGCTGGCAGGAAGCGTGGGCTACGCAGCGCGGCATCGCGAAGCATCAGAATACGATGCAGTTCCTCTCGATGCTCTACTTGTACGTGCGCGAGAGCGGCCCCGATTTCCAGGACCTCGTGCTGCCGGCCATCGTCGCGGCTATCAAGCCGATGCTGTGAGCTGCGGAGAAGAGTTCAGAATTGGAAATTCGGACTTTCCGGATTCTTCCCTGCGCGTCTTTGCGGCTTTGCGAGAGTATTTCTCGTTCTTACTTCCCTGGCGGCCTGGAGACGTGCGTATAGATGACCTGCCATTTGCCGTTGCGCTTCGCCCAGATGTCGGCGAAGCGTAGCGTGACGGCGAAAGGCTTGCCGCCGTCGGTGCCGCGCAGATCGACGATGCCGCCCATCACGGCGCCGTCGCTCCACACTTTCTCGACCGGCTGCAGGATCTCGAAGGGCTCGATCTTGTAACCCGGCGTGGTGTAGTCGGCGATGAGTTCGGCCTTGGTCTGCACGCGTCCCGAGCTGTTCACCAGCGTGTAGTCGTCCGCGACCAGCCGCTGCAGCTCCGCCTTGTCGCCGCGGATCTGCGCCGCGTCGTAGTCCTTCACCGCCTTCGCGAGATCGGCCGGCAGATCAGCGGCATTGGCCCACGAGCACAGCAGCGCCGCAAGCACCGCTGCAAAACGCATCTTCGACATGACGACCCCGCATTCGAACGCTGGGCGTCAAATATAGCGTGTGATCCAGTTCGGGCGTTCGCGCTTCTTGCGGTAGTACCACGCGCACGGTCCGATCATGACAAACAGCAGGATCAGCCACAGCGCAAACGTCGCCGGCAGGCCGAACTTGGCTCGCAGGATGCCCGCGGCGATGCCCAGCACGTAGAAGTGCACGATGTAGAAGAAGAACGGCACGCGGCCGAAGATCGTGAACGGCCGCAGCACTGCGGGGACGCCATTGCGCGTGACGGCGCGCAGCACGATCAACGTCAGGAAGATGCAACCGAACGACCACGCGAGGAACGGCAGGTCGGGCGGATACTTCGAGAACTCCCAGAACGACACGCTCGCGAGGCTGGAGTACGGGTACGCATTGCCATAGCCGCCGTACAACCGCACGGCCAGGAAGAACGCGAAACTGATCGCCGCGAGCGCAGCCCAGAATTTCGCCGGCCGCTCGCGACGCGCGGCGTCGCGGCCGACCACGAATCCCAGCAGCAGGACTCCGATCCACGGCACGATCGGATACAGCGAACGGAACGCACCGGTGCGCACGGGCTCGTACAGGACTGCGCGCAGCGGCAGCGGCAACCACGAAACGTCGAGCAGCGGATGCAGCAGCAGGATTGCGAGCGTCAGCGGCACGAGAATCCTGCTCGACACGTCTCGCAGCAGAGCGGTCGCGATGATCGCGACGCCGATCGACGCCAGCACCATGAAGGAATAGAACCCCATCAGCGCGCGCGGCAATCCCATGATGAGCGTATCGACCAGGATCAGCACGAATCCGCGTATCAGCAGGCGCCGCGTCACTTCGGCGTGCGTCACGCCGCGCTCTTCGCGAGCCAGGCTGGTGAGCGCGACCATGAAGCCGGCCATGAACATGAAGCCCGGCGCGACCGGCACGCCGCTGAAGCGCGTCAGGAACTGGGCGAGCCCGCCGAACACGGGCGCGGGCCCCGCTGCCAACTCCTCCGCCGCGCGACCGGCGTTGAACATCAGCGAGACGTGATCGAGCGCCATGTGCGCGATCAGCAGACCGCGGAACACGTCGACATAGGATTGGCGCGCACCAGAGGCGTTGGGCGCGGCAGCCTCAGTGGCTTGGACGCGAGCAGCGGCGGGGAGATTCTTCGTCATGGTCATATCATCGACCAGCACCGGCCAGGCCGGACATGGCCGTCCGGGCGAGTCAGACCCTGACGAAGGTGTGGAGTTACTTGCCGGTGGCGTAGGTTTTCACGAGCCGATACAAAAAATCTTGAGCGTCGTAAAACTGCACTACACCGACGCGCTCGTCGCGGCCGTGCGCGCGGACGTCGGCGATGTCGCCGAACAGGCCCGAGACGCCGTACATCGGAATGCCCCTGGCGCGCAGGTAGGCGCTGTCGGTCGCACCGGTCCCCATGATCGGAATCACCGGCACGCCCTGCCACTTCTTGCCGGTCAGCTGCTCGATCGGCTTCATCACCCTGGCCTCGAGCGGCGAAACGGGCGCCGCCGGCGCACCCGCCGTGCTCCGCAGCGTCACCTTGATCTGATCGTCGGCCAATACGCGAACCAGCGTGCGCTGCACGTCGTCGACGGATTCCTGCGGCAGGATGCGGCAATTCACGTTCGCGGTCGCCTTCTGCGGCAACGCGTTGCGCGCGTGACCTGCCTGCAGCATCGTCGCGACGCAGGTCGTACGAAGCATCGAGTTGTACGCCGGTGTCTGCGCCAGCTGCGCCGCGGCGCTCGCATCCTGGCCATTCGACTCCACGACCGCTTTCATCGCGGCGCCGACGTCACCGGCCTCCAGCGCAGCCGTGCGCTCGAAGAACGCATGCGTGACTTCGTTGAGATTCACCGGAAAGTTGAACTTGCTGAGACGCTCCAGCGCCGCCGCGAGCCGGTAGATTGCGTTGTCGGGCACCGGCACCGAGCTGTGACCGCCCTTGTTGGTGATCTCGAGATCGAAGTCGCGATACAGCTTCTCGGTCGCCTGCACGGCGTTGAAGAGCTTCTTGCCGCCGCGCTCGCGGCCGCCGCCGCCTTCGTTGAGACCGAACTCCGCGTCGATCAGGTCGCGATGCGTGTCGGCGAGCCACGAGACGCCGTTGAAGTCGCCGCCCTCCTCGTCCGAGGTGAGCGCGAGAATGATGTCGCGATGCGGCTTGAGTCCTTCCTGTCGGTAGCGGATGAGATTGGCGACGAAGATCGCGGCCATCGCCTTGTCGTCGGAGGTACCCCGCCCATAGTAGTAGCCGTCGCGCTCGATCAGCTGGAAAGGATCGAGGTCGGGGGACCAGTCCTCCTTGTGCGCTTCGACCACGTCGAGGTGCGCGACCAGCAACACGGGTTTCTGCTTGCCGTCGCCGCGCAGCCGCGCGACCAGATTGCCCTTCTTCGCGTTGCCCGGATGCACGAGCACCTGCACGTCGGCCTGAGGAACGCCGGCTGCGACCAGCCGCTCAGCCATGGCACGCGCCGCCTGCGTGTTGTCGCCCACGGAGTCGGTCGTGTTGATCTCGACCAGCTGCTTGTAGATCTCGAACAGCGCGCGCTGCTCGGGCTTGAGCTCGGCCGCAGCGGCGACGCCGCCGACAGCGAACGCCAGGAGTGCAATAAACGTTCTAGCGAATGTTCTTTTCATGACAGACCGCGCATGAGTTGCGATCCGTCATCATACCTCGACCGTCTCGCCGGCGCGCCGCTCCAGTCCCTTGGCGACCGCTTCGGCGCGCGTGCGCGCTCCGAGCTTGCGGAACAGCGACTCGATGTGAAACTTCACGGTGTGCAGCGAAATCCCGAGCTGGCGCGCGATCGCCTTGTTGCTCGAGCCCGCGCCGATTGCGGCGAGCACATCGAGCTCGCGCGGCGTGAGCAGCACGCCGGCTGCGCGCTCGGCGAATTCCTCGAAACCCTGCGAACGCGGCTCCGATACCGTGCGCAGCGAAGGACCTCCTGCCGCTGCGTGCAGCGCCGCCTCGATCTGCTCCGGCGTCGTACCGCCATCGAGCAACACGACGTCCGCGGCATGCTCGTCGACCACTGCGTGCCCGGCGTGCGCGACGATCGCCGCAATCTCCTCGCGGCGCGCGCCGTCGGCTGCGACGATCGCCACCCGCAGCAGGTTCGCTGGTTTTCTTTTGATCACCGCTCCACTCATGTCATCTCACTGCCGCGGCCGCGCCGTGATGAGCACGTTCGACGTCAGCACTTCGCCGCCGCGAATCAACCGCAGCTGCACGGTCCGGCCGACGCTGGCATCGTCGAGCTGGCTCATGACCCTGCGCATGCCGCGCATCGACGCGCCGTCGATCGTCAGCAGAATGTCGCCGGCGGTCACGCCGGCGACCGCGCCCGGACCGTCCGCCGCGATCGACATCACCATCATCCCGGTCGTCTCGCCGGCGGCGGCGCGCAGCGGCTCCGGGATCGAGACCGGTTGCAGGCCGAGACCGAGCCAACCGCGTGCAACCTGGCCGTCGCTCAGCAGCTGCGGCACGACGCGATCCAGGGTCGCGACCGGAATCACCAGCACCACGCCCGGCGGGCCCAGGGTCGACATGCCGAGCAGCGCCCCGTCCGCATCGAGGACCGGTCCTCCTTCTTCGGTGCGGCCGAGGCGGATATCAAGGGCGATCCGCTGCTCGATGCGGCCGCCCGCGCGGCTGTACCACTGCGGACCGACCGAATTGACCAGCCCGAGCCTTGCAGTCGGCGCTCCATCGACGGTCGCGCCCAGGGAGAGGGCAAGGCCTCCCACCCGCGCGCTCGCACGCGCTACGGGCGGCCCGTCCAGCGGGGCGTCGGATTTGAGGACCAGCAGATTGGTGCCGGCGTCGCGGCCGGCGATGCGCGCGCGGGCGGTGGCGCCCGTCGCGGTCACGACTTCGTACTCGTCGCGATCGCCGACGGCCTGCTCGGACGTGACGACTGCCCCCTGCCACAGCAGCGCACTGACGTGCCGATGAGATGCGTTGCGAACCGCAACGGCAAGACCGTGCGCGGCCGCAACCTGCGCCTCGATCGCTTGCGCCAGGCGGCTGACGGGATTGGCTTCGATGGACATGGCTCTGCTCCGCTCGATTCGATGGCGCGAACGATGCGCGTCCGGCGGCGGCTTACCCATCGGGCAGTTGGCCGGGGCGACCCGGACGAACAGCCGGGTGGAATCGCCGACGCGCGGCGCGAAGATCGCCGCATGCTGCAACCCGCGCGCATCGCCCCGCAGGCGCTCGATCCTTACTCCGAAATCGTCGCCCAGGCGTTCGATCTCGTGAGCCCGGCGGTCGTGAGTATCTCGGTCCGCTCGCGGCGCGGTCCGGGCGGCGTCGGCTCCGGCGTGCTGTACACACCGGACGGTTATCTGCTCACGAACAGTCACGTCGCCAACGGCGCCACCGAGTTGCGCGCCGCGTTGACCGATGGCCGCGAGGTGCCGGCAACGCTGGTCGGAGACGACCCGGAGACCGATATCGCAGTGCTGCGACTCGCGGGCAGCGGCTTTCCGTACGCGACATTCGGCAGCTCGTCGGTGCTGCGCGTCGGACAACTCGTCATCGCGATCGGCAATCCCTTCGGCTACCAGGCTACCGTGACAGCGGGCATCGTCAGCGCGTTGGGACGGAGCTTGCGCACGCGCTCGGGCCGGCTGGTGGAAAGCGTGATCCAGACCGACGCGCCGCTGAATCCCGGCAACTCCGGCGGCCCGCTGGTCGACGGCTCGGGGCAGATCGTCGGCATCAACACCGCGATCGCAGGCGGCGCGCAGGGCATCTGCTTCGCGATCGGCATCGACATCGCCGCCGACGTCGCCGGAACGCTGATGCGCGAAGGTCGTGTGCGTCGCAGCCGCCTGAGGTTCGCCGGACAGACGATCACCCTCGACCGCCGCATCCTGCGCGGGCTCGGACGCACCGCGCCGAGCGCAATCATGGTGCTCGAAGTCTTAGCGGACGGACCCGCGCAGCGCGCGGGCCTCGAGAAAGGCGACGTGCTGCTCGAATTCGATGGCCACCCGATCGAGAGCCTCGACCATCTGCATCGGCTGTTGAAGGTAGAGCTCGCGCAACGCGACGTCGGCGCGCGCGTGCTGCGCAGAGGCAAGCTCGTCGAGCTGACGGTCAGGCCGGTTACGCAGTGAGAGGAAGAACCTCTGATCCCCTGCGCTACTCCGTGCCTTTCGTAGCGTCCGGGAACGTCCGCGCGACCCGGCCCATCCATTTGCCGAGCTCGCCGGTGCGCAGATCTTTCTCGGGCGTGTAGCCGAGCCGCACCACGATCAGATCCTTCGACGGCACCACCAGCGTGTACTGGCCTTCGAATCCCTGCGCGCTGAACGCGTCGCGCTGCGGACCGCTGTCGATGCGCATCGGATAAGGTCTGCCCGGGCCATCGGCCGGGCTGACCCACCAGCCGGCGCCGTAGATGTCGGCGTTCTCGCTCTTGCCGGCCGTGCGCGCGAAATCGACCCAGCCTTCGGGCAATACGCGCTGGCCGTCCCACATGCCGTCGCGCAGATACAGCAAGCCGAATTTCGCGAAGTCGCGGGCCGAGGCGTAAATCAGCGCGCTGCCGTAGTACAGCCCCGCCGCATCGAACTCCGGCTGCGGCTTCATGCCGATCACGTCGAACAGGCTCTGGTGCATCCACTGCAACATCGCAGCGCGCCGCGCCTGCGGCGACTCGGGATTCGGCACGATCGCCCGTGTCAACGCGTCCGCTGTGAGCACGATGCCGCACGAGTTGTAGTTCCAGTGCGTGCCGGGCTCGTGGATCAGCGGCAGGCCGGAGCAGTAATTTGCAACGTCCAGGCGGCCCGGGCCGAACAGCTTCGCCGACGCGTCGCTCTCCGCGATGGTCTTCGCTTCGATCTCCAGGTAACGCATGCCGTCCGTCATGTTCAGCCAGGTGCGCCATGGAATCTGCGCGCGCTTGTCGGTCGCGGCCCAGTGCGGATTGCCCATCGGCTGATCGATGTCGACCTTGCCCTGCTTCACCGCCAGGCCGACCAGCGCCTGCGTGATCGATTTCGCCATCGACCACGACACCAGCCGCATGTCGGCGTTGTAGCCGGGCGCGTACTGCTCGTGCACCAGCTTGCCGCCGACGATGATCACGACCTCGCGAGTCTCGCCGAGCCCGGGCGTCTGCTTGTCGAACGCGTCGGCGAGCGCCGCGTCGAGCGCAGCACGGTCGACGCCTTCCGGCATCGGGCCGCTCGGCCATTCGCTCGTCGGCCACGGCACGTCGGCAGGCTGCGGTGGGAGCGGCACGAGCTGCGCGTGCGCGCTCATGACGTAACAGGAAGCGGCAATGGCAATGCAGATGGCGCTACGCATGACTCGCTCTCCTCAGTTCGCGGGATGACAGCCGTAGCCCTGCTCGAACTCCGCCTGCGCGGAGACGATGCCGGCGAGCGCGGACACTTTGACGCCGTGCTCGAGCTTCTCGACGGTCAGCGGCTTGATCGCCGCGGGATCGTAGTCGGTGCGGCACGAGTCCATCGGCCGGCCCGCGACGAACAGGCACGAGCACGTCTGCTTGGCGACGTACACAGTGCCGAGCTTGGCCGTGGTCCAGGTATCGCGCCCGAAGAACAGCGCGATGCCGACGATGGCCACGAGCACGACGATTGCGATCACCCCTTTGCGCATGCCTGCGTCCTCCCGCTGCGTTCGTGGTTGTTAGTCCGACCGCGTAATGATAGCGCGAGGCGCTGCGGAACTTTCAGCGTTGGTCTGATTCCCGCACGCCCGGGCGCGGCCGATACTGCCCTCACAGGCTCGCAAGGCAATGTAAATCCTGGAGGGCTAGGCGATGAACCGGTATCCGGAACAGCAGTTGATGACGGTTGAAGAAGCCGAGCGTCTCTCCGAACTGCACACCGGGCGCGGCCGTCGCAAGCAGCCCAAACGCCAGCCGAGCCTCTGGGCGTGGCAGTCGGTCTGCGGTGCACTGGAGCAGACAGTGACCGAAGATCAGGTCGACGAGATGATGCGGACGCTGCGCCGCTAACGACGATTGCAATCCATAAGCGGGTGCCCCCGCCTGCTTCCGAGCTAAAGCTTCACGCAGGCCTTCTCGCCAGCACACCGGGGTGCTGGCGTTTTTCTTTCTGGCGGCCGTTCAGTCCTTGAAGCGTTCCTGCCCCGCGAAACCGATGCGCTGCATGCCGCTGCGCTGGGCGATCGCCAGCACTTGCGCCACGGTGTCGTACCTCGCACGCCGATCCGGCAGCACGTGCACCTCGGCTTGGCTCGCTTTACCCGCTTCGACGCGGAAATAGCGTTCCAGCTGTGCGAGGTCCTGCACCACGGCGCCGTTCCACAGGATCGTGCCGTCGAAGTCGATCGACAGAGTGATCGCTTCGCGCGGCAGCGGTGGCTGGTCGGGGCCTGAGCCGATGTGCAGGTTCGTGCTGTTGGTCATGACCGGCAGCGTAATGATGAACAGGATCAGCAGCACCAGCATGACGTCGACCAGCGGCGTCGTGTTCATCTCGGCAATGGGATCGGAATCGTCGCGGGCAGCAATGCTCATGGCCATGAGGGCTCTCCCTTGTTCTTGAGGACTCCGCAGGAATCCGACCGGTCCGGCTGATTTCAGTTCCGGCGGCGTGCCCGCTCGCGCCACGTCCAGGGCTCGATCCGGTCCCGCAGCGGCAGCGCCCACAACCCGCGCTTCGCGTCGCGAGCCTCCTGCTCGTCGTAGTAGAGCGCTTCGGTGCGCGCGTACTCCGAGTAGAACCACGCCGCGCCCCGCTTCACGAGCTCCGCGTTGAGATGCGTATCCCCGTTCCAGACATGCGCGACGGTGCGACCGTAGCGGTCGGTATCCAGCGGCAGGATCACGAGCTGCCGCCCGGCGGCGAGCGCGGCGAGCTCCTGCTTCGCGCTGTGCCCGTACGGTTGCTCGAGCTCGGGCGCGTCGATCTCCGCGAGCCGTATTTCCATTGCGACGCCCTGGATCTTGGCGACCAGCGAATCGCCGTCCTTGACACGCACCAGCGGACCGTAGAACACGCCCTCGTCGCCAGCGCGCGGCGGATGCGCAGGATTGAAACGCGGAGCGCGGGCTTCGCCGGCTGCCGCCAGGCCGAAGCACAACAGCGCAATTGCAGCGACTGTCCGCGACATGGGCCGCCATTCTACTGGACGGGCCGCGCGAACCCCGTTAGCTTCCGCACTCTTTCCGTCGGAAGCGAGTGCCGTCCCATGCGCCAGGTAACTGCTGTCACGCTGTTGTCCGTACTGTCTGTGTCCGCGCTGGCCGCGCCGCCGGATGCGCCGAATCGCACGTTCCAGGGGCGCGACCTGTTCGCGTTGCAGCTCGCGACCGATCCGCAGATCCGTCCGGACGGCCGCGAAGTCGCGTACGTGCGGCTGTCTTACGACATCATGGCCGACCGCGGCCGGCAGTCGATCTGGCTGGTCGACTCGGAGAGCGGCGAGCAGCGGCCACTGGTCGCTGCGGGCTCGCAGCCGCGCTGGTCGCCGAATGCGGACCGCATCGCGTATGTCTCGACTGCCGACGGCGGGCGGCCGCAGTTGTTCGTGCGCTGGCTCGGCAGCGGACAGACCGCCAAGCTCACCGATCTCACCGAAGCGCCGGGCAACCTGCGCTGGTCGCCGGATGGCAAATGGATCGCCTTCACCATGTTCGCGCTGGACGAGAAGGCGCGGCTCGGCGAAGCGCCGCCGAAGCCGGAAGGCGCGGACTGGGCGCCGCCGCTCGAGCTGATCACGAAGATGACTTATCGCAGCGACGGCGAGGGTTATCTGAAACCCGGCTACACACATATATATGTCGTTTCGGCCGACGGCGGTGCGCCGCGGCAGCTCACGTTCGGCGCGTACAACGAGGATGGCGCGATCTCGTGGACGGCGGACGGCAAGCACGTGGTGGTCTCGGGCAATCGTCGCGAGAACTGGGAGCGCGAGCCGGTCAACAGCGAGGTGTACCGCGTCGCCCTCGCGGACGGTGCGATCGAGACACTCACGAAGCGCAACGGCCCGGATCGCGCCGCCGACGTTTCGCCGGACGGCAAGTCGATCGCGTATCTCGGCTATGACGATCAGTATCTCGGCTACCAGAACGTCGAGCTGAGCGTGATGGGCCTCGACGGCAGCAACTCGCGCTCGCTGACCGCCTCGCTCGATCGCACGATCGACGACGCCGTGTGGTCGCACGACGGCCGCAGCATCTACGTGCAGTACGACGACAAGGCGAACGTCAAAGTCGCGCGCGTGTCGCTCAACGGCAAGATCGAAACGGTAGCCGAAGGGCTCGGCGGCGGGTCGCTCGACCGTCCGTACACCGGCGGCCAGTTCAGTGTCGCGAACAATGGCGCGGTCGCGTTCACGCAGGGATCGCCGCAGCATCCCGCGGAGATCGCGATTGCTCGCGGCGGCAAAGTGCGGCAGCTGACGCATCTCAACGACGGCTTCCTGAGCGGCAAGACGCTCGGCGAAGTCAAGCCGCTGAAGGTGGCCTCATCGTTCGACCAGCGCGACATCGCCGCGTGGCTGGTCACGCCGCCGAACTTCGACGCCAGCAAGAAGTATCCGCTGATCCTCGAAATCCACGGTGGGCCGTTCTCGGCATATGGCCCGCTGTTCTCCACCGACTATCAGCTGTACGCGGCGGCCGGTTATGCCGTGCTGTACACCAATCCGCGCGGCTCGACATCGTACGGCCAGGAGTTCGCGAACCTCATCCATCACAAGTATCCGGGCCAGGACTACGACGACCTGATGAGTGCCGTCGACGCGGCGATCGCGCAGGGCTCCGTCGACGCCGACAACCTGTTCGTGACCGGCGGCTCGGGCGGCGGCGTGCTGACTGCATGGATCGTCGGCAAGACCACGCGCTTCAAAGCAGCCGTGACGCAGAAGCCCGTGATCAATTGGACCAGCGAGGTGCTGACCACCGACGTCGCGTCGTTCATGCCGAAGTACTGGTTCGGCAAGATGCCGTGGGAAGACCCGGAGAGCTACTGGAAGCGTTCGCCGCTGTCGCTGGTCGGGTCGGTGAAGACGCCGACGCTGGTGCTGGTGGGCGACCAGGATTTCCGCACGCCGGTGAGCGATTCCGAGCAGTACTACCAGGCGTTGCAGCTGGTGGGCGTGCCGACGGGATTGATCAAGGTGCCGGGCGCCTCGCATGGCGGCCTGACGGCGCGTCCGTCGCAATCGGCGGCGAAGGCGAGCGCGATCCTGGCGTGGTTCGAGCGCTATCGCGGCAAACCGGGTTCGACGCCGGGTGCAACCACGACGACCGCCGGCAACTGAGGGCGATCAGCGGCGCCCCGTAGCCCAGTGCACGAGCGCTGGGGCGAGCGCCAGCAGGCCCGCGATTTCGTGCGCGAGAGCGTTGACGTCACGCGCACGGTCGCCGGTCAAGTAGTAACTGCCGAGACCCGTCAGAGCGAGTAGGACGAGCAGCACGATCAGCGAGATCCCGCTGACGCGCTGCGCCCCGCGCCGCCAGCCCGCGCCGACGTGCGAGCCCGCGATCCAGCCGAACAGAAAAGTCGCGACGGCAGCGAGCACTCCGTGAACCACCAGGACTTTCGGCTGCCACGGATGCGGCGCAACGCCGAACTCCGCCTCCCGCGCAAAGAACCAGTGCAGGATCAGCCATGCGACGCCGCTGAGCCACAACAGGCCCAGACTCGAGTACAGACTGCGGCGCAACCAGTTCGGCACGATGCGCTCAGCCGGTGGACCGGGCGTCGGCGACCAGCGCCGTCTGCCGGATCGCCAGGATGCGGCGCACGCCGGCAGTGACATGCTCGCTGGAAAGCGTCGCACCGGCGATGTTCTTGATGTCAGTCCCGAAGCGCAGCTGCTGCACGCTGGAGCGTCCGGCGAACTGTGCGAGCCAGCGCGAGTTGCGGATCTCTCCGCCATGGCTTTCGCGATACTCGAGCACGTGCACCGGCAGCAACTTGCCGTCCGCCTGGATGCCCACGGCATAGGTGATGAAATCCTCGCGGCCGATCACTTCATCGACGAAGACGTGACCGAGCACGGTCGCGCCCTGGCGTGCCGTCCAGATCTTCAGCGAGCCGTGTCCTGCCTGCGGCCCCGCGAGGCGGGCCACGTCCTGCAGCTGGGACTCGGACAGGTTCAGCGCAACGGGCTCGAACGCCGTCGCGTCCGGAAACAACTCGCGTTGCGCGTCCTCAGCCGACGCGTACACCGCTGCATGCGCGTGCAGGGGCGCGGTTGCCAGTACGCAGACAACTGCGGACGCGAGCGTTGTGCGCGGGTCGGTCATGTCAGAAAGCGTAGCCGAGGCCGAGATCGATGCGATCGCCTTCCGAGTTCAGATCGAACGTCTGGTAGTCGAGCTTGAAGACCACGCCGGAGGCGATGTTCAGATTGATGCCGATCGTCGTGATCTCTTCGGCGCGCAGTGCTGCCGGCGTGAGCCCGGCGCCGATGAACGCGTAATCTGCGCCGGTGTTGACGCGCTCGAAGCGCGCGAACGGCGCCAGCGTCCAGGAATTCGGCAACGTCACAACGTAGGCCGCCTGCGCATACCAGCCGTAGAAGCTCTGCGGAATGAGCACGGGATTGCCGACCAGCGTGAGATTGACCGCCGCGGTGTCGGAGATGTGCCCGCGGGCGTAGAGCGCGCTCAGGTCCCAGGCGCCGGGCATCCAGCGCGCGTGGCCCTCCCACAGCAGCAACTTGTTGTCGTCGAAGCCGGGCTGACCCTGCGAGATGTCGCCGTACACGACCGACCCGCCGACGCGCAGCCCCGGAATGCCGGTGTAATTGAGCGCGCCGAAGCTGCTCAGGTCGCCCGCGCGCGCCAGCGCGCCCTCTTGATGGATCGCCCCGAGCGGCGACTCGAGCCCTTCCTCCGACGCCGCGTCCCACTTGGACAGATCGTGACCGGTCGTCAGGCCGACGTCCCAGCGCAAGCCGGCCTCGGTGTTGCCTTCGAGTGCGACGCCGAGCTCGCGCCAGGTCGTGGGGATGATCGCGGTCTCGACGAAGTTGCGGAACACGCCGTAGTAGCGCGTCGGCTCGTGCGACTCGTTGAGCAGCCCGGACGGGATCAGGAACAGGCCGAGCTTCGCGTAGATCGTGTCGCTCAGCTCGCGCTCGATCCAGGCCTGCTCCACTTCGACTTCACCGGCATCATCGGCCGAAGAGACCGCGTGCTCGACTTCCAGCTCGCTGATGAAGCGCGTGCGGTCGTCGAAGCGATAGCTCGCGCCGAGCACGAAGCGGCCGACGTCGGCAGTCGTGCCTGAGGAATCGTCGGTGGGTCGCGAGTAGTTCAGCTCGCCGTAGCCGAACCAGTTGACCTTGTTTTGATCGGGAACGGCCCTGCCGGTCACTGCATTCGCAACTGCCGCAGCCGCGGGCGCACTGGCGGGCTGCTGTTGCGATCGTAGAGTCGCGAGTTCGCGCTGTACTTCCTGCAGTTGCTGCGCGAGCTCAGCCACTTTCGCTTCGAGCTCCGCCTGTGTAGCGGCGTGCGCTGGCGACAGCGCGGCAAGCGTGCAGGCGAGCGCAGCGATTAGCCGAAGCACGCGCGGCACTGAAACGAATGCGGTGACAGTCATGCGTTCGACTCTCATTGGGTGAAGCCATCGGTCAGGGTTTGCAGGAACGCGACCACGTCCTGGATCTCGGGCTCGCTCAGCGCCGGCAGATCGCCGGGACGGCGGTTATACGGGGGCTCGACGGTGTTGACGTTCGCGATCAGCGCGGCAGGCAGATCGTCGAACTTGCGCGGCAAGCCGGTCGCGGGATCGAGCGGATACCACTCGTCAGGATTCGTGTCGCGGCGCACGTAGAAGCGCAGGACTTCCGTCAGCGTCGCAAAGCGGCCGTTGTGAAAGTACGGCGCGGTCACCGCGATGTTGCGCAAGGTCGGCACCTTGAAAGCGCCGCACAGCTCGCGCATCTCGACCAGGTCGGTGCGGTCCGGCCCGCACAATCCCAGGTCGAAGTAGCCTGCATCGTCGTTGGCGCGAATGTCGGCATTGCGCGGCACGCCGAGATTGTCGTACGTGAAATCCGTGAACAACGGCGGCGCGCCGCCCGCGCCGCGCGCGCTCGGATGGCACGCTGCGCAGTTGCCCTTCGCCGGATCGTTGAACAATGCCAATCCGCGTAGCTCCGCAGCCGTCAGCTGGGCGCGGCCTGCGAGAAACGCGTCGTACTTGCTCGTGAACGGCGCGAATTCGGCGATGTCTTCCTGCTGGTACTTTTGCAGCGCGAACAGCGCACGCTCGAATGCCGCGTCCGCAGTCGCGAAGACCTGGTCGCCGAAAGCCGCACGAAACTCGGCGGCATAGGCGGCGCGGCTCAGCTTGTCGACGACGTCGGCGACCGACGCATTCGCCATTTCATGCGCCGCGAGGAACGGTCGGCGCGCTTGCTCCTGCAGCGAGTTCGCACGGCCGTCGCGATCGAAGCCGCCGGTCGGGGTGCCCTCGTCGTCGAAGAAGAACGCGGGATTCAGCGCGAGGTACTTGAGTGACGGAGCGTTGCGGAAGCCCGGCACGTCGAGCCCCGCGCCTCCCAGTGGTACTGCAGCGTCGCTCGCAAACCCATGGTCGGCATCGTGGCAGCTTGCGCAGGCCAACTGCCCGCTGGCCGACAGCGATTTGTCGTCGAAGATCTTCTCGCCGATCGCCGCCGCGGCCGACAGATTCGTCGGCGGCTCCGATGTGCGGTCGTCCCCGCTGCCGCCGGACGTACACGCGGCGAGCCCGAGCAGGGCCAGCGGCGAAAGCAGACAGCGGAGACTCGGCGCCATGTTGTTCTCGGGCTCATAGGTCGGGCCGAGCCCGATGCGAGCGCAAATGATAACGAATTGCATTTGTGTTGCCAGCCCTGAGGAGCGAGACTTCCCCTTGTGCAGCGGTCGCAAGTAACTACTCTCGAAAGTTTTCAGCGGGTTACGGTCGGACTCGGGTCGTTTGTCGCGATCCAGGGCCAGGCCGATCTCGATCGGACGGCGCAGGTTCGGGCCCTCGACGCCGCCTGCGACGCTTTGCGGACGGTCGAGACCGCGATGCATCCGACGACAGCCGGCAGCGACCTCGCGCGGATCGCCGCGGCACCGGGCGGAACGCTGCTGCCCATTCATCCGTGGACGTTCGCTGTTCTCGCGCTATCGCAGCGGCTATGGAAGATGAGCGAGGGGCATTTCGATCCGTGCATTCCATCGAGCCCGGCGAGCGTCGGCGATCTGCAGCTGGTCGCGCCGGCCTCGGTGCGTACGGCGCAGGTCCCTGCCCTGCTCGATCTCGGCGGAATCGCCAAGGGATTTGCGATCGACCGGGCAGTCGATGCTTTGATCGAGCACGGATGCAGCGCGGGACTCGTGAATGCCGGCGGCGACCTGCGCGCCTTCGGTCCACTGACCAATTGCGCGCTCGCAGTCAGTGCCCCGAAATCAGCGCGCTCGCCGCCCGAGCATCGCGGCTTCTATTCGCGTGTCGCCGGAGCCGAGCTGGCCGGTCGGCTGGTCGGCGTGTCTGCACCGACTGCGGCTGCGGCCGATGCACTCACGAAGTGTGCGCTGGCATGTCCGCCGGCTGTCCTGCGGCGGCTGCTCGAAGAATTTTCCGCGTCCGAGCTGACGCTCGACTGAGCGTCAGCCTTCGACCAGGCCGTCGTTCTTCGGCGGATCGGCGAGCGGCGCACCGAGCGGCGCTTCCTGTGCGAGCAGAGCCTCGGTGCCGTCGCTCGCATGCGCGAGCAGGAAGCCGATCACGGCGTGCAGCTCGTCGATCTCCATCTCGTCGACCGGAAATCCCATGACGCTCAGTTCGCGTCCGCGCTCGGCATACCGTTCCTTGAATTCGCGATGCATGGTGGCTCCCGGTTGGACCGCGTGCTGATTCAACGCACTCCGCGTCGCCCGGTTCCGGCGCTGCGGGCGGTGCGGAACGTCACGGAGTAGCGCAGCTCCTTGGTGGGCGGAACGCTGTGCTGCCAGCTCCAGCGCGCCTCATCGCGCAGGATGTACGCCGAGCGCGGCTCGAGCTCGAGCGCGAACACTTCCTTGCGCCGCTCCGGCTGCCACGGATACGGACGGAAGCGGATGCGCGCGGCGCCGGCGAGCGAGATGCCGACGATGAGCTCGAAGTCGGGCACGTCGCGGTGCCAGCCGAGCGGCGTGCCGGGCGTGTACTCGGCAATCAACGACTGCACGAAATCCTGCGACGTCACACCCGCCCAGTCTGCAGCTCGCGCACGCAACGGCGCGAGGAACTCGGGAATCGGCGGCGCCGGCTTTGCTTCGAGGTGCTGGAAGTCGTACGAGAATCCGTAGTTCACGGTGCGGCGGCGCGCGGTGTACTGCCGGTACTGCGCCTCGCGCAGCGGCAGTGCGCGAATGTGCTCGAGCAGCGCGCGCTCTTCGTCGCGATCGATGAAGTCGCTGCGATAGATCAGGCCCTGCGGCAGGACCGGCTCGAACAGGCTCGCTTGCGGACCACGTGACATATTCCACGAGTGTACGGTCATTATGTGCGGACGGTCACACTGCCCTCCCCGGCCGCTCGACGATGCTGCGCGCCCCGTGTCGGGGAAACAGAGGAAGTGACAATGAAGAGCAGTGTCATCGCACTGGGCCTGATGGTCGCAGCTGTCGTGCAGGCCGCGCCTCCCACTGTCGAAGAAGTCGGCGATCCGGATTCTTTCGGACGCGACGTGATCTATCTCGGCAACGCGCAGACTTCGAACGTGGCGCTGCAGGAAGACTGCACGCCCGATCCCACCGCGCCGCCGCTGCCGAACGATCGCTGCATCCTGCTGAACGCGCAGCCGGCGGCGACCAGCTGGAACGAGGATGGACTGGCGACGCTGCAGCTGCCCGCCGACAGCACGAAGTCGCTGATCTGCTTCGCGCTGACGCCGAGCCCCAACTACGAGTTCAACAACCTGACCGGCGTGCCGCAGCCGAACGCGCGCTTCACGGCGCGCGCGGTGATCACGATCGAGAACGAAGTGCTGAACGATCCGACGCTGATCGATCCGGCCACCGGCCTGCCGTATGGCGGCAAGCTGACGCTGGCGCTCTCGACCTGGTCCGAATCGCGCAGCATCGCGGCCGGCGAGCGCGAGCAGAAGTCGATGTTCCTGTCGCGCCATTGCATCGGCGGGCTGGTGAGCAAGCGCTCGCTGGTCGGCTCGGGCCTGACGGAGACGCAGGCGAAGCAGTTCTTCAAGAAGCCGATGAAGTTCACCTTCGGCTCCTCGGGGACGGTGCAGATGGTCGACTTCGCCAACTACTTCTACGGCATCCGCCTGTACGGCGACAGCAAGGACAAGTAGACGAGGCGCGGAAAAAAAGGCCGGGCGGCGTGAGCCGTCCGGCCTTGTCTTTTCCGATGCAGACTGCGTTAACGCACGCGGCCGCGGCGGAACAGATTGACGATGGCCAGCAGGATGACGGCGCCGACCAGCGAAACCAGGAAGGTCGCCAGCGAGATGCCCTCATTGATCGTGCCGATGCCGAGCATCGGGGACACGATGAATCCGGCGAGCAACGCGCCGACGATACCGACGACGACGTTGAGCAGGATGCCCTGCTGCGCATCGGTGCGCATGATGATGCTGGCCAGCCAGCCCACGACGCCGCCCACGATCAACCAGACGAGAATACCCATACTCCCTCCTCCGGGTCGCCAAAAAGAGTCACGACCACAGAATGAGAGCGAGCCGAGATTGGTTCCGCACCTATCGCGACGGACGTAGGGAGTCCGCCGTCAATCGATGAAGCGCGAGACCAGCTTGGCGATGACGGCGCGACTGGGCCGCTCGGGCAAATACTTGATGCGCACGAGGCTGCCGACCGCTGGCAGCGAGGCGGTCCACTCGCCCGCGCGACGGTCCACATGGCACGTCTGGACCGATTGCGGCGCTTCGTGCGGTTGGAATTCGAAATAGACGCGCGTGAAAGCGCCGAATAGCGGTGGTCGCCAGATGCGCAGGATGCGTCCCTGCGCGGCAGCGCCGCGCTTGAGGATCTCCTGCTGCAGCTGCGCGCCGAGCGCGACGGAGCGGACCGAGGCGATCATGGCGACCAGGGCGCCGGCGAGGAATGCGATGGCCGAACTGTATTCTGCGGGCATGGGTTGAGCGCTGCGAGGCGGACTTCGAAATTCTTACACGCTAGTTTCGGTCCAGCCAAGTGCCGAGTCCCTGAGCATTCAGCTCAATATCCGTTGCGAGGATTTCCCGTAGATAATTCTCCGGCTGCGTCGAGCCCGAACGGCGCAATTCCGCGATGTAGATGTCGCCGAAGGCGCGCTTCAGCGCCTCGTGCCGGCCCGGCGCGCCGGCGAGCGATCGCGCCGCGTCCGCCATCGCGTCGACCTGCGCCATGCACTGCTTCGCCAGCGTTGCGGCATCGCCGACTGCCCCGTAATGCGTGAGGTACATCACAACCGGCTGCCGCGCCAACAGCCGCGCAACGGATTCATGCAACGTCTGTTGATCGAACTGCACCGGCGCGGTGGCCGGAACGATGTAGGGACCGCGCGGTGTGTGCAGCTCGGGATAGACGATGCCGAACGTGTCGCCGGTGAACCAGCCCCGGCTCGCTTCGTCCCAGATGCAGTGGTGGTGTCGTGCGTGTCCGGGCGTATCTGCAAACAGCAGCGGACGACCGCCGAGCTCGATGACCATACCCTCCGTTGTCGTAACAACTCGCTCCGACGGCACAGGCACCAGCTCGCCGTAGTCACGCGCCGCCACTTCGGCGCCGTACACGGCGCGCACGCCCTGCATCAGCGCGGATGGATCGATCAGGTGACGCGCGCCGCGCGGATGGATCACGAGCTTCGCGCGCGGCAGCTCCTGCATGAGCAGTCCCGCGCCGCCGGCGTGATCGAGATGCACGTGCGTCGGGATGACGTAATCGACAGCGTCCCGCTCCAGGCCGTGCGCCTCGAGCGCGGCGAGCAGCCGGGGCACTGCGCTGTTCGGACCGGTTTCGATGAAGGCGGCGCGGCCGTTCTCGACCAACAGAAAGCTCGCATCGAAGCGCGGGCGGACGAAACCGGTATCGACGACGCTGATGCCGTGTTCCAGGCGCTGATAGAGGCTCGTCACTCGACAGGTCCTACGCGAATCCTTCCAGCACCAGCTTGCCGACGGTGTGACCGCGCTCGAGCATCTGGTGCGCGCGCCGCAGGTTCGCCGCATTGATCGCGCCGATGCTTTCACCCATCGTCGTGCGCAGCGTGCCGTCGTCGATCAGCGCGCCTGCTTCTTCCAGGATCTCGTGCTGGCGCTGCATGTCCGGCGTCTGGAACAGCGAGCGCGTGAACATGAACTCCCAGTGGATCGAGATGCTCTTCTGCATCAGCGAAGTCAGCTCCACGGGGCCGCTCATGCTGACGATCAGGCACAGCTTGCCCTGCGAGCGCATGATCGGCGCGAAGCGCGGAAAATACGGTGTCGCATCGGTGAGGCAGAACACGTAGTCCGCTTCAGCCAGACCGGCCGTGCGCATCTGCGCAGCGAGATCGCCGGTGTGATCGACCACTGCATCCGCGCCAAGCTCGTGCACCCAGCGCGCCGATTCGGGGCGCGAAGCGGTGCCGACCACTCGCAGACCCGCGAGCTTCTTCGCCAGTTGGATCGCGATCGAGCCGACGCCGCCGGCCGCGCCGATCAGCAGCAGGGTCTTGCCGCGATCCGCGCCGGACCGCGAAATCCCGAGCTGATCGAACAGTCCTTCCCACGCGGTCAACGTCGTTAGCGGCAATGCTGCAGCGGCCGCGAATCCTAGCTTGCGCGGCTTGTGGCCGACGATGCGCTCGTCGACGACGTGATACTGGCTGTTCGCGCCCGGCTTGTTGATGCTGCCCGCGTAGTAGACCTCGTCGCCCGGCTTGAACAGCTGCACCGAGGGTCCGGCCTCGCGCACGACGCCGGCAACGTCCCAACCGAGGATGCGCGGTCCCTGCAGACCGGGATCGGGGCGCGCGCGCACCTTGTAGTCGACGGGATTGACCGAGATCGCCCGCACCTCGACCAGCAACTCACGCCCGCCGGGCGCCGGCTGCGGCACCTCGAGGTCAACCAGCGACTCGGGGTCCTCGATCGGCAGGTTGCGATACAGACCGACGGCTTTCACATGTTGCGGCGATATTGCCCGCCGACCTGGTACAGAGCGCGCGAGATCTGACCGAGCGAGCAGCACTTCACCGCTTCCATCAGCTGCTCGAACACGTTGCCGCCCGACGCAGCGACGGTCTGCAGGCGCTTGAGCGCCTCGGCGGTGCGGTCCGAGTTGCGCGCCTGGAAAGCGTGCACGGCTGCGACCTGATCCTGTTTCTCTTCCTCGGTCGAGCGAATCAGCTGCGCGCCCTTGATCTCGTCGGCCGTATCGTCGTCCGACAGGAACGTGTTGACGCCGATGATCGGCAACGAGCCGTCGTGCTTCTTGGTCTCGTAGTACAGCGACTCTTCCTGGATCTTGCTGCGCTGGTACATCGTCTCCATCGCGCCGAGCACGCCGCCGCGCTCGGAGATCGCCTCGAACTCCTTGTAGATCGCTTCCTCGACCAGGTCGGTCAGCGCATCGATGATGTACGAGCCGGCCCACGGGTTCTGGTTCTTGTTCAGCCCGAGCTCGCGGTTGATGATCATCTGGATCGCGACCGCGCGCCGCACGCTCTCTTCCGTCGGCGTCGTCAGCGCCTCATCGTACGCGTTGGTGTGCAACGAATTGCAGTTGTCGAACAGCGCGTACATCGCCTGCAAGGTCGTGCGGATGTCGTTGAACGAGATCTCGCGCGCGTGCAGCGAGCGGCCCGACGTCTGAATGTGATACTTCAGCATCTGCGAGCGGGGCGACGCCTTGTATAGCTCGCGCATTGCGCGCGCCCAGATGCGCCGCGCGACGCGACCGATCACCGCGTACTCGGGATCCATGCCGTTCGAGAAGAAGAACGAAAGGTTCGGCGCGAAATCGTCGATCTTCATGCCGCGCGCCAGGTAGTACTCGACGATCGTGAAGCCGTTCGCCAGCGTGAACGCCAGCTGCGAGATCGGATTCGCGCCGGCCTCGGCGATGTGGTAGCCCGAGATCGAGACCGAATAGAAATTGCGCACGCTGTGATCGATGAAGTACTGCTGCACGTCGCCCATCATGCGCATCGCGAACTCGGTGGAGAAAATGCAGGTGTTCTGCGCCTGATCCTCCTTGAGGATGTCCGCCTGCACCGTGCCGCGCACCTGCGCCAGCGTTTCGGCTTTGATCTTCTGGTACACCGCGGGCTCGACCAGTTGATCGCCGGTCACGCCGAGCAGCGCCAGGCCGGAGCCGTCGTGACCCTCGGGCAGCTGGCCCTTGTAGCTCGGAAAGGCGCCGCGCTCGGCGGTCTGCGCCTTCAGGTGCGCGATCTTGCGCTCGGCGCCTTCCCAGCGCCCTTCGCTCTTCAGGTACTTCTCGACGCGCTGATCGATCGCGCTGTTCATGAACATCGCGAGAATCATCGGCGCCGGTCCGTTGATCGTCATCGAGACCGAGGTCGTCGGCGCGCACAGGTCGAAGCCCGAGTACAGCTTCTTCATGTCATCGAGCGTCGCGATCGAGACGCCCGAGTTGCCGGTGCGGCCGTAGATGTCCGGCCGCGGATCCGGATCCTCGCCGTACAACGTGGTCGAATCGAACGCCGTCGACAGGCGCGCCGCCGCGTGATCGCCGGCGACGTAGTGGAAGCGGCGATTGGTGCGCTCCGGCGGACCTTCGCCCGCGAACATGCGCGTCGGATCTTCCGCTTCGCGTCGGTAGGGATAGACCGCCGCGGTATACGGATAGGCGCCCGGCAGATTCTCGTTGAGCACGAATGCCAGGATCTCACCCCAGTCGACGGCGCGCGGCACGGCGATCTTCGGGATCTTGTTCCCCGACAGCGACGTGGTGTAGTTGTCGCCGGTGACTTCGCGCTGGCGCACCTGGTAGGAATACTTCTCCTGCGTGACGGCCTTGACGCGCTTCGGCCACGCCTTCAGCTCGCCGATGGCGTCAGCGCCGATCTCGTCGAGCGCGGCGTGGTACGCGGCTCGCAGCTCGCGACGAGTGGCGTCGGCGGCGCTGTCGCTGAGTGCCGTTTGCGGATAGCGATCCAGTGGCGCAGGCAACGCAGCGTCCTTCAGAGCTTTGAGCGATTCGTAATGTGCGTACGCGCGCCGCGCGGCTGCGACCTGCTCTTCGATGTTGGCGCGCGCTTTGCGGCCGGATTCCGCGATCTCCGCGAGGTAGCGCGAGCGCTGGCCCGGGATCAGCGGATCGCGCGAAGTCATCACGGTCACGCCCGGATCGGCGACCGTCCAGCGGTTCGTGCCGATCGACTTGCTGTCGAGCTCGGCGCAGATGCCGGCGAACAGGCGATTCACGCCCGGATCGTTGAAGCGGCTGGCGATCGTCGGGAACACCGGGACGTCGCTCTCCGGGATCTGCATGCGCTCCGGATGATTGCGCCGCCACTGCTTGCGCACGTATTTCAGGCTGTCCTCGGCGCCGCGCTTCTCGAACTTGTTGAGCACGACCATGTCGGCGAAGTCGAGCATGTCGATCTTCTCGAGCTGGCTGGCCGCGCCGTAGTCGCTGGTCATGACGTACAGCGACAAGTCGACCAGGTCGACGATCTCCGTGTCCGATTGGCCGATGCCGGCCGTCTCGACGATGATCAGGTCGAAGCCGGCGAGCTGGTACAGCTCGATGACGTCCTTGAGCACTGCGGAAGTCGCGAGGTGCTGACGACGCGTCGCCAGCGAGCGCATGAAGATCTGCTCGTTCGCCAGCGCGTTCATGCGGATGCGATCGCCCAGCAGCGCGCCGCCGGAGCGGCGCCGGGTCGGATCGATCGCCACCACCGCGATCTGCCGATCCGGGAACTGCCGCACGAAGCGCGACAACAGCTCGTCGCTGAGGCTCGACTTGCCGGCGCCGCCGGTGCCGGTAATGCCGATCACCGGAGCCTGGCGTTTGGCACGCGCGAGCGCGCGTCGCACTTGCGCGGCCTCGCCCTCGCCGTCCGCACCTTCCAGCACCGAGATCGTCGTCGCAATGCGCCGATGGTCGCGCACGTGCAACGGCCCGAACTCATAGTTGGGCTTGCGCGCGGCGCGCACGCGTTTCATCACGTCCTCGATCATCGGCACGAGGCCCATGCGCCGGCCGTCCTCGGGCGTGTAGATTTTCTCGACGCCATACTGCTCGAGCATCTCGATCTCGTCCGGCGAGATCGTGCCGCCGCCGCCGACCACCACGCGGATGTGCTCGCAGCCGTACTCCTTGAGCATGTCGACCATGTACTTGAAGTATTCGTTGTGACCGCCCTGGTAAGAGCTCACCGCGATGCCGTCGGCGTCTTCCTGGATCGCCGCCCGCACGATGTCCGACACGCTGCGGTTGTGGCCGAGGTGCACCACCTCGGCGCCGCTCGACTGCAGCAGCCGGCGGATCATGTTGATGGCCGCGTCGTGGCCGTCGAACAGCGATGCCGCGGATACGAAGCGCAATACGCCGCTGCCCGCCGCGGCGGGCTGTTGTCTCAGGGAGGCCTGCTCAACCATGGTTCGAATCGTCCAGATGAGGTGTCACGGGGGTGGCGTTAGACTCGTCTGACAATCGACGAGTACGGCCGAAAGGCGCATCTTCCTTGCTTTGGCGCCGGCATGCCAGTTTCCAATGGAGTCATCGTAATGCAACGCACATTTACGGCACTCATTATGGTCGCAACCCTCACCGCCACGGCCGTCCTGGCTGCGGACGGTGCGGCGAAGACAGTGCCCCTGCGCAGCCAGCCCCTCGATGGCATTCCGAACAAGGTCGCCGACATGCTGACCGTGGAATACGCCCCGGGGCAGTCGTCGCCGCCCCACCGTCATAACGCCAACGTCCTTGTATACGTTCTGGAGGGCGCGCTGGTCATGGGCGTCCAGGGCAAGGAGCCCGTGACCGTGTCCGCTGGGCAGACGTTCTACGAATCGCCCTCCGACGTCCACACGATCTCGCGCAATGCCAGCAGCACCGAGCGCGCCAGGTTCCTCGTGGTGCTGATCCACGACCAGGGCGCCAAGACGATGCTGTCCGCGCCGCCTGACAAGTAAGATACGGAGCCGATGGCTCCGCGCGCGCACCTACGCTGTATTCCGCTGCTGGCTGTCGGCCTGATCGTCGCCGGCTGCTCGTCCTACGAAGTTCGCGACGCTTATGTCCCCGCAGCCGGTGCAGCTGCTGCGCTCCGCTTCGAGCAGGACGAGGCAATGCTCAACATCGGGTTCGAGCCGGACAGCCGTTTCACCTCCATTGGCCTGCTGGGCGTGCCATTCATTCCCGTCCACACGAGCCATGACGGCTCGAAGAAGATCGACCTCGAGCTGTACCTGACCTTGCGGCGCGACCGCGACTTCTCTTTTACGCAACGTCCGTGCCTCACGCTCGAAGGCCAGCAAACGCTGTGTCCCAACCAGATCTGGCTCAGTGCCAGTGCTCTCTACCAGGACGATGGCTCCGCATATCGGGACCAGCTACCGCGGTGGCAGAAGCTGGACGCTTTTCATGGAGCAAAGACTGAGCTCACGTTTACTCCGCAGGATGATGGCGTCCGCGTCGACAGAGCACGCGTCTATCGGCACTACGGTTACAGCGGCAGTCCTGCGTGGGGTTACATGCACGTGGTCGTGCGGTACACCTATGACTGCTCCGGCACGTGTCCCGAACAGCTGACGCTGGACACAGCCGACCTGGTGTCGCTCGAGAATCTCTCGATCCCGTCGCGCGTGGTCCGATTCGACAAGAAGCGGCAGCACGACTACGACGTTGCGGAGCCGGTTCAATGACCAGCGTCACGGAGCACTACGCAAGCCATCTCGCGCCCATCTACCTGTGGATGGCCGGCGGCGCCGAAGCAGCGCTGCAGGCCGGCGCGAACGAGATCGACGCGTTGCAATTGCCGTGGGTCCACGGGCCTCAGGTAGTCGACCTGGGTGCAGGCTTCGGCATGCATTCCATTCCGCTCGCGCGCCAGGGCGCGCAAGTCACTGCGATCGACACTTCGCGCGAGTTGCTGGGCACGCTGGCCGCACTGGCCGGCGATCTGCCGATCAAGACAGTCGAGGACGATCTGCTGGAATTTCAACGGCACATCACCGACGCGCCGTCCGCAATCCTGTGCATGGGAGACACGATCACTCATTTACCCGACATCGCAGCGGTCGAGCGTCTCTGCGAACGAGCGGCCGCGGCGCTGTCGCCCGCAGGCGTGTTCGTCAGTTCGTTTCGCGACTACTCGGTGCCGCTCGTGGGCGATCAGCGCTTCATTCACGTCAGGAGCGACGACACGCGCATCCTGACCTGCTTCCTGGAATACGAGCCGGAGGCCGTGGTCGTCCACGACATTCTTCACGAACGCGGGCCGCAAGGATGGCAGACGCGCGTCAGCCACTACCGTAAGCTTCGCTTGTCGCCCGAGCGGCTGATCGCCAGCCTGCAGTCGAAAGGCCTCAGAGCTCATGGCGAAGCGGGGGCATGGTTCGTCTCGTCGCACGCAACAGCTGACTCCGACATCACCGATGGCTACACCAGCACCGCACCTTCCCATTGCAACGCTCGTCGCCGTCGGCGCGCTCGTCGCCTGGCGCTTTTACGGCCGCACGCGCCGTCTGCTGCAGCGACAGCTCTTTCATCCCAGGCGCTCGCGATTCAACGTCATCTTCTTTCCGATACTGGCCGCTGTTCTGCTGTGGATGTCGTACCGCCAACCGCTCAGCGTCGCGGCGGAGCTCGGCGGATTTCTGCTCGGCGTAGGATTGGCCGTGTACGGCCTGCGCCTGACGAAGTTCGAGGAGACGGCCGAGGGTCTCTACTACACGCCGAACGCGCACATCGGCATCGCCCTGTCGGTGCTGCTGGCCGGTCGCCTCGCCTATCGCTTCTACCAGGTCTACGGCGCAGAGGCTGCAGCTGCGCATCCGCCGCAGGATTTCACGCGCAGTCCGCTGACGCTCCTGATCTTCGGCACGCTCGCCGGCTACTACGCCTGGTACGCGTGGGGCCTCATCCGCCGGCACCGTTCCATCAGCACGCCTGCGCCCGCAACGTCCGCGCCGCAATGAAGTAGTGGACCGCTGACCACAGGTTCACGACGACGATGATGCGCAACGACCAGCGCAACCCGTCGCCATCTGCCTGCGCCGCTGTCATGCCCCTGTCGAGAAAGAACTGTCGCAGGTGATCGCTGCCGATGCCGGCCAGGTATGGGCCGAGTCCGAGGCCGATCAGGTTGATGATGAACAGCAGCAGCGCACTCGCGACGGCCCGCTCGCTCACCTGCACGAGCCCGTAAGTTGCGGTGATGCTCGGCGCGAGATAGGCAGCGCTGCACATCACCACGGGCGCGAGCAGTGCGATCACGACCGCGGTCTGGTTGAACATCAACACGCTTTGACTGAGAGGAAAGCCTATGATCAGCGAGAGCGCGGGAATCCACAGGTAGTAGCGGGCGTCCTGGCGGCGCATGGCGAGGCGGTCGCTGAGCAGGCCGCCGAGATACGTGCCGGCTGCGCCGCCGAGCACAGTGACGAGCGCGAGCGTGATACCGGCCTGCTTCAGACTGAAGCCGTGCGAGCGCATGAGAAAGGCGGCGTACCAGTTGCCCACGCCGTAGATCGCAAAATTGTGCAGCGCTGCTGCGAACGACAAGTGACGGAACGAGCTCTTGGCCCACAGCGCCCGCAGCACTCGTCCCGTCGCCGGCGGCGCGGCGACTGCGCGCGTCGGATCGGAATAGCCACGCGGCAGCTCACGCAGCGTGAGCTTGAGCAGCAGTGCGATCGCGACTCCAGGCAATCCCACGAACACGAACGCCGCGCGCCAGCCGTAGGCCTGGCCTACCCAGCCGCCGAGCAGCAGGCCGAGGAACGATCCGATGTAGCCGCCCATCTGGAAGATCGACAGTGCGGTGGCCCGGCGACGCGCGTCGAAATAGTCGCCGATGAGCGAGTATGCCGGCGGGTTGCAGCCCGCTTCGCCGATCGCGACGCCGATCCGCGCGATCAGCAGATGTGCAAAGGTCCTGGCGAGCCCGGTCAAACCGGTGAAGACGCTCCACACCACGAGCGAGACTGCGATGATGTTCACGCGGTTGCGCTTGTCCGCCAGCCGCGCGAGCGGCAGACCGAAAGTCGCATAGAACACCGCGAACGACAGGCCGGTGATCAGCCCCATGTGCGCGTCCTTCAGCCCGAACTCCGCGCGGATCGGCTGCACCAGCACGGCGACCAGCTGGCGATCCATCAGGCTGACGGTGTACACACCGCACAGCAGCCAGGCGACGTAGTATCGGTAGGCGTCGGTGACGCGGATGGAGGCCTGCACGAGTTCGCCCGCCCGCAGCGTGCTGATTGTTGCGGAGAGCCTATGACCGATCGCTAGGCGTGGGCAAGCGCGGCCGCGGGCAGGGTGAAGCGGAAGATCGTCCCCTTACCCTCGGCGCTTTCGACGGTGATCTTGCCGGCGTAGCGCTGCACGATACGCGCGACCGTCGCCAGCCCGATGCCGATCCCGGGGAATTCGGTCGCGGCGTGCAGTCGATGGAACGGCTCGAAAATGTGCTCGGCGCCTGCCATGTCGAAACCTGCGCCGTTGTCGCGCACCGAGAACACGGTCGTATCGCGCGCCTCCGCGTGCAACAGCTCGACGCGCGGGTACTCGGTGCGGGACGTGTACTTCCACGCGTTGCCCAGCAGGTTGTAGAGCAGGCTCTTCATCAAGCGCGGATCGGCGTTGACCATGAGTTTCGGCTCGATGCGGCATTCGACGCGTTGCCGCGGATACTGCTGGGTCAGGTCGTCGACGATGGTCTGCGCCAGCGCCGACAGGTCGACGCGCTCGTTGAGCAGCTCCTGCCGGGAGATCCGCGCCAGCGACAGCAGTCCGTCGATGATGTCGGAGGAGCGCCGCACGCACGACTGGATGCGATCGATGCGACCGCGGATCGAATCGCTCATGGCCGGCTGCAGCTCGTCGCGCAGCAGTCCCGCCTGCCCTGCGATCGCGCCGAGCGGCGAACGCAGGTCGTGCGAGGCCGAGGCCGTGAAAGCCTCGAGCTCCTGGTTGGTGAGCGCGAGGCGCTGGTTCGCACTCTGCAGCTCGGCAGTGCGCGCCACGACCCGGCTTTCGAGCTCGCTGTTGAGCTGCGCCAATGTGGTATTCGCGCGCTCGACGCGCAGCATGAAGTTCTTGAGCAGCGCGGTCAGTGCGAGAAACAGGACGGACACGCCGGCCAGCACGTAGATGAGGCTGCGCGTGCGGTCGCGCCACGGCTGCAGGATCGCCTGCTTGTCGCGCGCCGCTGCCACCATGAGACGATAGCCGCTGATAGGGCGGAAAGCGCGCAGCTGCGTCGGCCCGTCATCGATCGAGCGCTCGCGACCCGGAAGGCGCGGGACGCGCAACAGCAGATCGCCGTCCGTCGACATCAGGCTCAGCGAGCCGTCGCGGATCGCCATGCTCTCGTAGAGTTGATCGAGCGCCTCGACGCCGAGCAATGCGCCCGCCCACACCGTGCCGCCGCCGGGCTGCGTGATGCGCACGGCGATCGGAATCGCGTGCTGCGAGCTTTCGGTTGGATCGGCGATGCGCGGGCCGACGTAGACGTTGCGCTGCCGCTGAGACGTCAGGTCGAGCCACTGCGGCCAGCTGTCGAACGACAGCACCTGGTCGTCGCGCGTCACGCTCACGTAGTGACCTTCGTCGGCGACGAACAGTGCCCGCACGTAGTCGCCGCTGCTCAGCTCGCGCGACAGCAGATCCGCTGCTCGAGTCGTTGTGACGCTGTCGAGGCCACCGTGACCGTTGATCGCAAGCGCTGCGGCGCGCGCCGCGCCGAGACTGTCGTTGAGCACGGCCTCCATGTGGACGTACATGCCGGCGGCAACAGCGAGCAGCTCGTGACGCGCGCTGTCGAGGACCTCGGCTTCGTCGCTGCGGATGCGCCAGGTCGCGTAGCCCCACATCAGGACCATGATGACAACAGCCTGCGCGACTACCGCCCGCTTGACGAAGGACGGCAGTGTGGTCTCGGGATGCTTGTTTCCATCCTGCATCGTCGGCTCGCGAAGGTCCTGGCTCGCGAGCGGCAGTCTCGCGCGCCGGTGCCGGCGGCGAGCTAGAGGCGCGTCACAGAATTGCGTTCAATTCCTTGAACAGAGCACCGGCAGTCGGACCGAGCACAAAGTGCACGCTGTCGGGCGCAGGCCGTGCAACGCCGCGAACGGTCAACCCGGTGAGGCGGTCGGCGGCGACAGCGTCGGGATTTTTGACAGCGATCAGCAGACGACTGTCGGCCAGGCGCACGTCGCGAACGTTGGCGCGACCGCCCAGCACATCCAGCAGGCTGGCGGCGGATAGCGACGGCGCAGCGATAGTCGCGGGCGCTTTGAGTTCGGCACGAATGTCGGAGGCGAGCTGATCGGCCATCGGACCGACCACCACCTGCAACGCTTCCGCGGACGGGCGCACGACGCCGCGCGCGCCGAGTTGCTTGAGAGCAGCCTCGTTGACCGGCCCCTGATTGGCGACGATGAGGCGCAGCCGCGTCGTGCAGGCGTCGACCGACACGATGTTGCGTGCTCCACCGAGCGCATGCACCCAGGCCGCGCTGCCCGTTGCGGCCGGCAGCGCGCTGCTGGGCGCCACCTCATCGACTTCGCGACCCGGCGTCTTGAGGTCGAGTCGCACGATGAAGAAGCGGAACAGCCCGTAATAGAGCCCGAAGTAAGCCAGTCCGATCGGCAACAGCAGCAACGGCCGCGTCGCCTTGTTGAAGTTCAGCGCGTAGTCGAACAGACCTGCCGAGAAGCCGAAGCCGAGATGCGAGCCGATGGCGTACATCAATGCCATCGCCACGCCCGTGAGCAGCGCGTGAATCGCGTACAGCACCGGCGCGAGGAACATGAAGGAGAATTCGATCGGCTCGGTCACACCGGTGAGGAACGAGGTCAGCGCCATCGAGAACAGCAGGCCCGCGACGGCGCTGCGCTTCTCGGGCAGCGCAGAGCGATACATCGCGAGGCACGCGGCCGGCAGGCCGAACATCATCACCGGGAAGAAGCCGGACATGAATGCGCCCGCTGTCGGATCGCCGGCGAAGAAGCGGTTGAGGTCGCCCGTGACGCCGTTGTAGTCGCCCAGCAGGAACCACGCGATGTTGTTGAGGATGTGATGCAGGCCGGTCACGATCAGCACCCGGTTGAGCGCACCGTACAGAAACAGGCCGAGCGAGCCCGACGCGAGCACGGCGTGGCTCGCTGCATCCAGGCCGCGCTCGAGCAGCGGGAAGCCGTAACCGAAGCACAACGCCAGCACGATGCCAGCGAACCCGCTCGCGATCGGCACGAAGCGGCGGCCGGCGAAGAACGCGAGATAACTCGGCAGACGAATGTTGCTGTAGCGGTTGTACAGCCAGCCGGCCAGCAAGCCATTGATCAAGCCTGCGGGCACGCTGAGCTTTGCGAGCTCCTTGGCACGATAAGCGTTGGCGGCGAGCTCGACAGCGCGGCCCGACAGATCGGCAGTCACGTCCGCCGGCACGCCGATCAGCACTTCCGCGCCCTTGGTCGTCACCAGAAACCCGACGAGGCTCGCGAGACCGGCGGCGCCGTGATTCTCGCGCGCGAGGCCGACCGCGACACCGATCGCAAATAGCAGGCCGAGGTTGGAGAAGATCGCATTGCCCGCAGCCGCGACTGCCGCGATGTTCAGCAGATCGGGCTGCCCCAGGCGCAGCAGCAGCGCGGCCGCCGGCAGCACCGCGATCGGCAGCATCAGCGCGCGGCCGATCGGCTGCAGATTCGTGACGATGTTCTTCATGACGCCACCTGCGGTTCCGAGGCGGAGAAGTCGTTGACGAGCTCGCGCACCGCCTCAGCGGTGTCGAGCGATACGGCGCGCTGCGCGAGCGAACGGCAGGCATCGAGCGTCAGCGTGCGAATGAGGCTCTTCAGCTGCGGCACCAGCGTCGGCACGACGGACAGCTCGTGCACGCCGAGGCCGAGCAGTACGGGAACGGCTGCCGGCTCGGAGGCGAGTCCGCCGCACACGGCCACGAACCGCGAATGCTTCTCCGCGGCGGCGACGGTCGTCGCAATCAGCTTCAGCACCGCGGGATGCAGACCGTCGATGCGATGCGCCAGCTCGGAGTGACCGCGATCCATCGCCAGCGTGTATTGCGTGAGGTCGTTGGTGCCGATCGACAGGAACTCGACTTCGTTGGCGACGCGCTCGGCGAGCAGCGCCGCGGCCGGTGTTTCGATCATCGCGCCGACGGGGATCGAGCCGCTGAAGCGCAGCTCGCGCCGCACATCGTCGATCATCCGCCGCACCGCGCGGATCTCCGCGGTGTCCGTGATCATCGGCAGCAGCACGCGACATTGCCCGGCGGGCTGCACGCGCAGAATCGCCCGCAACTGCACGCGCAGCAGATCGGGGCGCCACAGGCTCGTGCGCACGCCGCGCAGCCCGAGCGCGGGATTCGGCTCGGCGGGCAGCGGCAGGTACGGAATCGGCTTGTCGCCGCCGATGTCGAGCGTGCGGATCACCAGCGGCCGTCCTGCGAGCGCCGTCGCGATGCCCTGGTACTGACGCAGTTGCTCGTCCTCGTCCGGCGGCGCATCGCGCTCGAGGAACAGGAACTCCGTGCGCAGCAGACCGCAGCCTTCCGCGCCGTGCGCCATCGCTACCTGTGCCTCGGCCACCGAGCCGAGATTCGCGAACACCTCGATGCGGACGCCGTCCGCCGTTCTGCAATCAGCGTGCGCGGCTGCTCGCTCCGCTTGCTTGCGTTGCTGTCGCGCGGCCAGTGTCTGCTCCGCGGCCGCGAGCGCGGTCTGGTCCGGCGCCGTCGCGAGATTGCCCTGTTCCGCATCGAGCACGAGCCACGTGCCCTCGGCGACGTCGAGCACCGACTGACCGAGCGCAACCAGCGCCGGGATACCCATCGCGGCAGCGAGAATCGCCACGTGCGAGGTCGGGCCGCCCGCCGCGAGACAGATGCCCGCGAGCCGGGTCGCGTCGAGGGAAACCAGCTGCGAAGGCTTCAGGTCTTCGGCGATGAGGATCGCGCGCTCCGGCAGGTTGCGCACCACGATCGGCGCTTCGCCATTCAATGTCAGCAGCACCTGCGATTCGAGATCGAGCAGATCGTCGACGCGCTCGCTCATGCGCTGATCGCCGAGTGCGCGCAATGTGTCGGCGCTCTCGCGGACCGCGCGGCGCCAGGCGAATCCGGCGCTCTTGCCGCGCGCGATTGCCCGCCGCGCGGCGGCGACCAGCTCCCAGTCGTCGAGAAATTCCAGGTGCGCCGCAATCACCTCGCGTGCCGTGCCATGCGCGGATCCGGCGATCTGCTCGAGGCGCGTGCGCACTTCCGCGCGGGCGCGTTCGAACTCGGCGCTCTCGTGCGCGATGCCTTTGCCCGCTTCGGCGACCTGCACTTCGGCGCCCTTGAGCGGCACGGCGCGACCGACGGCGAGGCCGCGGCTCGCGATCACGCCCCGCAGACGATTCGGTTGAGTCTGCGGGAGAGCCTGTGCGACCGGCGCAGCAACTTTCGCCGGCGCGCCGCCACTCGTCTTCTCGTCCAGCGACGACACCAGCTTCTTCAGCTCCGCAACGGCCTTCGCCGCATCCGGACCTGACGCGAGCAGGGTGAGCTCGTCGCCGCGCTGCGCACCAAGCGACATCAACGCGACCGCGCTCTTGGCATTCGCCTTGCGCCCGCGTGCGACCACCGAAATTTCCGCCGCCGAGGTCTTGGCGAAATTCGCGATCAGCGCTGCCGGGCGCGCGTGAATGCCGTGGTCGTGCGCAATGGTCACGTGCTCGCTGACCTCCTGCGCGGACGGGTCGTGGTGCTCCTGCACCGTGCTCGCTGCCGTCTGCAGCTCGAACAACGGCTCGCCGACGTCGACGGCGCGATCGACTCGGGCCTGCACGATCGAGAAGCGGTCGCCGTTCGTGACCACGATCGGCGTGATCAGGCTCTTCGCGCGCTGCGCGAGCTTGTCGAGATCGAAGTTCAGCAACGCAGCGCCCTGACGGACGCGCGCACCGGCTGCTACCAGCACCTCGAAGCCCTGGCCACCGAGTGCGACGGTATCGATGCCGACGTGCAACAGGATCTCTGCGCCATTCGCCGCGCGCAGTGCGACCGCATGGCCGGCGGCCGCGACGGAAATCACTTCACCGTCGCACGGCGCGTGCAGCACACCGGCCGTCGGGTCGATCGCTACACCGTCGCCGAGCAGTCGCTGGGCGAATACGGCATCCGGCGTTTCATCGAGCGGGGCGCACCAGCCGCGGAGCGGGGAAACCAGCGTCAGATTCGCCATGCACGCTCCAGCATTCGGGGTGCTCTCAGTGATTGCTTGCGACGGTCGCAGGATGACCCCCGCTGCCGGCATCTGCAAGGCCGACCAGCTGCACGGCATCGAGCACCCAGAGCGGATCGACAGCCGCTTGTGTGAAGATGAAACAGAGGTCGTGCGGACCGGCGCGCCTCGCGATGGCCGCCGCCGGAAGCTGGGTCACTGCGTAGTTCTTTGCGGCCGGAGCGAGCGGCAGCGTCGCGATCTTTTCGCCTTCGCAGCCGTCGATGCGCACTTCCAGCTCGCCCGCCGCGCTCCGCGGTTTGCGCAACGGAATCTTCTTCACGTCGTCGCCGATCTGGAAATTGAATGGCACCTGCCCGACTGCAGCGGCGATCGCGCCGACGTCCGACAGCTCGGCCGCGCGATAGATCCAGCACGGATTCATGATGTCCACCAGGAAGACGGCGCGCTCGCCCTGCACCGGCGCGTCGTCTTCGAGCGAGAGCAGGATGCCCCGGGTGCACGACTCGAGCTCGTGGCTCGTGCGATGCCCCGGACGCTCGGCGAAGGGCTCTGGGGCACGCGCGTAGCCGATCCCGAGCGATTGATAGCGCGTGAGCTGATCGGTCATGCGCGCCGCGAACGATTGCCAGTCGATCTGCGCGGCCGGCGACCAGCCGACCTCCGCCAGCGCCGCCGCGCGTGGAAAGATCATGTACTCGGCGCGATCCTCGGTGCGCACGTGCTCGGTCCAGAGGTTCGCCTGCACGCCGAGAATGTGCGCGCGTTGCTCCTCGGTCAGCACCGCCGGCGCGGGATCGAAGCGGTAGACGTCTTCGAGCTGGACCACCGGCCCGCGTCCGGGACGCGCCCAGTCGAGCGGCCGGTTGTCCAGGTACAGCGTCGGCGCCGGTGCCAGCACTGCGTCGTGACCCGCGGCGGCCGCGGTGATTGCGCCGTCGATGCCTCGCCATGACATGACGGTCGCGTTCGGCGCGAGGCCGCCTTCGAGGATTTCGTCCCAGCCGATCAGGCGTCGGCCGTGCGCGTTGAGATATTTCTCCATGCGCTGCACGAAGTAGCTCTGCAGCTCGTGCTCGTCTTTCAGTCCCAACTCGCGCATGCGACTCTGCACGCGAGGCGAAGCGTGCCATTGATTCTTGACCGCCTCATCGCCGCCGGTGTGGATGTACTCGCTCGGGAACAACGTCAGCACTTCGCCGAGCACGTCTTCGAAGAACGTGAACGTCGATTCCTCGATGTTGAACAGGTTCTGATAGATGCCCCAGTCCGCGGGAACGGTCGCAGGCTTGCCGAGGACGCCGAGCTGTGGGTATGCAGCGATCGCTGCGCTCGCATGTCCTGGCACATCGATCTCGGGCACGATCGTGACGTAGCGCGCTGCCGCGTAGGCGACGACCTCGCGCACCTGCTCCTGCGTATAGAAGCCGCCGTAGAGTCGCGGCCGGTGGGTCGCAGGATCGATATCCGCCGCCGCGGCGGGTCCCGCCGGCACGCGCCACGCGCCCACCTCGGTCAGCTTCGGATACTTCTTGATCTCCAGCCGCCAGCCCTGGTCGTCCGTCAGGTGCCACTGCAGGACGTTGAGCTTGTGCAGCGCCATCGCGTCGATGAGCCGCTCGATGAATTGCGGCGACTGGTAGTGGCGCGCGGAGTCCAGCAGCAGGCCGCGCCAGCGGAAGCGCGGCGCATCCTGGATCTGGAGCGCGGGAATGCTCGACGAGGTCGAAGTGAGCTGCCACAACGTGACCGCACCGTAGAACAGGCCGCGAGGGCTCTGCGAGGAAACGACGATTCGCTTGGGGGACACAACTAACGAATACGCCTCTTCCCCGCCCTGGGAGCCCTCGACGGCCTGAAGTGAAAACGAAATGGTCTGCTCGCCGCCCTCGCCGGCGGTCGCAGTCAGCGCCACGCCGCCCGTGCGTCGCATCAGGTCGACGAAATACTGCGCGACCTGCTCGCCCGGCGAGCCGGCGCTGTAACGGACGGGCGTCGCCGCGCTCAGCTCGAACGCGCCGCGGTTCATGACGACCTGCGCCGGCGCCGGAATCACCGAGATCGGCCGCTGCGCTTGTGTCTGCGTCGGCGGCGCCTCGCCTTTCGAGCACGCAACGAGCAACGCGCAGAGCCCGCCGACCCACAATGAGCGTGCGTGCCGTGTCATATACTTCGGGTCCAATGAGCGTTCCAACGCATCCGCTGCAATCCCGCTACTTCGAACAGCGCGGCAAGGGCGAGCTCGCGGCCGCAGCCGACACGCTCAAGACGGTTCTGAAAGGCGATCCGCGCGCGGACTGGGCCTACAACGAGCTCATCGAGCTGCTGTATTCGATGGGACGTCATGACGATGCTCACGCGCTGGCGCGCACGGCATTGCGCGTCAATCCGCGCAGCGCGCAGGCCCACAACCTGTACGGAACGATCCTTTCCCAGCTCAACGACCTGCCGCCCGGCGAATGGCACTTCCGCCGCGCCATCGAGCTCGGCGGCGAGCAGGCGCCGTTCCTCGCCAACCTCGCGCTCAATCTG
>DATBKP010000041.1:0-71884 GCA_036555785.1 Steroidobacteraceae bacterium
AGAGCTGATGGTCGAGAAGGGCCTGGCGAAGGATGCGCCGGAGCGCCATATCGGCCAGCTGCTGAACGCGCTGCTGCGTAACGTGCGCTACATGTGCGCCATCGGACTGCACACGCGAGGCATGACGGTCGAGCAGTGCGAGCAGATGTTCAAGGAAAAGGCGCACCAGGATGCAGGCAACGCGCGGCAGCAGGCTGCGCGCGGCACTTACGATCCGGCGTACCTGAACTACACGATGGGCAAGCTGATGATCCGCAAGTTGCGCTCCGACTGGGCGGCGACGCGCGGCGGCGAGCAGTCGTGGAAGCAGTTCAACGACGAGTTCCTGTCGTACGGCGGTCCGCCGATTCCGCTGGTGCGGGCGCAGATGCTGAAGGGCCCGGCGGGCGAGTTGTTCTGAAGCAGGTCATCGTCGTCAACGAGGCGCTGAAACTCCCGCGCGGCAAGCTCGCCGCGCAGGTCGCGCACGCCTCCGTCGCGGCACTGCTCGAAGCACCGGCAAACGCGCGCCGCGAGTGGGTGGAGGAGGGCATGCCGAAGGTCGTGCTCCGCTGCGACTCCGAGCAGGAGCTGCTGGCGCACGAAGCAGCGGCAGCGCGCGCTGGTCTGCCGCACGCGCTCATTCGCGATGCTGGGCACACCGTCGTCGCCGCAGGGACGGTGACGTGCCTGGGAATCGGGCCCGCGCCGATCGACGCGATCGACGCGCTGACCGGAGCGTTGAAGCTCGTCTGATCTCAGTTGTGCGGGACGAACGCGACCGTCTTCTTGCCGGTCAGCTCGTTGTACAGCGTCTCGATGAACAGGTCGGTCGAGACGAACGGGCCGGAGTACTTCTGCCAGGGCGCGAGCACCTGCTCCTGCTTGAGCTGCTCCAGCGACTTGCCGGCTTTCACTTCCTTTTCCACGGCCGCGCGCGTCTCTTTCAGCATCTTGACGAACTCGCGTACGTCGGCGAGCGTCGAGAGCGCACCGTGACCGGGAATCACTTTGACGTCCGCCGGCAGCTGCGCCATCGCGCCTTCCAGCGCCGCAATCATGCCCTTGCTGCTGCCGCCGCCGTTGATGTCGATGAACGGAAAGCCGTAGCGCACGAAGTCGTCGCCGGTGTGCAGCACATTCGATTGCGGAAAGAACACGATGCTGTCGCCGTCGGTGTGGCCGCTCGGCGCGTGCAACGCGCGGATGTCCTCGCCGTTCACGTGCAACGTCACGTCATGCTCGAACGTGATCACCGGCAGCGCTTCCTTCGCCATCGCCGGCTGCTCCATCTTCATCGCGTCGCCGCCGTTGCCGAGCACGTTGTTCTGCGCGAGCCGCTTGCGCACGTTGTCCTGCGCGATGATGGTCGCGTCGTGGAACGGCAGGTTGCCGCCCGTGTGATCGAAGTGATAGTGCGTGTTGATGATGAACCGCAGCGGCTTGTCGGTGATGCCCTTGAGCGCGGCGCGAATCTTGTCGGCCAGCGGCGCGAACTGATCGTCGACGATCACGATGCCGTCCTCGCCGATCGACGCCGCGATGTTGCCGCCAGCGCCTTCCAGCATGTAGACGTTGCCGGACACTTTCGTGACCTTGATCTCGACCTTGCTGAAATCCTGCTGCTGGGCGAATGCGACGCCCGCGACCGTTGCCAGCGCGCACGTCAGCGCGCCGCGAATCCCGCGATTCAGCACGTTGTTCACCTGGGGCTCCCTTGTTCTTGGACGTTATCGAGGGAGCGGATTCTAGCTCACGCCCAGCTGCTGCGCTTGGGCCGGGACTTGATCCACGCGCCGAGGATCAGACCGAGCAGGACCAGGCCGCCGCCCGCGAGCAGCCACTTGAGCACTACGTTGCGGTCCAGCTCCCGCACGCGCGCGGTGAGCTGCGTGACCTGCGTCTGCAGTTCCTGGTTGGATGCTTTGAGCTGCTTGTTCTCTTCGTAGTTCGCGATCGATGTGGCGGAGATGCGCCGGACCTCGGCGAGCTCGGTCTGCAGCTTCTCGGTCTGCTTGCTCAGATCGCTGGCGCGCCCTTCGCTCTGCGCGCGGGCGCCGCGCGTCTCCTGATAGGTGTCGCGTAGCGTCTTGAGCTGCTGTTCGAGCGATTCGATGCGCCGGTTGGCCGCGGCGAGCTTGTCGCGCGCGATCGGCTCCTGAGAAAGGTATTGCGTGGGCACCCACCCTTCGGTGCCGTTCGGCGTGCGCACCTGCGTAAAGCCGGCGGCAGTGTCCTCGCCAAGCACTTCCAGCGCGGTGCCGCTCGGCAGACCCGCATGCAGAATCTTGTGCGTGTTCGACGGCCCGCGACGCAGCGGCACGGTCAGCTGGTCGGAGACGTACAGGGTCGCGGCGGCGGAGAGGGAAGTGGCGAGAAGGAGCAGCAGACCCAGCACGACTGTTCGCATAGGGCCGCGACTATAGCGAAACTCCCGATACGATGAAGCCCCGTCCTTACGGACGGGGCCTCAAGCGGAAGTCCTCGATTTTCGGCTCAAACGGCGTGGCTCGAAATTGCTTTCTCGTCGCGCCGCATCACCCAAAACTTTAAGTCCTTCCGCCGATAAAACGCGGCCCTGACGCAGCGGGTTCCGGCGGCGACGCCCTCGCTGACAGTCGATCCTTACATCAGTTGCCGGTGCTCGCGGTCGTCGTGACCTGCGCCGGCGGCTTGCCGACTTCCTCGTCGAGGTAGCGGTAGCGGATGAAACCGATGCCCATTTCCTCGAACGTCTGGTCGCCCCAGTGCACCGCCTTGGTCGGATCCGGGTTGCCGGGGTTCTGCGTCGAGTTGTCCCAGTTGAAGTTCCACACCAGCTTCGAGCCGGCGGGGATCTTCTTCGGCTCCTGGTACTCGTACACCGTCTGCCAGCTGAAGTCGTACTTCGGCACGTTCAGCAGGATCTCCTGCTTGCCGTCCGGGTATACGACGCTCATGGTCCCGGACTTGCCGCGCAGGTGCGAGTGCGGCATGAAGTTGTAGATCAGCATGTCGCGCGTGACGTCGCGCGAGACCGTCGTGCCGTACTCCTTCGCGCCCGGCGGAATCTCGAAGCGGAAATCGGTGAGCGCGGTCAAGTGCAGCGGGTACTTCGGCTGGTTGTCGACTTCGCGGAAGTAGAAGCCGACCTTGCTGTGGTCGGTGACCGCCTGGCCGTTCGGCGTGTAGTGCATCTGGAACACGAAATCCGCGTCCTTCGGGAACAGCACGCCGGTCTCGTCCGGATAGACAATCGGCGACATGCCGGGCGCGAAGCCGCCGAGATTGCCGCCGCCGTTGCCGCCGCGCTGCTGGCCGTTCAGCACGACCGGGTCCTGCGCGATGATGTGGTGAATCGCCTGCTTCGCGCCCGGATGGATTTCCACCGCGGTGATCCACACGTCGCGGCCGAGCGGATTCTTGACGCGCGGATACTGGTACTCGATCACGCCCGTCGCCGGGATGTCGAACGCCGGCACTTCGACGATCAGATCCGGCTTGCCGTGCTTCCACTCGCTCGTATCCGGCTTCACGCCCAGCAGCGGGTCCGGCCCGGAGCCGCGCGGCGCGCCGGCTTCGATCCAATGCACCAGCGTCTTGCGCTGGTCATCCGTCATGGCGCGCGTGTTCTGCCATACCCCGTAGTGAGGATCTGCGTGCCACGGCGGCATGCGCTGCGTGCGCACCACTTCGCGAATCATCGGCGCGAAGCCCTTGACCATGTCGTAGCTCGTCATCGCCCAGGGGCCGACGCCGCCGGTCTGATGGCAGGCCGTGCACTTGTCGATCAGCATCGGCGCGATCTCCTTGGAGTAGGAGATCTGCGCGTGCGAGGTCTTGCGGTCGCGCTCCGGGAAGTTGACGAGGCAGCCGACGCCGTCGGCCTTGCTGACTTTCACCGGCTGGCCGGCGATCACCGCATCGAGCGCGTCGGTCAGGTAGTGCTTGGAGGCGGGGCGCTGCTTCTCGTACGACAGGCGGTCGTCCATCGGCCCGCGATAGACGAGCTTCCAGCCCTTCGGATCGATCACGAATACCTCGGAGGTGCGCACCACGCCGAGCGACTCGCCGATCAGCTGCGCTTCGTCGAGCAGGATCGGGAAGTCGACGTTGAATTCCTTCGCTTCCGCGGCAACCGCGTCGCGCTTGTCCTGCAGGTTCGAGTTGAGCAGCAGGAACTCGACGCCCTGCGTCTGGTACTGCTCGCGGATCTCGCGCAGCGCCGGCAGCGCCTGGCGCACGATCGGGCAGCCGTTGCCATGGACCATCAGCACCACGGCCTTCATGTCGGACGAGTAGTAGAGCTCGTGCGATTTGCCGTTCTGATCCAGCAGCCGGAAATTGTCGACCACCTCGCCGGGCTGGATCGCCCAGGCCTGGGCGGCCAGCAATAGAGCCGGAATCGTCGACCAGCGCAGCACCGTCTTCATCTGCAACACCTCGTGCGAAAAACAGCCGGAGAATAGCCCCTCCGACCCCTTATCTACAGTGTTGTCAGCGGCTTGTTCCGTGGCGGAAGTCCTGTCGCGGGCAAAGAATTGTCATCCGCCATTCCGCAGCCTGGAACTAGGCTTCCAGGGCCGCGCGGACCGCCGGGCGCTCCCACTGGAAGGGCGGAGCGAGCCTCAGGTCCAGCAGCACGATGGATTGGAAAACGGTGTAGCCGGCGCGCTCGGCCAGCGCCGCGGTCGCCTTCAGCGTCCCGCCGGTTGCGAGCACGTCGTCGACCAGCAGCAGCCGGCCGCTCCCTGGCTGCATTTCCAGCACGCCGGCGCCGTACTCGAGGCCGTAGGCCAGCTCGACGACCGGCGGCGGCAGCTTGCCCTTCTTGCGCACCAGCACCAGGCCCTTGTCGTGGCGCAGCGCCAGCGCGGACGCGAGGATGAAGCCACGCGATTCGACGCCGGCGATCGCATCGACCTGCGCCCACTCCCGCGCGTCGAGCAGCGCGCTCAGCGCTGTGATCGTCGCGCCGAACGCCTGTCGCAGCAGCGGCGCGATGTCGCGAAACAGGATGCCGCGCTGGGGAAAGTCCGGGACTTCGCGGATGTAGGACTTGAGGTCGGTCATGAGGATAGTATTTCATCATGCCTACGCTTTTTCCGTCCGCGTTCCGCGCCCACCCGTGGCACGGCGTCGAGCTTGGCGCCCAGGCGCCGCAAATCGTCACCGCGTACATCGAGATCGTGCCGACCGACACGGTGAAGTACGAGATCGACAAGGCGACCGGCCTGTTGAAGGTCGACCGGCCGCAGCGGTTCTCGAACGTCTGCCCGTCGCTGTACGGTTTTCTGCCGCGCACCCTGTGTGCCGAGCGCGTCGGCGCTTTCTGCAGCGAGCGCACCGGCCGCAGCGGCATCGTCGGCGACGGCGACCCGATGGACGTGTGCGTGCTCACCGAGAAGTCGATCGGTCACGGCGACCTGCTGATGCAGGCGATCCCGATCGGCGGCCTGCGCATGATCGACAACAACGAGGCCGACGACAAGGTCATCGCAGTGATGCGCGACGACGCACTCTACGGCCAGTTGACCGACATCGCGCAGTGCCCGGCTTCGGTCATCGAGCGCCTGCGCCACTACTTCCTCACCTACAAGCACGCGCCCGGCTCGCCGGAGCACAAGGTCGAGATCACGCACGTCTATGGCCGCGACGAAGCCTACGAGGCGATCCGGCGCAGCCAGGCCGACTATGTCGCCGCGTTCATGGGCGCAGGGATGCTGAGATAGGGCGTGCGCGCACAGCGGCTCATTTCCATCCTGATGGCCCTGCAACGCGGCCACCCGCTCACGGCGGGCGAGCTCGCGCAGCGCCTCGAGGTGTCGATCCGTACGATCTTCCGCGACATCGATGCGCTCTCGTCCATGGGCGTGCCGGTGTACACCGAAGCCGGCCGCGGCGGCGGCATCCGTCTGGTCGAAGGCTACAGCTCGGATCTCACCGGGCTGTCGCCCGGCGAAGCCGAAGCGCTCGCACTGATCGCGAGTCCCGCATCGATCGGCGTGCGCGAGTTGTCGATGCCGGCGCACTCGGCGCTCGACAAGCTCGCCGCGGCCGTGCCGTCCATTCACCAGCTGCGCGCGCAGCATGCCCGCGGCCGCCTGCTGTTCGACACCAAGCCGTGGTTCCGCTCGCTCGATGATTCGCCGTTCCTCGATCAGCTGCGCACGTTGATCTGGAAGGATGCGTGCATCGACATGCGCTACGAGCGCAGCAACCACGAGCATCGCGACTACCGCGTCGAGCCGTACGCTTTGGTCGTGAAAGTCGACACGTGGTACCTGATCGGCCGGGTGCAGCGCGAGATGCGCGTGTTCCGGGTCTCGCGCATCCAGACGCTGACGCCGACCGGCACCACGTTCGCGCGCGACGCGGACTTCGACCTGCAGAAGTTCTGGAAGAAGTGGTGCGAGAAGTTCGAGAGCAATCCGCCGTCGCGCAAGTTCGCCGTCGAGCTGAACATCAGCGCGCGCGGCCGCCGCCACCTGCTGGATGCGTTCGGTTCCTGGCTGCAGTCGCGGCTCGAGCCGCTCGGCGAGCGTTTTCGCGGCCGCAAGCCCGTGACACTGGAGTTCGATCGCGAGGACACCGCGCTGCGCGTCCTGTTCGAGCTCGGCCCGGAAGGGGAGATCGTCAAGCCGCACGCGCTGCGCCAGAAGCTGCGGCGCCAGGCGGCCAGGATCGTCGCCGCCGCGCGAACCTGATCAGCAGATTCCAATTCGTTATGGTCGAACGCCGTGTACTCGCGGCGCGCGACGAATCTGTATCTATGCCGCCGGGCGGCTGTGTGGCGACACTAGACAATGGACGACACGACGGCACGATTTTCGCGGCGACAGCTGTACACGCTGATGTTCGCCGCCGGCGCGATCCTGCTGATCACGATGGGCGTGCGGCAGACCTCGGGCCTGTTTCTGATACCGATCACGCAAGCGACGGGCGTCACCGTCGTGGCGATGAGCTTCGCCCTCGCGGTCGGCCAGTTCGTATTCGGTGCGGCGCAACCCGTCTTCGGCGCGATCGCCGACAAGTACGGCGCGGTGAAGGTCGTCATCGCGGGCGCGATCATGCTGGCGCTCGGTTGCGCCCTGACGCCGTTCGCGAGCTCCAGTCTCGGGTTGCTGCTCACGATGGGCGTGCTGTCCGCCGGCGGCGCCGCGGCCGGCAGCTTCTCGATCCTGATCGGTATCGCCGCGCAGCGGCTGCCGGCCGAAAAGCGCTCGTTCGCGGCGGGCATGATCAACGCGGGCGGATCGATCGGTCAGTCCGTGTTCGCGCCGCTGGTGCAATTCATCATCGGCGCGGCCGGGTGGGCGAGCGCGATGTTCGCGACCGCGTTTGCCGCGCTGCTGACCATCCCGCTGGTGCTGCCGCTGCGCCGTTCGACGGCGGCAAGCGCCGCCACGAGCCTGGCTCCAGTGCCGCATCTCACGCTCGGCGAACAGGTGCGCGTCGCGTTGCGCGACCCGAGTTATCTGTGCCTGCACGCCGGCTTCTTCACGTGCGGTTTCCACATTGCGTTCCTGGTCACGCACCTGCCGAACGACCTGCGATTGTGCGGGCTGACGCCGGACGTCGCCGCGAGCTCGCTCATGCTGATCGGCCTGTTCAACGTCGCGGGCAGTCTCGCGGCGGGCTGGCTCGGGCAACGCTACCGCATGAAGTATCTGCTCACGCTGATCTACGGCAGCCGTGCGCTGATCGTCGCGATCTACGTGTTGATGCCGAAGACGGCGCTCAACGTGTACTTGTTTGCCGGGGCGCTGGGATTCACCTGGCTCGCGACGGTACCGCCGACATCCGGTCTGGTCGGCAAGCTGTTCGGCACGCGCTATCTCGCCACGCTGTTCGGCCTGACGCTGCTTTCGCATCAGATCGGCGGTTTCCTCGGCGCGTGGCTCGGCGGCATCGCGCTGTCGCGCACCGGAAACTACGAATGGATCTGGTATGCAGACATCACCCTCGCGCTGCTCGCCGCCGCGGCCAATCTGCCGATCCGCGAGGCACGTTTGAGCGCTCAGCCCGCTACCGCTTGATGGCGCCGCCGGCCGTTGGCCGGCGCGTATCTGCCGTTCGCCGATCTTCACTCACGGCACCTGCCGCGGCGTCGTACACTCGCCGCCGCTGAAAGAACATCCCGCCGAAGGTGAGAGCTCATGACTGCAGTCGTCTCGTTGCGCAACGTCGCCAAGAGTTATCTGCGCGGCAAACAGCAGGTCGAAGTCCTGCACGGCGTCGACCTGGAGATCGCAGGCGGCGAGTTCCTGGCGCTGATGGGTCCTTCCGGGTCGGGTAAGACCACGATGCTCAACCTGATCGCCGGTCTCGATCAGCCGACGAGCGGCGAAGTGCGCGTGGCCGGCCAGCGCATAGACAGCCTGTCGCGGGCCGCGCTGTCCGCATGGCGCGCGCAGCACATCGGTTTCGTGTTCCAGTTCTACAACCTGCTGCCGGTGCTGACTGCCGAAGCGAACGTCGAAGTGCCGCTGCTGCTCACGAATCTTGCGCGCAAGGAGCGCAGCAAGCGCGTGCAGCTTGCGCTGCAGCTGGTCGGCCTCGCCGATCGCGGCAAGCACAAGCCCAACGAGCTGTCGGGCGGCCAGCAGCAGCGCGTCGCTATCGCGCGCGCGCTGGTTGCCGATCCGACTCTGCTGGTGTGCGACGAGCCGACCGGCGATCTCGACCGGCGCAGCGCCGAGGAGATTATGAACCTGCTGCAGGCGTTGAATCGCACGCAGGGCAAGACGATCGTCATGGTGACGCACGATCCGAAGGCGGCGGAGTACGCGACGCGCGAGCTGCACCTCGACAAGGGGCAGCTGGTCGACGAGGCGCGCAGAAGGGCGGCATGAACTTCCTCGGCCTGAAATATTTCGGTCTCATCTGGGCGGGGCTGTGGCGCAAGCGCGCCCGCACGTTGTTCACGATGGCGTCGATCGTCGTGGCGTTCCTGCTGTTCGGCCTGCTGCAGGGACTGAACCAGGGCTTCAACACCGTCGTCACGAATCTCAACGTCGATCGCCTGTACGTCTCCGCCAAGACCAACATGACCGACGGTCTGCCGATCGCCTACGGCGCGCGCATCAAGGCCGTGCCGGGCGTCAAGGCCGTTTCGCACTGGACCTATTTCGGCGGCTATTTCCGCGACGCCAAGAACGCGATTCCGGCGTTCGCCACCGACCCGGAGCCGCTGTTCCAGGTCTACCACGAGATGAAGATCAAGCCCGAGTATCTCGAGGCGATGAAGCAGACGCGCACCGGCGTGCTGGTCGGCGACACGCTCGCGAAGAAGTACGGCTGGAAGGTCGGCGACCGCATTCCGATCGGCACCTCGATCTGGACCACCAAGCAGGGCAGCAGCACCTGGATGTTCGACGTTGTTGGCACGTTCGACCTGTCGTCGTACGGCGGCGGCTTCCCGTCGTTCTACCTGAACCAGGACTACTTCAAGGAGAACAGCGCCTTCGGCGGCAACATCGTTCACTACTACCTGGTGGGCATCAAGGATCCGCACCAGGCGACGCAGATCTCCAAGCAGATCGACGCGCTGTTCGAGAATTCGACCTACGAGACGCGCACGCAGACCGAGTCGGCGCTGGCGCAGATGCAGCTCAAGCAGCTCGGCGACATCAACTTCATCGTCAACGCGATCGTCGGCGCGGTGCTGTTCACGCTGCTGTTCCTCACCGCCAACACGATGATGCAATCGGTACGCGAGCGCACGCCCGAGCTGGCGGTGCTGAAGACGCTCGGGTTCTCCGACGGCAAGGTGCTGACGCTGGTGCTGATCGAAGCGCTGGCGCTGTGCGTGTTCGCCGCGGCCGCCGGCCTGCTGCTCGCGACGCTCGCCTTCAATTCCGGCTCGATGCGCCAGATCTTCGGCGACTTCAAGATGCCGCTGATCGTCATGGCGATGGGCGCCGCCACTGCGCTGTTGCTCGCGCTCGTCAGCGGCCTGCCGCCGGCGTGGCGCGCCCGGCAGCTCAACATCGTCGACGCGCTCGCGGGGAGATAGGCGCAATGAATCTGCTCAGGCAAATCGGCGCCGTCACGACCATGAACTTCAAGAGTCTGCCGCACCGGGTCGGCACCTCGATCGTCATCGTGATCGGCATCGCCGGCGTCGTCGCCGTGCTGGTCTCGGTGCTGGCGATGTCCACTGGCATGATCGAGACCATGGAGCACTCGGGGCGCGACGATCGCGCCATCGTGCTGCGCAACGGCTCGGCCTCGGAGAACGGCAGCGCGCTCGCTCGCGACGCCGCGCGGCTCGTCGAGGACGCCCCCGGCGTCAAGCGCGACGCGGACGGCAAGCCGATCGCATCGTCGGAAGCGCTGCGGCTGGTGAACCTGTTTCGCAAGGACGACGGCGCGGAAGTCAGCGTTGCGATGCGCGGCGTCGGACCGCAGGCACTCGCGGTACGGCCCGAGCTGAAGATCATCGAAGGCCGGATGTTCCGTCCGGCCGTCACCGAGCTCATCGTCGGCAAGGCGGCGCATGCCAGCTTCAAGGGCCTGAACGTCGGCGACAAGGTCAGGACGCGCGGCGCGACCTGGACAGTCGTCGGTGTGTTCACGACCGGCGGCGATGCGCACGAATCGGGTTTGATGATGGACGCCGAGACGCTGATGGCGGCGGAACAGCGTGGCAGCTTTCAGAGCGTGACCGTGCTGCTGGAATCGCCGGCGGCATTCCAGAAGTTCAAGGACGCGCTCACTTCGAACCCGGCGCTGGCGGTCGACGTCGATCGCGAGCGCGAGTTCTATCGCCAGCAGTCCGAGGTGATCAGCAAGGTCATATTCGTCATCGCCTACGTGGTCGGCGGCATCATGGCCGTCGGCGCGATCTTCAGCGCGCTCAACACCATGTACTCGGCGGTGAGCGCGCGGCTGCGCGAGATCGCGACGCTGCGGGCAATCGGCTTCGGTGCGACGGCGATGGTCACGTCGGTGCTGACGGAGGCGCTGCTGCTGGCGCTGATCGGCGGCTCGATCGGCGCTGCGATCGCCTGGCTGTTCTTCAACGGCCACCAGGTCGGCACTTCGGTCGGCGGCACGGCTTCGGGCCACCTGATCTTCGAGCTGAGCGTCAGCCCGGCGCTCATCGCTACCGGCATCGTCTGGGCCTGCACGATCGGCCTGATCGGCGGGCTGTTCCCCGCAGTCCGGGCCGCCAGGCTGCCGGTCGCGACGGCGCTGCGCGCCATCTGACGGCGTCCCGGCCCTCAGTTCTTGTATTCTTGGGCCCGCGGCGGTTGGCAGCCCGCCGTCCTGGCCCCCATGCAGCAAACGATCCGGTTCATCAAGTCCGCCGACGGAGTGCGGCTGGCGGTCGCGACTTCGGGGAGCGGCGCGCCGCTCGTCAAATCCGCGAACTGGCTGTCGCACCTGGAGTTCGACTGGCAGAGCCCGGTCTGGCGCCACTGGTTCCGCTTTCTCTCGTCCGGCCGCCAGCTGATCCGCTTCGACCCTCGCGGCTGCGGCCTCTCCGACTGGAACGCCGCAGATCTTTCCCACGAGGCGCAGGTCTGCGACCTGGAGGCGATCGTCGCGGCCTCGGATCTCGACCGCTTTGCGCTGCTGGGCATTTCCCAGGGCGGCGCGGCGTGCATCGAGTACGCGGTGCGCCACCCGGAGCGCGTCACGCAGCTGGTGCTATACGGTTGTTACGCCGAGGGCTGGGCGCAGCGCGGCGACGAAAACCGCCGGCACGGCGAGGCGCTCAACGAGCTGATCCGACAGGGCTGGGGCCAGGAGAATCCCGCGTTCCGCCAGCTGTTCGCCTCGCTGTTCATTCCGGATGCGAATGCCGAGCAGGTGCGCTGGTTCAGCGACCTGATGCGCACCACGACGCAGCCGGAGATCGCGGCGCGCATCCTCGAATCGTTCGGCGAGATCAACGTGCGCGCGCTGCTGCCGCGCGTGAACGTGCCGACATTGGTCGTGCACGCCCGCGGCGACGCGCGCATCCCGTTCGAGCAGGGCCGGCTGCTCGCCGCCGAGATTCCGGGCGCGCACTTCGTGACGCTGGAGAGCCGCAACCACATCCTGATCGAGTGCGAGCCCGCCTGGGAGCGATTCTGCGACGCGTTCCGGGAGTTCCTCGGCCCGGGCGAAGCCGCGGCGGAGTCCCCGCAGCGCGGCGATCTGCCGGAGCTCACCGCCCGCGAGAACGCGATCCTGCGACTCGTGGCGCATGGCGAGGGCAACGGCGAGATCGCGCGCAAGCTGTTCATCAGCGACAAGACGGTGCGCAACCACCTCACCAACATCTTCGAGAAGCTCGACGTCGATTCGCGCGCTCGAGCAATCGTTCTCGCCCGCGACCGCGGGCTCGTGTGACTAGCCTTTCGGTGTCGTGGTCTGGAGCTGAGGGTTGTCTGGATTCCCGGGTCAGCCAGGGGCGGTTGTGCGTCGAAAATCACGGCCGCGGACGGCCGCAATTTTCGGCAAGCCTGGCGCGACGGAGGGCGAGGCGAAGTTTGCTCAGTGGTAGCGTCCCATGTTGGTTCCGCCTCGCCGCAAACCGTCGCGCACAGGCAACCGCCTATGGCTGACCCGGGAATCCAGACAACCCTCAGCTCCCGTCACGAACAGTGACGTTTGGAGCGTCGTCTGCAGAGGCGTTCTGATTTCCCACGAACCGTGACGAGCCGACGCGAGGCGGGAGATCCGGGCAGGTCAATAGGCGAGCGCCTGTGCGCGACGGTTTGCGGCGAGGCGGAACTGGCGTGGGACGCTGCGGTGACCAAACTTCGCCTCGCCCTCCGTCGCGCCAGGTTCGCCGGGAATTTTCGCGGTTCCTCCGCGGAAATTCCCGTGCGCGCTCGCCCCTTGACCTGCCCGGATCTCCCGCCTCGCGTCGGCTCAACAGCCGACCTCAAACGCACGGCTAAACCCCGTCCAAAGGTACGTGGGACATTTGTCCCGGGCGCAGTGCCGCAGCGAATGAGGCGGCTGCCTCATGTGCGGATTGACCGGTTCGGTCACGATTCGCCTCGTCCCTTGCCAGCTTGGACCCAAGCCCATGAACGCCGCCGTCGATCTCGTCGTCTCACCCGCCGCCGAGCGCCTGTTCCAGGAGAACAGCGACCGCGCCCGCTACGCGCGCTGCATCAAGGCCTCCAAGCGCGTCCGCTGGGACATCGACGCCGACGTCTTCCGCGGCCGCAACTTCGACTTCCGCCGCAAGTTCCTGCCGGACGGGCTCACCAAGGTCAACGACCTCGCGTTCCTCACTGCGCAGGAGAAGCGCACGATGAGCCACGTGCAGGGCCGCAGCTACGCGTCCATCTTCGGCCTGCTGGAGCGCTTCATCAGCACCAAGACGCTCGAAATGGCGATGCGCTACGGCCTCGGCGACCAGGTCGCGCTCGAGGGCCTGGTGCGCTTCAGCGACGAGGAGATCAAGCACCAGGAGCTGTTCCGGCGCATCGAGGCCGCGCTGGCGGCCAAGATGCCCGGCGGCTACGTGCTGGTCGCGGACGCCAACGAAGTGGCGCGCACCGTGCTCGGCCGCTCGAGCTGGGCGGTGCTGGCGATGACCTGCCATGTGGAACTCTTCACGCAGGTGCACTACCGCGAAAGCATCGAGCGCGACGAGGAGCTGTCGGATCTGTATCGCGACGTGTTCCGCTTTCACTGGCTCGAAGAGTGCCAGCACGCCGTGATGGACGAGATCGAGTGGTGCCGCGAGGACCGTACGCTCAGCCCCGAGGCGCGCGACGCCGCGGTCGACGACCTGATCGCGCTGATGGGCGGCCTCGATCATCTGCTGCAGGGACAGTCGGCGGCGGACGCCGGCTACTTCATGCGCCTGTGCGATCGCAGTTTCACGCCGGCCGAACAGCACGCAATCCGCGAGACTGTGTTGCGCGCATATCGCTGGCAGTACATCGCTTCCGGTTGCCAGCATCCGCACCTGATGAAGCTGCTCGGCGGCATGGTCACGCAGCCGCAGATGCAGAGGATTCGTGCCGCGGTCGCGCCGATCATCGAGTGCTGAGCGTGAGTTGACGTTTCGCTGCGCGCGGCGGAGGCTAACCCCCTCTCGGGGTTCAATCCGTCGATCATGCAGCTCAGGCGGTTCCTGCTCGTCGCAGCGTCAACGGCGCTTCTGTCCGGCGTGGCGCGCGCCGACGATCCGCTGCAATGGCCTGCCGTCGCACTGTCTCGTGCACTGACCGCCGCCGAAGCCATCGAGGATCCTTACCGGCGCGCCGAAGCGCTCGCGAGCATTGCGCGCGTGCAGGCGTCGATCGCCGAATCGGCCGCCGACCGCACGATTCACCAGTCGCTCGCGGCGATCGCACAGATCCGCGAGCCGGCCTTTCGCGATTGGGTGCTCAACGACGTCGTGGTTGCACAGATCGCTGCTGACGACATCGCCGGCGCGCGCGAGACCGCGAATCGCATCGAAGCGAAACGGCAGCAGGGTGCGGCGCTGGTGCAGATCGCGACGTTCCAGGTGCGTGCAGGCAACGTCGCAGCCGCTCAACAGACTGCGGCGATGATTCGCGAGCGCGATGCCAAGAGCGAGATCCTGCGACAGCTGGTCGCCATCTCAGCAGCGCGCGGCGAGCTGGCTGCAGCGCGCGACATGCTGCGCGACATCGACGAGCCGTTCTATCAGACGCTGGCCGCGGGCGACATCGCGGTCGCAGAAATCCGCGCCGGCAACAACGAGAAGGCGAACAGCATGGTCTCGCGCGTGCGCCGCGCCGACCGCTCGCAGGTCTATGGGCGCATCGCGCTCGCGCGCGCCGACAAGGGCGATCTGAACGGTGCGCTCGAGACGTTGCAGAAGATCGACGACGATCTGTACCGGGCCGTGATGCAGGGTCGGCTCGCCGCGACGCGCGCTGTCGAAGGTGACAGGGAAGCCGGCGCGAAAATGTTCGCAGCGGCGCTTGCCGGCGTCGAAGCCCATTCCGGCGATGCGGATCGCCGCGCTCTGACGTTCGCGCAGATCGGGCGCTTGCAGGCCGTCAGTGGCGAAAGCGGGCCGGCAGTGTCGACGCTCACGCGCGCGTTGCGCGAAACAGAGAGCGTCGAGCGCGGCGATGGGCGTGAAGACACGCTCGATCACATCGCTCGCGGCCTGGCGCGCGCGGGCGATTCAGCCGGCGCGTTGCACGCCGCGTTGCGAATGAACGATCGCATTGCGCGGGCGCTGCTCGTGCGCGACGTCGTCACGATGCAGATCAACGCGGACAGCGCATCGGCAGCGGCGAGCGCCGCCGAGTTCCAGGATCCGTTGATCGAAGCGGCCGCTCAGTTCGGCGTGCTGGGCATGCAGCTGCTGCGTGCGACGACACCGTTGTCGCAGGAGACGATCGAGGCCGCGAGGCGGGCGGTGCGAAACATCGACGAGAAGCAGCCGAAGCCGGCTGCGTTCGCGGCGCTGGCCGCCGCACGAGTCAAGACGGGCAATGTCGAAGAGGGCTCGTCGATTTTCCAGGAAGCTCTCGAGGCTGCAGAGACCATTGCGCGGAGCGATCAGCGCGCGGCGGCGTACGTCGACGTCGTCGCGGCGCTGAACGATCGGCTCATGTTCCTCGGCAAGCCGGCGAGCGAGGAGAAGTGACCGCTGTCGCGGTCAGCTGACCTTCCCCAGGTAGTCGGCCTTGCCGAGCTCCACGCCGTTCTGACGCAGCAGGTTGTACGCCGTCGTGACGTGGAAGAAGAAATTCGGCAGCGCCCAGTGCCGCAGGAACACCAGCCCCGGGAACGTGAACGTCTGGCGCGGCGTCTGGATCGTGATCGTGCGGTCGTCGGCGCCCTCGAACTGCTCGGGCTTGAAGCCCTGCAGGTAGTCGATGGTCTTGCTGACGCGCCCGACCAGGTCGGCGATCGTGGTCTCGTTATCTTCGAACTTCGGCGGATCGACGCCGGTGAGGCGCGCCGCAGCGCCCTTGGCGGCGTCGCTGGCGATCTGGATCTGGCGCGTCAGCGGCAGCATGTCGGCCGTCAGGCGCGTCGCGGCGAGCAGGTTCGGATCGTACTTGCGTGCTTCGGCGTGCGCGACGCCCTTTTCCAGGAACGTCTTCAGGTTGCGCAGCGTGTGCAGGAACGTCGGGATCGAGGCTTCGTACATGGAGATCTTCATGGTCGTGTTCTCTCGTGACCGCCAGATGAACGGAACGCGGATTATAGGTAGGCGGCGCCGTGACCGATTAGTTACTTTCGTGTCACGACAGAAGTGACCTGCGACGCTACTTCCAGTAGCGCGCGTGCCGGGCTCATCGCGCGAGCACCGCCGTCTGCGCTTCGCGGCCGAGCCCGACCAGGCGCAGTCGCCGCGAGTCCGTGTCTAGCACCGTGACCGAAGCATGGTCCGGTTTGAAGCACAAGACGTCATCGCGCTGTTGCGCGGCGCCCGCCGCGACATTGATCGCGATGTAATGCGTGAAGATGACCGAGTCGTGCGGCAAGGCGAGCAGAGCATCGATCACGCTACGACGCCATTGCAGATAGTCGATCGAGCCGGGCGGGGCGCCATCGTGCAATCGGCGCCACGTGCCGCGCATTCCTGCCGTCAGCCACTCCCGGCGCGCAGCTGCATCGAGCGGCGGCGAGGGTATCTCGGCCACCGCGGGTAGCAAGGTCGCGGCGCACTGCCACAGGTCGCACAATGGCTGCGCCGTCTCGCGACAGCGACGCAGCGGACTCGTGTAAACGGCTACGCGCGTCATCGCCTTCGCGAGCTGCTGTGCAGCTGCGACCGCTTGCGTGGCACCGAGCGGATCGAGCCCGGGATTCGGATCCTCGCCCCACGCAGCCGCCGGCTTGGCGTGTCTCACCAGATAAATTCGCGGCATGCGCGCGCTGGCCGCCTACTTCGGGGGCTTCAGTCTGTCCTTGGTCTGCTGCGCCATGGTCTGCAGGCTGCGTTGCGGCTCCGGCAGCTCCTTCTTCTCGGCGGCCGGCGCAGGCGCGGGTTTCTTGTCCGGCACGCGTGTCGTGTCTGCGCGCCGCTCGACTTCGACAGGCGGACCGGTAGCAGTGAAGACGTCGACCGACACCATCACCTGCCGGCCTTCGTTCGGCGCGAGTGCGCCGACGCCGACCACCTTGCGCGCCAGCTCTTCGCCGCGATCGTTGCGGATCGAGACCACGACCGAGTACTCCCACGGCTCACCGCCCGCGGGATGCTTGAAGCCGCCTTCGACGCGCAGCGCCGAGAACGCCGGCTGCAGCCGGCGCTCGACGATCGCCTTGGGATCGAAACGCAGATGGTGCTGACACGCCGGGCAGACGGCCGCGCTATCGAGGATCGTCGCCTTGCAGTGTGGGCAGGTGCGCGTTTTGCCGGTGAGTGCCACGCGGCTGGTGTTCACGGGCGAGGCCTCTTAGCCCCGGCCGCCCTTCTCGTCCCAGCCGAACTCCGCGCGACCGCGCATGCGCGAGCCCGCGGCCACGGTCAGCGAGCCGGCCTTCAGGTCGCCGTTCAGCACGCCGGTCTGCAGCAGCTCGACCCGGGCTGCCGCGTCGATGTTGCCTTCCAGCTCGCCGCCGACCACGACGGTATTGGCGCGCACGCCGCCGGTCACTTTCGCGCCGGCCTCGATCGTCAGATTGCCCTGCACGTGCACGTCGCCCTTGAAATTGCCGGCGATGCGGACGTGGCCCGAGCCTTCGATCTTGCCCTCGATCGTCAGCCCCGCCGCGAGCAGCGATTCCTTTGCGTCGCCGCGCGGTGCGCTGGGCGTTGCAGCCGGCTGCCGGGCCGACTCGATGTTCACTGGCGTGGCTGCGGCAGGCTTGTCCGGCGCCGGGTCGGGCGTGTTCTGTTCGCGGCCGTACTGGTCTTTCCACAACGCCATGACGAAATCTCCTGATTTGAATTCGAGCGGTGGTAATTACACAGGCAGCGCAGGAGTGTCAAACGTACCAACCGTGGCGTCGCGATGCACCGACACTGGCGCGCCGCCGCGTTTTGGGGCAGCGCTGCGCCACCCGTAGCGGGGCGCGGCGTATAGTACGAACAACAACGATGAGCCAGCGCTGCGGCGCATGGGGGACTGGACATGATCAAACTCACGATCAACGGTCAGACTCAGGACGTCGATGTCGCGGGCGACACGCCCTTGCTGTGGGTGTTGCGCGATACGCTCGGCCTAACCGGCACGAAATACGGCTGCGGTAAAGCCTTGTGCGGCGCGTGCACCGTGCACATCGACGGCGCGCCGACGCGCGCCTGCATCACGCCGGTCGAGAGTGTTGCCGGGAAATCCATTACGACGATCGAAGGCTTGTCGAGCAATCGCAGCCACCCGGTGCAGCAGGCGTGGATCGAGCTCGATGTGCCCCAGTGCGGCTACTGCCAGTCGGGGCAGATCATGTCCGCCGCGGCGCTGCTGGAAAAAAATCCACAGCCTTCCGACGCCGACATCGACAGCGCCATGGCCGGCAACATCTGCCGCTGCGGCACCTATCCGCGCATCCGCAAGGCGATCCATCGTGCGGCCGAGCTGAGGACCACCAGCAAAGGGAGCGGCTGACATGAGCAAGTATCTACAGGCGAACGATGACCTGCCGGTGACAGGCGGCGACTGGTCGCGCCGCGGCTTCCTCAAGACCGCGGCCGCGACGGCCGGCGGGCTCGTCATTGGCATGTATCTGCCCGCGTGCAGCAAGCCGGAGAACGCGAAGAGCGCGGGCCCGGCGAAACAAGTCACCGCGAACGCGTGGCTCAGGATTGGCACTGATGGATCGATCACAGTGCTGTGCGATCGCTCCGAGATGGGCCAGGGCGTCTACACGGCGCTGCCGACGTTGATCGCGGAGGAGCTGGGCGTCGCGCCGTCGACGATCAAGGTCGAGTTCGCGCCGCCCGGCAAGGAATATGTCAATGCGTTGCTCGGTGGCCAGGTGACTGGTGGCAGCACGAGTGTGCGCGACGCGTGGGAGAAGCTGCGCATGGCCGGCGCCGAAGCGCGGACGAGACTGATCGCTGCAGCCGCCAAGGACTGGGGCGCGCCACCGCAGTCGTGTTCGGTCGCCGACGGCTACGTGGTCTTCACCAGTCGTCGCAAATCGTTCGGCGAGCTGGCCGAAGCCGCCGCGGCGCTGCCGAAGCCGGAGAACGTCCAGCTCAAGACGCGCAACGAGTGGCAGCACATCGGCAAACCGCAGCAGCGGCTCGACACGCCGGCGAAGGTCGACGGCAGTGCGCAGTTCGGGATCGACGTACGTTTGCCCGGCATGGTGTACGCAGCGCTCGCGCAACCGCCCGAGCTCGGCGCGAGCGTCAAGAGCTTCAACGCGGACGCGGCACAAAGCATGGCGGGTGTGCGCAAGGTGCTGCAGACCGCATCGGGCGTCGCGGTGGTCGCGGACTCGTGGTGGCAGGCCCGCCAGGCGCGAGATGCGCTCAAGATCGAATGGACGCCGGGCGCGAACGCGAAGCTGACGAATGCGTCCATCGCCGCGGGCCTGAAGTCTGCGGCCAGCGGTAAGGGCAAGGAGGTGCGCAAGGACGGCGACGTCGACAGCGCGTTGAAGTCGGGCCGGCGCTTCGAGCAGACCTACGAGCTGCCGTTGCTCGCGCACGCAACGCTGGAGCCGCAGAACTGCACCGTGGAGTTTCGCGACGACGGCTGTCACGTCTACGTTCCCACGCAGGTCCAGCAGATCGCGCAGAACGCGGCCGCACAGGCTGCGGGCCTGCCGCCGGAGAAAGTGTTCGTGCACACGACCTTCCTCGGCGGCGGCTTCGGCCGGCGGCTCGAGGCCGACTTCATTCCGGCCGCGGTCGAATGCGCCAAGGCGCTGAACAAGCCGGTGAAGGTGCTGTGGACGCGCGAGGACGACATGACGCACGACAAGTACCGCCCGCCCGCGCGCAACACGCTGACCGGCAGCTTTGACGCCAACGGCAAGTTGAACGCCGTCAGGATCCACCTGGTCGCGCCCTCGATCACCTCGCGCTGGTTCCCGGCGGCCGTCGCCAACGGCGCGGTCGATCCATTTGCGGTCGAGGCGGCCCACAACTTCCCATACGACGTGCCGAACGTCTACGTCGACTACCTGCAGCACGAGATCGGCATCGATGTCGGTTACTGGCGCTCGGTGAGCCACGCGCTCAACTGCTTCACCGTCGAGAGCTTCATGGACGAGCTCGCCTACGAGGCGAAGCAGGATCCGTACGAGTTCCGCCGCGGCATGCTCGACAAGCAGGCGCGCTGGCAGATGGTCGTCGACACGGCGGCGCGCAAGGCCGGCTGGGGACGCGCGCCGAGCGGTCACTTCCAAGGCATCGCGGCGATGTCCGGCTACGACACCTATCTCGCGCAGGTCGCGGAGGTTTCGGTCGATGCGGGCAAGCTGAAGGTGCATCGCATCGTGTGTGCGATCGACTGCGGCTATCGTGTCAATCCCAACATCGTGGAGCAGCAGGCCGAGGGCAGCATCATCTTCGGCCTCACCGCGGCGCTGTTCAGCGAGATCAACATCGCGAACGGTCGGGTGCAGGAGCAGAACTTCGACGACTACCGGATGCTGCGCATCAACGAGTCGCCGCAGATCGAAGTCTACGTAGTCGACAGCACCGAGAAGCCGGGCGGCATGGGCGAGCCGGCGACGGCACTGGTGGCCCCGGCAGTCTGCAACGCGATCTATGCAGCGACGCGCAAGCGGATCAGAAGCCTGCCGATCGCGAAGCAGGGATTCACGGTGTGAGGAGATTCGTGATGGGGTGATGAACGTGATGAGGTGATGAGCGCAGCATCACGCCGATCACCTTTATCACCCATCACGTCAACAGCACCTCGAAATGCCGCTCCATTTCGTCTCCTGCTGCCGCTTGTAGAACTCCTGCCGCGTCAACAGCGCATCCCGAGAATGCGCCTGCGAGCAATGGTCGACATAGCGCTCGTACGCGTCGTCGCTCGCCAGCGTTCGCAACAGATTCCACAGCTCGAGCAGCCGCTGTTTCATGTGCGCACCTCGGCGAGCGCCACGGCGGGCGCTTCGGAGCTCGGCGGCACCGGCAGTCCTTTCACGACTCGCCAGCTCACACGCAGCATGTCGGCGATCACGATCCACAGGATTGCAGTGAGCATCAGCGCCAGCGCTGCATCGAGGCGCTGATTGAAGATCAGCTGCGGAGCGACTGCAGCCTGCTCGGGCGTGAGCCCACCGGAGGCGAGCTTTTCGGCGAGCGCCTCTGCCGCCGCGAGGAACCCGACCCGCACGTCCGTCGACACGACCTTCTGCCACGTAGCCGCCGTGCAGACGATCGCGATCCACGCGAGCGGCAGCGCCGTGACCCACGCATACCGCAGTTTGCCGTGCTTCACGAGAATGCCGGTGGCCACGCACAACGCGATACCGGCCAGCAGCTGATTGGCGATGCCGAACAGCGGCCAGAGAATGTTGATGCCGCCGTTCGGATCGACCACGCCGATGTACAGGAAGTAGCCCCAGCCGGCGACGATCAGCGCGCTCGCGATCAGCACCGACGGATACCACGAAGTCTGGCCGAACGGCCGCCACACGTGACTGAGCGCGTCCTGCAGCATGAAGCGGCCGACGCGCGTGCCGGCGTCGAGCGTGGTCAGGATGAACACCGCCTCGAACATGATCGCGAAGTGATACCAGAGCGCGAGCAGACCCTGGCCGAACGCATTCGAGAAAATGCTCGCCATGCCGACCGCGAGCGAGGGCGCGCCGCCGGTGCGCGCGAACAACGTCGCCTCGCCCATTTCCGTGGCGAGCGCATGCATCTGCTCTGCCGTCACCGGGAAGCCCCATGAGCTGATCGTCGCGACCGCAGCGTCCGCAGTGGCGCCGACGACGCCGGGACCGCTGTTGATCGCGAAGTAGACGCCGGGCTCGAGCAGCGTGGCGGCGATCATCGCCATGATCGCGACGCACGACTCCAGCATCATGCTGCCGTAGCCGATCAGGCGCGCGTCGGTCTCGCTGCCGATGAGCTTCGGCGTCGTGCCGCTCGAGACCAGCGCGTGGAAGCCGGAGATCGCACCGCACGCGATCGTGATGAACACGAACGGGAACAGCGCACCGCCGAAGATCGGTCCGGTGCCGTCGATGAACTGCGTCACCGCGGGCATCTTGATCTCCGGTCGCATCAGCACGACGGCGATCGCCAGCAGCAGGATCGTGCCCAGCTTGAGAAACGTCGACAGGTAGTCGCGCGGCGCCAGCAGCAGCCACACCGGCAGCACCGCAGCTATGAAGCCGTAGCCGATCACGAACGCGGCGATCCCGGTGCCGTCGAGATCGAACAGCGCACGCAGCGTCGGGTGATGATCCACCCAGCCGCCGCCGACGACCGCGAACAGCAGCAGCGCCACGCCGAGCAGCGATCCTTCGAGCACTCGTCCGGGACGGATATTGCGCAGGTACAGGCCGACCAGCACCGCGATCGGAATCGTCGCGAACACCGTGGCCGTCGCCCACGGGCTGTGCTTCATCGCGTTGACGACCACCAGGCCGAGGACCGCGATCAGGATGATCATGATCGTCAGCGTGCCGACGATCGCGGCCAGGCCGCCGACCGGGCCGAGCTCGTCGCGCGCCATCTGGCCGAGGCTGCGGCCGTCGCGCCGGGTCGAGAGGAACAGAATCGTCATGTCCTGCACGCAGCCGCCGAGCACGGCGCCGATCAGGATCCACAGCGTGCCGGGCAGGTAGCCGAACTGCGCTGCGAGCGTCGGGCCGATCAACGGGCCCGGGCCGGCGATCGCCGCGAAGTGATGGCCGAACACGATCCAGCGATGCGTCGGCATGAAATCGCGGCCGTTGTTCAGGCGCAGCGCCGGCGTGGCGCGGCCCGGGTCGGCGCTCAGCACCTTTGCCAGCACCCAGGCGCTGTAGAAGCGGTAGCCGACGGCGTAGACGCAGACCGCCGCGACCACGATCCACATGGCGTTGATGCTTTCGCCCCGGTGCAGGGCGATACCGCCGACGGCGAAGGCGCCCGTCAGGGCGACCAGGATCCAGAGGAGTTTGCGCATCCTGCAGAGGATACAAGAGTCGGGCTGAAGCCCGACCTACTGCTCCTGCCGGCTCGCGAATTCCTCGCTCGGGATGCCCAGCCAGTCGAGGCAGTACAGCCGGCTGTCGCGCAGCTCGGTCTTGACGATGCCGGTATTCGGCAGCGGATGGAGCGCGGCGTATTCCGGCGGGACATTGCCGGCGAGCACCGGCACCATGAAGCCGATCGTCGCGGCGTGAGCCACGATCATGACCACGCCGCTGTCCTGCGAATGCCGGTTCATGACCTCGCGCACGAACGGCAGGAAGCGCCGCTGCACGTCGGCGAAGCTTTCGCCCTCGCCGTGGCGCGCCTCGAGGTCCTTTTCCACCGTCCATTTGCGTGCGAGCTCGACGTACACCGTGCGCGAATCCTCCGCCGAGCCGGGCTTGATGCCGAGATCGACTTCGACCGCTTCGGGCGCCAGCGTCAGCGTCAGGTCGTGGCGGAAAGCGACGGCGTCGGCAGTCTGCACTGCGCGCAGGTAGGTGCTGGTGTAGATCGCCACGATGGGCGCGTCTGCAGTCGCCTCCGCGAGCGCCTTGGCCTGATCGACCCCTTTGCGAGTCAGCGGATAGGAGACGCCCCCGTCGGGCACCGGGCGCGGATTCCCCGGGACGTTGATCTCGCTCTCGGCGTGTCGGACGAACCAGATCTGCAGCGGCCCGCCCGTTTCCGCCGCCGCCGGCAATGCCACCGCCGCGACCGCTGCTCCCGCGGCCGCCACGAAGGCCCGCCGCGACAGCCGCGGCCGGTAGGTTATTGTCATAGTTGTTGTCGGCTCACGCGCAGCGCCGTGCTGCGCGAGTCGTGTTGTACCTCATCGCCGCGTTTTGGCAAGCCCCGCACGGCTCGCGCCCGCGACGTCCTTACATTTGCGGCGGCGGGCAGAGTATGCTCCGCCGCTCACGTTTCTCGATCGACTTCCGTCCCCCAACAATCAACTTACTCTCTAGAGGGAGATCGTGATGGCAGACAACACAGTACGTGGACGCTTTGTCTGGCATGAGCTGATGACGCCGGACACGAGCGGCGCCCATGCCTTCTATTCGAAGGTGGTCGGCTGGAAAACACAGCCGTTCGAGCACGATCCCTCGTACCAGATGTTCGCCGCCGGCAGCGGGCCGCTCGGCGGCTCCGTCCAGGACAGCGGCGCGCCGCACTGGCTGCACTACATCGGCAGCAACGACATCGACGCCACCGTCGCGTCGGTCAAGAGCCGCGGCGGCAGCGTCAAGAAGGAAATCACCTCGATTCCGAACGGCGGCAAGTATGCGGTGCTCGCCGATCCGCAGGGCGCGGCCTTCGGCGTGTACTGGTCGCCCATGGACACGGGCAAGGAATCGCCGCCGAAGCGCGGTGAATTTTCCTGGCACGAGCTGGCGACCTCGGATTGGCGCGCGGCCGTCGATTTCTATGCGGCGGTGTTCGGCTGGTCGAAGATGGCCGAGCACGACATGGGCCCGATGGGCATGTACGTGCTCTTCGGCAGCAACGGCGTCCAGCGCGGCGGCATGTTCAACAAGCCGGCGGACATGCCGGGCGGGCCGTCCTGGCTCGGCTACGTTCGCGTCAAGGACGTGAACGACGCCGTGAAGAAGGCGAAGGGCGCGCGCGGCACGCTGGTCAACGGCCCGATGGAAGTGCCGGGCGGCGACTGGATCGCGCAGTTCGTGGACCCGTACGGCGCCATGTTTGCTGTGCATACGCTCGCAGCCGACCTGAAGCCGGCTCAGCCTGCGGCAGCTCCGGCGGCGGCACCAGCGGCGGCAGCGCCCGCTGCACCGGCGGCAGCCCCGGCCAAGCCGGCGGCGCCGAAGAAGGCCGCGGCCCCGAAGAAGGCGCCCGCCAAGAAGAAGGCTGCAAAGAAGGCCAAGAAAACAGCCAAGAAAAAGGCCGCAGCCAAGGGCGCCAAGCGCCCGGCGCGCAAGGCGGCGAAGAAGAAGGGCGGCCGCAAGGGCACGAAGAAGAAGGCCGGGGGCAAGAAGAAGGCAGCCAGGAAGGCGCGCAAGGGCAAGTGAGTGGGGGCAGTCCGGGGCCGGTGCTCGCACCGTCCCCGGCGCCTGACGCTGCAGCGAGTCGCAGATGAAAACAGTCCGAGGCAAAACGTTCACCGGCCAGCGCGTGGTGCTGGACGGCAAGTCTTTCGTCGAGTGTCACTTCAAGGATGCCAGCCTGATCATCGAGGGCAACGGCCTGTTCGAGATGCAAAACTGCAAGATCGAAGAGGATTGCCGCCTCGCCGTGGAAGGCCCCGGCCAGGTGCTGCTGCACGTTCTGAAAATGATGCTGTATTCCGGCGGCTGGATGTCACGGGTCGCGGATAACGTCCTGCACACGGTCCGCCAGCCGCCGAAGGCGATGGCGAAGAAGAAGTCGGGCTGAAGCCCGACCTACGGTTTGCCCGCCACCATCCTCGCGAGCGCGTAGATCGCGTCCAGGTTCGGCGTCGCCACGCCGACCTTGCGCCCGGCACGCACCGTGTTGCCGAGGATCGCTTCGATCTCCATCGGCCGGCCGTTCTCGTAATCCAGGGCCATGCTGGTTTTGTAGGCGGGCATGGCCCGCGTGGTCGCGAGCATCTGCTCGATGAGGCCCGGGCTCTGCGGATGGCCCGCCGCCCGCGCCACGTCGCAGACCTCCTGCATCGAGCGACGCGCGAACTCCACGTCCGCATCCGTCCGCAGCATCGCGTCGGTGTCGAGCACGCCGCCCAGGATCGAGATCGGGTTGAACACCGCGTTCCAGACCGCCTTCTGCCACCGCGCGCCGACGACGTTCTCGGTCAGCTTGCACGGCACCTTGCCGGCTTCGAAGGCCGCGGCGAGTTGCTGAGCCGCCGGCGTGACGCCCGCCGGATAGCGGCCGAGGATCAGCGAGCCGAGCGAGAGGTGATTGACCCGTCCCGGCGCGCCCCGCCCGACGGCTACGAACGCCAGGCTGCTGAGCAGCTCGTTGTCGGGGAACGCAGCGGCAATTGGCGCTTCGATGTCGACGCCGTTCTGGATCAGCACGATGACCGTGCGCGGTCCGACCGCCGGCCGGATCAGCGCCGCGCGATCGACGTTGTCCAGCACTTTGCAGGTCAGCAGCAGGTAGTCAGGCGGCTCGCGGCACTCGGCTACATCGCGATGGACGCGCTCCGGCCGGAAGCGGTGGTCGCCGAACACCTGGCTGTGGATGTCGTAACCGTCGCGGCTGACCGCGTCGTAGTCGGAGCGACACACCACCGACACCCGCGCGCCCTGGCGTGCGAGCGCCGACCCGAACAGCGCGCCGACTGCGCCGGCGCCGACGATGAGGACGTTCATTGCCGCAGTTTAGTGGGCACGACCGTCGATCCGCTATCATCGTCCCGCCGTTCCCTGCGACTTGCCAGGACTTGCATGCCCCAGCTCACGACGCTGCGCGCCGACGAATTGCGCGCCTATCATCAGCGGATCCGCGAACGCTACCAGGCCTTTGCCGCGCGCGGGCTGAAGCTGAATCTGACTCGCGGCAAGCCCTCGTCGGCGCAGCTCGACCTGTGCAACGAGCTGCTCGCGCTGCCTGGCCCGCGCGATTTCATGTCCGGCGCCATCGACTGCCGCAATTATGGCGAGCTGCAGGGCCTGCCGGAGCTGCGCGCGCTGCTCGCGCCGATCTACGACCTGACGCCGGACCGAGTCGTCATCGGCGGCAACACCAGCCTCGGTCTCATGCACGATGCTGTCGTCTACGCGCTGCTGAAGGGCACGTGCGACGGCCCGCGGCCCTGGTCGCAGGAAGCGCGCATCGCCTTCATCTGCGCCGTGCCGGGCTACGACCGTCATTTCTCGATCTGCAACGAGTTCGGCATCGAGATGATCACGGTGCAGCTGCGCGACGACGGCCCCGACATGGACGCGGTCGAGAAACTGGTCGCCGCCGATCCGCAGATCAAGGGCATGTGGTGCGTGCCGAAGTACAGCAATCCGTCCGGCGCCGTGTATTCGCAGGAGATCGTCGAGCGTCTTGCGCGCATGCCGACCGCTGCGGCGGATTTCCGCGTGTTCTGGGACAACGCGTACGCGGTGCATCACCTGACGCCGGAACGCATCCGCCTCGCGAATTTCGACGCCGCCTGCGCGCGTCACGGCAATCCGAATCGTGCGTTCGTCTTCGGCTCGACCTCGAAGGTGACGCTGGCGGGTTCGGGATTCGGGCTGTTCGGCGGCTCGAAGGACAACGTCGCCTGGTACCTGAAGCGCATGGAGAAGCGCACGATCGGCGGCGACAAGATCAACCAGCTGCGTCACGTGCGGCTGCTGCAGAATGCGGCAGGCGTCGAGCGGCTGATGGATCGCCATCGCGCGATCATCGCGCCGAAGTTCGCGCAGGTGCGCGCCGCGTTCGAAGCCGATCTCGCCGGTACCGGCGTCGCGCGCTGGACCGATCCGCTCGGCGGTTACTTCATCACGCTCGATGTGCTCGACGGCTGTGCGAAGCAGGTCGTGAAGCTTGCGAAGCAGGCGGGTGTCGAGCTCACGCCGGCAGGCGCGACGCATCCGTACGGCAACGATCCGCGCGACAGCACCATTCGCATCGCGCCGACGTTTCCCGAGCCGGCGGAAATCGCGCAAGCCGCGGAGGGTGTTGCTGTGTGCGTGCTGCTGGCGGCGGTGGAGAAGTTGATGCAGGAGTGATGGAGGTGATGAGGGTGATGAGGTGATGATGCGAGCCCATCACCTCATCACGCTCATCACCTTCTCAAGCAGTCGGCAGTTCCTTCGAGGCTTGCGGCGGGCGCAGCCCCGACTGCGCGACGTAAACGAACCACCACGGCAGGAATGCGAACAACTGGATGACGCGGCCGCTGATGGCGATCGCAAGCGCAGCTGCCGCGTCGATGCCAGCCAGCACCAGCAAGCCGACGAAAACGGCTTCGTACACGCCCAGGCCGTCGAACGAGATCGGCAGCCGTGAGATCAGCGTGGTGATGGGCAGCACGCCGAGCAGCAGCAGTAGATCGACGGGCACGCCGAGTCCCTTGGCGAGCACCCACGGGAACGCCACGGAGAACACCTGCTCCAGTACCGTGAGCGCGCTGAATTTCGCGATCGTGGCGCGCGCGCCGCCGAGCGAGCGATAAGCGGCGGCGAAACGCTCGAGGTAGTTCATGACCTTCGAAGCGCGCACTTTCGCCGGCAGGCGCGCGACGACCTTGCTGACGAGCCTCTCGTCGAGCGCAGCAACCAGCAGCAGCGTGACGCCGATCAACATGGCGACGCCGAGATAGAGCGCGCGGTCGAAACGCGCATCGAGCACGCCGATCGAGCGCAGGATCGCCAGACTCACGAGCCCGAGCGCCAGCGCCAGCACGAAGCCGACCATGCGCTCGATCACGATCGAGGTGACCACGTCGGTGCCGTTGAAGCCGCGCTTCGTCACCATGACTGCCCGGATCGCATCGGCGCCGACTGTGGTCGGCAACGCGAGCCCCCAGACCATGGCGGTGCAGTAGATCGTCACGCCCTGGAACAACGGCAAGCGATAACCTTGCGCACGCAGCAACAACGTCCACTTGAATGTCATCAGCATGCGGTCGAGCGTGACGACCACGAGCGCCAGCACCAGGTAACTGGCGTCGAAACGCTGCAGGATGTGCGCGACTTCGCGTGCGTCCACGACGTACGTGAACAGGAGCACCACCAGCGCTATCGACAGAGCCGTGCGCAGCCAGAATTTCATGCGGCGCCCCTGCTCAGAACGGCGCCGTCTCGGCGCTCGGCGAAAGATCGAAGGGTACGATCTCGTTGAAGACCGCCAGCGTGCGGCGCGCGGTCTCGCGCCACGTCAGGACCTGGACGCGCTTCAATCCGAGCTCGCGCAGGTGCTGGCGCAGCTCCGCGGACGCCGTGACTTCGGTCAGCGCGCGGGCGATGTCTGCTTCGTTCAGCGGATCGATGAGCCGCGCCGCGCCGCCGGCGATCTCGGGACTGGCGCAGGTCGACGGCACGATCGCCGGGCAGCCGCAGGCGAACGCCTCGACGATCGGAATGCCGAAGCTCTCGCACAGCGTCGCCAGCACGAAGCACTCGGCCAGCTGGTACGCGAGATGGATGCGGGCGTTCGGCACGAAGCCCAGGAACAGCACGTCGGCGAGATCCTCGTCGGTGAAGCCGCGGGCGCGCAGGTATTCGTCGATGCGCTTGCCGATCACGACCAGCGGCAGCTTGCCGCCCTCGCGCCGGTAGCACCGATAGGCGCGCAGCAGGCGTTCGTTGTTGCCGCCGGGATAGGGCGGCATGTGCTTGTGTCCCACGTGCAGCGCGCGGGCGACGGTCAGGATGAAGCGCTCCGGCAGCTTGTGCTCGGCGCGGAATTGCGCGAGCGCCGCCTGGTCGCGCTCAGCCGTGAAGTTCGGACCGACGCCGGCGTAGCTCACGACCGAGTCGCGTACGTTGATGCAGGTGTATTTCGCCAGGTCGTCGAGCGTTGCCTGCGAGATCGCCAGCGTGCGCGCCGCCTTGAGACTGTAGATCGGCAGCATCAGCCGGATGTACAGGTTGTCCCACCACGGATAGTTCTGCGGATTCACGTACCAGTCCGAGCCCTGCTGCACGAACACGCAGGGACGGCGCGTGAACAGCGGAATCGAGAACTTCGGATTGAAGATCAGGTCGACGTTGTAGCGCCGCGCCGCCAGCGGCACGACCACCTGGTCCCAATACAGCTTGCTGCGCGCCGGCAGCACGCAGGTCTCGGCATTGCCGAACTCGCGGAACAGATGCTGCGATTTCGTGCTGTCGAGCAGGATCAGGTAGCGGCTGTGCGGATCGAGCCGCATCAGCTCGCGCAGCAGCTGCAGGCCGTAGACGCCCAAGCCGTCATCCTGGTCCAGCAGGCGCCCCATGATGCCGATCGTTCGCGTGCTCATCTGCCTGCCCGCCACGATCAGTGCGCGAGGTGCTGCAGTTTGGCGATGCCGGACAACTTGCGGCCGACTGCCCTGAGCACGTTCGAGCGCTGCTGGCCGGGAAGGAATTGCAGCCAGTCGCTCTTCAGCCGGCCGAACACCGGGATCGGCAGTCGCATGCGCCGCCGCTCCGCCCGGTAGTCGAGCGCCACACCGAACGCAGTGCGCAGGCCGTGACGCTTGGCGAGCTCCAGCGACAGCTGCGAGCCCAGCATCCAGGGGTAAGCGATGCTGGTCGGCGCAGCGCCCAGGTGCTGGCGGAACTGCTCACGGCTCAGCTCGAACTCGGACGCGATCAGTGCGCGGAACGCCTGATCGCTCATGAAACGCCCCGGCATGCGCTCGCCGAGCCGGCGATGCTCGTCGGTGAGCCGCTGCCGCCAGTCCGGCCGCCGGAAGAATTCCTGGCGGCCGTGCAGGTGTACGAAATCGCGACACGCTTGCGTGAGCTCCGAGTTTTCTACGAAGCGCCGCGGCGCGGAGAGCAGCGGTATCGAGCGATAGATCGGCGTGCCGGGCGCGGGGCGGCCGAGCTCCTCGACGCCGTTGCGGTCGCGCATCGGCCAGTCGTAGATGTCGAAACGCTCGAGCCCCGCGGGATCCGCGAAGTCGACGAGCCGCTGCGATGTGGCCACGAGAGCGTGCCGATGCGCATGCGACTGCACGTCGACCAGGCCCGACTCGACGCACGCGCGGAGCTCCGGCCACGACATGAACAGGTCATCGGAACCTGCCCGTCGCTCCATCCAGTACGTGGGCGCGAACAAGACCGCCCGCGACTCGAACGTGTGCAATAGCGGCAGCGCCACCGACGAGAAGCTCTTGCGCGCATCGTCGAACGTCAGCAGCACCGCGCGGGGCGGCCGCCTGCCGCCGTTGCGCGCTGCGAGGTACTCATCGAGTGACAGGGTCCGGTAGCCGTTGGCGCGCAGGAACTCCAGGTCGCGCGCGAACCCCTGCGGCTCCACGTCGTGATACGTGAAGACCGGTATCTCGGCGCGCGCCAGCGGCAAACCGAAGATGAAACCTGGATAGCGGGTTCGCGAAACGCGGGCCGCGGTGCGCAGCAAGCGACCGAAATCGTTCATGTCGGGGTTCGAAGAGGCGTCAGCACTGGAAACGCGTGCTCGAAACTCGCACACGCGAGCAGAAGTTCCATGTCCGAAAACGGCTTGCGAGCGCCTGCCGCGCGGGCTGTCGCAGGATTTACCGTATTCGCACAGCGCGTCGGATTCGTATGGCGCGTCGCGGCGGAACTCTCGCGCGCGGCCCGCTTTAATACATTGCAACTTCCCTTCCCAGTGAGGACTCCCCCATGCGTGCATTGATTAGCTTGTGCGCGGCCGCGCTGCTCCTTGCAGCAGCAGGCTGCTCGAAGACCGATCACGCCAATCAGGACAATATGGCGACACCACCGGCGGACCAGTCGGCCACCCCGTCGACGACACCGCCGCCGGATCAGCCGCCGCCGAGCGACACGACAGCGCCGCCGCCGTCGGATCAGTCGACGCCTCCGGATCAGCAGCCGAACCCGCCGCAGCCGCAATAGAGCAGGGGGAATCAGTACACTACGGAGATGCTACCGAGCGCTCCGTAGTGTTCGATGTGTGCTGATCTCACGGCAGATCCGCCGCTCGAGTCTCTCTTCCTGCCGCTCCTGGACGGCCACCTCGCGTGGCCGGACCGGGGAGCGCTGTTCATCCGCGCGCGTGCCGGCGCGCCCCTTCGTGCCCGTGCCTGGCCGGGCCTCGTTTGCCAACAGACTTTCTATCCCGACGCCGCGGCGCTCGAGCGCTCGAACCTGCGCGTGCTGACGCACGACCTCGACGCCACGACCGAAACCTATCCGCTCGTAATGCTGCTCCCGCCGCGTCAGCGCGACGAGGCGAGGGCGTTGCTTGCCCGCGCCGTCCGCTGCACGCAGCGGGGCGGACGAGTGCTCGCATGCGTGAGCAACAACGAAGGGGCGCGTTCCAGTGAAGCCGACCTCGAACGCATCGCGGGTCCGCTCACGACGCTGACCAAGAACAAATGCCGCGCGTTCTGGAGTGGGCCGCTCGCAGGTGCGCGCGATGTCGCGCTCGCGGAAGAATGGCTGCAGCTCGACGCGCCGCGGCCGATCGCCGGAGGCCGGTTCATCAGCCGGCCCGGCGTGTTCGCCTGGGACCGGATCGACGTCGCCTCCCGGTTGCTGGCCGAACATCTGCCGCCCGACCTCGCGGGCCGCGCAGCCGATCTCGGCGCCGGCTTCGGCTATCTCGGCGTCGAGTTGCTCGAGCGCTGTGCCGGCATCGTTGCGCTCGATGTCCACGAAGCGGAGCGCCGGGCGCTGGATCTCGCGCGTCGCAACCTCGCAGCATTCGAGTCGCGAGCGAGCATTCGCTACTGCTGGCAGGACGTCAGTGCCGGCCTCACTGATCGCTACGATGCGATCGTCTGCAATCCGCCCTTCCACACGCATGCGCGCGCCGATCGCCCGGATGTCGGCCGACGCTTCATCGCCGCGGCGGCGCAGGCGCTGCAGCCGGGAGGCCGGCTGTGGCTGGTCGCAAATCGCCACCTGGCTTACGAGGCCGCGCTCGGCGCGGGTTTCGAGCGAGTCCGCAGCGTCACCCAGCAGCACGGCTACAAGATCGTCGAGGCTGTAAAGGCGATGCGCGCGTGAAGCTGCTCAAGCTGATCGCCAATCTCGGCTACGGCAGCCGCAAGGAAGTGACTGCGATGTTTCGTGACGGCCGCATCACGGACGTCGAGGGACATGCTTTGTCCGTCGATGCTGCGGTCGAGCCAGCGCGCGTGCGCGTCGACGGCGCGCCGCTCGATCCAGGGCCCGGCTTCACGCTCATGCTCCACAAGCCGGCCGGCTACACGTGCTCGACGCAAGACGCGGGTGCGCTCGTTTACGACCTGCTGCCGCCGCGATTTCGTCTGCGCTCGCCCACGCTGGCGACGGTCGGGCGACTGGATCGCGACACAACGGGCCTGTTGTTGATGACCGACGACGGCGCACTGCTGCATCGGATCGTCGCACCTCGTTCGCACCTGCCGAAGGTCTACGAGGCGCAGCTGGCTCGCGTTCTGCGCGGCGACGAAGCTGCGATTTTCGCCAGCGGTGAGTTGCTGCTCGATTCGGAGCGCACGCCGCTCGCGCCGGCCTCGCTCGAAGTGCTCGAGCCGCGCCGCGCGCGGCTGACGATTGCCGAAGGACGCTATCATCAGGTCCGTCGCATGTTCGCGGCCGTCGGCAATCACGTCGCGGAGCTGCATCGCAGCCGCATCGGCGGACTGACCCTCGGCGCGTTGGAGATCGGCAAATGGCGCGCGCTCGATGGTGCAGATCTCGCGAAGTTGTTTGCGGGGCGATGAGGTGACCGGGGACGCGAAAGTCTGGTGGCTGTACCTGCTTGCCTGCGCGGACGGCCGGACGTATGCGGGCATTGCGCTCGACGTCGCCGCGCGCTTTCGCGCGCATGCCGCCGGCAAAGGCTCCAAGTTCACGCGGGCGAACCGGCCGGTGCGCATCCTCGGCGCGCAGCCTTTTGCCGACCGTTCGCAGGCGCTGCAGGCGGAATACGCGCTGAAGAGCCTGGAAAAGCCTGAAAAGCTGGACTGGGCGCAGCGCTGGCGCTGGACCGATTGACCCGGTCGAGACGCTATTCCATAGTGCGCGCCTTCCCGTTCGAGATCGATCCATGAGCATGTCGTTGCGCGAGCAGCTGCTCGCGGCCGGATTCGGCAAGAAGCAGGCGGCCGAACAGGCGGAACGCAAAGCCCGGGAGCAGAAGCGCATCGCTCAGGCGCAGGCCGCGCAGGCTGCGCAAGCCGCCCACGCTGCGAAAGCGAAGGCGCGCGCCGAGGAGCTCGCCCAGCGCCGCAAGGAAGAGGCGGACCGCAAGGAGCGCTGGACGCAGATCAAGCAGCTGATCGAGCAGCACCGCCTGCCGAAAGTCGAGAGCGACGACTATTTCAATTTCGTGAGTCGCGGCAAAGTGCGCCGGCTGGCGGTCGATGCGCCGTTGCGCGAGCGGATCATCGGCGGCGAAGTCATCATCGTTCGCTGCGAGGGCAAGCACGACGTCGTGCCGCGCGACATCGGCGAGCGCATTCGCGGATACGATGCGCGGGCCGTGATTTCCCTGCAGGAATCCGCGGGCGACGCGCCGGCCGCCGACGATCCGTACAAGGATTACGTCGTTCCCGACGACCTGAAGTGGTGAGCGCTCAGCTCGGCGTGCGCCGCTCGTCGGCGTCTTCGTCTTCGCCGTCCCATTCGGCCGGCGCCGCGCACAGCACCAGGTCCATCGCCTCCCACTCGTCGAGGTCGAACTCGTCGATGTCGCCGTAGCGGTCGCGGACGTCGATCAGTCCGTCCGATTCGTCGATGGCGATCACCAGGAAGAATTCGTGGTGGGCGCGGTCCACGTACCACTGTCCTTCGCGCGCTTTTGTGTCGCTCATACGCCTCCTCCCGCACCGGAAGGGCTCGGCCGTGCGTTCGGCCGATAGTTCAACGCTCGACGCGCGCAGCAGGTTTCCCTGCCGCGGTGCCGCGAGGGCTCAAACGAAGATCGCGTACAGGATGCCGGCGATCAGCAGCCACTTGAGCAGGTAGTAGACCGGGCGGTTCCACGCCTTGATGCGCGTGCCGAGGATGCGGATCTTGAAGACGTATTCGAACACGCGGTTCAGCACGCCCACGTGCTCGCCCGGCACGTTCTCGGTCGCCGCGGCCTTGATCATGGTGCGGCCGATCGTGCGGTTCACCCAGCGTATCAGCCCGTTCGACAGCGGCCGCTCGACGTCGCAGAACAGGATCACGCGGGTCACGTCGGTGCGATTCTCCGCCGTGTGAATGTAGGTCTCGTCGAACATGACGGCCTCGCCGTCCCTCCAGTAGTACTTCTCGCCGTCGACGACGATGAAACACTCGGGCGAATTCGGCGTCACCAGTCCGAGGTGATAGCGCAGCGAGCCGGCGAATGGATCGCGGTGGGCGCCGAGGCGGCTGCCGGGCGGCAACAGCGTGAACATTGCGGCGTTCACCGAGGGAATGCGTGCGAGCAGCTCCGTCGTTTGCGGGCACAGAGCCGAGGCTGAAGGCAGGAAGTCGCCGTACCATTTCAGATAGAAGCGCTTCCAGCCGGTGCGGAAGAACGTGTTGAAGCCGATGTCGTTGTGGCTCGCTGCCGCGCGGATGTAGCCCTCGTCGAACAGCTTGAGCGCTTCGTCCCGGATCATCTGCCACTGCGATGTGAGCTGCTGCAGCTCGGGGAACTTGTTCACGTCGGCATACGGCCGCGCGCGTACCGCGGAGAACAGATACATCAGCGTGTTGTACGGCGCGAGCACGTTCGCATGATCCGCGGCCAGCCGCTTCAGCTTGTGACGGACATTGCCGCGCAGCTGCACGTACAGCACGGTCGAGAGATAGACCGCGAGAATGAGCCACTTTGCCGAGAACACGGAACCCATCGCCGCCCTACAGATAACTCAGCCACCACTCGCGCCGCCGCCGCTTCACGTCCGCGAACCAGCGCGCCGCAGGGTACAGCACGATCAGGATCGCGAGCCACGCTGCGTAGACCACCAGCAGGTTGTATCCCCAGCCGGCCTTCACCAGCCGCAACGGATCCGCCAGAAAGTCGGCGTGGTACGACGCCGGATAGCCGGCGAGCACCGCGACCACAAGCGCCGAACCGTGCACCACATATATATGTAACACATATGTAAAGAGCGGTGTTCTGCCGTACGCGAGTAGCATGCGCGCAAGCAGTCCGCTAAGTCGCTGCAAGGCGAGCATGCACAGCAGCGCGACGCCCAACGTGATCAGCACGTACAGGAGCGACGGCGGATACTTCGACACGTTGAAGAACGACATCACTGTCGCAGCGACGCCGGGATAGGTCTGCCACGGCGCCGGATCGCCATAGCCGTTGATCGTCCGCAGCACGATGAACAGTGCAATCGCGCCGAGCGCAAGTTTCATCAGCGTCCGGTTGCGCTGCGCCGGCTCCTGCACGAACACGGACCCCAGCGCATAACCCAGACACATGATTCCGAACCACGGGATCACCGGGTAGGGAATGAAACCACGGCCGAACGGCGTGGCGCCGACTTTGAAAGCGAGCGTCCATACGGGCGCGAGCGCGCCGAGATCCGCGGCCGCGACCGGCGCGAGCAGCTGATGCCCGGCGACGATGACTGCGCCGATCGCGCCGACCAGTGCGCGCGGCAGCCGGATGAGACCTGCGAGCAGGATCATGCTCACGCCGATCGCCCAGATGACCTGCAGGAACAGGAACGGCAGCGCGAAGTTGAAGCCGAACGAAATCACCGTCAGCTCGAGCACGATCAGCCACACGCCGCGCGTGAGCAGAAAGCGCGTGAGCTGCGACCGGCTCTTGCCGTTGACGCCCTGCAGATAGATCGACACGCCCGCCAGGAACACGAACGTCGGTGCGCACAGGTGCGTGACCCAGCGCGTGAGGTACAGCCAAACATGCGTACGCGCCGGATCCGTCGGATCGAAGTTGTAAGCGGAGATGTGGAAGTAGTCGCGCGTGTGGTCGAGCACCATCAGCGCGATGACCAGGCCGCGCAGCATGTCGACGATGTCGAGGCGCGGAATCCGCCCGGTCGTGGTTGCCACGCCCGGACTGTAGGTCGGGCCGCAGCGCGACTCAAGATCTCGATCTAGTCGGAGCGGCCGCTCGGTTTCGGCGCCGGGCTGGCGACGAAGGTATAGGCGCGCGTGAGTTGCGGGAGCTGCGGATCGTCGAGCACCGGCGCACTCGCCACACTCGTCGGCACTTGCGAGACACCAAGGGTCAGCGCCTCACGTGCGCGCTCCTGATACTGCATCGCCGCCTCGCGCAGGTTGTCGCCCTCGACGCGGAACGGCGTCTGCGCGACGTATGCGAGCGTGCGCGGCACGCCGAACTCGTCGATCAGCGGCTTGATCAGCATGATGCCGCCGTAGCGCTGCACGTCGAGATATTCCTGGTCGGTGCGCCACACGCGCTTGCGCAACGAAGCGAAGTCGTCCGGCCAGATCTGGTCGACCCGATTCATGTTGAACAGCGGGCCGCGCACGGCCTTGACGTTCTCGGCGATGCCCTTCACCAGCATCTCGCACGGCAGCCGCCTGCCCACGTCGACCGCGCCGCATTCCTTGTGCGGCCATTGGCCGCCGCGCGCCGTGGCCGCTTCCTGCAGGAAGGCGTTCCACAGCACGTTGTCGATCACTTCGACGACCGGGAATTGCAGGCGGTACTGCTCGTTCTGATAGAACGGCCAGTAGTAAGCGGCCCAGCGCAACGGATTCGGAGTCTTCGCGCCGAGCACGCGGCGTGGAAAGATCAACGTGCGGCGCTTGAGATCGTAGCCTTCGCGGCCGCCGAACAGCACGTACTCGGGATCCTTGGCGGTGACGAACTTGATCTGGATCTCGGCGGGCAGTGCGCCGAACAGGTCGCCGAATGCGGTGTCGATCGCCTGTGCGCGGTAGGAAACCAGTTCGCGGAACTGCTTCTTGCACTCGCGCCGATCGGTCCCTTCGCACGCCAGTCCGAGGAGCGGAAAGAGCAGGGCCGCCACCAAGATCGAACGAGTCGCAAACCACCGTGCCATCGCCGCGCTCCAGAGCAGCATCTGCTCTTGCTCATACTCCGCCTGTGTAGGCTAAGCAACTAACGGAAGATCTAGGGCGAAGTTCCGCAGTTGGCCGCAGTGCCCGTTGCGGCGGCAACGTGCCGCCACGCTGTCGTTGTCGCTATTGAGTTGCAACGCCGCTGCGTGGTCGCGTGTCGCTGCCGCTCGCGTCGAACAATTCTCCTTGTGCCAAGCCAAGATGCACGATTGCCTGGCGTGCCGCCGCCGCAGTCGTGCACGCTGCAGCGCCGACGCAACGTGCACAAAGGAGCTGGCGCGCCGGCCCGCTCGATGCACACAGCTGCGCATGCTGAAAACATTTCGCTGCAGACGTGAGGCCGGTCACACGAGCCTCGTCCCTTATGTCGCCCGGCGCGCAAACCTCGCGCGCCGTCGTTTGGAATATCGGCGGCCCGGTGCGCACATACATAGGACCAAACCGTAAACAAAGCCGACAGCGCAGCGTTGCGATGCACAGTGTCGCCAGCCGCGGACATGCCCCTCCGTCATGTTGAAAGCGGGCGCGCGCTTGTCCATAGTCGCCGCCAAACGAACAAGGCCCCGGAGTAACGACGGGCTCTCACGCGTGGACGAATTCTGGCAACGTCCCGATCCCGCACTCGCTGCCGCCGGCGTCGAAGGCGAATGGCTCGTCGCCCGCGTGCGCGTGTTCGCGGTGACGCTGTTGCTGATCACGCCGACGTACAAGCTGATCCAGTATCCGCAGATCCCGGTGTTCGTGTGGGGGTTCTGGGTGACCCTCGGCGCGGCGCTGGCCGCATACGCGATCTGGTTCGCGCTGCGCCGTCGCTTCTGGCGACCGTGGCTCGGTTTCGCGTCCAGCACGCTCGACGTCTCGCTGGTTACGACGGCGCTGGTCACATTCGTGTTCGTCGGCTCGCCACTGGTGGCGCTGAACTCGAAAGTGACGTTCGAGATCTACTTTCTCGCGATCGTCGCCACCAGCCTGCGCTACGACGAGCGCATCTGCATCGGCGTCGGCATGCTGGCAGTAGCCGAGTACGCAGCGCTGTGGGCATTCGCCGCTTTCCGCTACGACCTCAGCGACCCGGTGTACGCGCAGGGTCTCGGCGAGTATTCGCTCGTCGACCAGACCACGCGACTGATCCTGCTGACTGCGACCGTGATGCTCGCGTACGCCATCGTGCGGCGCGCGCAGCGACTGCTGCATCTTGCCGCACGCGACCGGCTGACCGGCGTGTACAACCGCGGTCAGTTCGATCTGGCGATCGAGTTCGAAGTCGGCCGCGCGATGCGCATGGGTCACGAGCTCAGCGTCGCGGTGCTCGATCTCGATCACTTCAAGAACATCAATGACACGTTCGGTCACGCGGCGGGCGATCGCGTGCTGGTCGAGGTTGCCGCGCGGCTGGCGCGCGGCATGCGGGCCACCGACATGATCGCGCGCTACGGTGGCGAAGAGTTCGCGGTGCTGTTTCCGCAGACGAGCCGCGCGGCGGCCGCAGTGAGAGTGGAGACGTTGCGCGCGCAGATCGCCGCGTTCCCGATGCTCACGTCGCAGGGCGAGGAGCTCACGATCACGTGCAGCGCGGGCATCGCCGAGTTGCCGCTCGATGGGCTGGATTCGGGCACGTTGCTGGCGCGCGCAGACCAGCGACTACTGGCCGCGAAACGCGCCGGTCGCGACCGGCTGCATTCGGAAGATGAGGACGCTGCGGGTCCGGCTCTAGCCGGACAGTTCCTGTCGGGCTGAAGGCCCGACCTACACCCTGGACGCGCCCACGGGCAGCGCGCTGACGCGCTTCATCTCTGCGCTTTCGAGCACGCTTGCGTCTGCGATGTATGCTCGCGCGAAGTCCATCGCGTCGGCACCCCAGAACGCTTCGCCGTCGACCACCAGCGTCGGAACGCCGAACACGCCTTGCGCGATGGCCGCGTCGGTGTTGGCGCGCAATCCTTCCTTCACGCGCGGCTCAGCGAGCTGCTCGCGCGAGATGCCGAGCGAGGCCGCCAGCTCTTCGAGCACCCGCGCATCGCTCGCGTCCGCACCCGTCGTCCACAACCGCTCGAAAATCTTGCGAATCGCAGCAGGCGCACTGTCGGCGGCGATCGCCAACCGCAGATAGCCGAGCGGATTGAACGGGTGCGCGAGCGGGAACTTGAAAGGGATGCCGTGCTGCGCGGCGTACCAGGTGCACCAGCGGTAGGTCCAGGTGCGCTTGCCGGGAATCTCCGCCGGCCCGCGCTGGCCCCAGTGATTCAGCAGGCCCGCAAAAAGCACCGGACGATACTCGATGCGCACCGCGCCGCCGAGCCGCTCCAGCTCGTACAGACCGAAATACGAGTACGGCGAAATGAAATCGAAGTACCAGATTGCCTGACGCATCGCGCCCCCGCTGCGCCGCTTTGGAACATTTGCGGCTCCGAAATGATATGACACAGGGCCGGACGAAAAGCACATCGGGAGCTGGCGCGATGATCGAGCTGCGCGGATTGCGCAATTTCTACGCGGCGTGTTGTTTGGCAGTGCTGGCGGCGTGTTCGAATGGCCGGGGCAGCGTCGACACCGAGCCGCCGCCGAGCGGCGGGGCGCAGGAAGGATTTACTGTCGGCGGCTCGGTCACCGGGTTGCAGGGTCACGGCCTGGTGCTGCAGCTCAACGGCGGCGACAACCTCACCGTCTCCAACGACGGCAGCTTCACATTCACCAGCGAGTTGGCGGATGCGGCTGCATATGAGGTCACGGTCCTGACCCCGCCTTCGTCGCCGTCGCAGACCTGCACGGTCGCGAGCGCCAACGGCACCATCGCCGGCGCCAATGTCACTAACGTGGCCGTCACGTGTGCGACCGGCGCGTTCGCGGTGCGCGGCACAGTCAGCGGCCTGGTTGGCACCGGGCTGGTTCTGCAGAACAACGGCAGCGATGACCTGCCGATCAGTGCCGACGGCGAGTTCGTGTTTCCGGCGCCGCTCGCTTCCGGCGCGACCTACAACGTTACGGTCGCCACGCAACCTTCGGGACCTTCGCAGGCCTGCTCAGTCGCGAACGGCAGCGGCACGATCGGCGCCGGCGACGTCACCAACGTGGCCGTCACGTGTGCGACGGGCTCGTTTGCGATCGGCGGCACCGTCTCCGGTCTCGCGGGCTCGGGCTTGATCCTGCAGAACAACGGCGGCGACGACCTTGCCATCAACGGCAACGGCCCGTTCCAGTTCGCCGGGCTGCTCGCCTCGGGTGGCGCTTACAACGTTACGGTCAAGACACATCCGACCGGTCCGACGCAGAGCTGCACGGTCAGCAACGGCGCCGGAACGGTCGGCGGCGCGAGCGTTACGAACATCGCAGTCGTATGCGCGACCGATCGCTTCACGATCGGCGGCACCATCGCCGGTCTCGCGGGCACTCGTCTGACGCTGCAGCTGAACGGCGGCAACGATTTCGAGATCCAGGCGAACGGTCCTTTCGCGTTCCCGGTGTCGGTGCCGAGCGGCACGGCCTACGTCGTCACCGTGCGCCGGCAACCGAGCAATCCCGCGCAGACCTGCAGCGTCGCGAGCGGCGTCGGCGTCGTGCTCGGCGCGAATGTCACCAATGTCACGGTCACCTGTACGACCAACAGCTTCTCGATCGGCGGATCGGTCAACGGCCTGCACGGCTCGGGACTGGTGCTGCAGAAGAACGGCGGCGACGACATCGCGATCGCATCCAACGGCAGCTTCACTTTCCAGACGGAGCAGCCGAGCGGCACGGCCTACCAGGTGACGGTCCGGACGCAGCCGGTGAATCCGTCGCAGAGCTGCACTGTGGACAACGGCAGCGGCACGGTCGGCAGCGGCGACGTCCGTAACGTCAAAGTGACCTGCTCGACGAACACGTTCTCGGTCGGCGGCACGGTGAGCGGGCTGCTCGGCAGCGGCCTGGTGTTGAGCAACAATGGCGGCGACAACCTGCCGATCGGCGCCGACGGCAGCTTCACGTTTCCGAAGCAGCTGGCCAGTGGCGCGACGTTCAACGTCACCGTTCGCACTCAGCCGAGCAATCCGACGCAGGCCTGTACCGTCGCCAACGGCAGCGGCACGGTCGGCGACGGCAACGTCACGAGCGTCGCGGTGAGCTGCAGCACCAGCGACTTCACCGTCGGCGGCAGCGTCGGCGGGCTCGCGGGCTCGGGGCTCGTGCTGCAGAACAACGGCGGCGACAACCTGTCGATCGGCTCGGACGGCGCCTTCACCTTCCCGACCGCGATCCCGAGCGGCGCTCCGTACAGCGTGACCGTGGCCGTGCAGCCGAGCGGTCCGACGCAATCGTGCACGGTTGCTAACGGCGCGGGCGTCATCGGCGCAGAGAATGTCACCAACGTCTCGGTGAGTTGCGTGACGACCGAGTTCTCGGTCGGCGGCTCGGTGTCCGGCCTGACCGGCAGCGGGCTCGTGCTTCAGAACAACGGCGCAGACAATCTTGCGATCGCAGCGAACGGCAGCTTCGTGTTCCCGACGTCCTTGCTGACGGGGACACCGTACAACGTCACCGTCGCGGTGCAGCCGACCAACCCCTTGCAGACGTGCAGCGTCACGAACGGCGCGGGCACGGTCGGTGGCGATGTCACGACGATCGCGGTGAGCTGCGTCGACGTGCCGCCGATCTAGCAGCTCATTTGCGGAGCACCTGGCGCGCCGCGCGCATACCGCTCTGCAAGGCTCCCGTCACGGTGCCGGACTCGCCGGCGGTGTCGGCGGCTTCGCCTGCGAAGAACAACGTGCCCTCGACCGGCGCAGCCAGCGCCTTGCGCGCCGACTGAGCGCCTGCAAGAACGTAGCTGTATGCACCACGGGAGTACGGATCGCCCTGCCAGTCGTGCAGGTACGCACGCTCGAGCACGCGGCGAACTTTCACCTTTCCACCGAACGCGGACTGCAGGCTGTCGATCGCCAGCTGCGTCACCTCGGCCTCGCTCTTGCCGGAGAGTCGCGCTGCGTTCGGGCCGCCGGTCCAGGCATTCAGCAACGAGCCGCGCAGCGGCAGCGCGCACCAGAACGTCGGAAACGGCGCGCCGGGCGCATTGAAGAACGAGGCGTCGCGATACTTGCCGTCGTCGACCTGCTCCCAGAACGGCTCGCGAAAATGCAGCACGACTTTGCTAACCGGGCCCGAGGCGAGACCCGCCAGCGCCTTCTGCTTGCGCGGGTCGGGGGTGAAGCGCACAGCTCCCAGCGCGCCCGCTGGCAGCTGCAGAACTCCGAGCGGTAACGTAATGATGGCGCGTCGCGCCTGCAGAGTAGTCGGTTGGCCTAGCCTCATTGCGTCGATCGTCACGCGTCCGCGCTGCCACTGAATGCCGTGCACGACGGTGTTGAGGCGGACGCGAACGCGCTCCGTGTCGAGACCGCTCACGAGTCCGTCGACGAGCGTGGCGTAGCCGCCGAGCGGACGGAACGTGGGCGCGTCGGCCGCGCTGTTGCCGCTCCATTCATCGAGCACCGAGAACGTACTGACGCGCGTGGCGTCCGCAGCGTCGAAGCCTTCGACCAGGCGGCGCGCCAGCTGCCGCGCCGCCGGCGACAGCTTGCGAGGCGCCGCGCGCTCCAGGAATTCGCTGAAGGGCAGATCCTTGCGCGGACGCGGAATGCTCTGCAGGCCGCGCTTCATCTGCATGAACAAGTTGTCGCCGGGCTGCGGCTCGCCCTCACGCAGCGTCCAGCGCCGGCCGCCGGCATCGACGACCGCTGCATTCGAGCGCGCGAGCCACGAGAACGTCGGGGGCGAATGGCCGTGAATGAATTCGGCGCCGAGCTCGACCGGCAGGCTGACTCCCGGCTCGCGCCGCGTGAAGATCCGGCCGCCGAGCCGATCGCGCGCTTCCAGCACGCATGCCGTGCCGGGATGCTTGCCGAGCTCGGCAGCGGCCACCAGCCCGGCAGCGCCGGCGCCCACGATCAAGGTATCGAACACTTCAGCGTCGGCCATGCGGCCGCAACTATGGCACACTACGCGCCCCCAAAGACCCCTCCAACGGGCTTGTTTGTGCCTCAGCAGTAGCAGATCTCGGTTCCCCTCGGCCTCTCCGGCGCACGCGTAGCGCGCACCGGAGCGTCGTGCGCGCGCGTCGATCGCGGGCGTACTCACGAAGCAAGGCGCGGTCGGCACGACTGAGATCTGGCACGAACCGCGTTGCTGCTTCCCTGTATTCGCCTTCACTGGCGGCGTTTCTCGCCGGATTGCTTACCGCGCAGTGCTTCCTGTCTGGAGCACTGCTATGGACCTTCGGTCCGAACGATGGAGCATCCGTCCCCTGGAGCTGCCGCGTCCCTGGCGCTATTGCGCGTCCTGCGCGACGGCGCGTGCGTTCGTGTGCAGCGAGCGGTTTCGCGTCAACGCGCAGAAGAAGTCGCTCGACGTCTGGCTCAACTATCGCTGCGCGTCCTGCGAAGACCTGTGGAAGTTGCCGCTGCTCGAGCGGCGTCCGGTGCGCGAGCTCGCGCCGGCGCTCGAGGCCTTCGCGCGTCACGATCCCGCGATGGTGTGGCGCTACGCCTTCGACATCTCGCGACTGCGGCCGCACGTCATTCGTATCGATAGCGACGTGCGCGTGCAGATCGAACGCAGGCCGTTCGCTGCTGCGACCGCGCCGCCGGGATACATCTGCATCGAGTTCGACGTGCCGTTCGCGTGCGACCTGCGTCTGGATCGGCTGCTCGCCCGCGAGCTGAAAATCTCGCGCAGCTCGCTGCAAGTGGATCCGCAGCAGCGGGACGCGCTGCGCAAGCGCCTGCGCGATGGACAGAGGGTCTACATGCTGTCGAAGCGTGACTTAACCGCAGACAGGCAGAACGGCGGCACGAGCGTGCTGTGGTAGGACTCCGCGAGCCCGGCGTCGCCGCCGTCGCTCTTGATGGCTGCCTTCGCGAGCTGGAAGGCAGCCTTGCGAGCCGCATCGGGATCGCCGGACGTGATGTCGCTCTCGAGGTCGAGCACACTGACGTTCGACGTCGCACCGTTCGCTGCCCAGTAGGCCCGGATCATCTGCGTGTTCGAGAACAGCACGGTCGGATCGTCGGCGCCGCCGCACAGGAACACGGGCGCGGTCGGCACCCACGAGCGCAGATCGTTGCGCGCGAAAGCTCGCCGCAGCCCGTTCTGAGGATTGGCCGCGGGACGATTGTCGAGCGCAGTCGGGAAGCTGCCATCCGGATTCGCCTGCGCGTCCTGCAGGTACGCGAGGCGGAACGCGTTCGTGACCAGGTGGTCAGGGCCGAACCCCGCCGCGAAGATCGGCGCGAGATTTGCGGGCGACGTGGCGGGTGTGAACGCCGCGAAGCTCGGATCCGGCGGCGTGCTGTCGAACAGTTGATCGCGCGGCAGCTTGCCTTCGGAGAACAGCTGCGAGCGCGGGATCGTGCTCGGCAACAGGCTTTCGATACCGCTCGCGTAACGCGCTTCGATGAGATCGGTCACACTCGTGTACACGTCGCCGTATGCTTTCTCGTAACCGGTCGCGGTGAACACCAGGAACAGCGGCGTGTTGCGCGTCACCTGGCCGAAGAAGACCGCGTCGGCGAATGCAGCGACCGCATACGGTCCGGACATCGGTGCGGAGGCCGTGATCGTCTCACCGGCGTCCTGCAGCGCTTTGTGGGTCGCCATCGCGACGTGACCGCCCTGCGAGTAGCCGGTAACGAACAGCTTGCCGGAATCCGTGACTGTCGGCGCGAAGCTCGTCGGCAGCGCGCTGCGCGAGGCCGTGAGCGCGTCGATCATGTCCTTGGATTCCTGGTCCGCGTTGAGATACGGGTTGTAGGTGAGCGTCGAGGTGTCGTAACCGGTGTAGTTCGGTGCGATCAGGATGTAGCCCTGGGTCGTGAACATCGTCGCCGCCAGCAGGCCTTCGAGATTGTCCTCGCTGGAGGTGTCGGCAAGATTCAGCGAGCGCTGCGCGGCGGTGCCGTGCGCATAGAGAACGATCGGCCGCGGACCCTGACAGACGGGATCGGCGCCCGTTGGGATGAACATCGCCGCGGACGCGGTCGTCGCAGCGCCGGTCGGATCGACGGTGTTGTACTCGACATGGTGAATGTCGATGCCGCACTTCGGATCGACGATCAGGTCGAGCAGCTGCTGGCCGCCTTCGGCGTTGGTCAGAAGCGCTGCGATCTGCTCGGGCGCCAGCGAAGCCGTGCGCTCGGGCGGCGACTCGATCAGCGAGCCTCGCGGCGGCGGAGTCGCCGGCTCCGAAGGCATGTCGTTGTCGTCGTTACCGTGGCCGCACGCCGCCAATGTCAGCGAACATGCGACCGTCGCAAGCGTTCCAGGCACCCGTTTCATCGATGGACCCTCGTGTTCCCGGCTTGAACGCGCGAGCGCGGCTCATTGTTACGGGCTGGGGTACTATCGCCGCCCGAGGTACACCCATGAAACTCGCCGTTCGCACGCTCGTCGCAACTGTCGCCACTCTCTGGACGCTGAGCGCGGCCGCCGACCCCGCCGAGTTGCGCAAGCTCGCGCACGACTACTACCAGTGGCGCGACGCCGCTCTGCCGGTGCAGACGAGCGGGCAGGGCGATCACCGCTACGACGACCGTCTCACCGATTATTCGCCGGCTTCGGTGAACGCACGCCAAACGCACGTGAGCGAGCTGCTGGCGCAGGTGCAAGCAATGTCGACGGAGAGCTGGAGCCGTGACGATCGCGTCGACGCGATCCTGTTCCAGGCGCAGCTCGAAGGCGCGGACTTCTTCGGCCGCACGCTGGACCCGACCACCACGGATCCTCAAACCTATGTCAGCGAATGCGCCGCTGCGATTTTCACACTGCTGCAGAAGGACTATGCGCCGCATCGCACGCGCGCACTGGCCGCAACTTCGCGTCTCGAGAAAATGCCCGCGATGCTGCGCACGGGCCGCAGCAACCTGACCAGGCCCGTGAAGCTGTACGCGCAGCTCGCGATCCAGGCGGCGCGCGGCGGCGACGATCTCTACCAGTCGAGCCTGATGACGCTGGCGGACGAGCTTTCGCCCGGCGAGCGCAAGCGCCTGGTGAAGGCGCGCGACAACGCTCTCAAGGCGCTGCACGAGTACGCCGACTGGCTCGATGCCGGCCTGGCGAGCATGCCCGATTGGAAGCCGATGGGCGAAGGGACCTACAACCACCTGCTGAAGCGTGTGCTGCTGCTGCCGTTCGACGCGCGCGACGTTGCGACGCTCGGCGAGATCGAGCTCGGTCGCTATCGCGCGCTCGAAGCGATGCTGAAGGATCCGAAGCTGGCGTCGCCCGATCCGGCGCGTGCCGCGCACGTGCCGAAGGACCAGGCCGAATTCCTCGCCGCGTACGAAGCTCGTCAGCAGGAGATGATCGAGTTCCTGCAGCAGCATCGGCTGCTGACGATCCCGTCGTACCTGGGCGCGTTCAAGATCCGCCAGCTGCCGGAGGCGTTCAAGCCGACCAGTCCCGGCGGCTTCATGAATCCGCCCGGCATCTACGACCAGGACCCGGTCGGCTTCTTCTACATCCCGACCTACAACCCGAAGAGCGGCAACTTCTATATCCGCGCGGCAATCGAAGACCCGCGGCCGATCCTCGGGCACGAGGGCATTCCCGGCCATTTCCTGCAGATCTCGATCGCCAATCACGTCGCCAGCGAGATCCGGCGCCAGCACCAGGACTCGGTGTTCGCAGAGGGCTGGGCGTTGTACACGGAGGAGATGCTCACCCGCGAGGGACTGTATCCGGGCGACTCCGCGGCGTATGGGCAAGTGCTGCGTCTCAGCCGCTATCGCGCGGCTCGCATCGGTGTCGACGTGAATCTGCACACCGGCCGCTGGAGTTTCGAGCAGGCGGTGAACTACTTCATGGAGGGCGGCGGGCTCGATCGCGAAGCGGCGGAGGGTGAAGCGGCCGGCGCAGCGTCCAGCCCGTCGCAGAAGATTTCATATATCACCGGCAAGTGGCAGATCATGCGGCTGCTCGGCAAGTACCGCGACCAGCAGGGCGATGCATTCCGCCTCGGTGCTTTCCACGATCAGCTGCTGAGCTACGGAACTTTGCCGGTGTCCGTCGTCGAACTCCTCATGTTCGATGACGACGCTTCGCTGCGCAAAGCGCTACAGTAAGCAACCATTCGTCGAACGGATTCGGAGGCGGGGCGAGCTTCGCGCCCGTAACCCGCCGTGCGTGCCTGAACGTTGATAGCAAGAAGAATCAGGAGTTCGCATGTGCCGCTCAGCATTGGCTCTGCTTGCCATCGTCCTCTGCTACCCGATCGCCGCTTCCGCCCAACAGACGCCCGTCCCGCCGGAACTGAAGCCGTGGGAGTCGTGGGTCATGTACGGCGAGGAGTTTCGCCGCTGTCCGTTGCGCGACGGCGCCGAAGGCGCGGATGCCAGCGCTTTCATCTGCACCTGGCCAGGGCGCATGCACGTTGCCGTGTCATCGGGCGGCGGCGAGTTCCGCCAGGGCTGGCGCCTCTATGCCGAAAGCTGGGTGGCGCTGCCGGGCGATAGCGAGCACTGGCCCGAGAACGTGCGCGTCGACGGCAATCCTGCGCCGGCGATTGAGCGCGGCGGCGCGCCGCAGGTCCGCCTGAGCGCGGGCGAGCACACGATAAGCGGCACCTTCACCTGGGTGCGCCGGCCTGAATCGCTGCAGATTGCGGCCGCGACGGCGCTGGTCGACCTGAGCATCGACGGTCGGGAGATCGCGCCGGTGGAGCTGCGCGCCGGACGCTTGTGGCTCGGTGCGGTCCGCACCGTAACGGTGCCGCGCGCATTGCAGGTGCAGGTCTATCGCTTGCTGGAAGACGGCATTCCGTTGAGTCTCGTCACGCGGCTGCAGCTCAAGGTCTCCGGCGACGCGCGCGAGGAAGTCCTCGCGCGAGTGTTGCCGGACGGCTTCGTGCCGACTGCAAGCTCCGGCGAGCTGCCGATGCGGTTCGAGCCCGACGGCCGGCTGCGCGTGCAGGTGCGCTCGGGCGAGCACCTGTTGACCATCGCGGCGCGCGCAACACCTGCGGCAGACCCAATCGCCGTCCCGCAAGGCGAGGGTCCGTGGGCCGAAGAGGAGATCTGGAGTTATCGCAGCAACGACCGCTTGCGCATCACGGCGCTGGAAGGCGCGCCGCCGATCGATCCGATCCAGGCGGGCGTTCCCGAAGACTGGCGCGGCATGTCTGCATTTCGCTTGCAGCGCGGTGCGAGCGTAACGGTCGCCGAGCGCAGCCGCGGACTGAGCAGCGCCGATGCGCATCGGCTCACGCTGCAGCGCCAGTTGTGGCTGACGTTCGATCATGACGACTTCATCGCCGCGGATCACATCGTCGGCACGATGCAGCAAGGCTGGCGTCTCGACATGCTCTCGCCGTATCGGCTGCTCAATGCGCGGCGCGCCGATGAGTTGCTGCTCATCACGGACGGTGCCGAAGGTCGCACAGGAGTCGAGGTTCGTAACGCCGACGTCGATCTGACGACGCTGTCGCGCGTGCCGCGCGGCGCCGCGCGTGCGGCCACCGGATGGGATGCGGGCTTCGACGACGTGCAAACAGTTCTGCATCTGCCGCCGGGCCACCGCTTGCTGGCCGCCTGGGGCGCGGACGAAGCCGCCGGTGCGTGGCTGAACCAGTGGCGTCTGCTCGATCTGTTCCTGCTCATGCTGGCGGCCGCCGCCGCCTATCGTTTGCTCGGCTGGAGCGGCGCCGCGCTCACCGCCGCAGTGATCCTGCTCACGCACCAGGAAGCAGGCGCGCCCGGCTGGTTGTGGATCAATCTGTTCGTTGTCATTGCGCTGCTGCGCTTCGTACCCGCAGGCCGGCTGCGCACGTGGGTGCGCAGATATCAGTTCGTTTCGGTGCTGGCCGTCGCGATCCTGCTGATCGCTTTCGGGGTGGAGCAGTACCGGTTCGCGCTGCATCCGCAGCTCATGCCCGGCGAATACGGCGGCCAGGCGTTCGGTCTTGCACAGGACAGCCTCCTCCGGCGCAAAGTCGTGCCCGAGCAAGCCGCCGCCGCCCCGGCGTCCCTGACTTTCGCAAACGCACCCGTGCTGCAGTCACTGGCTGGGCCGGAACGAGCGCGGCCGGAGCCGAAGCGGCTCGACCGCTACGCGCCCGACGCCATGTTGCAGACCGGCCCGGGTATTCCGAACTGGGCCTATCTCGACTATCAATTGCATTGGAGCGGGCCGGTCGACGAGCAGCAGGCCGTGCACCTGACGATCGTGCCGCCGCTGCTGGTGTCGATCTGGCGCATCGTCGGCGTGCTCGCCGCCGTGGCGTTGCTGCTCGCCTTGATCAGGCTCGCGTACGGCATCCCGACGAACTGGCGTCTGCCGCCGTGGCACGGTACTGCGGCGGCGGGTCTCGTGCTTGCGGTGCTCGCGGCCTCGTTCGCTCCGCCGGCACATGCACAGACGCCGGACTCGTCAATGCTCGGCGAATTGAAGAAACGCCTCAGCGAGCCGGCGAAATGCGCGCCGAATTGCGTCGAGGCCGTGATGGCCACCGTGATCATCGACGGCGACCGCCTGGAAGTGCAGATGGAAGTGCACGCGCAAGCGAACGTCGTGCTCGGCATTCCGCAAGCAGGACCGCAATGGATCATCGAGCGCGTCGCTATCGACGATCGCGCAGCGGATTCGGTCGCGCGCACCGAGGAGCAATCGCGAGTGCCGGTCGCGCCCGGCGTACACCGGATCAGCATCGCGGGACGCATCGCGCAGGCTTACGAGCTCACGCTGGAGTTTCCGGACGTGCCGCGCCGGGTCGCGGTGCGTGCCGAAGGCTGGGATGCGGCGGGCGTCAGCGAAGGCCGTCTGCTCAACACTTCATTGCAGCTGACGCGTCGTACGACCGGCGGGGCGCCGGAGCGAATGGCGGCCTCGCAGCGCTTCGCTCCCTTCGTGCGTATCCAGCGGCGCGCCTACCTCGGACTCGATTGGACGGTGACGACGACAGTCGAACGCCTTGCACCGCTAGACGGTGCGTTCACGTTGCGCCTGCCGTTGCTACCGGGTGAATCCGTGCTCACGCCGGGCCTGCAGGTCAGCGATGCGGGCGTGCTGATGTCGATGCCGTCGGGCGCGAGCAGCGTGACCTGGGAATCCGCGCTCGAGCGACTCGATCGGTTGCACTGGACTGCCGCCACGGGCGATCAGCCGTGGGTCGAGCAGTGGGAGGTGGTCGTCAACCCGAGCTGGCACGCCGAGTTTGCCGGCACGCCGGCGATCCTGCCGACCGAGGATGCCGCCGGATCGTGGATCAACCAGTTCCTGCCGCGGCCCGGCGAAACGCTCGATCTCACGGTAGTGCGTCCCGCCGCTAGCGCCGGCGATACCGTCGCGGTCGACACGGTGCAGAACGAGACGCGGTTCGGCGAGCGCGTCGCGGACACGACGCTGAGCTTTTCCTACCGCAGCAGTCGCGGCGGCCGCCACGATTTGCGCATTCCACCGGACGCCCAGGTGAAGCACGTCGCCGCGGACGGACAGATCGTACCGTTGCGTCCTGCCGAAGGTGTGCTGCCGCTGACGCTTTCGCCCGGACAGCATGGCGTCGTGGTGGAGTTCAGCCGAGGCGACGGCACGGGCCTGCTCAGCCGCTCGCCCGCGATCGATCTGGGCGTCGCCGGCACCAACGTCAACACCACTCTCGCGCTTCCCCACGATCGCTGGGTTCTGTTCGCGTGGGGCGGTGGCGTCGGTCCCGCGATCCTGTACTGGGGCGAGCTGGTCGCGTTCATCGTCGTCGCACTGGCGCTCGGCCGGGTGCGGCGAACGCCGCTGCGCACGCAGGACTGGCTGCTGCTCGGACTCGGACTGAGCACATTCTCGTGGTGGGTGCTGATCGTGTTCGCTGCGTGGCTGTTCGTGCTCGACCGTCGCCCCGCGATCCGCATCGAGAAGCGCTGGCAGTTCAACACGGCGCAGGTGCTGCTCGCGATATTCTCGGTCGTGGCGCTCGGGATCCTGGTCAGCGCGATTCCGTACGGCCTGCTCGGCGAGCCGGACATGGGCGTGCTCAACGGTGGCCCGGAGTTTCTGCCGTGGTTCATGGACCGTACGGCGCCGCAGCTGCCGCAGCCCTACGTCGTCTCGGTGTCGATCTGGTTCTACAAGCTTGCGATGCTGCTATGGGCGTTGTGGCTGTCGTTCGCGCTACTGCGCTGGTTGCCGTGGGCGTGGCGGCAATACGGCAGCGAAGGGATGTGGCGTGGCAAGGGCAGTCAGGCTGCAGCCTGACCCACGGAATAACTGCTGTTAGCATGCGCCCCTTCACAATCGAAGGAGCCTTCGTGAACGCGCTCTCTGCCATTCGCAACGGGTGCATCGTTGCGTTCCTCGCTTGCGGCTCGACGCTCGGCGCGCACGCCGACGAAAAGATCTCCTCGCTGCCGAGCGAGACGCCCGAGAAGTTCACGGCGACGAACGCGGACTTCGATTACGTCAAGCGCGAGGAGATGGTGCCGATGCGCGATGGCGTGAAGCTCAAGACCTTCATCCTGATCCCGAAGGGTGCGCAGAACGCGCCGATGCTGCTGAATCGCACGCCGTACGATGCGGGCAATCGCGTGTTGCGCTTCAACAGCCCGCACCTGATCGCGGCCGTGCCGCAGATGGACGACACAGCGGTGGCAGCGGGCTACATCATCGTGTTCCAGGACGTGCGCGGCAAATACGGCTCCGAGGGCGACTACGTCATGACGCGGGCGCTGCACGGGCCCGCCAATCCCACCGCAGTCGATCACGCGACCGACTGCTACGACACGATCGAGTGGCTGGTGAAGAACGTGCCGGAGTCGAACGGCCGCGTCGCCACGCTCGGCGGCTCCTACGAGGGCTACACCACTGTGATGTCGACGGTGCGGCCGCATCCGGCGTTGAAGGCCGCGGTGCCGTTCGCGCCGATGGTCGACGGCTGGATGGGCGACGACTGGTTCCACAACGGCGCGTTCCGCCAGCTCGGTTCGCTCGAGTACACATACGATCAGGAAGCGACCCGCAAAGGCGACGAGAAGTGGTGGTACGGCGAGTACGACGCCTACGACACCTTCCTGCGCGCGGGCTCGGCCGGAGCGCTCGCCAAGGCGCGCGGTCTCGAGCAGCTCGGCTTCTGGCGCGCGCTCGCCGAGCACACGAGCTACGACTGGTGGTGGCAGGCGCAGGCGGTCGACAAGGTGCTGGCGAAAGAGCCGCTCACCGTGCCGATGATGATCGTCTCGGGGCTGTTCGATCAGGAAGACATCTACGGCGGTCCGACGTTGTTCCGGGCGCTGGCGCCCAAGGACCCGCGCGGCGAGAAACTGCATCTCGTGCTCGGGCCGTGGAATCACGGCCAGGGCCGGCGCGAAGGCCGCGCGCTCGCCGCGATCCAGTTCGAAGGCGACACCGCCGGCTGGTTCCGCCGCACCGTGATGCAGCCGTTCCTCGATCACTACCTCAAGGACGCGCCGCGGCCCGCGACGCCGCGCGTGCTGGTCTACGAGACCGGTGCGAACGAGTGGCACAACTACGATAACTGGCCGCAGGTGTGCAGCGAGGGCTGCGCGCAGAAGTCGCGCTCGCTGTACCTGATGCCCGGCGGCAAGCTGAGCTTCGATGCGCCGGCGGCCGGCGCCGAGCGCTATGACGAATACATCTCGGATCCGGCGAAGCCGGTGACGTATCGCGAGCGCCCGACACTGCAGCAGGGCGACGCGAACTCCGGCTGGGGCGAGTGGCTGGTCGACGATCAGCGCTTCGCAGCTGCGCGCACCGACGTGCTCGTGTATCAGACCGAGCCCCTGCGCGAGCCGGTGCGCCTCGCCGGCGAGCCGGTCGCGAACCTGTTCGCCTCGACCAGCGGCAGCGACGCCGACTGGGTCGTGAAGATCATCGACGTGTGGCCGGACGAAGTGCAGGAACGGCCGACGATGGGCGGCTACCAGCAGATGCTGTCGGCCGACATCTTCCGCGGCCGCTATCGCACGGACTTCGCCAGGCCGCAGCCGATCGCGTCGAACAAGACGCTGCAGTATCGGATCCGGCTGCCGAACGCGAGCCACACGTTCCTGCCGGGCCACCGCATCATGGTGCAGATCCAGTCCAGCTGGTTCCCGCTGTACGACCGCAACCCCCAGACCTTCGTGCCGAACATCATGTTTGCGAAGCCCGCGGATTACGTGAAGGCGACGCAGCGGGTGTGGCATGCCCCGGGGACGGCGAGCGCCATTGAAATGCCGGTGATGGAGTGAAAAGAAAGGCAAAGTGATGAAGGTGATGGGGTGATGAAGGTGATGCCGGGACCGGCCATCACCTTCATCACTCGCATCACCTCATCACCTGTGCCACCTTATCCCTATGTCACTCGAACACTTCGACGTTCTCATCGTCGGCGCCGGCATTTCCGGCATCGGCGCCGGTTGCCACCTGCAGCAGGAATGCCCGGGGAAGCGCTACGCGATCCTCGAAGGGCGCGCCGACATCGGCGGCACCTGGGACCTGTTCCGCTATCCCGGCATCCGCTCGGACTCGGACATGTACACGCTCGGCTACTCGTTCCGGCCGTGGACGCATGCGAAGGCGATCGCCGACGGGCCCGCGATCCTCGACTACCTCAAGGAAACGGCGCGCTCGTACGGCGTCGAAAAGCACATCCGCTTTCAGCATCTCGTGAAGCGCGCCGCCTGGTCGTCGCAGGACGCGCGCTGGACGGTCGAAGCCGAGCGCGGCCCGAGTCGCGAGCCGGTGCGCTTCACGTGCAATTTCCTGTTCATGTGCAGCGGTTACTACAACTACAACGAGGGCTACACGCCGCAGTTCGCCGGCACCGAGCGCTTCGCGGGTCGCATCGTGCATCCGCAGAAGTGGACCTCCGACATCGACTACGCCAACAAGCGTGTCGTCGTGATCGGCAGCGGCGCGACTGCCGTGACGATCGTGCCGGAAATGTCGAAGACCGCCGCACGCGTAACGATGCTGCAACGCTCGCCGACTTACGTGATCTCGTTGCCCGCCGAGGACTTCATTGCGAACAGCCTGCGGCGCGTGCTGCCGGTGAAGCTCGCGTACCTGTTGACCCGCTGGAAGAACGTGCTGTTCGGCATGCTGTTCTTCCAGCTGAGCCGGCGCCGGCCCGAGATGATCAAGAAGCTGATCTTCAAGGGCGTGCGCAAGGCGCTCGGTCCCGACTATGACATCGGCACGCACTTCACGCCCCGCTACAACCCGTGGGACCAGCGGCTGTGCCTGGTGCCGAACGGCGACCTGTTCGAGGCGATCAAGGCCGGCAAAGTCGACGTCGTCACCGACCAGATCGAGACGTTCACGGAGCAGGGCATCGCGCTCGCTTCCGGTCGCGAGCTCGAAGCGGACCTGATCGTGACCGCGACCGGGCTCAACCTGCAGCTGTTCGGCGGCACGCAGGTGAGCGTCGACGGTCGTCCGGTCGAGCTGGCGAAGACGCTCAACTACAAGGGCATGATGTTCAGCGACGTGCCGAACCTCGCGTCCTCGTTCGGTTACACCAACGCTTCCTGGACGCTGAAGTGCGACCTCACGTGCGAGTACGTGTGCCGGCTGCTGAATCACATGGAGAAGCACGGCTACCGACAGTGCACGCCGCGCAACGTCGATCCGTCCCTGGTCGAGGTGCCGTGGATCGATTTCTCGTCGGGTTACGTGCAGCGCTCGCTGCACCAGCTGCCGAAGCAGGGCTCGCGCCTGCCGTGGAAGCTGCACCAGAACTACGCCTTCGACATCATGATGCTGCGCTATGGCCGCGTCGACGACGGCGTCATGGAGTTCCGCGGCCAGCCCGCGCCTATTGCGCTGCCGTCGCAGGCTGCATGAGATTGGCGTCGAGGAACTGCAGGATCCGCTCGTAGACTTCGCGACGCGAGTCCTCGTCGTAGACGCCGTGGCCTTCGCCGCCCAGCGCCAGCCACTCGAACTTCTTGCTGTTCTGCTCGAGGGCCGCGCGCATGCGCTTCGCATGCTCGTAGTCCGCGCGGCCGTCGACCTTGCCGTGGATCAGCAGCACCGGCGCCTTGATGTTCTGCGCGTTGTAGACGGGTGATTGCGCGCGCAGCTTCGCGGGATCGGTGCCGATCACGCGCTCGAGGTACGAGCGGCCGAACTCCGAATCCGGCGTATCGCCGGACTCCCACATCAGCTGCAGGTCGTAGACGCCGGCGTAGCCGATCGCGCAGCGGTACAGGTCGGGCTCGCGCGCGGCGCCCATCAGCGCCGCAAATCCACCGTAGCTCGCACCGTAGATGCAGATGCGGTCCGCGGGCGCGATCTTGTGCTCGATCGCCCAGCGCGTCGCGTCGGTGAGATCGTCCTGCATCTTCGCGCCCCACTGGCCATAGCCGGCGCTCTCGAAATCCGCGCCGTAGCCGCCGCTGCCGCGGAAGTTCACCTGCAGCACCGCGTAGCCGCGGCTCGCGAGCAGCTGCACCTCCGGATCGAACTCCCACGAGTCGCGTACTCCGTGCGGTCCGCCGTGCGGCAGCACCACCATTGGATGCGGGCCGTCGCCCGCCGGGCGCGTGACGTAGCCGTGCAACTCCAGGCCGTCGCGCGCTTGCAGCGTGATCGGCTCTTTAGGCCGCATCTGCCTGGGCTCGATCCACACGCGTCCGGCGCGCAGGAAGTCCGCGCGCTTGGTCACGGTGTCGAACAGGTAGTAGTCGCCCGGGTTCACGTCGGACTCGACGAACACGATGGCGCGCCGCCCGTCGGCGCTGGTGCTGGTCACGTGAATGGTCTGGCCGGGAAAGGCGCGTTGCAGCGCTTCGTACGCTTGCACCGAAGGATCGTCCTCGCGCAGCCACACTTCGGTCTCGCGGTCGGCGTAGCCGCTGACGCCGATGACGTCGCGATCGGCGAAGTCGGTGATGATTCCTTCGACGTCCATGTGCGGGAACGCATAGACCTTCTCGACGTGGCGCGTCTGCAGATCGAGGCGATAGAGCGCGTCGAACTTCTCGCCCTTGTGCACGCCCGTCAGGTACACCGAGCGATCGTCGCCGCTGAAGCGCAGCGGAAAGACGTCCTGCGCATCGAAGCCCGGCAGGTCGAACGAAGTCCACTTGCTGTCGGGCTGCGGTTTCCAGCTGACCGCGTACTGCTGGCGCTCGTCCAGGCCGAGCGCGAAACGCACGTTGTCGTCATTGTCCAGCAGCAGGCTCGCATTGCTGAGCGGCGCCATGTCGAGCTGCTTCTTGTTGCCGCTGTAGACGTCGAGCCGGCTGATCAGCGGCTTCGCGTCCGGGTTCGACACCCAGGTCGTGCCGAGATTGCGCCACGGATACTCGGCGATGAGGATGTGGTTGCGGTTTTTCTTGATCGAGCCGAGGTACTCCGCGCTCGCGTAACTCGCCTTGCGCGTCGCGAAGCGCGTGCCGATCGTCTGTTGCTCGGCGCGATAGCCGTACAGCTGGCGGATGCCGCTGCCGTCGCGATTCACGGCGAAGATCTCGCCGGTCGGCATCGGCCGCACGGTGCCGGGCTGACGTTCCGCTTCGGTGTAGATCAGCCGCGTCGGCGAGATCCAGTCGTAGTCGTAGATCTCGGTGCCGTTCTGCGCGCGAATACCGCCGACCTGCTTGTTGCTGTCGATCTCGACGAACACCACGGCCGCGCGCCCGTACTGGCCGGTGAGCATTGCGTAGTAGTTGCCGTCGGGCGAGATCTTGACCCCGCCGAACTGGTCGAACTTGGTGAAGAATTCGAGCGGCATCCCGCCCGCCGACGCCGCAGGCGTGGCCCCCGGCCCGGACGGTCCGGGTACCGGCGTGGTTTGCGCGGCTGCCCCTGCGCAGAGCAACACGCTGAACAGGAAAGAGAAACTACGCATGGCCACTCCCTGCACGCTGCATTTCGTAGCCGTGCAGGCATTCTAGGCAGCCCCGCCCCCCGCGGGAAGGGTGGGCCGCCCGGCGCGGCCTATTGTGCTGCGGTGGTGGCTTTCATGAGGTTCGCATCGAGGAACTGCAGGATTCGCTCGTACACCTCGCGCCGCGAATCCTCGTCGTAGACGCCGTGGCCCTCGCCGCTGAGCGCCAGCCACTCGACCTTCTTGTGGTTCTGCTCCAGGGCCGCCCGCATGCGCTTGGCGTGCTCGTAGTCGGCGCGCCCGTCGACTTTGCCGTGGATCAGCAGCACCGGCACCTTGATGTTCTGCGCGTTGTAGACGGGCGATTGCGCGCGCAACTTCGCCTCGTCGCTGCCGATCACGCGCTCCAGGAACGTGCGGCCGAACTCGGACTCCCGCGTATCGCCCGCTTCCCACATCAGCGGCAGGTCGTAGACGCCGGCGTAGCCGATCGCGCAGCGGTAGAGGTCGGGCTCGCGCGCGACTCCCATCAGTGCCGCAAAGCCGCCGTAGCTCGCGCCGTAGATGCAAATGCTGTCTGCCGTCGTGATCTTCTGCTCGATCGCCCAGCGCGTCGCGTCCGTCAGGTCGTCCTGCATTTTCAGACCCCACTCGCGATAGCCCGCACGCTGGAAATCGATCCCGTAGCCGCCGCTGCCGCGGTAGTTGACCTGCAGCGCCGCGTAGCCGCGGCTGGCGAGCAGCTGCACTTCGGGATCGTACTCCCAGTCGTCGCGGATACCGTGCGGGCCGCCGTGCGGCAGGACGACCATTGGGTGCGGGCCGTCACCCGTGGGTCGCGTGACATAGCCATGCAGCTCGAGACCGTCGCGCGCTTTGAGCGTGATCGGCTCCTTCGGACGCATCTGCTTGGGCTCGATCCACTGGCGACCGGAGCGCAGGAAGTCGGCGTGCTTGGTCGCTGTGTCGAACAGGTAGTAGTCGCCCGGGTTCACGTCGGAGTCCACGAACAGCACGACTCGCAGGCCATCGTCGCTAGCGCTGGTCACCGTGACTCGCTGATTGGGAAAGGCGCGCCCGAGCGCCTGGTACGTTTGCGCGGTGGCGCTGTCCTTCGCCAGCCAGAATTCGCTACCGCGATCGCCGTAGCCGGTCACGCCCACGACCTCGCGATCGGCGAAGTCCGTGATGACGTCGGCGACATCCATGTCGGGGAAGGCGTGTACTTTCTCGAGCTGGTGCGTCTGCAGGTCGAGGCGATACAGCACGTCGTACTTCTCGCCGTCGGGCACGGCCGTCAGGTACACCGAACGGTTGTCGATGCTGAAGCGCAGCGGGAAGACGCTCTCTTCGCGGAATCCATCGAGCTCGAAAGAGGTCCATTCGCCGTCAGCCTGCGGCTTCCAGCTCACCGTATACTTCTGGCGTTCGTCCCGGCCGAACGCGAAGCGCACGTCGTCGTTGTGGTCGAGCAGCAGGCTCGCGCCGTGGAGCGGCGCCATGTCGAGTTGCTTCTTGTCGCCGCTATAGACGTCGAGGCGGCTGATCAACGGCTTTGCGTCCGGGTCGTCGTAGGCGACGTTCTGCAAGATGCGCCACGGATATTCGGCGATCAGCACGTGATTCGGGTCTTTCTTGAGCGCGCCCAGATAGCTTGCGCTCGCGTAGCTCGCCTTGCGCCGGGCGATGTGCGTATCCATCGTGCTTTCCTCGGCGCGATAGCCGTACAGCAGCCGGATACCGCTGCCATCGCGATTGACGGCGAAGATCTCACCCGTCGGCGTCGGCCGGACCCGGCCGCGTTGGCGCTGCGCTTCCGTGTAGATCAGCCGCGTCGGCGAGATCCAGTGATACTCGAAGATTTCGCAGTCGTTCTGTGCGCGCACGCCGCCCACCGCGCGTTGGGTCTTGATTTCCACGAACACGATCGCGGAGCGGCCGTACTTGCCGGTGAGCACCGCGTAGTACTGGCCATCAGGCGAAATCTTCACCCCGCCGAACTGGTCGAATTTCGTGAAAGCATCGAGCGGAATCGCGCTCGGCGCCGCGGGCGCGGCTTGGGGTGCGGGCGTTTGCGCGAGAACGTTCGCGCACAGGAATGCGCAGACCAGGACAGAGAAGTAACGCATGGCGAGCTCCGTGCAGCGTTGTACTTGTAATTCTGACCGGCATTTTATGCAGGCGGCCCGGCCGCGGGAAGCGCGGTTAACCCTGGAGTCTGTCCGGGGACTTTGGCCTACAGCGGACTGACTCGGAACAAATTACCCGCCTCGTCGGTATCACGAGTGCAGGAAAAAGCCGACGCGGGGACGAGCAGCGATGACGACGATGTGGCGGTGGGTGCGTGCGTGCAGCGTTCCGCTCTGCGTGCTGGCGCTCGCCGGGTGTTCCAACGGCCGCGGCAGCGTGGACGATGCGGGCGGCGGTCAGCAGCAGGAGCCGGGCAAGGTCACGATCGGCGGTACGGTCGCCGGGTTGTCGGGCACGGGCCTGGTCCTGCAGAACAACGGCGGCGACGATCTCGCGGTGTCCGCCAACGGCTCCTTCAACTTCAAGACCGCGGTCGACGCCGGCTCGCCGTACAACATCACGATTCTCACCCAGCCTGACAGCCCGCCGCAGATGTGCTCGGTCTCGAATGCGAGCGGCAGCGCGCCGACCACGAACGTCACGAGCGTCAGCGTGTCCTGCGGCACCGGCTCGTTCGACGTGGGCGGCACCGTGTCGGGACTCGCGGGCGATGGCCTGGTGTTGCAGAACAACGGCGCCGACGACCTGCCGATCGCGTCGAACGGCGCCTTCACTTTCCCGACGCAACTGGCCAGCGGCGCCACGTTCGAGGTCACCGTCGCGACGCAGCCGAGCAGCCCATCGCAAACCTGCACGGTCGCAGACGCGACCGGCACGGTCTCAGGCGACGTGCGCACCGTGAAAGTCAGTTGCGCGACGAACGCGTTCACGATCAGCGGTACGGTCAGCGGTCTCACCGGCTCGGGCCTCGTGCTCCAGAACAACGGCGGCGACGACGTCGGCGTGCAATCGGACGGCGGCTTCTCTTTCGCCACCAAGATTCCGAGCGGCTCGGCGTATGCGGTCACGGTCGCGACGCAGCCGACGAACCCGCTGCAGGCGTGCTCGGTGCAGAACGGCTCGGGCACCGTCGCAAACGGCGACGTCACGAACATCCAGATCACGTGCGTGCTGCAGGAGTTCACGATCGGCGGCACGATCAGCGGACTGGTGGGCTCCGGCCTGGTCCTGGTGAACAATGGCGGCGATCCGGTTTCGCCGACCGCCGACGGGCCTTTCACGTTTCCGACGTCGATCGTCACGGGCGGGTCGTACAACGTGACCATTCAATCCCTGCCGAGTGGACCGTTTCAGCTGTGTCGCGTGTTCGACGGCGCCGGTGTCGTCGCCGAAAGCAACATCACGAACATCAGAGTTGCGTGCGCGCGCATTGGCTTCGGCGTGAGCGGCAAGGTTTCAGGGCTGCAGAGCAAGGGCCTGGAGCTGCAGAGCAACGGCGAGAAGCTGCAGATCGCCGCGAACGGCAAGTTCATGCTGCCGGCCTCGTTCCCGGACGGCACGCCGTACGATCTGCAGATCAGCAAACAGCCGGCGAATCAGGTGTGCACGGTCAGCAACGGTCGCGGGACGATCGAGAACGCCGACGCCGCGGGCGTGACCGTCACTTGCCGGTGAGCGACCCGATCCTCCATGGCCTGAGCCGCAGCGCGTATACGCGCATCGCGCGGCTGGCGCTCGAAGAGAAGGGCGTGCGCTACACCTTCGAGGAGGTCGAGATCTTCGCTCCGGGCGGTGTGCCCGCCGAGCATCTGGGGCGTCAGCCGTTCGGCCGCATCCCCACGTTCGCGCACGACGGCTTCATGCTTTACGAAACCGGCGCCATCACGCGCTACGTCGATGAAGCGTTCACCGGCACTCATCTGCAGCCGCAGGAACCACGTGCGCGGGCGCGCATGAACCAGGTGATCGGCATCATCGATTCGTATGCGTATCGGCCGATGATCTGGGGCGTGTTCGCCGCGCGCGTCGTCGCGCCGGAGGAGGGCAGGGAGCCCGACGAGAAGCTCGTGGCCGAAGCGCTCGTGAAGTCGCGCACCTGTTGCCGCGCGCTCGATGAGATCCTGGGAAGCAATCGCTACTTCACCGGCGCCGAGCTCACGCTGGCCGATCTGCATGCGTTGCCGATCCTGCTGTACTTCGCAATGACGCCGGAAGGACGCGAGACGCTGTCGGAGTATCCGCGCTTGTGCGCATGGCTCGATTTCGCCGCAGCGCGTCCGAGCGTACAGCGAACGAAAGGCAAGTTCGAGCTCGCTCGTTAGCTAGCGGCTGCCGTCGACCAGGATGAACGCGATGCGCGCGATCGCGCCCGAGCGATTCGCCCACGCGTGATGGGTGCCGCGCTGGATCAGGATGTCGCCGGCGCGCATGACCGTCTCGCCTTCGTCCATGATCGCCACCAGCTCTCCCTGCAGGACGATCGCGTAGTCGATCGTGTCCGTGACGTGCATGCCGGGATGGCGCGCGTGCGACGAATCGTGCTTCGCGTCGGCGAACATTGCTTTGAACACTGCTTCGGTCGCGCGCTTGTGAGCTTCGGGGTCCGCATCTTCAGGCGGGATGTCGATCACGCGCAGCACGGTGCCGCCTTTCGGCGGCAGCACACCGCGATGCTCGAGCACAGTGTCCGGAGCGTCGACCGGCGCGGGACTCCCGACTGTGCGCCAGAGGTTGTTGTTGCGATAACCCTCGCGTCCCTGCATGGTCATCATCGCGGGCGAGACGCCGTCTTCGGCGATGTACGAGTGGCCATCGGCATCGATGCCAGTGACGATGCGTCGCACCGGCGGCAGAGACGTCGGCATGCAGCGGTCTCCTATTTTGCGAACAGCCGCGACGGATCCTTGAAAGCCTTGAACTCGAGCGCGTTGCCCGACGGATCGTAGAGGAAGAAGGTCGCCTGCTCGCCGACCTCGCCGCGAAAGCGAATGCCGGGCTCGATGACGAAGCGCGTATCGCCTGCGCGCAGGCGCGCCGCGAGCTCGTGCCAGTCGTTCCAATCCAGCACCACGCCGAAATGCGGCACCGGCACGTCCTTGCCGTCCACCTCGTTGAAGTGCAGCGCGCGGCGCGTCGGATCGAGATGCGCGACCAGCTGGTGACCGAAGAAATCGAAATCGACCCACTCGGCCGAGCTGCGCCCCTCCGGGCAGCCGAACAGACGCCCGTAAAACGCGCGCGCTGCGCCGAGATCGTGGACCGGTATCGCGAGATGGAAAGGTGCGGGCATGCGTTATCGTACAATGCGCGGTCTCGTCTGCTCCAGCCTGAGGTCTGCCTTCATGCATCAAGCATTCTGGAAATCCTGCACTCTGCTCGCATCTGCGCTGTTCGCCGCCGCCGCAGCGACGGGTGCGCCCGCCGCTACCGCGCCACGCGACCTGGAACAGAAGTTCGACGCACAGCTGCAGGCAGCCGATCTGCAGACGTGGATGAAGCAGATGTCCGCCCGGCCCAACAACGTCGGTACGCCGCAGGACAAGGAGAACGCAGAGTTCGTGCAGCAGCAGTTGCGCGAGTGGGGCTGGGATGCGCAGATCGAGACATTCGATGTGCTGTATCCGACGCTCAAGCAGCACAGTCTCGAGCTCGTGGCGCCGACACACTTCGTCGCTGCGCTGAAAGAGCCGCCGATCCAGGGCGACAGCACTTCGACGCAGACCGACGGCCTGCCGCCGTATCACGCATACGGCGGCGACGGCGATGTGACCGCGCCGCTCGTCTACGTCAACTTCGGCATGCCGGACGACTACAAGGAGCTCGCCCGCCGCAACATCGACGTCAAAGGCAAGATCGTGATCGTCCGCTACGGCGCCGGCTGGCGCGGCCTGAAACCCAAGCTGGCGCAAGAGCACGGCGCGGTCGGTTGCCTCATCTATTCCGATCCGCACGAAGACGGCTACTTCAACGGCGACACGTACCCGCAGGGCGGCTGGCGTCCTGCGGGGGGCGTACAGCGCGGCTCGGTGCTCGATCTGCCGGTCGCTCCCGGTGATCCGCTGACGCCGAACGTCGGCGCGACCAAGAACGCGAAGCGTCTGAAGCTCGAGCAGGCGAAGACGATCCTCAAGATTCCGGTGATGCCGATTTCTTACGCGGACGCGCAGCCCTTGCTCGCGGCGCTCGGTGGACCGGTCGCGCCGCCCGAGTGGCGCGGCGCGCTGCCGCTGACGTATCACGTCGGTCCGGGACCTGCGACCGTGCATCTGTCGATCCAGTCGGACTGGAGCACCAAGCCCGCGTACGACGTGATCGCGAAGATCGCCGGCTCGGCCAGCCCTGACGAATGGATCGTGCGCGGCAATCATCGCGACGGCTGGGTGTTCGGCGCCGGCGATCCGCTGTCCGGGCACGTCGCGATGATGGCCGAGGCCAAAGCGATCGGCGCGCTGCTCAAGAGCGGCTGGCGTCCGAAGCGCACGCTCGTCTATGCGAGCTGGGACGGCGAAGAGCCGGGCCTGCTCGGCTCGACCGAGTGGGCCGAGGGACATGCGGAAGAGCTGCAGCGCAAGGCCGTCGTCTACATCAATTCGGATGGCAATACGCGCGGCTTCCTGTCGGTCGGCGGCAGCCACTCGCTGCAACGCCTGGTGAACGAAGTCGCGAAGGACGTGAAGGATCCGCAGACCAGCGTCAGCGTCAAGGAGCGGCTGGATGCGCTGAGCATGGTCAAGGGCTACCGCAAGACCGCTTCGGACAGCGACAAAGACGCTGCCCGCAGAGCGCAGGCCAGCGACGATTTCGAGCTGGACGCGCTCGGTTCGGGTTCCGATTTCACGCCATTCCTGCAGCACCTCGGCCTGACTACGCTGCAACTCGGCTACGGCGGCGAGGACGACCAGGACGGTGTCTATCACTCGAACTACGACTCGTTCGATCACTTCGTGCGCTTCGGCGATCCCGGCTTCGTGTACGGCGTCGCGCTGGCGCAGACGGTCGGGCGGCTGGTGCTGCGCATCGCGGACGCCAACGTGCTGCCGATGGAGTTCGGCAGTTTCGCGGCGGCGCTCGACGGCTACGTGAAAGAGCTGCACCAGCTCGCAGACACCAAGCGCAAGCAGGCCGACGACCTGACCCAGCTGCTCGACCGGAACGCATTCGAGCTCGCCGCCGATCCGACGCGTCGCGTCGGGCCCCCGGAGCGCGAGCCGGAAGTGCCGTATCTCAACCTCGCGGCGCTCGACAATGCAGTCGCGCGCGTGAAGAAGAGCGCCAAGGCATACGACGACGCATTCGCTGCGCGTGGCGCGGACATCGGTGCGGCACAAGCGGCGCAGCTGAACTCACTGCTGCGCGGCCTCGAAGCGACGCTGACCAACGCGCGCGGATTGCCCGGTCGCGAGTGGTACCGGCATTACATCTATGCGCCCGGACTGCTGACCGGCTACGGTGTGAAGACGTTGCCCGGCGTGCGCGAAGCGATCGAAGACAACAAGTGGGACCAGGCCAACCAGTTCGCGGGACTCACTGCCGAAGTGCTGCTGAAGTATTGCGAGCGGCTCGACCAGGCGACGGCGCTGCTGCCGGCCGGCGCTATTTCGGCGCCTGGTAAAACGCGTCCTTGATCAGGCCCTCGATCGACTCGTCGAAATACTCCTGGTTGTGCGGATCTTCGCCGGCGAAACGCCGGCGATAGTCCGCGACGTCGATCTGCGCGCGAACGTCTTCGAGGCGCGCCGAGAGGCTGCCGATGCGCACGATCGCCGCATTCACCTGGCCGACGATCGTTTCGACCATCTCGAGCACTGCCCGCACGTACGTCTGGTCGTGCATTACGTCGCCGTGGCCCGGGACGATCGCTCGCACGTCCAGCTCCAGCAGGCGATGCAAGGTGTGCGCGAGCCCTTCGGGATAACCCGCAAAGAAGTAGGGGACCGGTGCGACCACCAGGTCGCCAGTCACCAGGATTCGTTCCTTCGGCAGGTAAGCCCACGCGTCACCCAGCGTATCGCCGATGCCTGAATGGCGAATCTCGACGACGCGGTTGCCGAGATCCAGGTTCAGCTCGTCGTCGAAGGTCAGCGTCGGGAGCTGCAGCCGCGAGCGTTGCAGCTCGGCCAGCACGCGCGTGCGGCCTTCGACGGTCTTCTGCAGCTCCGCGTCCGGTCCCTGCGCGAGCTTCTCTTTCATCGCTTGCAGCAGCTGCGGATAACGCGCGCGATTCGCCGCATCGTAGGACGCCATCAACTTCGCGGTCTGCGCGTGCGCAACGATCGTCACCTCGGGGAACGCATCGAGGTACACGGAATTGCCGCGCTGGTGATCGGGATGCCAGTGCGTGTTGAGCACATAGCGGACCGGACGGTCCGTCCAGCGGCGGATCTGCGCGATGTCTTCTGTCGCGCTCGACGGCAGGTAGGCGGAGTCAACGATCAGCACGCCGCGCTCGCCGATGATGACGGTGGTGTTACCTTGCGGATTGGTGTCCGGTGCGTCGGCGTGCCGGATGGCATAGACGCCCTCGGCAACCTTGGTCACGCTTCTCTGCGTCGTAACCGAGGAATCGGCGCCGGCGTTGCCGGCCGTCAGGACAATCGCACCGAGTGCGAACAACAGGCGCTGCATCGGCTGAGTGTGCAACGCAGCCTCGCGTCACGCGAGGTCACTCGTTGTCAAAATTGGTGATTTGGGTGCTCGTACCGCGAGGGTACGAAGCGGAGGGGTTCGGGCGGGACTTCGATCTGCAGCTTCGGGCCAAGACTGCCGGCGCGCTTCAATTGCAACGCCGGCAGTGGGCTTCAGAAGTTACTGGATCTGGGTAACCGTGACCGAGTAGCCCGGGTGGGCAACCGACTCCGCTCCGTACGCCCCGAGGCTGAGCCACAGGGCCACGATCACAGCCGACACCACGGTGCAAACGGTGCGCTGCGTGGTCCGGCTCATCTGGGTGAGGGCATACATGGCGATCTCCTTACTCTCTGTTTCAACGTCGTCCGCGTTATTGCGGTGTTCGTAAGTTCAGATGCGATACTCCTCGGAAAGGTTGCAGTCCCATAGAGCCTGCCGGCCAGTTGCGGCCGGCGACCGGCGAACCGCTGCGGGTCGCGGCGGAGCGCAGCGGACGGGCGGACACATCGGACAGATTTGCGCTGAAAAACCCGGGAAAACGTGATGCTTCAGCGATTCTCGCGACGGACATTGTTGGCCGCTGTCGCATCGACGTTCGCAGCAAGTGCGTGCGCGAGCCGGTTCGCATCGCTGCAGCGTGATTTCTCGTCAGCGGTGGCTGCGATTCAGTTGCGTGTCGGCGGCCGCATCGGCGCGTACATGCTCGATACGCAGTCGCAGCTCGAGCTCGCATTCAACGCGCACGAGCGGTTCGCGATGTGCTCGACCTTCAAGTTGATGCTGGTCGCAGCGATCCTCAAGCGCGTCGACGCGGGGATGCTCACACTCGACGCGCGGCTGCCGGTGCGCGCGGAGGACATGGTTCCGTACGCGCCGATCACCTCGACACACGTTGCGGAAGGCTCGATGAGCGTGCGCGATCTGTGCGCGGCGGCGATGACGGTGAGCGACAACGCGGCCGCCAACATTCTGCTCGCGCCGCTCGGCGGCCCGGCGGCGTTGACGCAGTTCATGCGCAGCATCGGCGATCAGGTCACGCGACTCGATCGCACCGAGGTGGAATTGAACAGCAACCAGCCGGGCGACCCGCGCGACACGACCGCGCCGCAGGCGATGGCTCTTTCGATGCAGAAGGTTCTGGTCGGCGACGTGCTGCCGGTGCAGGCACGCGAACAGTTGATCGCATGGATGCAGCAGTCGACGACGGGGTTGGCGCGGCTGCGCGCCGGCATGCCGGCGGACTGGAAGGCGGGCGACAAAACCGGCAACGGCCGAAACGGCGCTGCGAACAACCTGCTGATCGCGTGGCCTTCCGGCCGCTCAGCGCTGATCGCGGCGGTTTACATGAGCGAGTCGCAACAGCCAGTCAGTGCGCTGGATCGGGCGCACGCCGAGATCGGGGGGTTGATTGCCGCGGCAGTCGCGCGGCAATAACCCCCAACGAGCTACTTCTTCTTCGACTTGCCTTCGGCCTTCGGCTTCGCGCCGTTCTCGGCCTTCGCCTCGGCCTTGTCCTTCTCATCCTCGGCGACCGGTGCGCCCAGGCTTTCGAGCAGCTTGGCGTCCAGCTCGGGCACGGCCGGCAGATCCTTCGCATCAGGCAGCGCCGCCCTGGCGCGCTCGTGCAGCGTGACTGTGATGGCGTGCAGGTCGCGATACTGTGTTGCCAGTTTCTCGCCGGCAGCCGCTTTCTGATCGACCTGCTTCTTCTCGGTGCGCAGCGTGTTGAGCGAGGACTCGATCTGCCGGCGCATATCGGCCTCTTCCTGCTTCTGCTTCTTGAGCACGTTCATCTTCTTGATGACGTTCTCGGGCGTATCCGACAGCGCGGTGTTGATCGCCTTGAGCGCCCTTTCCTGCTCGGCGACGCGATCCTTGGCCTTCTGCAGCTCTTTGGCCGCAGCAGCGCGCTCGGTTGCCATCTGCTTGGCGCCGTTGTCCTGGGCGGCCTGCAGCTGCGCAACGCTCGCCTGGGCGGTAGCCAGCGACCGCTCGCTCGCGGCCACTTTGTTTTCCATCGCCGTGATCGTGGACTTCGCCTGGGCGCGGGCGTCGGCGGCTTCGGTCTCGGCCTTGGCGATCTTCTTCAGAACGCCTTCGAGGGCCGCCTTCAGCTCTTCCTGGGAGCAGTTGGGATCCAGCTTCAGCGCATCCGTCGCTGCGCGCATCAGCATCTGTTTGCTGATCGCAAGTTCCTTCCAGACTTTCAATTGGAGCTCGAGTTCGGGTTGATTCACCATTGATTCCTGAGGCTGTGGGCGTGACATGGGGGACGCGGATTGTAGTCGAAATGCGCTGCAATCGCGCCACCCGCAGGGCGGGCAGGGATTGCGCACCTACTATGGCGCCGGCCGGGGGATTTCCCAGGGGTCGGTGAGAATCCTACCGGGCGGTTTGCGCCAGCTGGCCCGGCTCCAGACCGGCTTCCATCCATTTGCGGATACGGCGGGCGTCCGCAACGCGCGTGTACTTGCCGAAGGAATTCAGCAGCACGATCAGCACCGGGCGCTCGCGAATCACGGTCTTCATGACCAGGCACTGGCCCGCATCGCTGGTGTAACCGGTTTTCTGCAGCAGGATGTCCCAGTCGGCCTTTTTGACCAGCGAGTTGGTATTGCGGAACTCCAGCAGCTGCCGGCCCACCGCAACGGTGTGGCTGGTATTGGTCGAGTAAGTCCGGATCGTCGAATCGGCCGCGGCTGCGGCCACCAGCTTCGCGAGGTCCTCGGCGTTGGACACATTGCCGCTCGACAGGCCGGTCGGGTCGGTGAAGTGCGCGCTCTTCATGCCGAGGGCACGAGCCTTGGCATTCATCGCCTTCACGCAGGCCAGCAGGCCGCCGGGATAGGTCCGCGCCACCGCGTGCGCCGCCCGGTTCTCAGACGACATCAGGGCCAGGTGCAACAGGTCGCCCCGGTTGATCTTGCTGCCGATGGCAAGGCGCGACGCGGAGGTGCGCTCCAGGTGCCGGTCGGCGGCCGTGAGCTCGATCATCTCGTCGAGCGGCTGTCCGGCATCGAGGATCACCAGGGCGGTCATCAGCTTGGTGATCGAGGCGATCGGCACGACCCGCTGCGAGTCCTTCGAGTACAGCACCGAGGAATCCGCCGCATCCAGCACGATCACCGAGCTCGAACGCACGCTCAGCTTGCCGAGGTGGAGCGCAGTGGCGTGGTCGTCGGCCGCGTGCGCCAGATTGGCTGGGGCGGCAGGGATGACAGCCGGCTCGGCGGAAGGTGCCGCCAGCACGGGGCCGGCGAAGAATGGAACAGACAGAAGGAGGAAGGGCAGAAGCCGTCGTCGCCAGCAGTACGTCTGCATCGCCGCCAGGTTCGTCTTTGAGTTGTGATGGCGCGAGGATAAACGATCTTCGTGACGCTGAGTGTGAGCTTTTCCCTGTTTGGCCCCCTGCACGGTCTGGGAAATGGGGACATTCCTCATTTCGCTCCCGGCCGCTCCGCGACGGAAATGAGGAATGTCCCCATTTCCCCGCAACCTTTTGGCGCCGGCGCTGCGTCCAACCCCCCGCAACTGCAACTTAGGGACTACGCCGGTGTTCTGGACGGGCGGTCGATCCCGACCGGAACCCGGGCACTGGCGGGGACAGGCAATGACAACGGCAAACAAGCACTTCATTCGTTCCGACGCCATCGAGGAGGGTGCCCCGACGCTTGCCAGCGTCACGCCCTTTCCGCGTGCGTCCGAGGCCGCCACCGAAGCCGGCCCGGCGGGAGAATCCGAGGAGCGGAAGATGCGCGGCTGGCAGATCAAGGCTGCCATAGCGGCGCTGTTGGCGGTCATCGTCGGCGTCATCGTTTGGGTCGCGATGCGCGAGCCTGCAGCGATGCCTGCCGCCGCGACAGAAACCAAGACGGTCGAGCTGGCCGCCGTGGACGTCACCACGGTTGCCATGCAGACGCTGTCGCGCTCGCTGCCGCTGTCCGGATCCATGTCGCCGATCGTGCAGGCGACCTTGAAGTCGAAAGTCGGCGGCGAAGTGGAGCTCGTGCCGCTGCGCGAAGGGCAGGAAGTGCGCGAAGGCGAAGTGCTCGCGCGCATCGACACCCGCAATCTGCAAGCGCAATACGACCGCCAGCTCGCAGCAGTCGAGCGTGCGCGCGCGGACCTGCAGCTCGCCACGCTGAATCGCGACAAGAACCGCACGCTGCTCGAGAGTCATTACATCTCGCAGAACACATACGAGGCCACCGAGAGCGCCTATGCCGGCATGGTGGCCAACCTGAAGCTCGCCGAGGCGGACGCGCGTCTCGCGAAGATCAGCCTCGAAGACGCCGTGGTTCGCGCGCCGTTTGCGGGCACCGTTGCCAAGCGCCACGTGCAGCCTGGCGAGAAGGTATCGCCCGATTCCAGCATCGTGACGCTCGTCGACCTGCGTCAGATGGTGCTGGAAGCGGCCGTGCCGGCTGCTGACATCCCCGCCGTGAGCATCGGGCAGCGCGCGCACTTCAAAGTCGGCGGCTTCGGCGGCCGCGAATTCGACGGCGAGGTGCAGCGGATCAACCCCGTGACCGCCGACGGCTCGCGCGCCATTACGATCTACATCGCCGTGTCGAATCCCACCCAGGCGCTGAAGGGCGGCATGTTCGCCCAAGGCGCGCTCACGCTCGACAACACGGCGCCGGTGCTGGCGGTGCCGCAGCGGGCCGTGCACGAAGAGGCCGGCGCGGCCTACGTCTACACGTTGCGCGACGAGAAGATCGCGCGCACGCCGGTCAAGGTCGGCGCCGCGGGTCCCGGCAACACGTTCGTCGAAGTGCGCGGCGGGCTCGCCGCGGGCGACCGGGTCATCGTCACCGAGATCACCGCGGAGCAGGTCGGCCAGAAGGTGCTGGTGCGCGCCGAGGCCGCGTAGTCCCATGTGGATCACCAAGACCAGCATCAACCAGCCCGTCTTCGCGACCATGATCATGCTCGCGCTGGTCGTGCTCGGCCTGTTTTCCTATCGCCTGCTGCCGGTCGAGGAGATGCCCGAGATCAGCATGCCGGAGGCGTACATCACGGTCGAGTACCCCGGCGCCTCGCCCGAAGCGATCGAGGACGAGGTCATCAAGCCGATCGAGAACGTCATCAACTCGATCGACGGCGTGCGCAACATCTACGCGACCGCGCGTGAAGGCGTCGGACTCTTCCAGATCGAGTTCCGTCTGGAAACCGACGTGATCGCGGCGACGCAGGAGATCCGCGACAAGGTCGCGCAGATCCGCTCGACGCTGCCGCGCGAGGTGCGCGAGCCGAAGATCGAGCGCGCGAGCGCCGAGAGCCAGCAGGGCGCGGCGGTCGAGCTGGTCGTGTACTCGAGCACGCGCAGCCTGCGCGAAGTCTCGACGCTGGTCGATCAGCAGATCGTCAAGCGGCTGCAGAACGTCTCCGGCGTCGGCCACATCGAGGTCGGTGGCTCGGTCGAGCGTCAGGTGCAGGTGTACCTGCGGCCCGAGCAACTGCAGGCGCTGCGCGTCGGCGTCGATCAGGTGATCGCGGCGATCCGCGCCGAGAACCAGGACTTGCCGGCCGGCAGCATCTCGCGCGCCGCCAGCGAACAGCTCGTGCGTGTCGAGGGCCGCATCAAGGATCCGCGCGGCTTCGAGCGCATCATCGTCGCCAACCAGGGCGGCGCGCCGGTGTACCTCGGCCAGGTCGCGGACATCGTCGACGGCGAGCAGGAGGAGCAATCGATCGCCCGCGTCGACGGCATGCGCTCGGTTTCGCTCTCCGTCTATCGCGCGCAGCAGGCGAATCTGGTCAAAGTCGGCGCCGGCGTCGAGGAAGCCATCGCCGAGCTGCAGGGCCGTCTGCCGCCGGACGTGAAGATCCGCACGCTGTGGTCCGACGCCAAGTGGATCGAAGGCTCGATGAGCCGCGTCAAGGAAACGATCT
>DATBKP010000042.1:0-3918 GCA_036555785.1 Steroidobacteraceae bacterium
TTCGCCGGCTACAAGAAGCAGCGCTTCCGCTGGGCCTACGGCGCGGTGCAGATCCTGCGCGCGCATGCCCGCGCCCTGTTCTCGCATGGCGACGAGCGGCTGACGCGCGGCCAGCGCTATCACTTCGTTGCGGGCTGGCTGCCATGGCTCGCGGACGGCCTCAACCTGCTGTTCACGATCGCCGCGCTCGCCTGGTCGTTCGCGATGATCGTCGCGCCCCATCGCATCGACCCGCCGCTGATCATGTTCTCGGCGCTGCCGCTGGCGCTGTTCACGTTCAAGCTCGCGAAGCTCGCACACCTCTATGCGGCACGCGTGGGCGCCAACATCCGTCAGACGCTTGCCGCCGCGCTCGCCGGGCTCGCGCTCTCGCACACCATCGGCGTCGCAGTGATCAAGTCGCTGTTCACGCGCAACCAGCCGTTCTTCCGCACGCCGAAGAGCAAGCAACCGCACGCCATTGCCGAAGCGGTCGCGGCCGCGCGCACCGAGAGCCTGATGCTGATCGCGATAGTGCTGGCCGCGCTCGGGCTCACGCGTCAACTGACACTCGGGCCGTACCTGATGCTCGGCATTCCCGACGAGCTGCGAGGACCGGACGTATCGGTGTGGGTCGCCGTGCTGCTGATCCAGGCGGTACCCTATGCAGCAGCGGTGCTCGTATCGCTGGTCAGTGCAGCTTCGTTGCCCGCGCGTTGGCTGGGACCGTTGCCAGCGCAAGTGCCCGCGGCCGTGCAGCCGGAGCCCTGAGTCGATGCCGACGCTCAAAGACTGGTGGAGCGAAGTCAGTCCGTTGCTCGACGAGGCATTGGAGCTGCCGGTCAGCGCGCGCGAATCGTGGCTGCAGGATCTCGAGCGGCGCGCACCGCAGCTCGCGCTGCACGTGCGCTCCTGCCTGATGGAGGTCGCGGCGCTGAGCGAGCGCAGGTTCCTCGACGATTCGATTCAGCGCGAGCTGCCGCCGAGCCTGGCGGGCCGCGCCTTCGGCGCCTACACGCTGGACCGGCAGCTCGGGTTCGGCGGCATGGGCACCGTCTGGCTGGCGCACCGGAGCGACGGGCGCTTCGAAGGCCAGGTCGCGGTGAAGCTGCTGAACCTCGCCCTCGTGGGACATCCCTCCGAGCAGCGGTTCGAGCGCGAAGGCAGCGTGCTCGCACGCCTGCAGCATCCGAACATCGCGCGCCTGCTGGATGCGGGCGTCGCAGCGGATCGTCAGCCGTACCTGGTGCTGGAGTACGTGCGCGGCGAGCGCATCGACGAGTATTGCGAGCGACAGGGCCTGGACATTGCCCAGCGCATCCGGCTGTTCCTGGACGTGCTCGCGGCCGTGGCGCACGCGCACAGCAATCTGGTCGTGCATCGCGACCTCAAGCCGTCGAACATCCTCGTGACGGCGCAGGGAGAAGTGAAGCTGCTCGACTTCGGTATCGCAGCGCTGCTGTCACACGACGGTGAGGACGTCACGGCGCTGACAGGGCACATCGGGCCGGGGCTCACTCCGGGATATGCCTCGCCCGAGCAACTGCTCGGCCGCCCGATCACGACTGCCACCGATGTCTACGCGCTCGGGATCGTGCTGTTCGAATTGCTCGGCGGCAAGCGTCCCTCCTCTTTCGACGACGAGCCGAAGTCCGCCGCCGAGCTGATCCAGCGCACGCTGGAAACGGATGCGCCGCGCCTGTCGGACGTCGCTGTGCAAGCGCAGTGGCGACGGAACCTGCAAGGCGATCTCGACAACATCGTGGCGACGGCGCTGCGCCGCAATCCCGACGAGCGCTATCGCACCGCCGAGCTGTTCGCGCAGGATCTGCGCCGTCACCTCGCGCACGAGCCGGTCGCGGCGCGGCCGCGGTCCGTCGGCTACCTGGCCGCGAAGTTCGTGCGCAGAAATCGGACTGCAGTGGCCACCGCATGCGCCGTGGCGCTTGCGCTGATCGCCGCGGGCGGCTTCTCGATCTGGCAGATGATCCAGGCGAACCAGCAGCGACGGCTCGCCGAGGACCAGGCGTCACGCGCGGAGTTCGCCCGCGACTTCGCGGAGTTCGTGCTCACGGATGCCGGCACGACGGGCCGCCCGTTCACGACCTCGGAGCTGCTGCTGCGTGCCGAACAGGCCATTCCGGCCCAATACGGCTCGGCCGACAACCCGGCGGCGACCGAGCAGCTGCTGAAGCTCGGCATGCTGTTCGCCCGCGTCGGACAGTATCGCAAGGCGCGCGAGCTGTTCGAGCAGGCCAACGCCCGGGCCATCGCCGGGAACTACTCCGAGCTGAGATGGCAATCGGCGTGTGAGCTGGGTCGACTCCAGCATTACGCTGGACGCGTGCGACAGGGCGCTGCGTTGCTGGACTCCGCGATCGCGGAGCTGCGACGCAACGCCGCGGATTCGCCGGCGCTCATCGAATGTCTCGAGCAGAAATCCGATCTCGAGCTGACGCGACAGGATGTGCCTCTCGCCATCGCGACAGCGCAGGCTTCCCTCGCGCAGGCGCAGAGATTGTTCCCGCGTGCGCCGCTGCACTGGATCTCGCCGCGCGTACAGCTCGGAACGTCGCTGCGCGCCGCAGGCCAGCTCCAGGCCGCGGACGACATGCACCGCGGCACGCTCGACCTGCTGAAGCAGCTCGGCCGGGAGCGCACAGCCAACGCCGTGCTCCTGTACAACAGTTGGGGCATCGTGCGGGCGGACATCGGCGACATCACGGGCGCGGCGCAAATGTTCGAGTCCGCGCTCGCGATCGGACGCTCGTTGTGGGTCGGCGCCGCGCCGGACCAGTGGGTCAGCGTCACCTACGGCCGCCGCCTGGTGCTGCTGCACAGGCTCGATGAAGCCGAACAGCAATTCTCGAGCGCGTTGCGTCAGTCGGGCGGCGAGGACGATGCGGAGATGCAGATCGGCGCGCTGCTGGGGCTGCTCTCCGTGAATCGCGAGCGCGGCAACTTCGAGGCAGCACACGCTGCGCGCGAGCAGGCCGAGCAGTTCATCCAGGCGCATCTGCCGCCCGAGCACAACCAGCGGCTGAACTTCCTGTTCGAAAGCGGCCTGCTGGATCTGGCCGAGAACTCGATCGACGACGCCAGGAGCAAATTGCAGCAGGTGCTCACCGCGTTCCAGAGCGCGAACCGGCGCGTCACGGATCGCACGGTGACGCTTGCGGCGCTCGCGCAGTGCGCGCTGAAGAGCGGCGATCCAAGCCGCGCCGCGGATCTCGCAGGCCAAGCGAGCGCACTTGCGCAAAAGATTGCGACACCAGGACAACCATCGTACTGGCTGGGCTTTACGCTGCTCACGCAGGCAGACGTGGAACAGACGCTCGGACACGCCGCGCGCGTGCGCGAGCTGTCTGCCCAGGCGCTCGCGCAACTCACTCCGACCGTCGGCGCCGATCACCCGCTGACGAAAAAAGCAGCGGCGCTCGCCAGGTCATAGTTTCACCATCACGTGCCGCGGCACGGTGTAGTCCTCGAGCGCGTACAGGCTCATGTCCTTGCCGTAGCCCGAGGCCTTGAGGCCGCCGTGCGGCATCTCGTTGACCAGCATGAAGTGCGTGTTGATCCAGGTGCAGCCGTACTGCAGCTTCTTGGCCACGCGCATCGCCTTGGCCACGTCCTGCGTCCACACCGATGATGCGAGGCCGTAGTCGCTGTCGTTGGCCCAGGCGATCGCCTGTTCGGTGTCGGCGAAGCGCGTCACGCTGACCACCGGCCCGAACACCTCGTGCTGCGACAGCTCGTCGGTGTGCGCGACGCCGGCGATCAGCGTCGGCTGCATGAAGTAGCCGGGCCCCGCGAGCACCTCGCCGCCCGCCAGTACGCGCGCGCCGCCGGCCGCGAGCGCGCGAGCGACGAAGCCGCTGACGCGCTCGCGCTGTCGCGCGCTGATCAAAGGCCCCATCTCCACATCCTCGCCCGACGTGG
>DATBKP010000043.1:0-11508 GCA_036555785.1 Steroidobacteraceae bacterium
GTAAGTAACTCGTAAAACTGCTTACAAACTTATAGTTGCAAACGAAGACAACTACGCTCTGGCGGCTTAATCCCGCCTAACCTCCGCCTGGTATGTGCTTGTGCATCCAGAATCGGGGGACGCGCTCACAAGCTCGCGACGTCGGTGTGCTCCAGGCCGGCTCGCTAAAACGCTCTGCAGCTGGCCGTGCGTCTTCCCTGCCCTTCGGGTAGCGCATGGCGAGAATCAAAGAATGGGCTAAGCATGTAGTGTCTTGTGGCGTAGTGCTTACGGACGCGGGTTCGATCAAGAAGGGTCGCCTTCACTCGCAAGGGTGAAGTGACAACGGGGCTCACATCGGCGAAGCCTGACGGCGCCAGGCAACTGGCGGCAGCGGTAACGCCGAGGGGTGGAAAGAGGGCCAACCTCAGATCCGCCCTGTAGAGACTCATAGACCGGCTGACGTCGTGCGACGCGAGCCGGCACTAGGATCCGGGATCGCAGCGGTCTCGGATAACACGCCCCGCTCCAGCAGTTGCGCGAGCGACTGCGGGATGAAGGCATAGTCCAGCCCGTCTCGAAAGAGACGGAACAGGCTGTCCCGCCGCCTCCACCAATACGCCCCTTCAGCCGCAAGGCTGAAGGGGCTTCTTATTGAAAGACCCCTTTCGACTTGCCCTGGCGCAGCACGCCGACCACGATGCCTTCGATGATGAGCGACTGCTCTTTCAGGTCGACGCGGATCGGCTCGAATTCCTCGTTCTCCGGCAGCAGCCATACCACCTTGCCGTCCTGCTTGTAGCGCTTGACGGTGACTTCGTTGTCGAGCCGCGCGACCACGATCTGCCGGCTGCGCACTTCCGGCGTGCGATGCACGGCGACCAGGTCGCCGTCCAGGATGCCGATGTCCTTCATGCTCATGCCACGCACCTTCAAAAGGTAGTGCGCCTTCGGCTGGAAGATCTTCGGGTCGATCTGGTAGCGCCCCTCGATGTGCTCCTCCGCGAGCATGGGCCTGCCGGCTGCAACTCGACCGATCAGCGGCAGGCCCAGTTGCTCACGAAGAGAGTCTTTCAGCTGAATGCCGCGCGAAGCGCCGGGCAGCAGATCGAGCACGCCCTTCCGCTGCAGCGCGCGCAAGTGCTCTTCGGCCGCATTCGGCGATTTGAAGCCCATCGCGGCGGCGATCTCGGCCCGCGTAGGCGGCATGCCGTTGTCGAGGATCGAGTCCTGGATCATCTTGAGGATCTGGCGCTGGCGTGGCGTGAGCTCTGACATGGGACAGCCTTGTACGGAAATACAGCTGCTGTGACTATATACAGAACTCCGCAGCCGACCACAAGAGTGTGAACTGCATCAACAATTATGTAGCGCGCGCGGCCGTCCATCCCGGGGCCGCGGCCATTTGTCGGGGCCCGATTGCCGTCGAGCGGCCGCACGGGCACGTTGCGCGCCATGGATACCCGATATCAGCAGGGCTTCAACCTGCTCGAACTGATGGCCACGGTCGCGATCCTCGGCGTGCTGCTGGGGCTCGGCGTGCCCGCGTTCAACGACATGGTGCGCAACAACCGGGTCGTTGCCGACACCAACAAGCTGGTGGTGGCGCTCAGCTCTGCGCGCAGCGAAGCGGTGCGGCGCGGTCTGCCTGTCGCGGTGTGCCCGACGAACACGGCCCAGAGCGCCTGCGTCAGCACCGCCAACTGGGCCACTAACGGCTGGATGGTCTTCACGGACGCTACCGGAACCTCCGGCACGTTCGACGGCACCGACGAAATCCTGCAGAAGTTCGCGCCCGCCGGCAGCGGCGTCGGGCTCACTTCCAGCAATACCTCGGCAGTGCGTTTCCTCTCTACGGGCTTGCCGCCGAGCGGCGCCGCCGACACGACGTTCACCGTTCAGCACAGCATCTGCAGAGACAACAACAGGCGCACGGTCAGGATCAGTCCGACCGGCCGTCTGAACACGACCAAGGGAGCGTGCTCATGAGCACCGCGACTCTCTCGCTCGCGCGTCGTACGCAGCACGGCATGACCCTCATCGAAGTGCTGGTTACCACGGTGATCATTTCCGTCGGCCTGCTCGGCGTGGCTGCGTTGCAGCTGACGAGCCTCAAGAGCAACCAGGAATCGTACGTGCGCTCGCAGGCGGCGATGCTGGCTGCGGACCTGCTCGACCGCATGCGCGCCAACCAGGTCGGATTCAACGCCGGCGACTACGACGCGTCGACCTTCGACGGCACCGGCCGCAGCGGCACGGTGGGCGGAACGGACATGACGGCCTGGCAGGCCAACATCAACCGCCTGCTGCCCGGCGACGACACTCAGGCTGCGGGGAAAGTCGAGCGCGACGCCACCACCAACGTCGTCACGATCACGATCCAGTGGGCCGAACGTGCAGAACGGAGCACGGCGCGCACTTACACGGGCACCCTGCCCACGTTCCGTACGCGCTCGGAGATCTGACGATGCAACACCGTCGCATTGCCAGCGAATACACCGGCGCCCGCAGCGCTCGCGGCTTCAGCATCATCGAGCTGATGGTCGCGGTGGCGATCAGCCTGCTGCTGCTCACCGGCGTAGGCGCGATCTTCGTCAGCTCGAAGACCTCCTACGAGACCAACGAGCGCTTCTCGCGCATCGAGGAGAACGGCCGCTTCGCGCTCGACGCGATCATGACGGACCTGCGCTCCTCCGGCTTCGTCGGCTGCGCACGCCAGCCGACCTACCTGAGCACGTCCCTGAACAGTGCGGCGACGCTGCAGTGGAATTTCCTCGCCGGACCCGTGACCGGCTTCCAGTCCACCGGAACCAGCACCTGGAGCCCGACCATGGACGCGAGCATTGCCTCGCCCTTGAGCGGCAGCGACGTGCTGGTGGCTCGGGTGCCGATGCGTGAGCGCGTCGCGTATCCGCTGACGGCGAACCTGGGCGCGGCGACCAATTCGCTGCAGATTGCGGCCGGCAGCGCCAACGGTGTGCAGACTGGCGATATCGCCCTCGTGTACAGCTGCGAGGCAATCTCCGTATTCCAGGTCAGCACCTACACCCAAGGCACCGGCGTCATCGCACACGCAGCCAACGCTGCTGGCCAAACGCCCGGTAACGCCAACAACACCGTGAATTACTCGTACCGTCAGGCGGTGACCAACGTGGTCCCGATCGAGACGGTCGCCTACTACATCGCGCCGGCCACGCGCGTGAGCGATGCAACCGATCCCGCGCCCGCGGGCACGACCTCTCTGTGGCGCCGCCGCGGCCTGAACGCCGCCGAAGAGCTGGTCGAAGGCATCGAGCAGATGCAGGTGCAGTACGGCGTCGACACCAACGGCGACGTCATCGTCGACTCGTATCTCACCGCCGACCAGGTCCAGGCCGCGAACCAGTGGAACGACGTGATCAGCGTCAGCGTGGCGCTGCTGGTGCGCTCGATCGAGACCTACGGCACCGATACCGATCAGCGCGCCTACACCCTGCTCGACGTGAACGTCGCCGCGCCGGCGGATCGTCGCCTGCGCGAAGTGTTCACGGCCACGGCCAGCATCCGTAACCGCGTTCGCGTGAATTGACGAGGACTCCTGCGATGCCTTCCAAGCCGGTCCAACTTTCGATGAAGCAGCAGCGCGGCGCGGTCCTGGTCGTCAGCATGCTGCTGCTGCTCGTCATGACCGTGCTGGCGCTCGGCGCCAGCCAGACGACGCGCCTGCAGGAGCGGATGTCGGCGAACATGCGCGACCGCGACCTGGCGTTCGAGTCGTCCGAGGCCGGCCTGCGCAACGGCGAGCGCATCATCGACAGCCTGGTCGTCGCACCCTCGCCGTGCACCTCGGGACGTTGCCAGGTCTACGACCGCGCATACCTGCCGACGGCGATGGCATTCCAGACGCAGACGTGGTGGGACACCAACTCGTGGAGCTATGTCACGGACGAGACTTTCAACACCACGCACCACACCGCCTCGAGCGGCGGCCTGATCAGCGGCAGCGGCATGGCCGGCGCCGATCCGCAGTTCGTCGTCGAAGAGCTCGAGGAAGTGACGGATGCCCTGAGCGTCCCGCCGACCGGACCGCCGCCGAGCCGTATCTACTATCGCATCACGTCAGCGTCGCAGGGCGGCAGCGCCCAGGCGCAGGTCGTGCTGCAGTCGACCTTTGCACGCCGCTACTGATCGAGGGATGCACCCATGAAACTGTCCGCCTCCACTCGTCTCTACAGCCTGCTGCTCGCAGCGGTCCTGCCGCTGCTGGATGCATCCGCCGCCGGCACACCCGGCGTCGTCGAAGGCACGCTGACGCGCATCAACGCCAGCGAAGTGCAGGTCGATCACGACCAGGTCTACCTGTTCGACCCGGCGCGTGCGCACTGCTTCGACTTCCGCGGCGACGCACTGCCCTGCGACACGCTCATCGGCATCGGCTACGTCGATCGCGCCCGTATCACGCTGCTCGGCACCGCCGTGCAGCGCATCGACATTCTCGAGCTGCAACAGTAATCGAGGCTGCACCATGAACTCCTCCCTGCGCTCCTTCCTGCTCAAGAGCACTACGGCCCTGCTGGCGGCTGGGGCTGTGTTCGGCAGCGCCAATGGCGCGACCCTCGCGCTGCAGGACGTCCCCCTGTACCTGCTGTCGCGCGCCGATCCGAACGTGCTGCTCAACATGTCGGTCGAGACGCCGATGGGCGGCGCCGCGTACACCGACCAGGTCGGCGTGCCGACCGGCTGCGCCGGCCGCTCCACCGTCAGCGGCGACAGCGTCGGCGCGTGCTACTTCCCGGCCTACCGCTACATCGGCTACTTCAACCCGGAGATGTGCTACACGTACGACTCCGCCGCGAGCCAGTTCAATACCAGCAGCGCTGCCGGCGCCGGCCGCACTTGCTCCGGCGCGTGGAGCGGCAACTTCCTGAACTGGGCGTCGATGACCGCCATCGACATGTTCATCCGCACCATGACGGGCGGCAACCGCATCGTCGATACCGCCACCACGAACGGCAGCGTCGTGCGCCGCGCGCGCAAGACGAACAATGACAGCTGGTTCCCGATCAAGTACGTCAACTCGGGCACCAACGTCGCTCCCAACACGGTGACGCCGTACAGCGATGCCACGCTGTACATCTACAACACGGACTTCGGCTTCAACGTCGGCACGAACTTCGCCGATACCAAAGGCGGCGGCGGCAGCGGCTTCAAGGCGTCCTTCACGACGGCCGTGCGCGTGTGTACCTCGACCCCCAACGACGACAACTGCGTTTCCTACGGCACTTATTCGAAGCCGGAAGGCGCGATCCAGCGCAATGCACGCACCAAGCGCTTCGGCGCGATCAGCTACAGCACCGACGGCTCCAACACTCGTGACGGCGGCATCCTGCGCTCGAACATGAAGTACGTCGGCCCGACGCTGCCGGACGGCTCGGCCAACTCCGTCAAGGAGTTCAACACCGACGGCACGCTGGTGAACAACCCCGACGGCGCCGCGAGCGGCCTCAACAGCGGCGTGATCAACTACATCAACAAGTTCAGCGACGCGGCCTACAAGAGCCTCGATCCGGTCAGCGAGCTGTTCTACGAGTCGATCCGCTACTTCAAGCATCTCGGCCCGACGCCGGAGTATTCGGCGGGCCTGACCACGACCCAGCTCGGCGGCTTCCAGGCCGTGAACAGCTGGACCGATCCGCAGCAGTTCAAGTGCCAGAAGAACTTCATCATCGCGATCAACGACGCGAACCCGTGGCTCGACAAGCGCCTGCCGGGTACGTTCTTCACCTCCTCGACGATCAGCGGCGCCTCCGGCACGATCACGCTGGACGGCAACGACTACGGCGAGCCGAGCAACGCCGACCACGACATCAACGTGACCGACCTGACGAACCGCGTCGGCGCGATGGAAGGCCTGAACGGCAGCAACTGGGCCAACTCCGGCACCTGGACCAGCACCGGCGCCAACGGCAGCGTCAGCGGTGCGAACGACAGCGTCGGCGGCGGCGTCGGCACGTTCGACAACGGCTGCAGCAGCAAGACCGTCAGCGCGCTCGGCGAGGTCATGGGAACCTGTCCGTTCCCCGGCAAGCAGAACTCGTACTACGTCGCGGGTCTCGCCTACTACGCGAACACGACCGACCTGCGTCCGGATTTCCCGAACGACCGCGGCATTCAGAACGTGCAGACGTTCATGATCGACACGCAGGAGTTCAACAGCAACCCGCTCGACGGCCCGAAGAACATGCTGTGGCTCACCGGCAAGTACGGCGGCTTCGTCGACGCCAACAACGACGGTGTCCCGCAGGCCACCGAGTGGGACGCGGACGGTGACGGCTCGCCGGACAACTACGTGCTCGCGACCCAGCCGCAGAACCTGGTCAACGGCCTGGATCGCGCCTTCGACTTCATCGAAGGCCGCGTGTCCTCGGCCTCGTCGGCATCGGTCAACTCGGGCTCCATCTCCGACCTGACGCGCATCTACCAGACGCGCTTCAACAGCGGCACCTGGACCGGCCAGCTGCTCGCCTTCGCGATCAACGCCGACGGCACGCTCGGCGACGGCGTCGCGCCGCTGACCGACGCGGAAGCCGTGTGGGACGCCGGCCAGGAATTGCCGGGCTGGAACTCGCGACAGATCATCACGCGCGATTCGACCGGCGGGAAGGTCGCGTTCCGCTGGGCGTCGCTCGACGCCACGCGCCAGTCGCAGCTCGGCAATAGCTCGGCGCTGCTCGACTACCTGCGCGGCAATGGCGCCAATGAAGGCAACGTCGCCGGTCAGTTCCGGCCGCGCCTCGTCACGAAGCTGGGCGACATCGTGTCGTCAGCGCCGCTGTTCGTCGGCCGGCCGCCGTTCCGCTACCGCGACACCCTCGAAGGCACCGGCAGCGTCACCTATGCAACCTTCGTTGCGGCAAACGACACCACGGCGGAACGCCAGCCGATGGTCTACGCCGGTGCGAACGACGGCATGCTGCACGGGTTCAACGCCACCACCGGCGCCGAAATCTTCGCATTCATCCCGACTCCGATGTGGAAGACGAGCGGCACGCCGGCGCTGGCGCGCCTCACGAAGCTGGCGCTGCAGAACTACCAGCACGAGTACTTCGTCGACGGTCCGCCGAGCATGGGCGATGCGTACTGGAGCGGCGCGTGGCATACGGTCATCGCCGGCGGCCTCAACAAGGGCGGCCAGGGCATCTACGCGCTGGACGTGACCAGCACCTCGCGGCTCGCCGCGGCGGAAGGCTCGACCAACGCTGCGAACACGATCCTCTGGGAGTTCACCGACGCCAACGACGCGGACCTGGGCTACACGTTCAGCCAGCCGGCGATCTTCAAATCGCACGACACGTCCTCGGGCAACGGCCGCTGGGTCGTGGGCTTCGGCAACGGCTACAACAGCACGCTCAGCGACGGCACTGCCAGCTCGACCGGCAACGCCGTGCTGTTCATCCGCGACGCTGCGACCGGCTCCGCGATCGCCAAGATCGACACGGGCGTCGGCAATGCACAGCGGCCGGCGGGCGTCGCCTGGGACAACGGTCTGTCGACGCCGTCCTTCGTCGACATCGACGCCGACCATATCGTCGACTACGCCTATGCGGGCGACCTGTACGGCAACATGTGGAAGTTCGATCTGCGTAATGCCAACCCGGCGAACTGGAGCGTCGCCTACGTCGTGAGCACCGTGAAGAAGCCGCTGTTCACCGCGGTGGACGCCTCGGGCAACCGGCAGCCGATCACGGAGCGGCCGGAGGTGACGCGCGGTCCGAAGGGCGCCGGCATGGTCGTGCTGTTCGGCACCGGCAAATACCTGGAGCCGTCGGATCTGCTGTCGACGCCGGTCCGCCCGCAGAGCTTCTACGGCATCCTCGACCAGAACACCGGCACGGCCGCGACGGACATGGTGACGTCCCGCTCGCCGCTGACACAGCAGACGATTCTCAGTGAAGTCACGTTCGATCCGCCGGATCCGGACGGCGCCGGACCGCTCGGCGATCCGCCGGCCGTGCAGGCGCGCATCACCAGCAACAATGCGGCGGGCGCAGCCGGCTGGTACATCGACCTGGTCTCCCCGTCGGGCTACCAGAACGAGAAGCAGGTGACGAACCCGATCGTGCGCAACGGCCACGTGATCTTCACGACCACCATCCCGGAGACCAATCCGTGCTCCGGCGGCGGCCGCAGCTGGATCATGGAGCTCGATGCGCTCGATGGCTCGCGGCTCGAGGAAGCGCCGTTCGACCTCAATCGCGACGGCAAATTCGACGACGCCGACCTGATTCCGGTGGACGATGGCGCCGGCGGCACGATGTACATCCCGCCGAGCGGCCTCGGCTCGGAAGACGGCATGGGCATCCTGCAGACGCCGGGTGTGGTCGACAGCTCGTCGAGCCCCGTGCAGTACAAGTACTCGCCGGGATCGTCGGGCAGCATCCAGCGCATCACGGAGAATCCGGGCGCGGGCACGACCGGGCGTCAATCGTGGCGACAGATTCGCTGAGGAAACTGAGCATGATGCGCAGACAACAGGGTGTGACGTTGCTGGAACTGATGCTCGTGGTCGGGATCGTCGGCATCATTGCCGCGGTCGCCATTCCGAGCTATCGCAACTACGTGCTGCGCTCGAACCGCACGGAGGGGCGCGTCGGACTGGAGCAGACTGCGGGCGCGCTCGAGAAGTGCTACACGCGCTACATGGCGTACAACGATGCCAACTGCCCGGTCGCCACTTCGATCAGCGGTGGTGCCGGCTTCAACACGAACAGCGGCTACTACCGCATCAGCTCTTCGACGCTGAATGCTACGCAGTTCACGCTGACGGCAACGGCGCAGTCGGCCGGCGGGCAATCCGCGGATACTCCTTGCGCCACCCTGTCGCTGGATCAGACCGGCACACGCTTACCAGCCACCTGCTGGTAACACCACGAAGCATCGTCGGCGGCGCGCTTCAACATGTCGCGCGCCGCCGACGAAGTGCGACATAAGCTTTATCGCACCGCTTCAATCTTGTATCCTCCGCGCTCGGCTCGCGCCGGAACCTTTTACAAAGAATGAGGTTTTGAGGCGAAATCCGAGGGAACCCGCCATAACTCCCGCGGATTAAGAGGCGTGAAATTCAGTCGCTCCGGTCCATTTTTGTCCGACCCAGAAGAAGGGGAAAGAAGTCATGAAGAAAACCATCTCCACCACGCTGAAGGCTAGCGTTGCTGCCCTGGTGCTCGTCGCCGGCAGTGGCTGCGTGTCGCAGAAGAACCTTGATGAAGTCAAGGCTACTGCTGACAAGGCAGTCCAGGACGCTGCAGCAGCGAAGGCAGCAGCGGACTCTGCAGCCAGTGCCGCCTCTTCGGCGCGCTCCGCTGCCGACAGCGCGCAGAGCGCTGCGAACCAGGCGCTGCAGGCCGCTCAGGCCAGCCAGGCCTGCTGCGACGCGACCAACGAGAAGATCGATCGCGCGTTCAAGAAGGCCGTGTCGAAGTAATCGATTCGGTCGGTTGAATGAAAAACGCCGCGGCTCTGCCGCGGCGTTTTTTTTGCGCTTGATGATCGGCGGATCCCACAGCCTCCGCCATGGACTAACTCGGTAGATAGATGACTTCGGCCGCAGGACCCGCGGCGCTGAGTCTATCGCAGTGCGCCCGGCGTCTCGCTCGTGGCGTGTACCGTCGTCGGCGCCAGCAGCACGGACTCGGGCACGCCCGTCGCCTGGATGAATGCTCGCTCCGCCTTCGCCCAATCGATCGCTACCGTGCGGTTCTGCGTGGCTGCTACCAGCAGGCGCGTGATGTTCGTCAAGCTGCGTGTCTCCGCGGGCAGCTGGCCCTCGAGCGGTGCGTGCACTTCGATGAACAGCTCCTCGCCGTGCCAGCCCATGCGATACGGCTGATCGATCAAGCGGACCGCCGTGTTGACAGCAACGAGCTTGTACAGCTCCGCGATGTTTTCCGGATACATGCGGATACAGCCGTGCGTCACCTGCATGCCGACGCCCGCCGGCAGATTCGTGCCGTGGATCAGATACGCGCCGCCGGGAATGCCGAGGCGCATCGCATAGTCGCCGAGCGGGTTGTCCGGACCCGCCGGCACCGCCTTCGGCAGCGGCCGGCCGTCGGCTTCATGCTCTTTGCGCACCGACTCGGGCGGGTACCAGATCGGCTTCTCGCGCTTGTTGACGATGCGCGTCATGCCGAGCGGCGTCTTCCAATCCATCTTGCCGATGCTGATCGGATACGTCATGACGACCGGCGCTGTGCCGGCCTTGGCGCGCGGGAAGTAGTACATGCGGTGCTCGGCGAGGCTGACGACCAGCCCTTCGCGCTCTTCCGGGAGGATGTAGCGCGACGGAATCAGCACTCGCGTGCCCGCGCCCGGCAGCCACGCGTCGACACCCGGGTTGGCGGCGACGATCTCCTCGTAGCCGACTCCATAGCGGCGTCCGAGATCGAGCAGCGTGTCCTCGTGCTGCGCGACCACGTACTGCACCTCGCCGATCACCGTGTCTTCGCCCGTCGGCAGCGGATAGGTAGCGGCGTGCAGCTGCGCGCTCATTGCGCACCCGGCGAGCCAGCCAGCCAGGCCCAGCGCGATCGATCGGGCGCTCCATCGGTTCCAGGTCTTCATCGCGTCGGCGTCTTCACGAATGGCGAGAGTCTACGACAACTGCGCGCTGAGCAGGTTCGCGATCTGCGTAGGCACGCCCTTGCGCGCCTCGATCAAGCCGACGCGGATGGCGTTGCGGAAGGACAGCACGTCGGCGCTGCCGTGACTCTTGATGACGATGCCGCTCAGCCCGACCATGCTCGCGCCGTTGTAGGTGCGCGGATCGAATTCGCGGCGCAGCGAGCGCAGCACCGGCCAGGACGCCGCAGCACCGACGTAGCGCAGCGGGTTGCGCGTGTACTCCGTCTTGAGCGCGCCGACCAGCATGTTCGCGAGCCCTTCCATGGTCTTCAGTGCGACGTTGCCGGTGAATCCGTCCGTCACGACGACATCGACTTCGCCCGAAAATATATCGTCGCCCTCGACGAAGCCCACGTAGTTCAGCTTGCCCGCTGCCAGCAGGCGCGCGGCGTCCTGCACGACGCTATCGCCCTTCATCTCTTCCGTGCCGATGTTGAGTATCCCGACACGCGGCTTGGCGATGCCGTGCATGTCGGATGCGACCACGGTGCCCATGACCGCGAACTGCAGCAGATGCTCGGCGGTGCATTCGGAATTCGCGCCGAGGTCGAGCATGTGCGTGTGCCCGTGACGGGCGCGGATGCGAGAGATGATGGCGGGCCGGTCGATGCCATCGATCGTCTTCAACACGAAACGACCCGTTGCCATGAGCGCCCCGGTGTTGCCCGCGCTGACGCACGCGGCCGCTTCGCCGGCCTTGACGAGATCGATCGCCACGCGCATCGACGAGTCTTTCTTGCGACGCAGGGCGTCCTGCGGCTTCTCGTCCATGGTGACGACCTGGGTCGCCTCGTGGACGCGAACGCGTGCGCGCAGCTGCATTGGCGCGTCGCGCAGCAGCTGCTCGATCGGCTCACGCAGGCCGAC
>DATBKP010000044.1:0-46519 GCA_036555785.1 Steroidobacteraceae bacterium
TCGGTCGGCAGCTCAGGATGCTGGTGATGCCGGTACATGCGGCGGATCTGCTCGGCGTTGGCGCGCCCGGTGGACAGCTCCGGCAGCCGGTCCAGCGCGAAGAACTCTACTGCCGTGGTCTCGTAGCTGGTGCGCGCCTCGCCGCCGGTGATCTCGCACAGAAAAAACATCTTCCACGAATGGAACAGGTACTTCGGATGGTTGCGCTTGTTGCGATCGTACACGGCAGCCAGCTTGGTCACGCGTGCGCTGAAACCGGATTCCTGCTCGATCTCCTTGAGCACCGCCGAGGTCGGAGTGTCGTTGATGTCGGCCCAGCCGCCCGGCAGCGTCCACTTGCCGTCGATGCGCTCGCGTACCAGCAGGACGCGGTCGTCGCGGAACATCGCGCCGCGCACGTCAATCTTCGGCGTCGCGTAGCCGTCCTCGACGAACCACGCCTGGCGCACGGCCTCGGCGCCGACCTCGGCCTGCAGTTCGAGCAGGCGGGAGGCGATGTCGCCGATCTCGCGATAGCGCTCGCGGTCGTACTCTTCGGCGGTGAAGTGCAGCCCGGTCTGCGACAACGCGAGCAAGCGGCGTGAAAGGTCGAGCACCGATGACATGCAGCCAGCTTGGCCTGAGATGCGCGTGTGTGCAACCATTCGCGCCCGCCGCCAGCTTGCCTGCACCATGAACGATAGCGCCCGGGCATCGCAACCCTCCGTCCTCCCGGCGGGCACCGACCCGCGCGGCCTCGCCGCCGCCGCATCGGCGTTCTTCATCTGGGGATTGCTGCCGCTGTATCTCAAGCTGCTGCATGCAGTTCCGGTCGTGCAGATCACCGCTTATCGATTGGTGTGGGGCTGCCTGTTCGCGTTCCTGTGGTTGTGGACGCGCGGTGCCGTCGGCCAGGTTCGTGCGGCATTGGCAAATCCGACCACGCGCTGGCGGCTGTTCGCGAGCGCGACGCTCATCAGCGTCAACTGGCTGACTTACGTGTACGGCATCGCCGCGAACCGCGTGGTGGAGACGAGCCTGGGTTACTTCATCAATCCGCTCGTGAACGTGCTGCTCGGCGTGCTGCTGCTGTCGGAGCGACTGAATGCCGCACAGTGGACGGCAGTCACGATTGCCGCCGCCGGCGTCGCCTGGCTGACCTGGACGGCCGGGCATCCGCCGTGGATCTCGCTGACGCTCGCATTCTCGTTCGGCCTGTACGGGCTGGTGCGCAAGGTCATCAGCGTCGATGCGCTCGCCGGCTTCGCGAGCGAAACGCTGCTGCTCGCGCCGCTCGGGATCGCTTACATCGTGTGGTGCGAAGTCACGGCGAGCGGCGTTGTCACCACCGGCGGCCTGGGTCTCAACCTGTTGCTGATGGTCGGCGGCCCGATCACCGCGATCCCGCTGGTGCTGTTCGCCTTCGGCGCCCGCCGCATTCCATACTCCACCGTCGGGCTGCTGCAATACATCGGTCCGACGATCCAGCTGATCCTGGCGGTCTTCGCCTTCGGCGAGCCGTTCAGCGGGCCGCGCGTGGCGGGGTTCGTGCTGATCTGGACGGCACTGGCGCTGTACGCGGCGGATGGGGTGTGGAGGGCGAGGAAGATGACCGTGATGTAGGTGATGAGCGTGATGGAGGTGATGAAAGCATCACGTTCATCACCTGCATCACCTCATCACTTGACTGCCGATGCATATTTATGCAACATGCGTGCGTTTTTATGCAGACGGGCAGATGGCAGCAGAGATTCATCAATCAGTGGCGCGCCGCGCGGCGATTCTCCGGATCATCCGGGAGTCGACCGTGCACAACCAGGACGAGCTGGCAAAGCTGCTGCGCAAACAGGGGTTCGAGGCCACGCAGTCGAGCGTCAGCCGCGATCTGCGTGAGCTGGGCGTAGCCAAGGCCGGCGATCACTACATCCTGCCCGGGGGCGACACCAGCTCGGCCGGCACGCCCTTCGCGGCGGTCGCCAACTTCGTGATGGAAGTGCGCACCGCCGGCCCCACCCTCACCGTCGTCAAGACCAGCACCGGCACCGCGCAGAGCGTCGCCGTCGCCATCGACGAGTCGAGCTGGAGCGAAGTCGTCGGCACGATCTCCGGCGACGACACCATCTTCATCGCCACCGAAGGCGGTCGCGAGCAGCGCAAGCTGCGCGAGCGCCTGCGCGTCATCTTCGGAATCTGACCATGAGCGAAGCGCTCCTTCCGGCCGGTAACGAGCCGATACTTCTCGCATTCTCCGGCGGCCTGGACACCTCGTTCCTGGTGCCGTGGCTCAGTGCGACCTACCAGCGTCCGATTGTCACGGTCACGGTCGACACTGGCGGCATCGATGCGCAGGCGGCCAAAGTGCTGGAGCAGCGCGCCCGTGCTTTGGGCGCACAGGATCACGTCCTGGTCGCTGCCAAGCAGGCGTACTTCGACCAGGTGATCAAGTACCTGATCATGGGCAACGTGAAACGCGGCCAGATGTATCCGCTGTGCGTGGGTGCGGAGCGCGTGATGCAGGCGCAGACGATCGCCGAATACGCGCGCAAGCTCGGCACGAAAGTCGTCGCGCACGGCTGCACAGCGGCCGGCAACGACCAGGTGCGATTCGAGGTCGCGTTGCGCACGCTCGCGCCGGAGCTGACGATCCTCGCGCCGGTGCGCGACCAGGCGTTCAAGCGCCCGGAGCAGCTGAAGTACCTGCAAGAGCGCACGCTGCCGATTCCGCCGTACGGCGCGGCCTACTCCGTCAATCGCGGCCTGTGGGGCGTGACGATCGGCGGCAAGGAGACGCTGACCTCGGCCGGCAGCATCCCCGATCACGCCTGGGTGCTGTCGAAGAACGCGTTCAGCGAGCCGGAGGAGTCGACCACGCATACGATCGGTTTCGAGCGCGGCGTGCCGGTGAACCTCGACGGCGCGCGGCTCGACCCGGTGCCGCTGATCGAGCAGGTCGAGGAGATCGGCGCGCGCTACGGCGTCGGCCGCGGCATTCACCTGGGCGACACGATCATCGGCACCAAGGGCCGCGTGGCGTTCGAGGCCCCGGCCGCCGAAGTGCTGATCGCGGCGCACCGCGAGCTGGAGAAGCTGGTGATGACCGGCCGCCAGCAGCGCATCAAGGAATTGCTTGCCGGCCCCTACGGCGATCTGGTGCACGAGGGCCAGCACCTGGATCCGGTCTGTCGCGACATCGAGGCGCTGTTCGTCGCCTCGCAGGCGCGCGTGACCGGTGAAGTGACCGTGCAGTATCGGCCCGGCAGTGCGTTCGTCGCGGGTGTCGCCTCGCCCTACTCTTTGATGACGGCATCGAAGGGCGTGTACGGCGAAGCCGCCGGCGAATGGACCGCCGCCGATGCGCTCGGCTTTTCCAAGATGGTCGGTTTGCCCGGAATGTTCTGGGCGAGGGCAGGACAGCAGCAATGAACGCAGTGGTCGCACTTCCCCAAGTCTCCAACATGGTTGCCAATATGAAGACGGTGCTCGTCGACAAGATCGCCTCCATCACCCAGGCGCTGAACCTGGGCCACGAGCTGCGCGTCGCCACCGCCGACATTCCGTGCGAGGAAGGCGTCGTGCTGGTGGTGGAGATCCTCAACAACAAGTCGACGTACAACACGCTGGAGCTGACGAGCGGCCGCATGGCCAAGCTCGCCAAGGGCGACGTCATCGTCGGCGCGCTCGGCCATCGCCAGGCGCTCTTCGGTTACTCGGGGCACTTGCCCGAGTCCGTACAGGCCGGCGACGTGATCCAGGTGCTGAACATCGGCGGCGTGCTCGGCATCGTCGACTCGGTGAACCCGGAGAAAGGCCGGCCGTTCGACGCGCGCGTAATCGGCGTGGTGCTGCAGTTCCCGTATCTCGGCGAACGCATCGGCGTGCCCGCGCGAGTGGGCTATCAGCGCCTGGACTACAACGCGACTGTGAACACGCGCGGCGTTCCCGTCGTCGCCCTCGCCGGCACCTGCATGGAGGCCGGCAAGACAGCGGCGGCCTGCGCGATCGTGGCCCGCATGCGGCATCGTGGCCTGAACGTGCATGCGTTCAAGGCGACCGGCGTGTCGCTGCGTCGTGACATTCTCGCGATGGAAGACGCGGGCGCCCACCGCAGCATGATCTTCACGGACCTGGGCGTGGTCACGACCACCGCGAAGACCGGTCCGGCCATCACGCGCGCGCTGCTCACGGAAATGTCGCAGGGCGAGCCCGACGTGATCGTGTTCGAGCTCGGCGACGGCATCCTCGGTGCGTACGGCGTGGAGGCGATCCTGTCGTCGCCCGACATCAAGGACGCGCTGTCGTGCGTCGTGTTGTCCGCGAACGATCCCGTGGCCGCGTGGGGCGGCGTGAAGCTGCTGCGCGAGAAGTTCGGCATCGAGCCGGCGGTGGTCACGGGTCCGGCGACCGACAACGCCGTCGGCGTGAACATCATCCGCGATCAGTTCAGCGTGCCCGCGTTCAATGCGATCACGGACGGCGCGAAGCTCGGCGACTGCATCATCGACAAGCTCGGCCTCAAGACGAAGCAGATCGAGACCGAGGAGTTGGAGTGAAGACTCCGGCTATCGTGCTCGGCGGTACCGGCTACGTCGCCGGCGAGCTGCTGCGCCTGATCGCGTCGCATCCCCAGCTCGAGCTCAAGGGCGTGCTGTCGGACAGCCAGCCTGGCGAGCCGATCGCAAAGTCGTTCGTGCATCTCGCGCCGGTGTACCCGGAGCTGAAGTTTGCCGACCTGGACGCGATCACGAAGCTCGCGACCACGCTGCCACAATCCGCGATCCTCTCGGCCGCGCCGCACGGCGTCGCTGCGAAGCTCATCGACGACCTGCTGACGGCGGCGGAAGCCAAGGGTGCGTCGCCGCGTGTCATCGACATCTCCGCCGACTATCGCTACTCGACACCGGGTGCATATGAAGCGGTCTACAAGCACGCTCACGGTGCGCCGGCGCGCATCGCGCAATTCACATGCGCGGTGCCCGAGCATCTCGACCGGTTGCCGACGCGGCATGTCGCGCATCCCGGATGCTTCGCAACCGCCGTATTGCTCGCGAGCGTGCCGCTGCTGAAGCTGCAGCTCACTGATCCGCGGTTGTTCGCCGCGGGCGTCACGGGGAGCACTGGCTCCGGTCGTGCGCCGGGTCCGGGCACGCATCACCCACAGCGTCACAGCGATCTGTACGCCTACAACCCGCTCTCGCATCGGCACACGCCTGAGATCACGGCGCTTGCGAACGCAGCGAGCGGCGTGCAGGCGGAGTTCAATTTCGTACCGCATTCGGGCCCGTTCGCGCGCGGCATCCACGTCACCGTGCAGGGTCACGCGCAGCGCCCGATCAAGACACCGGAGCTGCTCGAAGCGCTGCGCGAGTTCTATCGCGACCGCCCGTTCGTGCGCGTGGCCGCCGAGATGCCGCACGTCAAAGACGTCGCGGGCAGCAACTATGCGTTCATCAGCGGCGCTGCGAACGGCTCGACGATCGCGGTGATGTGCGTCATCGACAATCTGGTGAAGGGTGCTGCAGGCGGTGCGATGCAGTGGCTGAACCGCGTGTTCGGGTTCGAGGAGACGACGGGCTTGACCGCGCCTGCAACGGGTTGGACATGAGCATGGCTGAAAAGGTCGTTTCGATTACCAAGGCGCTGCCGGACCACTTGGCGCCGGTGTTCGCGCAGTTCAACCTCGAAGTGCGCGATGCTGCCGGCGTGTATCTGCATACGCCTGGCGGCCGCAAAGTGCTCGACCTGTATGGCGGTCACGCGGTGGCCGCGCTCGGGTACGGTCATCCGCGCTGGGTGCAGGCTCTTTCGCAGCAAGCGCAGTCGCTCTGCTTCCAGAGCAACGCGGTGCCGCTCGACGTGCGCCGGCGCGCCGCGACCCGCCTCGCCAGCTTCTGCGGCCTCGGCCTCGACACGATCTTCTTCGTCAACTCGGGCGCGGAAGCGAACGAGAACGCCCTGAAGCTGGCATTCAAGATGACGGGCGGCACGCAGGTCATCGCGGTCGAAGGCAGCTTCCACGGGCGGACGGCAGCGGCCGGTGCGATCACGTGGGGCGCGCAGCAGAAGTGGTACGGCTTTCCGCGTGCGCCGTTCGACGTCACGTTCATCAAGCCGACGGACATCGACAAGCTCGGCACGGTCATCAACGACAACACGGCGGCCGTGATCGTCGAGCCGGTGCAGGGCGTCGCGGGCGCGGTCGACCTGCCGCGCGATTTTCTCGCCGCGCTGCGCTTCCGCTGCAGCGAGAACGGCTCGGTGCTGATCTTCGACGAAGTCCAGTGCGGCGTCGGGCGCACGGGCCATCCGTTTGCAGCCAACATGTACGGCGTCACGCCCGACATCATCACGACGGCGAAAGCACTCGGTGCGGGATTCCCCGTGTCAGCGCTGCTGATGGCCGATCACGTCGCGTCTTATCTCAAGACGGACACGCTCGGCACGACCTTCGGCGGCGGGCCGATGGCCTGCACGATCGTCGAAACCGTCATCGACATCATCGAATCGGAACAGCTGCTGCAGAATGTCCGGCAGCGCTCGGCGCAGATCCGCGAGCAGTGCGTCCTCGGCCCGGTGGTCGCGACGCAGGGCGCCGGCCTGCTGCTCGGCTTGCGCACCTCGCGCCCGGCGAAAGACGTGCAGGCCGAGCTGCTGAAGCTCGACATCCTGACCGGCACGAGTGCGGACCCGAACGTCGTGCGCATCCTCGCGCCGTTCGTGCTCGGAGAAGAGCACGTGGGGCAGCTGCGAGAGGCGTTGAAGAAAATTGGATAGTGGTGGCAATTTGCGACTAAAGGGGTACGTGATGGGGTGATGAAGGTGATGAAAGTGATGAAGAGCTACGTCATCACCGCCATCAGCCCCATCACCTTCATCACCTTCTTATGAACCGCTTCCTCGACCTGGCCGACTTCCCGCGCGAGCAGATCAAGGATCTGCTCGGCCTCGCCGCACGGCTGCAGCAGCATCCGCAGCCGCAAGCGCTCGCGGGCAAGGTGCTGGGGCTGCTGTTCCTCAATCCGTCGCTGCGCACGCTCGCGTCGTTCCAGAGCGCGATGATGCGGCTCGGCGGCACGGCCGTCGTCATCACGCCGGGCCAGGGCACGTGGCAGATGGAAACGCGCTCCGGCGCCATCATGAACGGCGCGGCCGCCGAACACGTGCGCGAAGCGGTGCCGGTGCTCGCCTCGTACTGCGACGCCATGGGCATCCGCATGTTCGCGGAAGGCCGCAATCTCGCGGCCGATCTTGCGGAAACCGGCTTTCGCATGATGGCGGAGCTGTGCGAGAAGCCGCTGGTCAACATGGAATCCGCCATGAGCCATCCGTGCCAGGCGCTCGCCGACTGGCACACGCTGGACGAGCTCAAAGTGCCGGAGCGCGGCAAGTTCGTGCTCGCCTGGACCAATCACCCGCGCGCCCTGCCGCTGGCGGTTCCCTCCTCCACCGTGCACATGGCGGCGCTGCGCGGCATGGAAGTCGTGGTGCTGCGTCCCGACGGATTCGCACTGCCGGAACCGATCATGGAGAAGGCGCGCCAGGCAGCGAAAGCGTCGGGCGGCGCCGTGCACGAGACGACCGATCGCGCCGAAGCGCTCGCCGGTGCGCACGTCATCTACGCCAAAGAGTGGGGCTCGCCCCAGCACTACGGCGACAACGAAGCGGACGCGCGGCTGCGCGAATACCTGGGCGACTGGTGCGTCAAGGACAGCTGGTTCAGGACGGCCCAGGAGCACTGCCACTTCATGCACTGCCTGCCGGTCCGCCGCAACGTCGCCGTGGCCGACGAAGTGCTCGACGGGCCGCGCAGCGTCGTCGTGCAGGAAGCGTTCAATCGCATGGTCGTACAGATGGCCGTGTTGTATAGACTATTGAAGAGTGATTGGTGACCTGAGGAAAACGCACAGTGCTCCGTTCCGACCCTTCCGTTGCAATTCGCGCGCTCCGTAGCGCCGCGCCCTACATCCGCATGTACAAGGGCAAGGTATTCGTCATCAAGGCGAGCGGCGGCGTATTCGGCGATCCCGCGACGATGCGCGGGCTCATCGAGCAAGTGGCGATCCTGCACCAGGTCGGCATCCGCGTCGTGCTCGTGCACGGCGGCGGGCCGCAGCTGACGCAGTTCCAGGAGGCGCTCGGCCTCACGCCGCGCCTGGTCGCCGGCCGGCGCGTCACCGACGGCAAGTCGATGGAAGTGACCAGCATGGTGCTGAACGGCCTGGTCAACACGCAGATCCTCGGTATCTGCCGCGAGCTGGACATCGCCGCGGTCGGCGTGAGCGGCGTCGATGCCGGTCTGGTGCGCGCTCACAAGCGCCCGCCCGTCAACGTCGACGGCCAGGTGGTCGACTACGGCTACGTCGGCGACATCGACCTGATCGACGTGAAGGTGCTGCAACAGCTGCTCGACGACGGCCTGATGCCGGTCGTGAGTCCGGTCTCCGCAGATGACAAGGGCACGCTGCTGAACATCAACGCCGACACCGTCGCGGCGGGCATCGGCGCGGGCCTGAAAGCGGAGAAGCTGATGCTGTGCACGGGCGCGCCCGGGATTCTCGAATCGCTCGACGATCCGCGCTCGATCGTCTCGTACACCGATCTTGCGGGGCTCGCACGCCTCAAGGCGCAGGGCAGCCTCAAGGACGGCATGCTGCCGAAAGCGAAAGCAATCGAGGATGCGATCCGCGGCGGCGTGCGGCGCGTGCACGTGACGTCGTACAAGTCGGTGGACAGCATCCTCGCCGAGGTATTCACGAACGAGGGTACCGGCACGCTGATCGTCGAGAACATCAGCGCGCTGTCGCCGGCGGAGCAGCACGGCTGATGAGCCGCCTCTGGGACAAGGGCTCGAAGCTCGACGAGCGTGTCCTGCGCTACACGGCGGGCGAAGATCACGCCCTCGACGATCGGCTCGTGGCCTATGACGTGCGCGCATCGATCGCGCACGTCGAGATGCTGCACGCGCAGCGGCTCATCACGCCGGACGATTTCGCAGCCATCGTGCGCGGCCTGACCGAGATCGGTCGGGCACACGCCGCAGGCCAGTGGCGTGTGCAGCTCGAGCACGAGGACGGTCAGACTGCGCTGGAGAGTCAGCTGGTCGCGCTCATCGGCGAAGCGGGCAAACGCGTGCATCTCGGTCGCTCGCGCAACGACCAGGTGCTCACGGCGTTGCGCCTCTATCTGAAGGACGCAATCGGCGAGCTCGAGCAGGGCATAGCCGCCGTCGCTGGCGCACTCGATGAGCTCGGCAAGCGCGAGGCTCACGTGCAGCTGCCCGGCTACACCCACATGCAGCAGGCGATGCCGAGCTCGGTGGCGTTGTGGGCCGGCGGTTTCGCCGCAGAGCTGCGCGACGACGCGGAAGGGCTGCGCCAGTGCGCGCGCCGCCTCGACCGCAGTCCGCTCGGCTCCGCGGCCGGCTACGGCGTGAATCTGCCGCTCGACCGCGAGCGCACGCGCCAAGCGCTCGACTTTCGCGAGGTGCACGAGCCCGTCACGGCCGTGCAGCTCTCGCGCGGCAAGGCCGAAGCGCAGGTGGTATTCGAGATCGCACTGGTGATGCAGGACGCCGGCCGGCTCGCGGCCGACCTGTTGCTGTTCTACACGCAGGAATTCTCGTTCGTGGAGCTGCCGGACGCCTTCACGACCGGCTCCTCGATCATGCCGCAGAAGCGCAACCCCGACGTGTTCGAGCTGATCCGCGGCCGCACTGCCACGGCGGAGGCGGCGCTGAGTGAAGTGCTCGGCATCGTCGCGAAGCTGCCGTCCGGCTATCAACGCGACCTGCAGCTGATCAAGGCGCCGCTGTTCCGCGCCATCGACCTGTGTCGCGACACGCTGGGGATTCTGGCCGCTGCGCTGCCCGGAGTAAGATTCCGCCCCGACAGGATCCGGGTCGATCCGGCCATCCATGCGGCGGCAGCCGCCAACGAGCTGGTGGTGAAGGAAGGCATTCCCTTCCGCGAGGCCTACCAGCGGGTTGCCCGAGAGTTGCAGAAAAAATGATCTGGTTCCGTCCTTACACGCTCGAGCAGATCCGCTTCTTTCGCGCCAGCCTGCCGCAGCACCTCGGCATCGAGTTCACGGAAATCGGCGCGGATTTCCTGCGCGGCCGCATGCCGGTCGACGAGCGCACGCGCCAGCCGTTCGGGATCCTGCACGGCGGCGCCTCGGTCGCGCTCGCGGAAACGCTCGGCAGCACGGCGGCCGGCCTCGTGGTCGATCCGGACCAGTACCGCGTGGTCGGACAGGAGATCAACGCCAATCACGTGCGCGCGGTGACCGACGGCTTCGTGATCGGCACGACCCGGCCACTGCACCTGGGCAAGCGCAGCCACGTGTGGGAGATCCGCATCGCCGACGAGCAGGACCGCCTGGTGTGCATTTCGCGCATCACCATGTTCGTGATGGAAAGACCTGCAGGCAGCTAGCCCCGCGCGGCTTCTATATACTTCCGCGATGCCTGCGCGGACCAAATTCACCTTGCTGGCGCTGCTGGCGCTGACGACAGCGGCCTGCGGGCTGAAAGGCCCGCTGTACCAGCCCGACGAGCCGCGCAACGAGAGCGTCACGCCGGGGCAGTCGACGCAGACGCCCAGGAAAAAGGACAATTCGGGCAGCACGCAGCCCGGCGAGCAGACCGAGCCGCCGATCGCCCCGCCCGATCCCGATCGCCCCGTCGTCCCGCCGAGCCGTTGATGAACGCGCGGCGCAAGCTCGTCCTCGTCGACGGCTCCGGCTATTTGTATCGCGCGTTTCACGCGCTGCCGCCGCTCGCGAACTCGCGCGGCGAGCCGACCGGCGCCGTGCTCGGCGTGGTCAACATGCTCAACAAGCTGTGCCGCGAGGAATCGCCCGAACTGCTAGCCGTGGTCTTCGACGCGCCCGGCCGGACGTTCCGCGACGAGCTGTTCGAGGAATACAAGGCGCAGCGCACGCCGATGCCCGACGACTTGCGCTCGCAGCTGCAGCCGCTGCTCGACTGCGTGGAGGCCATGGGCCTGCCGATGCTGCGCATCGCGGGTGTGGAAGCCGACGACGTGATCGGCACGCTGGCGAAGCAGGCCGCCGCGCAGGATTTCGACGTGCTGATCTCGACCGGCGACAAGGACATCGCGCAGATCGTCAGCGAGCGCATCACGCTGGTGAACACGATGTTCGACTCGCGCCTGGATCGCGAGGGCGTGAAGAACAAATTCGGCGTCTGGCCCGAGCAGGTCATGGACTACCTGGCGCTCATCGGCGACGACATCGACAACATTCCGGGCATCGACAAGGTCGGGCCGAAAACCGCGGCGAAGTGGCTGAACGAGTACGGCACGCTCGACAACCTGGTGGCGAACGCCGCCGCCGTCAGCGGCAAGGTCGGGGAGAACCTGCGCGCCGGGCTCAAGACCCTGGAGCTGTCGCGCAAGCTCGCGACGATCGACTCGAACCTGACGCTCGAGTGCAATCTCGAATCGCTGGTGCGGCGTGAGCCGAACAAGGATCGCCTGCGTGAGCTGTACACACGGCTCGAGTTCCGCGCGCTGCTGCGCCAGATCGATGGTGGCGCGGCCGCCGGAGCCGCCGGCCCGGCGCCGACGCCCGCCGCAATGGAGCCGGCGGCGAGCGCGACGCGCCCACCGGCGAACTACACGACGATATTGACGATGGACGACCTGCAGCGCTGGATCGAGCGGCTGCAGGCCGCTGAGCTGCTGGCGCTGCACGTCGAAACCGCTTCGCTCGACTACATGCAGGCAGAGATCATCGGCCTCGCGTTCTGCATCGAGCCGGGGACAGCCGCCTATGTACCGCTGGCGCACGACTATGCGGGAGCGCCTCAACAACTCGGCGCGACGGCCGTGCTGCGGGCTCTGCAGCCGCTGCTCGAAAACGAGCAGCTCGCGAAGATCGGTCATCACCTGAAGTACGGTGCGCATGCGCTCAAGCGCAAGGGCATCGACCTGCGCGGCATGCGTTACGATTCGATGCTGGAGTCGTACATCTGGAACAGCACGGCTACGCGTCACGAGATCGACGCGGTCGTGCGGCGCTATCTCGGCTTCGACCCGATTCGCTACGAGGACCTGACGGGTCGCGGCGTCAAGCAGATTGCGTTCGGCCAGGTCGCCATCGACAACGCGACCCAGTACGTGGCCGAGAACGCCGACGTGGTCATGCAGCTGCACCGCGTGCTGTGGAAGAACATTTCCGAAGTGCCGGCGCTGCAGTCGTTGTATCAGGAGATCGAGCAACCGCTGGTGCCGGTGCTGTTCCGGATGGAGCAGGCGGGCGTGCTCATCGATGGCGAGTTGCTGCGCCAGCAGAGCCTGGAGCTCGCGCGGAAAATTCGCGAGATCGAAGCGCGCGCGCACGAGGCTGCGGGCGCACCGTTCTCGCTCGAATCGCCGAAACAGCTGCAGGACGTGCTGTTCGGCAAGCTCGGCTTGCCGGTGCTCGCCAAGACGGCGACCGGCCAACCGTCGACCGCGGAGAGCGTGCTGGAAGAGCTCGCGGAAAAAGGTCATGAGCTGCCGCGCCTGATCCTCGACTACCGCGGTTTCGCCAAGCTCAAATCCACGTACACGGACAAGCTGCCGCTGCAGATCGATCGCACGACGCAACGCGTGCACACCTGCTACCACCAGGCTGTAGCAGCGACGGGCCGGCTGTCTTCGATGGAGCCGAACCTGCAGAACATTCCGATCCGCACGCCCGAGGGCCGGCGCATCCGGCAGGCATTCGTCGCGCCGCCGGGCTGGTGCATCGTCGCCGCCGATTACTCGCAGATCGAGCTGCGGATCATGGCGCACCTGTCGGGCGATACGGGCTTGTTGAACGCATTCGCGGAGGAGCGCGACATTCACCAGGCGACCGCCGCGGAAGTGTTCGCTCTGCCGCTCGAGCAGGTCAGCGCGGATCAGCGGCGCACCGCCAAGATGATCAACTTCGGTCTGATCTACGGCATGTCAGCGTTCGGCCTGGCGTCGCGCCTCGGCATCGAGCGCAGCGAAGCGCGGCGCTACGTGGATCTGTATTTCGAGCGCTATCCGGGCGTGCGTCGCTACATGGACGAAACGCGGCAACAGGCGCGCGAGCGCGGCTACGTCGAGACCGTGTTCGGGCGCCGCCTGTATCTGAACGACATCGCTTCGCGCAACGCGGCCCTGCGGCAAGGCGCCGAGCGCGCGGCAATCAACGCGCCGATGCAGGGCACGGCGGCGGATATCATCAAGCGCGCGATGATCGAGGTCGATCGCTGGCTGAGCACTTCGCGCATCCCCGCCCGGCTGATCCTGCAAGTGCACGACGAGTTGGTCTTCGAGGTCGAGCGCGCAGCGGCCGACGAGCTGATGGGCCGCGCACGCGAGCTGATGAGCGGCGCGGCGCAGTTGCGTACATCGCTCAAAGTCGACGTCGGCTCCGGTCAGAACTGGGACGAAGCTCACTGATCCGGCACCGCAACGACCTCGACGCCATGAAGTTCAATTGCCGTTCAGCTGAGTACGGCATTCTCTGGCCCCGCGAACCCTTCATCCGACACGGAGATCCTCTGCATGCGTAAAGCAATCCTGTTCGCTGCCGCGCTGCTGGCCTTGCCGGCGCTGCCCGCGGCCGCCGCCGACAACGGCTTCTACCTGGGCGCCTCGGTCGGCCAGGCGGACCTGAAGATCGACGATCTCACCGACAACGTTTTCCCGGACGACGATTTCAGTGGCGACGACTTCGCGTACAAGTTCATCGCCGGCATACGCCCGCTCGACTGGCTGGGCGTCGAAGCGTCGTACGTCAATTTCGGCGAGCCCGAGGACACCGTGGTCGGCACCAAGCTGAAGGCCAAGGGCGACGGCCTCTCGGCCTTTGCGGTCGGATTCCTGGCAACCGGTCCCGTGGACCTGTTCGCCAAGGTCGGCCTGATCTCCTGGGACACGAAGATCGCGGGCGGCTTCAGCGACGACGGCACGGACCTCGCCTACGGCGCCGGCGCACAGTTCCGCCTGCTCAGCCTCTCGGTGCGGGCGGAGTACGAGAAGTTCGATGTCGGCGACGCCGATCTCGACATGATCTCGGTCGGGGTCACTTATACGTTCCTGTGATGAGCAGATTCCCGCACGACCCACGTGATTGACGCACAGGTGCGTGGGGCCGCTGTTGTCGATGTACAACGGCGGCGCTACGCGCAGCGCCGTTGCTCGCTTCCGGCCGCTGTTTCCACCGCACACCGCCCCGTCGCGATCAGGCGACGCAAGTCGTTAATGTTCATGAATGTTTCTTCACGTTACTTCGATCGAAACGGCGGGGAACTTTAGGGAAACGCAGGCGTCTCAACCTTCGAGCGTCGGCCAGGACGCTCCCGTTCGCTGACCTCCCTGAGTGAACGGCAACCCGGTCCATCCCCATGCCGGGTAACACTGTCCCGGTGGCTCCCCTGGAGTCACCGGGCTTTTTTTTGCGCATCCCCTTTCGGCATCGAGCTCAACATTCGGAGGACCTCGCGTCGGGCATCGTCGACGCCGGTCTTCGCTACCGCCGAGAACAGCTGCACGGTCGCGACGCCTTCGACTGCTGCGCGCACTTGCTTCAACACGTTGCCAGCTTCGCTGCGGCTCAATTTGTCCGCCTTGGTCAGCAGCACGTGTGCGGCGAGGCCGTTCGCACGGCTCCAATCGAGCATCTGCACGTCGAAGTCGGTGAGCGGGTGCCGCGAGTCCATGACGATGACCAGCCCTGCGAGAGACGCACGCGCCTCGACATAGCGCGTCAGCAGCTCCTGCCAGTGAGCCCGGATGCGCTCCGGCACTTTCGCGAAACCGTAGCCGGGCAGATCGACCAGGCGCTGTGCGCCGTCGAGGCCGAAGAAATTGATCAGCTGCGTGCGGCCCGGGGTCTTGCTGGTGCGCGCGAGGTCCTTGCGACCCGCGATGGCATTCAGCGCGCTGGACTTGCCGGCATTGGAGCGGCCGGCGAAGGCAACCTCGGCGCCCTCGTCCGCGGGAAACTGCCGCGGCTGCCAGGCGCTGCTTATGAATCGGGCTTCGGGGAACTGTGGCATTCCGTGGGTGCGGGTCGGGAGGCGGCGAAGGGCCGCTAGTGTACAATTCCGCGCCTTTTGCGCACTGCCCGGTGTTGGAGTCCCGAATGAAGAAGGTTTCCGCTCTCGTCCCGCTCGCCGTGCTCGGCTGCCTGAGCGCGAGCGCCGCGCTCGCCGCCGGCTCGGCCGAAAAAGGCGAATCGAAGGCGACTGCGTGCATCGCCTGCCATGGCGCGCAAGGCAACAGCGCCAACCCGGAGTGGCCGGTACTGGCCGGCCAGCACGAGCAGTACATCCACAAGCAGCTGCAGGCCTTCAAGAGCGGCGCCCGCAAGAACCCGTTGATGACGCCCATGGCGATGAGCCTGTCGGACGATGACATGGCCGACCTCGGCGCCTACTTCTCGACGCAGAAGCCCGCGGGCAAGGAAACGGAAGCCGCGAAGCTGCAGCTCGGTCAGCGCGTTTATCGCAGCGGCGATCCCAAGACCGGCGCGCCTGCCTGCGCTTCGTGTCACGGCCCGACGGGCGCCGGCAATCCGCCCGCTGCCTACCCGGCGCTGCGCGGTCAGTACGCTACGTACGTCGCCGCTCAGCTGCGCGCATATCGAGCCGCTACTCGCCAGACGGACCCGAATCAAGTGATGCGCAACGTCGCGGGCGCCATGTCGGACGAGCAGATCGACGCCGTCGCGTCCTACGTACAGGGTCTGCGCGCAGTCCGGAATTGAACATGAACAAGCTTCTCGCCGCTGCGCTGCTCGCGCTGATCTGCATTGCTGCCGGCGGCTGCGGCAAGCAGCAGCAGGCTGCGCCAGGACAGCCCGCAGCGTCGCAGCCTGCGGAGGGTCAGCCCGCGAAGACCGAAACTTCGGCCGCCGATGCGGCAAAGCCGGCGACCGAGGAGTCGGCCGCGACGGCGCCCGCAGAGACCGTGAGCGAAACCGACGATGCTCCGCAAGCCGCCGAGCAGGCGCCGAGCGGAGTGCAACCGGCGCTGCGTCTCGGCGCCACCTCCGCCGGCCCGGCCACCTCGGAGCGGTTCAAGGAAGGGACGAGCTACCGCAAGGTCGTGCCCGCCCAGCCCACCAGCGCTGCGCCCGGCAAAGTCGAAGTCCTCGAGGTGTTCTGGTACGCGTGCCCGCACTGCTTCGAGCTCGATCCGCAGATCGAGGCGTGGCGCAAGAAGGGCAAGCCGGCGTATGTCGAGTTCACGCGCGTGCCGGCGATGTGGAACGACACGCTGCGCATCCAGGCGCGGCTGTATTACGCCACCGAAGCGCTCGGCAAGCTCGACGAGCTGCACACGGCGATCTTTCGCGAGATTCACGTCAACGGCAATCCGCTGAACACGCTGGAGAGGATGCAGGCGTTCTTCAAACAGCACGGCGTCAGCCCCGAAGAGTTCCAGAAAGCGTTCTCCTCGTTCGGCGTGGAGTCGAAGCTGCAGCGCGCGGACTTCCTCAACCGGCGCTTTCAGATCAACTCGGTGCCGGTGGTGATCGTCAACGGCAAGTACGTCACCGACCGGCAGATGGCCGGCGGCGACCGCGAGCTGTTCGACCTGATCGACGAGCTCGCCGCGCATGAGCACGGCGGCTGAGGCGGCAGCCGGTGGTGAGTAAGCGAGCGCCGGCATGCTGAACATCTTCATCCAGCAGCCGCAGGGGCTGGCGCGCACCACGGCGGGCTCGCCGCCGCAGATCCCCGACGAGGCGATCTGGCTCGACCTGCTGGAGCCGACGCAGGAAGAGGAGAAGCTGGTCGAGGCCACGCTCGGCGTCGACGTGCCGACGCGCGAGGAGATGAAGGAGATCGAGACCTCGAACCGGCTGTACGAAGACAACGGCGCGCTGTACATGACCAGCACGGTCGCGGCGCAGCTCGACACCGATCGGCCGGTCAGCATGGCGGTGACGTTCATCCTCGCCGGCTCGCGGCTCGTGACCAACCGCTACCTCGACACCAAGCCGTTCCAGCAATTCATCGCTTACGCCGAGAAGCATCCAGCCGCGTGCACCAGTCCGCTGGCGCTGCTCGCGGGCATCATGGAGGCGTTCACCGAGCGCATCGCCGACGTGCTCGAGCGCTGCGGCGGCGACCTCGACAACCTTTCCGGCAACATCTTCGCGCAGCGCGGCAACGGCACGCCGGACAGCCGCGACCTGCGCCGCATGATCGAGCGCATCGGCTTCAACGGTGAGCTCAACTCGAAGTCGCGCGAGAGCCTGGTGAGCATCGGCCGGCTGCTGATGTTCGTGCAGCAGTCCTCGCCGATGACCGGCGAGCAGCGCGACCGCTTCCACTCGATCAGTCGCGACGTCAGTTCGCTGTCCGACCACGCCAGTTTCCTCGGCACCAAGACCTCGTTCCTGCTGGAGGCGACGCTCGGCCTGATCAACATCGAGCAGAACAACATCATCAAGATCTTCTCGGTCGTGGCCGTGATGCTGATGCCGCCGACGCTGGTCGCGAGCATCTACGGCATGAACTTCCACTTCATGCCCGAGCTCGGCTGGCACCTCGGTTATCCGTTCGCGCTGCTGGCGATGCTGGTCTCGGGCATCGTGCCGTACCTGTTCTTCCGCCGCCGGGGTTGGCTGTAGTGGCGCACACGATCACCAGCATGGCGCTGTTCTGCGATTTCGAGAACATCGCGCTCGGCGTGCGCGACGCGAAATACGCGAAGTTCGACATCGACCGCGTGCTGGAGCGCCTGCTGCTCAAGGGCAGCATCGTGGTCAAGAAGGCGTACTGCGACTGGGAGCGCTATCGCGACTTCAAGGCGCCGATGCACGAGGCCTCCTTCGAGATGATCGAGATCCCGCACGTGCGCATGTCCGGCAAGAACTCCGCCGACATCCGCATGGTCGTGGACGCGCTCGACCTGTGCTACACCAAGGAGCACGTCGACACTTTCGTCATCATCAGCGGCGATTCCGACTTCTCGCCGCTGGTCAGCAAGCTGCGCGAGAACAACAAGTTCGTGATCGGCGTCGGCGTCAAGAGCTCGACCTCGGACCTGTTGATCGCGAACTGCGACGAGTTCATCTACTACGACGACCTGGTGCGCCAGGACGAGCGCAAGAAGCAGCAGCGCACGCGGCGCAAGCCCGCCAGGCCGGCCGCAGAGGCCGCCGCGGCGAAGGAACAGCAGCCGAAGGCGGAGAAGAGCGAAGAGGACCGCAAGCAGGAAGCGTTCGACCTGCTGCTCGACACGATCGATGCGCTCGCCGAGGAGCGCGACCAGGACGAGAAGATCTGGGGCTCGATGGTCAAGCAGGCGCTGAAGCGCCGCAAGCCCGGGTTCAACGAGAGCTACTACGGCTTCCGCACCTTCAGCGATCTGCTCGAGGAGGCGCAGCAGCGCAAGCTCCTGGCGCTCGAGCACGATCAGAAGAGCGGCGGGTATGTGATCAGGAAGGTGATGGAGTGATGAAGGTGATGAACGTGATGTGACGCCATCACGCCCATCACGCCCATCACTTCATCACCATCTCGAGGTCCGCAATCAGCGGCAGGTGATCCGATCCCAGCGACGGTCCGAGCCTGATGGCGGTGCTGCGCCAGTGCCGCGACGCCCAACAGTGATCGATGCGGATGCCGAGCGGCGGAAACTGCGACGGCCAGGAAGGCGCCAGGCCGTGACCGGCGGCGGAGTCGTTCAGTCCCGAGCGCTGCAGCGCCGTGCGGAACTGCCGCGACCACGGCGTGATGTTGAAATCCCCGGCGACGATCACCGGCTCCGTGCGCGCCGCCGCGAGCGATGCGAGCTCATTCAGCTCCGCATTGCGCAGCCGCGAGTTCGTCGGCCCGAGCGGCCAGTGCAGGTGTGCGCCGAGCACGGTGATCTGCGTGCCCTGCCAGTCCAGCGTCACGCGCGCTGCCAGTACGCCGCCTGCGGCCAGCGGCAGCGATTCGGCTGAGACGATCGGCCAGCGCGCGAACACCACCACGCCGTGCGGCCGCGGCTCGTTGAACGAATGCGGATAGGAAGCGAGGAATTCGCCGAGCCGCAGCGCCTCCTGCCGATTGCGCTCTTCGAGCACGACGACGTCGGCCTGGGTTTGCTCGAGGAAACGGCCGATCGCGGCGTAATCGCGGTTGCGAAACCAGGTGTTGAAGGTCACGACGCGAAAGGACGCCGAGCCAGCCTCCGCGCGCGCCGTCGGCACGCCCATGTAGCTGACGATCGGAATCGCGGCGAACAGCGCGCCCGCGACAGCAACCGCGCCGAGCAGCGGCGCGCGTAGTGCGAACAGTGCGATTGCAACGACGAGGAACAGCAGTGCGTACTGCACGCGGAAGTGCGCGAACAGATCCAGGGGCCATGCATATCGGCCTAGCATCGCAGCAAGCAACGCACACCAGAGCGTGACGAGGCTCGCGACCGCAAAGCGCCGGCGGAGCACGGGACGCGGATTACATCATCGCCTTCGCCGGCATGCGCCAGCGTTGGCTCGCAGTGCGCCCGGAGGCGTAGTAGAGCTCCACGCGCCGCACACCTTTCACGCGGCGTGTCGAGCGGCGCACTTCGCGAAGCAGCCGCAACAACAGCTGCTCGCCGGAGCGCAGGCCGCCGCTGGCAAACTCCGCGTCGATGCTCAAGTGCATGACGGTGACGTGCTCGACATCCTGGCGTGTATAGACCGCTACACCGACCGGCCGTCCCGCATGATCGAGCGCGAACAGCGACTGAACGTCGGGCATGCCCTTCATGTAGATGCGCAGGCGATCGCGGTCCGCGACGATCTCGGGGGCGCCGAACTTCTCAATCGCATCGGCGATGCAGTCGCTGACCCGTCCCTGGCAGGAGTTGAAGAACACGAGTCGTTCGAGCGCGGCGCGCTGGGCAACGGGAACGTATGATTTGAATTCTGTCGTTGCGATCATGGGTCCTTACCGCGCACCCAACCCGGGTCCGAGTCTGCCCGGATAATGATCGGGACGAAAAAGCTTGTCGAGCGCGAAAAACTCTGCTGCGGGCGCGTAAATGTCGCCAACTGCAGCGAACAGCACGGTCTGTCGCGAAAAGACCTCACGATCCGACGGTGGCGCCGTGGGCCGGCAATTCAACATCTTGCGATCGCCGGCCGCCCGGAAGGAAGCGCGGGGCAGTGCCAATGTTGTAGTCGCGTCACAGCGTTCGGGCAGTGGGATGCAGCCGATTTTGCAGAGTGGATGCAGTCGGACCGCGCCCGTGCCGGGGATTCAGGGTTTCACGCAGTTTCTTGTCAGTTCGCGACCGCTGAAGGCCAGCGCCAAGTGCGCGAAACTTTGAACTGGCGCAAGTTTCTCTGCTTAAAAAACGGGAACTGGTTCGAGCGCTGCCAAAACGCTTATTGTCAGATACCGCCATAGTTGTAAGCCGGGGCGACACTTGCTCGCGCGTCGCCAACTCGGCGCGCTGCATCGCACAGGGGAATTGTTCATGGGCATTCTGGATCTCGGTCGATACAAGGGAATCGTGTTCGCGATCACCGGCTTCCTGGTGTTCATCGCGATCATTCTCGCGGTGAACCATGGCAAGGCCGGCCAGTTCTCCGACGACGTCTCCGCCGTCAAGTTTCTCGCCGAGCAGCGCGAGCAGCCGGGTGCGGTCTACGCCGCCGGCATCGAGCTCGCCGCGCGCCTGAAGAACGGTCAGAAGATCGACGAGCCGCTCGAGGCGTTGCGCAAAGCCGCGAAGTCGTATGACAACGCGCTCAGCAGCCTGAAGAACGGCAACATGATCACCGACGACACCGGCAACGTGTTCGTCGTGCCGGCGCTCACCGCCGAACAGGCGCAGAGCGCGCTCAACAAAGGCATGCTGGTCTGGACCGCCTACAAGGCGAAGCTCGATCCGGTGCTGCGTTTCTCAGGCTCGCCTTACGCCGCTGCCGAAGCGCCCGCGCCCGCCGCGAAGAACGCCCCGCTGGAGCCGGCACCCGTGCCGCTCAGCCCGCGCGGCCGCCGCCTGCAGGCGGCGCTGCAGGACCTCAACGATTTCGGCGCGACGTCGCATCCGCAGCTGCGCAACGTGATGGTCGAGCTGACCTCCGCGGTGGAAGGCGCCAGCCGCAGCCGTTCCGACACGCTGCGCATGGTGCAGGTGTTCGGCATCGTCGCCGCCGTGCTGCTGCTCGGCGCGATCTTCTTCTACTTCGCGCGCAACCTGCGCAAGGACGAAGAAGTGTCGAACCGCCAGCGCAAGGAGACCGGCGACATCCTGCGCACGGTGAACGAAGGCCTGTTCCTGCTCGACAAGGACCTGAAGGTCGGTAGCGAGCGCTCGCTCGCGCTGAACAACATCTTCCGCCGCGAAGACTTCAACGGCTTCACCTTCGACCAGCTGCTGAAAGAGATCGTGCCGGAGAAGACGCTGCGCACTGCGATGGACTACGTCGCGCTGCTGTGGGGCGATCGCGTCAACGAGAAGCTGGTCAAGACGATCAACCCGCTGAACGAGGTCGAGGTGCACTTCGACAACGCGTCGGGCGGCTTCGACACGCACTTCCTCGAATTCGACTTCAACCGCGTGAAAGCGGAAGGCTCGCTGTCGCACCTGCTGGTCACGGTCAACGACGTCACCAAGCGCGTCATGCTGTCGCGCGAGCTGCAGGAATCGCAGGAAAAGGCGCAGGCGCAGCTCGACCTGCTGCTGCGCATCCTGCACGTCGAGCCCGACAGCCTCACCGGTTTCCTCACCGACGCCGACGTGTCGTTGAAGATGGTCAACTCGATCCTCAAGGAGCCGGCGCGCGAAGAGTCGGCGTTCCGCGCCAAGATCGACGGCATCTACCGCCAGGTGCACGCCGTCAAGGGCGAAGCCGCGGCGCTCGGCCTGAAGACTGTCGAGCAGCGCGCGCACGCGTTCGAAGAAGCGCTGCAGGATCTCAAGGGTCGTGCATCGCTGTCGGGCAGCGACTTCCTGCCGCTGGTCGTCAAGCTCGACGATCTGTTCAACCACCTCGCGCAGGTGCGCGAGATGCTGAGCCGGCTGGTCGACCTGCACCAGGCGATCGCCTCGCGTCGCGGCCCGATGCCGGCCGGCGGCGCCGCTACGCCGCAGGTGGAAGCCGAGAAGGTCGATCGCTGGCTCGCCGGCGAGAGCGACGAGCCGCAGCAGCAGGACAAGACGATGCAGCTGCGCGTTCCGGCGATGCCGGCGGCCGAAGCGCCCGCAGCGGAGTCGGCCGGCAGCGGTCTCGAACGCACGCTCGCCGATCTCGCGGCTCGCGTCGCGAGCAGCCAGGCGAAGCAGGTTGCGCTCAAGTGCACGGGCCTGGACAACGTGCCGGAAGCGTATCGCCGTGCGGTCAAGGACATCACGATCCAGCTCGTGCGCAACGCCGTCGTGCACGGCATCGAAGAGCCGAGCGAGCGCACCAAGGCGCACAAGTCGGAGGTCGGCACGCTGGCCGTCGAATTCGGCGCGCGCGACACCGAGGGCTACGAGCTGATCGTGCAGGACGACGGCCGCGGCCTGCAGCTGGAGCGCATCAAGGAAGTCGCCGTCGAGCGCGGCTTGATCACGCCGGCGCAGGCTTCGATGCTCGATCCGCGCCAGACCATGGCGCTGATCTTCCGCCCCGGCTTCTCGACCGCCGATCGCGTCACCACCGACGCGGGACGCGGCGCGGGCATGGACCTGGTGCGCATTCTGGTCGCCGAGCTCGGCGGCCGGGTCGGGCTCGCCTCCGCGGGCGGCAAATTCTCCAAGTTCAAGATCTGGCTGCCGGCGACTGAACGCGCCGTGGCCGCTTGAGAGTAAAGCGGTCCACTGACGCAGCAATTGCAATAACGAAGACCTCACGAGGGACGGAAATGGCGCTGGCATCCCCCAAGGCTCAACCGTTGACGAACGGAAAGCTCAAGCTCATGATTTGTGACGATTCGAACATAATCCGGCGCAAGATCGAGCGCGAGCTGCAGATCGATCGCCTGCAGGTCATAGCGACCGCGGCGAACGGCAAGCAGGCGGTCGAAGCGTTCCGCAAGGACCCGGCGGACGTCGTGACGATGGACCTGACGATGCCGGAGATGGACGGTATCGAATGCGTCGAGAACCTGGTGAAGATCAAGCCTGACGTGCTGATCCTGGTGATCTCCGCGCTGTCCGACAAAGCCACCGCGATCGAAGCATTGAAGAAGGGAGCCAACGGCTTCCTGTGCAAGCCGTTCACCGATCGTCAACTGACCGAGGCGCTGGAAGAGTTGCTGAGGGGCGCCGGCAATGATGACTAAAGTCGAACTGGAGACCTTCGTCGAAGGAACGACCCACTACTTCGCGACCGCCGCCAATCAGCCCGCGTCGGTCGGCTCGCCGTACATCGTCCAGGAAGGTCGTCCGACGATCCAGGAGTTCACCGGCGTCATCAACATCGCCGGCAAGCGGCGCGGCATCGTGTACTTCACTGCCTCGCGTCCGATGCTGACCGTCATGCTGATGCGCATGGGCGAGACCGAGCTGACGCAGGAGAACATGTGCGACCTCGTCGGCGAAGTGGCCAACACCATCTCCGGCAACGCGCGCCGCGACTTCGGCAAGGACTTCATGATCTCGGTGCCGACGGTCGTGGCCGGCGAGCCCGAGAAGGTCGTCACCCCGGACAACATCCGCTCGTTCGTGATCCCGATCAACTGGCGCAGCCACTCGGCACAACTGGTCGTGTGTCTGGAATAGGCCACCGGTAGGTCGGGCTTCAGCCCGACATCCTCAGAGAATGCTGTGCAGAGCACGCGGCACGATTCCAACCTCGCTGCGTTGCAGGCCGGCGCCGGCCTTCCCGGCCACGTTCTCGATGTCGTAGTGCTCACTGCGGATCCGGGCGTGCTCGCGACGTTGCGCGAGGCGGCCGGTCCCGAGCACGCGATCTGGCACGCGCCCTCCGCCGACAACGCGGTCGACCTGCTGGTAGGCGGTCGCTGCAGCATCCTGATCGGGGATCTGGGCGCGCTGCGCGGCGATGCCGCCAACCTGCTCGATCAGCTGCACTCGCAATTCCCGGAACTGATTCTGCTGGCGACCGGGCGCCGCGACGAAGAGCACTCGGTCGCGACTCTGGTCAGCGACGGGCGCATCTACCGTTTCCTGCACAAGCCGGTCTCGCCCGCGCGCGCCAGCTTGTTCCTGCAGGCGGCAACGCGCCGCTACAACGAGCTGCGTCACGCCGAGCCCGTCGGGATGGCCACTGGCAAGACGGTCGCGGCGCGCCCGAAGACCGGCCTGATCGTGACCAGCATCCTCATACTTCTGGCCGCCGCAGCCGGCGTCGCAGTCTGGCAGCTGCGCGGCAAGCAGCCCGAGCCGGTCGCCCCGCCGCGCCAGGTCGGCACGCTCACCCAGCAGGAGCAGATCGCCGACTACCTCGCGCGCGGCCAAATGGCGATCGTCACGGATCGGCTGACCGAGCCACGCGGCAACAATGCGCTCGAATACTTCCGCGCGGTGCTGGCGCTGCAGCCCGACAATGCCGACGCGCGCGCCGGGTTGCTCCGCCTCGGCGGCGTACTCGAGACGCGTGTGGTCGAGGCGCTGCAGGAACACAATCCTGCGCGCGGTGCGACCGCGCTCATGACTCTGCAGCGCGCTGTACCGGATTACCCGCGGCTCGATGTATTGCGCGAAGAGCTGCTTGCGCTATCCCGCAGCACACGCACACCGATCAGTGTCGCGCCACCGCCTGCGCCTGTGCCAAAACAACCGGCCGCTGCACCTGCACGAGCACCTGCGCCGACGAGCGACGCAACCACGACGCCCGAAACTGCGACTGCTCCCGAAGCAGCGGCGCCCGCAGCGGAGCCGCGAGCGGCTGCACAAACCCCCGCAACGTCCGGCCCGACGACAGCCGAGCTCGATGCGGTTGCGCGGCTGCGCGGCCGTGGCGTTCTGCTCGAGCCGCCGGGCAACAACGCGTACGAACAGTTGCTGGCGCTGCGTGAGAAATATCCGGATTCGAACGAGGTGCACATCGAGCAGCAGCAGCTCGCATCCGCCTTCCTCGAACGTACGCGCACAGCTCTGGCGGCGGGCGACGTCGATAGCGCGCAAGCATTCCTGAGCCGTGTCGATACGCTCGTGCCCAACATGCCAGCCACCAAAGCGCTGCAGACGCAGCTGGCGACAGCGCAGCAGCAGCGCACGTTCGCGACCAACATCGTGCAGGCGAAAACACTGAAGCGTACGCGCGAGGTGCCGCCGGTCTATCCGCGCGAGGCGGAACGTCAGGGCATCAAAGGCTGGGTGGACGTGGAGTTCACGATCGCCCCCGATGGCTCGACGCAGGACGTCATCGTGCGCAACTCCGAGCCGCAACGCACGTTCGACCAGTCTGCCGTCGATGCGGTGAAGCGCTGGCGCTTCGAGCCCATCGTGCGCGACGGCGCCGCCGTCCAGCAGCGCGCGGCGATGCGCATACGCTTCGAATTGAAGTAGCCGAACTCCTCGTCGTTGACTTGTCACCCCCACGCGCCCATTGTTGCGGCACGCCGCACGGAGGGTGGTCGAATGAGTCACGCCTACGTTCACAGGCTTCACTGGATGCGTCTAACCCTGGGCCTGCTGTGGCTCTGCGGGTGCGCCGGCACGACCGCGGTACAGCAGACCCACCCGCTCATCGCGGCCGAGGGCGCCGAGAAGACCCAGGTCTACTTCATCCGGCCGGACCCGGGGTTCCTGGGCATGAACGATCGGCCCGCGCACATCAGCTTGGGCGGCAGTGCTTTGCTCGATCTGGCCAAGGGGCAATACACCGTGCTCTCGCTGCGACCCGGCAGCGCCGAGATGAAGATCGAGTCGTACACCGTCGCGGGTCCGCAGAATACGATCACGGGCGTGTCGACGACGAGACAACTGACGCTGGCTGCAGGCACGACGCAGTACCTGTTGTTCGAGCTGGTGCCACAGGGCGGTTTGAGCGGCTACGTGGTCGCAGCGCGCGATGTGTCGCGGGAGCAGGCGCTCGCCCTGAGCCGCGGCCTCAACCCGATCGGCGCGGCGATCCAGGCACCGCTGCAATAGCCTGGGCGCTGCCGCTCAGGCTCAGGTTTTTTCGCGCTCGAAGCGCTTGCCGAGCCACCAGCCGTTGATTGCCCAGAGCGCTGCGATGGCCGCGGCCGTCAGCGCCTGCGCGGTGCCGCCCATGCCGATGGCGTCGAGCAGCTTCTTGACCTGCGCGAAACTGGCGTCGGCGATGCGGTAGACGGCGACGTCGCAGACGTTCTTGGCCTTGTACTTGCTCTCCTTGTCCACCTTGCTGAAGAGCATTTCGCGGCCGGGACGGATGAACGCGTATTCACCCCAGCGGCGCAGCACCATGGCCGCCGCCATGACGCTGAAGGTGCCGAACACCGCGTACACCGTGAGCCCGAACACCATGACGAACGGCACGGTCGCCAGCAGCGCGATCACACCGATGCGCGTGGCGATGAAGCCGGTGAGCGTGAGCTGCGTGATGATCACCAGCGTCTGCACGGTGACGTCGATGCTGGCGAACACCTGCGTGCGCGCCGCGAGCTCCTCGAACTTCTGCTCCACCTGTTCGAGCTGCTCGAAGTACAGGAAGGTGTTGATGGCCGAGATACCGGCGATGAACAGCGCGATGCCCAGGAGATAGGGGTTGCGCACGACCAGCATGAAGCCGGCGAACGGATTGCCGCCCAGCGCGCGTTCGCGTTCCGAGAGCTGCGTGGGACCGGAGGACTCCTCAGGCGCGATGTGGCGCCATTGCGCGAGCAGCATGCGCGACAGGACCACGGCCACCAGGTACATGGCGGCGCCGAGGTAGAGCACGCCCGCATTGCCGATGCTCTTGACGAACATCGCCGTGGCGCCGGGCCCGAGCAGCGCGCCGAGCGTTCCGCCGGCGGCGATGAAGCCGAACAGCCGCTTCGACTGTTCGCTGGAGAGGATCTCGAGCATGAAGCTCCAGAACGCCGAGATCAGCAGCAGGTTCATGACGCTGATGGCCACGTAGAACACACGCGCTACCCACGGATCGGGCGCACCGCTACCGAAGATCTGCGCGGTGCCGACGAATGCCAGCGACATGAAGCCGTAGATCGCTGGCAGCAGCAACGAACGGCGCACGCGCGCTACCAGCCAGCCGTAGAACGGCACGATGAGGATGGCGAACAGCGCGGTGAAGAACCACAGATTCTGCGTGGCCTCGCGCCCGAGCACCGTGCCGATGGTCTCGCGCACCGGACGCACGGCGAAATATCCGCCGAGCACGCAGAACAGCAGGAAGAAGCCCGTGATGACGATGCGCGCCTCGGCGCCGTTGACGGGGAACCAAGGGGGTTTCGCGCTGGCGGGCGCCGCAGCGCCCTCGGGAGCATTCATTGGTTGACGGCGCCTTGCGTCTCGACCGTGCCGTATTTCTCCAGCACCGGCTTGACTTCCTTCGCGTCGCCGACGGCGACGATCTGCAGTTTGCCCGAGTCGTAATATTTCCGCGCGACCCGCTGCACGTCCGCTGCCGTGATCGCCTCGACGTGCTGCGGATATTCGTCCCAGTAACCGGGCGGCAGATCGTAGATCTTCTGGGTGGCCAGGTTGGCGATCAGTGTCTGCGGCGAATCGAGCGATAGCGCAAAGCCGCCGATCAACGCGCGCTTGGCGTTCTTGAGCTCCGCATCCGACACCGGCTCGTTACCGATGCGTCGCAGCTCGCCCATGAGCTCCTGCAACGCCCCGTCCGTGACCGGGGTGCGCACATCGGTGCTCGCCAGCACGACGCCGGGAAAGCGCGAGCCGTTGAAGAAGCTGTACACGCCGTACGTGTAGCCCTTGTCTTCGCGCAGATTGATGAACAGCCGCGAGGCCGGCCCGCCGCCGAGGATGTGATTCATCACCAGCATCGCGAAGTAGTCGTCGCTGCGCCGATCGATGCCCAGGCCGCCGATCCACAGCGAGGTCTGCACCGACGCGGGACGGTCGATCAGCAGCACGCGCGCTTTGCCCGGCGGCTGCAGCGCGGGCAGCGAGATCGCCCGAGCCTCTCCTTTCGCCCAGTCGCCGAATGCGCGTTCCAGCTGCTGCACCAGGTTTGCCAGCGTGAAATCGCCGTACGCGAGCACGATGCCGCTGTTCGGCAGATAGTGCGCCTTGTGATAGCGCTCGAGATCTGCGCGCGTGAAGGCGCGCAGCACCTTCTCAGGCGGCACGACGTAGCTGCCGGGGTGAGTGCCGTACACGGCGCGCATGAACTCTTCCTGCGCGACGAAGTTCGGCGTCGCCCGCTGCTGTTGCAGCTGCGAGAGGAACCGCGACTTGTACTTCTCCAGCTCCGCTTCCGGGAACGCAGGATTGCGCACGACGTCCGCGGCGAGCGCGAAAATCGCAGTGGCTTTGTCGCTCAGACCGCCGAACCCGATCGCAGTCTCGCCTGAGGACGGCGAGGCGCTGGCCGAGAACGCGCCGCCCAGCGTCGCGAACTGCTCGGCGATCTGCCGGCTCGTCCGCTGCGCCGTGCCTTCGCGCAACAGCGACGCGGTCACCATTGCCAGGCCATGCTGATCGCCCGGATCGTCGAGCCCGCCGCCGGTCAGCAGCAGTTGCACCGAGAAGGTCGGCAGCTTGTGGTCCTCGATCAAGGCGACGCGCAGGCCGTTCGACAGCGTCGCCTCCTGCGCTCGCGGCAGCACGACTCGCAGCGTCTGCGGATTGACCGGCGCCTTGCCCTTGAGCTCGACGCCTTTCAGCGAGTCGGGCGCGGGCGATTCCGGCGCCGGCTGCTGCGCGCCGCACAGCGCGGCCCATGCGAACAACGCGCCGCCCACGGCGAGGATCGGAGATTTCATGCGAGCTTTCCTCACGCGCCCGGCGCGGCTGCGGCTGGCGGTGCGGGGTTGGTAACGATGACTGTGCGGTACTTCGCTTGCAGGTATCGCTTCGCAACGCGCTGCACCTCCGCGCGCGTCACCGCTTCGAAGCCCGCGACGCGCGTGTTGATCAAGCCCGGGTCGTTGAACTTGACCGTGTACGTGCCGAGCATCGTGGCCCGTGACTGTGCGCTGCGAATGCTCTGCAGATAAGCGAAGCGCGTGGTGTTCTTCGCCTTCTCCAGCTCCCACTCCGCGATCGGCTGCTGCTGCAGCCGCTCGATCTCCGCGTAGATCGCGGCCTCGACGTCGTCGGCCTTCCTGCCCGGGCGCACGGTGGCGCCGATGTACAAGCCGCCGGGGCCGATGCGCTCGTCGACGAAGCCGCCGACGTTCACCACCAGCTCCTTCTCCTTGTTGACGCTCTGGTACAGGCGCGAGCTGTCGCCCTGCTGCAGGACCGAAGACAGGACCCGCAGCGCGTACAGATCCGGCGCGTTCCCGGCCGGTGTCTTGTAGGCGATCTGGACTTGCGTCGCGCGCGCCAGCGGATCCGTCATGGTCTCGCGCCGCTCGGCCTGCTGCTCCGGCTCGCTCAGATCGACCGCCGGCGGCTCGCTCTGCCGCGGAATGTCCGCGAAGTAGCGGCGGATCATGGCCATCGCCTCGGCCGGCTTGAAGTCGCCGACGACGCTCAGCACCGCATTGTTCGGCGCGTAGTAGGTTTTGAAGAATTGCGCGACGTCGCCGACGCTCGCGGCGTTCAGGTCCTGCATGGAGCCGATCGTCGAATGCTGATAGGCGAAGTTGCTGTAGAACAGCTCGTCGAAGTGCTCATCCGCCAGACCGTACGGCTGGTTGTCGACGCGCAGCCGCCGCTCTTCCTGCACCGCCTGCCGCTGGTTGTCGAGCTTCTTCTGCGTGATGTCGAGCGAGCGCATGCGATCGGCTTCCAGGAACAGCGCCAGCTCCAGCTGGTTCGCCGGCAGCGTCTCGAAATACAGCGTCAGGTCGTTGCCGGTCGTGCCGTTCATCGACCCGCCGTTGGAGAAGACCTGGTAGAAGTGCTCGCCGTCGCCGACGTTCTGCGAGCCCTTGAACATCATGTGCTCGAACAGGTGCGCGAAGCCGGTGCGCCCGGCCCGTTCGTTGCGCGAGCCGACGTCGTACGCGACGTTCACGGCAATCACCGGCGCGCCATGATCCTCGACCAGCTGCACACGCAGCCCGTTCGGCAAGGTGGTGTCGGTGAATTCGACCCGGACGCTGGCGGCGGCTCTGGCAGGTGCGGGTTTGGACTCGGCGGCGCTGGCCGATACGGCCGCGGCGAGCAAGGCGCAAAGGCCCAGGCGGACAGCGCAATTCATGCAAATGATCCAAGGCCGCTGGAAGAGCGGCCGAGGATACAAGAAACAGAGGAAAGCGGTTACGGAATCGTCTTGCTGACGACGCTGGAATTAGCGCTTTCTGCACCGCTGCTGTTGTACGCCCGCACGGCGAAGTACCAGCTGCCGGAGCTCAGCCCGGTCACGACGTACGTCGCGATGCCGGCATTCGCGATCTGGATGGTCTGCGTCAGCGCGCTCGGCGAGGAGCCGTACGAGATGCGGAAGCCCGCGAGGTTGCTGAGCGAAGAGCCGTCCGTGTTCTGCGTCGGCGGCATCCACGACAGCGTGGCAGTGCCGTTCGAGGGCTGCGACACGGTGATCGAGAATGTCGGCAGGGAGGCGCTGCCGCCTCTGCCGTCGCTGACCGCGATCGCGATGCCCGAGTACGAGCCCGCGCTCGCCGTGCCGGAGAGCTTGCCGGTCGTGGTGCTGAACGTCGCCCACGACGGCTTGTTCTGGATGCTGTACATGAGCGCATCGCCGTCGGGATCGGCGCCGGACGGCTGGAAGCTGTAAGCCGCGCCGGCTGCCACGCTGGTCGTCGGCGTGCCGGAAATCGTCGGCGCGCGATTCGGCGCGGCGTTGACAGTGATCGCAAACGGGCCGAGCGCGTCGGTCGCCTGACCGTCGCTGACGGTAATGACGATGCCGCTGAACGTGCCCACGTTCGAGCTCGTCGGCGTGCCGCTCAGGCGACCGGTCGAGGTGTTGAACGACGCCCACGTCGGCTTGTTCTGGATCGTGTAGCCGAGCGCGTCCTGGTCCGGGTCGGACCCGGTCGGCGTGAACGAGTAGGCCGAGCCCGCGGTCACGCTGGCCGCCGGCGTACCGCCGATCGTCGGCGCATTGTTCGGCTGATCCTGCACATTGATCGCGAATGCCGGCAGCGACGCCGAGTCGCTCGCGTCGCGCACCGAAATCACGATGTTGGCGTAGTTGCCGACGTTGGCCACGCTCGGCGTACCGCTGAGACGGCCGCTCGAAGTGCTGAAGGTCGCCCAGGACGGCTTGTTCGAGATCGAGTAGGTCAACGCGTCGCCGTCTGCGTCAGCGGCAGTCGGCGTGAATGAGTACGCCGTGCCGGCCATGACGTTCGCCGCCGGCGTGCCGCTGATGGTCGGCGCGTTGTTCGGCTGGTCCTGCACGGCGATCGCGAACGCCGGCAGCGAAGTCGATGCACGCCCGTCACTGACCGAGATCAGGATGTTCGAAAACGTGCCGGCCACGACCGGCATGCCGCTGAGCGCACCCGTCGAGCTGCTGAAGCTCGCCCAGCCCGGCTTGTTCGAGATCGCATAGGTCAGCGTGTTGCCGTCTGCGTCCGCCGCATTCGGCGTGAACGAATACTCCAGGCCGATGGTCGCGCTCGTGGCCGGCGAGCCGCTGATGGTCGGCGCCTGGTTGTCGATGTCCTGCACCTGGATCGAGAACGCCGGCAGCGCGACGCTGGTGGTGCCGTCGTTGACGGAGATCACGATGTTCTTGAACGCACCGACGTTCGCCACCGCGGGCGTGCCGGTGAGACGGCCGGTGCGCGTGCTGAAGCTGGTCCACGACGGGCGGTTCGAGATCGAGAAACGCAAGCGGTCGCCGTCCGCGTCACTCGCAGTCGGCGCGAAGCTGTAGGGCTGCTCGACCATGCCCGCGGTGGCGGGCGTGCCGGAAATCGTCGGCGGCGAATTCGGCGGCGGCGGCGGCTGGTGGCGCGGCTTGGTGTTGATCGTGAACGGGCCGACCGAGCGCTTGTCGACGCCGTCGCTGACACTGATCGTGATGTCCGCAGAGTCGCCGACGTCTGCATCGCCGGGCGTGCCGGTGAGCGTGCCGGTCTCGGGGTCGAAGGTCGCCCAGTCCGGCTTGTTCTCGATCGTGAATTCGATGAAGTCGCCGTCGGCGTCGCTGGCCTCCGGCGTGAACGTGTACACCTGGCCGGCCTCTGCGCTCGGCTCGGGCACGCCCGTGATCTCGGGGGGCGTGTTGGCAGGGGGCTCGGTACTGGGCTGATCGGTCGGCTGCTCCGTGTCTTCCTTCTCTTTTTCCAGACAGCCCGCGAGAGAGACTGCCAGCAGCAGCACGAGCGCGTGCCGCGCGACCCAGGACGCCCAACCGAATGCTTTATTCATACGCTCCCACCACCTGTTCACCGTTGGGTGCGCGGGAGGTCCGCGCACACGGCGCTTGGCAAGGGAGCAGAAGCCGCAGCCGAATGCTGGGAGCATCCGGCGGAGTGACGACTGGCGTCGGCGCGCCCACACGCGCCACGGTCCAGCCGGCAACCCCGCTATCCTGCGCTTCCGCGCACTCGGACCGGAGGCTTTGCGTCACCGCCTTTCGACGGTTTTGCCCTTGACTAGCGACATTGAGTAAACAACAGCGCGCGTCGCGCCGCAATTGTCGGTACTAGCCGACAACTGCCGCGCAGCGCGCGCTTCACATAACTATTGCACGATCTTGGCGACCACATTCGAGTCCGCGCTCTCCGCGCCGCCCTGCGTGTACGCGCGCACCGCGAAGTAATAAGTCCCGGGCGCGAGATTCTCGACGACATACGAGCTCATGCCCGCGTTCGTCACCTGGATCGTCTGCGTCAGCTGCGAGGCCGAGACGCCGTAGACGATGCGATAGCCGGCAAGATTGGTCAGCGCCGAGCCATCGGTGTTCTGCGTCGGCGGAATCCACGTCAGCGACGCAGCGCCGTTCGACATATCCGCGACGGTCACCGCGAACGGCGCGAGCGCTGCGCTCGTCTTGCCGTCGCTCACACTGATCACGACGTTCGCATACGTGCCGACGCTGGTGCTGGTCGGCGTGCCGGACAACTGCCCGGTCGCCGCGTTGAACGTCGCCCAGGCCGGACGATTCGCGATCGCGAACGTCAGCGTGTCGCCGTCGGCATCTGCAGCCGCGGGACGGAACGTGTACAGGCTGCCTGCATTCACGGAGGCTGGCGGCGTGCCGCTGATCGTCGGCGCCTTGTTCGCCGCGGCGGCGACAGTGATCGTGAACGGCGCAAGCGCTGCGCTCGCCTTGCCGTCGCTGACGCTGATCACGACCTTGGCGTAGCTACCGACGTTCGCCGCGGTCGGCGTACCGGAAAGCAGGCCGGTCGCGCTGCTGAACGTCGCCCACACGGGCTTGTTCTGAATGCTGAAGCCGAGCGTGTTCTTGTCGAGGTCCGCCGCCATGGGCTGGAATCTGTAGGCCTGACCTGCACTGACCGACGTCGGCGGCGTGCCGCTGATCGTCGGCGCATGGTTGGCACTGCTGCCGCCGACAGTGATGGCGAACGGCGCGAGCGAAACGTGGAAGGAGCCGTCGGTGGCGGTGATCACGATGTTCGCGTACGTGCCGGCATTCGACGTGCCCGGCGTGCCGGACAACTTGCCGGTGACCTGGTCGAACGATGCCCAGTTCGGCTTGTGGCTGATCGCGAAGCGCAGCGGATCGCCGTTCGGGTCGCTGGTGGTAGGCGTGAAGCTGTAGAGAGAGCCCGGCGCAACCGAGGTCGCGGGCGAGCCGGAGATCGTCGGCGCGTCGTTGTCGCGCGAGGTGGCGCGGATCGCGAACCAGATTGCGGAGCTGGTGTTGACGCCGTCGCTCACGCGGATGCGGATGCTGGTCCACAGCCCGACCTGCGTCGGCGTGCCGCTGAGCATGCCGGTGCTGCTGCTGAACGTCGCCCAGGAGGGCTTGTTGAAGATCTCGTAGCTGAGCTTCGCGCCTTCCGGATCGCGGCCGGTCGGCTTGAAGGAGTACGGCGAGCCGACATAGACCCAGCTGTCGGGCGCGCCCGAAATCGTCGGCGGCTGGTTGGCCGCGTGCGCCGGCAGGCTCAGGCCTGCGCTCAGCAGGAACAACACACAGATGCGATGAATCATCAATCTCTCCGCGAGCGGCTCGAAACTTCCAATGACAGCCCGGGTGTGCAGCGCGCACAGCGCTCACACCGGGGCACTCGGTGTCTGGCAAGGGAAGTGGAGCGACGGAGAGGTCCGCGACAGTCACGGACGCCGTCAGGCCGGCTTCACGCGGAACGGTTCGTGGAACTCACCGACCGCGGCAACCCCGCTATCCGTGCACGCTGCAGTCACAGCGCATCAAGAGGACCGGAGGCTTTGCGTCACCGCCTTTCGACGGTTTTGCCCTTGTTCGACGCCGCGCAGTCTGCGGCCTGCGCGCAAGGGATGACATCGGACAGCCCCGCATCAGCGCGCGGCGGATTCAGGCAGGAGATTTAAGGTGGACGATGACGCGAAAAACTTGAGCGCTAAATGCGTGACCGGCGTCACGCATTTCGCATCTCGTCACTCGGGCAGCGTGAAGCCGTGCTGGCGCACCAGCCGCGTGCAGGCCGCGACCAGGTGCAGATCGTAGAGCCGGCCGGCGCCGCGATTGATCACGTCGATGGCCGCTTCCATGCCGGCCGCGGGCCGGTACGGACGCGGCGAGCACATCGCCTCGACCGTGTCGGCAATCGCCAGGATGCGCGCCTCGACCAGGATCTCTTCGCCCTTCAGGCCGCGCGGGTAGCCGCTGCCGTCGTAGCGCTCGTGGCTCTGGTAGATGATGTCGGCGATCGGCGCGCCGAAATCGATCTCGGCGAGCAGCTGGCAGCCTTCCTCGACGTGCGTGCGCATGATCGCCTGCTCGGTCTCGGTCAGCGGCGCGGGCTTCGCCAGAATCGACGCCGGCACCGCGATGTTGCCGATGTCGTGCAACAGCGCGGCGACGCGCAGCGCGTGCTGCCGTTCGCCATCGAGCCCGGCTTCGCGGCCGAGGGCCACAGCGAGCGCGGCGAGACGGCGCGAAGAACCAGCTGTGTACGGATCGTGGCGCTCGATCATGCGCACCATCGAATCGATCATGCCCTGCATCGCGACATCGGTCCGCTGCAGCGAGCCTAGCGTCGCCGCATGCGCGCGCTTCGAGTGCAACACACGCCAGACGCCGTCGGACAGCTCCAGCAGCGCGCGCTGATCGTCTTCGCCGTAGCTCGCCTCGCGGTTCGCCACCCCCAGCACCGCGACGGTTTCGTCGTCGGCAACCATGGGCACTGCGAGATAGCGCTGCAAGTCCGGCAGGCCATCCTGCTGCGGCTTGCGCGTGAGATCGTTGCTCGAAGTCGCGTGCCGGGCGCGCACGCACTCCGTGAACAGGCCGGCGCGCGCGACCGGGCGCGGCTCGGCGTTGACCATGGTCGCCAGCGGCTGCGAGCGGTCGCGCCACGCGGCGAGCGCGATCGTCTTGCGCGCCGGATCGACGAAATACATGTACGCGAGCGGGCTGCCGGTGGCCTCGGCGGCCTGGTCGATCACGCGCCGCACGAGCGCGGACTCATCGAAGTTCTCGGACTGCTTGAACAGGTCGACCAGGAATTCGAGCTGACGTTGTTCGGCACGCCGCGCCACCGTCTCGCGGCGGCGCTGCGCAACGTCGCGGATCAACACCATGCTGTCGCCCGCGCCCGCCTCCATCACGCCGACGCTCACTTCCACGTCGAGCAATGTGCCGTCGCGGCAGCGGTGCTTGGTCTCGTAGCGCCCGCCGCCCTGCACGCGGCCGAGCTGCAGACGCATGGTCGTTTCGCCGGTGGTCTGGTCCTCGATCTGCGACGCGTTCATGCCGAGCAGCTCGTCGCGGCTGTAGCCGGTCATGCGGCAGTACGCAGCATTCACATCGAGCACGCGGCCGTTGCTGTCGAGAATCCAGCAGCCGTCCGGCGCTGCTTCGACCAGCGTGCGGGCGCTGACTGCGTCCTTGCGCAGGCCGTCCGCTTCGTCACGCAGCTTGCGCTCGGTCGCGGCGCGCTCGGTGAGGTCGTACGCCGAGACCAGGTTGGCGCTGCGACCGTCGAATTCGATCTCGTGCAGCGCGAGCGCGACCTTGATGCCGCCACCGTCCTTGCGCTGGTGCGCCACTGCGGCGCCGTCTTCGGCGTCGGGCGCTTCGAGCGAGGCGCCTTTCAACGAGAGGAACTCGGCGCGGTTGTAACCGTAGAGCGCGAGCGCCGCGTCGTTCACGGCGATGAAGCCGCCGGTCGCGTGATCCGCGATCCACATCGGCAGCGGGTTCGCTTCGAACACGCGGCGGAAGCGCGCTTCGCCGGCCGCCAGCCGGCGATTGCCCGCTTCGAGCTCTTCGATCTGCGAAAGCAGCCGCGCCTGTGCTTGCTGCGCGCGCTCGGCCGCCTCGGCCTGCTTGCGCTGTGCGTTGTCCAGATCCGCGAGATGCTGCGCCTTCTCCGCTTCGGCGGCGCGCTGTGCCTTCTCGAGCTCGGCGAGACGCTGCGAGCGCTCCGCCTCGACGGCGGCGCGCTGCGCCTTCTCCGCGATCGCCTGGCGCTGGATCACCGTCTCGTCGAGTCGCGGCAGCGGCTGCGTGCTGCTGCCGTTCTTCGGCAGGTTTGCGAGCAGCTCATCGAGCGCCGTGACCAGCGACTCCGGCGGCACCGAGCGCGCGAGGAATCGCTCGGCGCCGAGCTCCAGCGCGAAGCGCTCGTACTTCGGATCGTCGTGGCGACGCGTGTAGAACAGGAACGGAATCGTCTGCAGGCGCTCGTCCTGCTTCCACTTGCGGCACAGCGCAAAGCCGTCCATGCGCGGCAGCACGATGTCGGAAACGATCGCATGCGGCGGCTCGCGCCGCGCGGCGTCCAGGGCAGCCAGACCGTTGCCCGAGCGGACGACTCGATGACCCTTGCCCGATAGCAGCTGATCGAGCGCGCTCAGCTCCGCCTCGCGCTCGAACGCAATCAGGATCACACCCATGCCTTCTCGTCTCCCTGGACAGTCCAAGGAGTATGCCGATGAGGGGCTTATTTCGCACGCTTGAGGCGAGTTCTGAGCCTGCAAATGCAGACGCAGATCACAGTTGCGAAGGGATTGCCTACGCGCCGGCCTCGTAGTCCCTGGCCATGCGCTCGCGCATTGCGGCATCGGGCACGGGGCCGAATCCCGCTTGCAGGTTGTCCTGCATGTGCTCGGCGCGGGAGGTCGCCGGGATCACGCAGGTGACGGCGGGATGCGAAACGATGAACTTCAGGAACAGCTGCGCCCAGCTGGTGCAGCCGAGCTCCTTCGCGTAACCCGGAAGCTTGCGGTCGCCCACGCGCGTGAACAGCGCGCCTTCCTCGAAGGGTCGATTGATGAGCACGCCGATGCCGTGCTCCTGGCAGTACGGCAGCAGCCGCTGCTCGGCCGCGCGCGTGCCGATCGAGTAGTTGAACTGCGCGAATTCGAACGGCGCGGCGCGCAGCACTGATTCGATCTCGTCGTGCGCGCCGACGGTGTAGTGCGTGATGCCGGCGTAGCGAATCTTGCCTTCGCTCTTGAGCTCGCGCAGCGAGGCCGCGTGCGTCCGCCAGTCGAGCAGATTGTGGATCTGCAGCAGATCGAGCCGCGGCGTGCGCATCAGCCGCATCGAGCGCTCGATCTGCGCCAGGCCCTTGTCGCGTCCGCTGGTCCACACCTTGGTCGCGTAGAAGGTGCGCGACTGCTGGCCGAGCTGCTGCACCAGGTCGCCGGTCACCTTCTCGGCATTGTTGTACATCGGCGAGCTGTCGATCAGGCGCGCGCCGGAGGCGTAGAACACCTGCAGCACCCGCTTGAGCGGCTCGCGCTCCTGCGCCCCGTCGCCGACGTCGAACGTGTTCCAGGTTCCCATGCCGATGACGGGCACGCTCTCCCCGTCCGCTGCCGAGGGAATCTTCCGCCGCAGCATCGCGCGCGGCTCCTGTGTACCGGTCGGCGCGGCTGCACCGGCCGCGCCGCTGCCCAATGCCATGGCCATCGCTCCGAGGAAGTGTCGGCGGTTCATGGGAGCTCGCTACGAGCCTGCACGATTGATGCGGGTCCAGTATTGCCCGAGCAGCGCGACCTGCTCGGTGAACTGCTTGAAGTCGATCGGCTTGACGATATAGCTGTTCGCGTGCCCCGCATAGCTGCGCATCATGTCCGATTCCTGGTCGGAGGACGACATGATGATGACCGGCGTCGAGCGCGTGCGCGGGTCGGCCTTGATCTGCGCCAGCACTTCCAGCCCGTCCACCTTCGGCATGTTCAGATCCAGCAGCATCACGCACGGGTTGCCCGGCGCGCGCTGCGCGTACACGCCCTTGCGGAACACGAAGTGCAGCGCCGCCTCGCCGTCCTGCACCCACACCACCTTCTCGCCGACGCCGCCGATCTCGAGCGCGCGGATCGTCAGCTCCGCGTCGGTGGCGTTGTCGTCGGCAAGCAGGATGTAGCCCGGATCGTTCATGGGGCACCGCTGAGGCTGAGAATGAAGCCGTATTCGCGCGCCACCTCGCGCAGGCGCTCGTACCGGCCGGATTTGCCGCCGTGGCCGGCTTCGAGATTAACGTGCAGCAGCAATGGTTGGTTGCCGCGATTCAGCAGCCGCAGTTTCGCGGCCCACTTCGCCGGCTCGTAGTACTGCACCTGGCTGTCCCACAGGCCCGTGGTCACGAGCATCGCGGGGTACGCCTGCGCGCGGACATTGTCGTAGGGCGAATACGAAAGCATGTATTCGTAGTGCTGGCGCTCGTGCGGATCGCCCCACTCCTCGTATTCGAGCGTCGTCAGTGGAATCGATTCGTCGAGCATGGTCGTGACGATGTCGACGAACGGCACGTGGGCGATCACGCCGCGATACTTCTGCGGCGCGACGTTGGCGACCACGCCGACCAGCAAGCCGCCCGCGCTGCCGCCGGCGGCAAACACGCGATCGCGCGCGCCGTAGCCGCGCGCCACGAGGTAGTCGGTGACGTCGACGAAATCGTTGAAGGTGTTCCACTTGCGGCCGAGACGCCCGGCCTCGTACCAGCGTCGGCCGCGCTCCTGCCCGCCGCGCACATGCGCGATCGCGTAAACGAAGCCGCGGTCGAGCAGCGACAGCCGCGCCGAGCTGAACGCCGGGTCCGCGCTCAACCCGTACGAGCCGTACGCATACTGATACAGCGGCGCCGTGCCGTTGATGGGCGTGTCCTTGCGATACGCGACCGAAACCGGGACCAGCTCGCCGTCGCGCGCCGGCGCCCACAGGAACTCGCTGCGGTAGCGCGCGGGATCGAAGTCACCGAGCACCGGCTCGCGCTTGCGCAGGTGCCGCTCGCCGCTCGACACGTCGTAGTCGTACGTCGTGGCCGGCGTCGTGAGCGACGTGTACACGTAGCGCAGCAGCGAGGTCTGCAGCTCCGGATTCGAGCCGAGCTGCATGGTGTACGTCGGATCGTCCGCGGCGAGGTAGAAGCGCTCGCCGTCCCAGGGCTGCACGCGGATGCGCAGCAATCCGCCGGAACGCTCGTTGACCGCGAGAAAGTCGCGGAACACGTCCATCGACTGCACGAACACTTCGGGGTCGTGGGCAATCACGTCGCGCCACGCCGAGCGATCGCTGCAGGCAGCGAGCGGCGCGGCGACGATGCGGAAATTCTCCGCTTGCCAGTTGGTGCGGATCAGCATGCGCTCGTCGATGTCTTCGATCTGGTACTCGTGGTCCGGCGCGCGCGGCACGACCACGGCGAAAGTCAGCGTCGGGTCGCCGGCGCGTGCGTAGCGCCACTCGGAGCTCGTCGTGCTCTCGGCGCCGATGTAGAGGTGAGAGTCCGACTTGCTGCGCACGACCACCAGGTCGAAGCTCTCGTCCGGTTCTTCGTAGACGATCCGATCGGCGCTGGGCGAGGTGCCGAGCACGTGCGCGCGCACGCGCCGGCCGAGCAGCGTCACCGGGTCCTTCTCCACGTACAGCAGCGTGCGGTTGTCATCGGCCCATGCCACGTCCGGCTCCGCATTCTCGATCACGTCGCCGAGCAGTGCGCCGCTCGCGATGTTGCGGAAGCGGATGCGGAACTGGCGGCGCCCGACCGTATCCTCGGTGTACGCGAGCAGCGTGTTGTCCGGGCTCGCTTCGTAGCCGCCGAGCTGGAAGAACGGCTGCCCGGCGGCGAGCGAGTTGCAGTCGAGCAGCTGGACTTCGGGCGATGCCGCCCCGTCCGCGCGCCGCACGATGAGCGGGTACTGGGCGCCGGTCACGAACCGGTTGCGATACCAGTAGCCGCGATAGCGCACCGGCACGCTCGAGTCGTCCTCCTTGATGCGCCCGACGATCTCCTCGTACAGCCGCTCGATGAGCGGCTGCACCGGCGCCAGCATCTGCTCGGCGTAGGCAGTCTCCGCCCGCAGATGAGTCAGCACCTGCGGGTCGCTGCGGGTATCGTCGCGCAGCCAGTAAAAAGGGTCCTCCCGCACCCCGTGCGCAGCCGTCACGCGGTGCGCGTGCACGGCGGGCGCTGGCGGGTTTGAGGAGAGCGGTGAATGCGACACGGAGCCTTCCGGGAACGCCTGCAAAGAGCCGTAGGAGCCTGCCTGGATCGTATATAGCCCGCGCCGGCGGCGACGGTAAATCCGCAGCCCCCGGCAGTGCTGCAACGACGCATTCAGAGAATAGCTGCTAGGCAGGGGTCGGGAACTCCGGTATCCCTGCGGTTCGGGCCGTTTTTGCGCCGCAGTTCACGGCCGTTGACTGGAAAAGGCAGATCCAGTTCTCAGTCATTCCATGTTGCATAAGTAGTATTAGCCGGCAAACATCAAAGCCCCCTAAAGGAGGGGTTGGTATGGCCAACGCTCAGCACACCCGTTCGGCACATGGCACGGCCGACGAGGTCAATCTGGAGTTCGACGCGCATCGCACCGGCACGGACGACGCCCATCATCCGCCGATCCTGGTGCTGAGCCGCGACCCGAACCTGGTCGAAACCGTCAAGAAGGCCGCGCCGCGCGGCACGTCGGTGGCGCCCGCTCCGGATCTCGATCATGTCGCGGGCAAGCTGTCCGACCTGAAGCCGGGCGTGCTGGTGGCCGACACTGCGAGCACCGCTGACGTCGCCGCGATGGTGGCGCAGCTCACCCAGCATTTCCCCGAGCTGGTCGTGATCGTCGCCGGCAAGCGCGAGGACAGCGCTTCGCTGATGCAGCTCACGGCGACCGGCCGCATCTTCCGCTTCCTGCTCACGCCGCTGTCGCACGGCCAGACCCGCCTGGCACTCGAAGCCGCGGTCACGCAGCACCAGGACCTGCTGGCGCAGGGCCAGCGCCTGAGCGCCTCCAGCGGCGCGACCGGCGGCGGCAGCAAGAACTACGTGATGACCTACGGCGCGCTCGCCGCGGGTCTGCTCATCGTCATCGGCGGCATCTGGTTCGGCGTCAACAAGTTCACGGGCGAGCCGACGCCGCCCCCCGTCGTCCAGCAGTCCACGCCCGCAGGACAGCCCGGCGGGGTGCCGGAGAAGATCGATCCGGTCCAGGCCGAGCTGGCGCTGGCGAAAGAAGCCTTCGGGCAGGGCAAGTATCTCGAGCCCGCCGGCGACAGCGCGCTCGACTACTACCGCAGCGCCCTGGCGCTCGACCCGAACAGCGCCGCGGCCAAGGACGGTATCCGCGACGTCGTCGACAAGATCCTGGAGCGCGCCGAGCAGTCGCTGACGTCGGAGAAGCTCGAAGACGCGAGCCGCAACATCGAGCTGGCGCGCGACATCGATCCGGCGCACCCGCGCCTCGCCTTCCTCGACACGCAGATGGCGCGCGAGCGCGAGCGCATCAAGCTGAGCCAGGCGGCCGACGTCGCCAACCGCGTCAAGGCGCTGGTCAACCAGGCGAACGATCGCATGGAGAACGGCCGGCTGGTCACGCCCGCGAACGGCAGCGCGCGCGACGCGCTGGCGGAAGCGCGCCGCCTCGACGCGACCGATCCGAACGTGGTGCAGTCGGTTCGCGACTTCACCGGCCTGCTGACCGAGGAAGCCCGCAAGTCCGTCGCCGCCGGCAATCTCGCCGACGCGCAGAACTACGTGAACATCGTGCGCCAGATGGGTTCCGGCAGCGCCGCGCTCGCCGCCGTCGAGCGCCAGTTGTCCGATGCGAACAAGGCGGCTACGGCCGCCGCGCAGCCGCGGCGCGCGCCGACCACGTCCGCCAGCGATCCGCTGGTCGCGGACATCCGTCAGCGCATCACCGAAGGCAAGCTGATCGATCCGCCGGGCGACAGCGCGCGCGACCTGCTGGTCAACCTGCGCAATTCCGCGCCGACGCGCCCCGAGGTCGAGGAGCTCTCGAAGCAGCTCACGACGCGTCTGCTCGAATCCGGCAAGGGCGCGATGGGCGCCAAAGCATTCCCGCGCGCCGAGCAGCTGATCGCCGCCGCCCGCGACGTGGGCGCCCGCTACAACGAAGCCGGCATCGCCCAGGCGGAGAAAGATCTGACTGCGGCTCGCGAAGCCAACGCGGCGGCGACGAGCATCGTGTCGGCGAACTCGTTGAAGCGCACCCGCACCGTGCAGCCGATCTACCCGGAGAGCGCGCGCAAGAAAGGTATCGAAGGCTGGGTCGAGCTGGCGTTCACCGTCCAGCCGAACGGCACGGTCGACGACGTCGAGGTGCGCAACGCCAGCCCGGCGAACGTGTTCGAGGACGCAGCGGTGCGCGCGATCCGCGGCTGGCGCTTCGAGCCGGTCGAGCGCAACGGCGAGAAGGTCGCGCAGCGCGCGATGGTCCGCCTGCGGTTCGCGCAAAGTCCGAATCAATAGTGGCTGATGGTCAGTAGCTGAAGCTATTTGGGGACGAGCGCCAGGCGCGGGCGCGCGCGGCGGACTTGCTGCTGATCGCGGTGGAACCCGTTCTCCGGGCTGTAGGCGAGCTCGCTGAAGCGGCGGGCCAGCTCCGCGGCGTGCTGCGGGTCGGGCGTGACGCGCGGACGCACGACGGACGATTGCGATTCCCTGAGTCGAAACATCATTGGCAGTTCCTCCCGTGAGCGGTCGCTCCGTCTATACGCGTCACGGGGTGCGATGGATCCGCCGACACGCGCGTCGGCAGTCCGTAACCGTAACGTAAGTAAATATCGCTAAATGTAGGTGATGCGCCGGGAACCGGGCGCTACTTCCAGACGTTCGCGTGCTCTTTGAAATCCGCCCGTTGCGGGCGGACCAGACAGAAGCGCTGGCCGGTCGGCGCCTGCATCACGCACCAGGTGTGCACTTTGCCGACGCGCCTGGCGCCCAGTGCTTCGAGCCGGCGCGCTTCCGCTTCTATGTCGTCGGTCTCGATGTCGATGTGCACGCGGCTTTCGTGCTCGACCTGCTGCACTTCGATGTGCACGTCTTCCGGGCCGGTCAGCAGCTGTCGGTATGGCGTGCCCGACTCTTCGGGTGCTTGCTTGAGCGGCACGCCGAGCGCAGCGCTCCAGAACTGCGCCGCCTGGTCCAGGTCCTCGGTCCGGCAATCCATGATGAATCCGGCGAGACGGCTGCGATGCATGCGGACCTCCAGAGAGTCACGCGTTGGGATTCACGCCGCGACGCGCCGTGTTCACTGCAGTCAGAATATCCCGAGCGTCCTCGCGCGCAAAGATATCGGCCGTGTCCTGCGTCACTTTGCGCTGCCAGTTGGCGTACTCGGTGTCCGTGCCCGGCACGTTGACCGGGTCGCCCATGCCGATCAGGTCCTCGATCTGGATCATCGCGACATTGGCGCGTGACAGGCCGAGGAAAGCATGGACCGCGCGCGCCAGCGCCGGAGAATAGTGCGGCAACGGCTGATCCGGGGACCAGCGCCACAGGTTCTCCGCCACGAGCGCCAGCAGCAGCTCGCGGCGCTCGGAAGCGCGCGTCGCGTGCGCCTGCGCTTTGAACTCCGCGCTCGGATACAGATCCAGCTGGTCGCGCAGCGTGAGGTCGCCCTCCTCCCACCAGCCACGCAAAGTCGGCAGATCGTGCGTCGTGACCACTGCGAGCGCCGTCGGCACGTAAGCGGACGGTGGCTTGAACCTGCCGCTCGGCTCCTGTTCGAACAGCAGCACCTTGTAGTGATAGGCGCGGTAGTGCTCCATCGCGCGCGTCATCGCTTCCGGCACGGTGCCGAGATCCTCGCCGATGACGAGACAGGCGTTGCGCTCGCTCTCCAGCGCCATGATCGCGATCAGGTCCTCCAGCGGATAGTGCACGTACGTGCCGTCCTTCGAGAGCAGTCCGCGCGGCACCCACCACAGGCGGTACAACGACATGACGTGATCGAGCCGCAGCGCCGCGACGTGACGCATGTTGTTGCGGATCAGTCCGACGAACGGCTGGTACTGCTGCGTGCGCAGCTCGTTCGGATCCTGCGGCGGGATGCCCCAGTCCTGGCCCTTGAGCGCCAGCGCGTCGGGCGGCGCGCCGACCGATGCTCCCTGCCGATACAAGTGACGGTTCGACCAGGTCTCCGAGCCCGCGGAATTCGCGCCGACGGCCACGTCGCCGTACAGGCCGATCGTCATGCCGAGCTCGCGGGCCGTCGTCTGCGCTTCCCGCAACTGTTCCGCGGCCAGCCATTGCAGATAGAGGAAGTATTCGACGTCCTGCACGCGCTCGCGCGCGAAACGCGCGACGACCGGCGCCGCCGGATCGCGATAGTCCTCGGGCCAGCTGGGCCAACCCCAGTACTGCGGACCCTGCAGCCGCAAGTGCGCGTCGAGCGCGTCGTAGATGGCATGCAGCCGCAACGCTTCGCCCTGCATCTCGACGAAGCTGCGGAATGCCCGGCCGCGCTCGCTGTTGCGATCGAGATGCCGGGTGCGGAAGCTCGCGTACAGCAGTTTCAGGATCTCGAACTTCGCCGCAGCCACGCCGACGTAGTCAACGTTGGCCGTCGCACGCAAGGCTTGCAGCTTCTGCTGAAAGTCGCTCGCTGCCACCCGCTCGCGCGCTGCGTCGCATTCGGCGAAATCCGCGACGTCCTCCACGGCTACGTAGAGCACGTTGAGGAATTGCCGGTTCGACGGACTGTACGGGCTGATGTGCGCGGGATTCGCCGGCATCAGCGCATGCAGCGGATTCAGGCCGACGATGCCGCAGCCGAGCGGCGCCGCGTGCCGGATGAGCTCGCGCAGATCGCGGAAGTCGCCCATGCCCCAGTTGCGCGGCGAGCGCAGTGCGTACAACTGCGCCGCGATGCCCCAGACGCGCGCGCCGCCAGCGATTGCCGGGGGCTCGTAGCATTGCGCAGGCGCCACCACGAGGCGCAGCTCACCGCTGAGTCCCGTGTCCAGTGCAATCGTCGCGGTGTGATAACCGAGCGGCAGTTCCGGCAAGACCAGCGCGAGGCGGCGATAGGCGCGATCGTCGGCGCTGCCTTCTTCCAGCATCTTCAGCTTGTCCAGGCGCGCGACGCCTTTGCGCTGGCGGCCATCCTCGAATGCGATTCGCCATTCGAGCCACGACGCGTCGAGCTCGAGCGGCACCGAGACCGGCACGACGAGCGGCTCGCCGCTTTCGATCACGACCGCGGGCGGCAGCAGTCGTGTCCAACGGACCGTCTGATGCTGGTGGATGGCCGCAGTGGCTGCGTGCTCGTCGGCGGCGTCGACGCCGATGGCCGCGAGGATCGCCGCCTGCGATTGCAGCGAGACCTCGCGCGGCTGCGCGCGATAGTCGATGTACGCGTCGGCGACGCCGTAGAGTCGGGCAAGTTCCTGGACGGCGTTCATTCCCGGTCAGGTCTGCAAGGAGAAGCTGCGTACGCTCAGCGGCGCATCGCCGTCCGCGAGCAGCACGCAGGAGCGAAATGAAACTGCACAGGTCTCGCCGGCCGCCAGGCGCTTGCCGAAGTCGCTCGCGCGCCAGCGCGCCGTGTCGAACACGACCTGCCAGACCGCGTTGGTCTTCGGCGCCGGCAGGCGGAAATCCACCGGCGTGTCGCCGGTGTTGCATAGAAACAGGAGATGCCCGTTCGGGGTTCCATGCGGGTCGGCGAACGCATGACCGATGAGCACGCCGAGCGCGCGCGCGTTCTCGTCGTGCCAGTCGCCCGCGTTCATCTCATGGCCGAGCGGATGGCGCCAGCTCACGTCCTTGTGCTCGCGATCGACCTGGCGCGCGCCTTTCAGGAAAGTGTCGCGACGCAGGCCCGGTGCGCGTTTGCGCAGCGTGAGCAATTGCCGGACGAAAGCGGTCAGCCAGACACGCCGCGAGCCGAGCTCCCAGTCGATCCAGCTCATCTGGTTGTCCTGGCAGTAGGCATTGTTGTTGCCTCGTTGCGTGCGCCCGAATTCGTCCCCCGCCTGCAGCATCGGCACGCCTTGCGAGACTAGCAGCGTCGCCAGCAGGTTGCGCACCTGGCGCTCGCGCAGCTCCACGATCGCCGGATCCTCGGTCGCACCTTCGACGCCGCAGTTCCAGCTCAGATTGTGATTGTGGCCGTCTCGGTTGTCCTCGAGGTTCGCCTCGTTGTGCTTCTGCTCGTATGCGTTCGCATCGTACGTCGTGAATCCGTCGTGGCAGGCGACGTAGTTGATGCTC
>DATBKP010000045.1:0-6336 GCA_036555785.1 Steroidobacteraceae bacterium
GCGCTCGTTCCGGTGCAGCACCTCGACGAAGCGCGACATGTGCGTGCCCTTGAAGTTGTGCGGCAGGGCGACGTACATGTTGAAGTTGGCGATGGTGTGCTGCTCGCCGCTCGAGCGGTCCTTGACGCGCACCGGGTGGAAGACGTCCTTGATGCCGACCTTGTTGATCGGGATCCGGCGGGAATCGGCCCGGCCCTGCACGTCCTCGATCGAGTCGTCAGGAGCCACTGCGTTGGAAGGAAGAGTCGCCATAGTCTCGATGTGCGGAATCGCCGTGCAGAAGGCTGTCACATGGGGCCGAGCCAGTATAAAGCAAGCCTCCGCAGCAACCGCTAACCGCCCACCGCTAACCGCTTCCCGGCCTGCCACCAGCGCGTGATGGCGCCTTCGACCGAGGCGCGGTCGAGGCCGGCCGCGGCGAGGCAATCCTCGCGCGAGCCGTGCTCGACGAAGCGATCGGGAATGCCGAGGTTCAGCGTCGGCGGGGCGTGGCCGTTCGCCGCCAGGCATTCGTTGATCGCGCTGCCGGAGCCGCCCGCGACCACGTTCTCCTCGACCGTCACCAGCGCACGATGGGTGGCGGCGATGCGCATGATCAGCTCCTCGTCGAGCGGCTTGATGAAGCGCAGGTTGACGAGCGTTGCATCCAGTTGCTCGGCGATGCGCTCGCAGGTCGGCACCATCGCGCCGACCGCGATGATCGCCAGCCCGCTGCGCCCTTCGCGTCGCAGCTGCGCCTTGCCGACGGGCAGTGCGCGCATGGCGGGCTCGATTGCGACTCCCGGCCCCTGGCCGCGCGGATAGCGCACCGCTGCAGGCTGATCCAGCTGCGAGGCGGTGAACAGCATCTGCCGGCATTCGTTCTCGTCGGCGGGCGCCATCACCACCAGGTTGGGAATGCAGCGCAGATACGACAGATCGTAGCTGCCCTGGTGAGTCGCGCCGTCGCCGCCGACCAGCCCGGCGCGATCGATCGCGAACGTCACGGGCAGCTTCTGCAGCGCGACGTCGTGGATCAGCTGATCGTAGGCGCGCTGCAGGAAGGTCGAGTAGATCGCCACGACCGGCCGCAGTCCGTCGCACGCCATGCCGGCCGCGAGCGTAACCGCGTGCTGCTCGGCGATCGCGACGTCGAAATAGCGATCGGCAAAGCGCCTGGAGAATTCCACCAGCCCGGAGCCTTCGCGCATCGCCGGCGTGATGCCGACGATGCGCGGATCCTGCTCCGCCATGTCGCACAGCCATTGGCCGAAGATCTGCGAGTACGACGGGCCGCTGGCCTTCTCCTTGAAGATCACGCCGCTCTTCGGATCGAACGGGCCGGGACCGTGCCACTTGATCGGATCGGCCTCGGCGGGCGCATAGCCCTTGCCCTTGCGCGTGATGATGTGCAGGAACTGCGGGCCTTTCAGGTCGCGCAGGTTCTTCAGCGTGGCGATCAGCGCCTTCAGATCGTGGCCGTCGATCGGCCCGATGTAGTTGAAGCCCATCTCCTCGAAGATCGTGCCCGGCAGCACCATGCCTTTCATGTGCTCCTCGGAGCGGCGCGCCAGCTCCCACACCGTCGGCATGCGGCTCAGCACTTTCTTGCCGCCCTTGCGCAGCGTCGCGTACACCTTGCCGGAGAGCACGCGCGCGAAGTAGTTGGAGAATGCGCCGACGTTCTCCGAGATCGACATGTCGTTGTCGTTGAGGATTACCAGCATGTCGACGTCCATGCTGCCGGCGTGGTTCAGCGCTTCGAAAGCCATGCCGGCGCTGAGCGCGCCGTCGCCGATGACCGCGACCACGCGCCGCGACTGCTGGTTGCGCGCAGCGGCGATCGCCATGCCCAGCGCCGCGCTGATCGAGGTGCTCGAATGGCCGACGCCGAACGTGTCGTATTCGCTCTCGCTGCGCGTCGGGAACGGCGCGAGGCCGTTCTTCAGCTTGATCGTGCGCAGCTGGTCGCGCCGGCCGGTGAGCACCTTGTGCGGATACGCCTGGTGCCCGACGTCCCACACGATGCGGTCGTGCGGCGTGTTGAATACATAATGCAGCGCTACGGTGAGCTCGACGGTGCCGAGACCCGCAGCGAAGTGGCCGCCCATCTGCGCGACGGTGTCGATGAGGTACTGCCGCAGCTCCGTCGAAAGTTTCTTCAATTTCGCTGGCGTCAGCGCGCGCAGATCGGCGGGCGAGCCGATCGAGGAGAGCAGCGGGTACGGGGTTGCGGAGCCCATGGCGCGCTAAGTCTACCGTAAAGGTCTCAGTACTTTCGGAGCACCAGCCAGTCGGAAACGCTCGCGAGCGGCGCCGCGCGCAATCCGGGAACGTCGAGCGCAGCGAGCGCGCGCGCGTGCAATTCATGCATGCGCCGTCGCGCGGGCTCGACGCCGACGCAGGATGGATACGTCGGCTTGTTGAGGGCGCGATCGGCGCCGGTCGCCTTGCCGAGTTGCGCAGCGTCGCCTTCGATGTCGAGCAAGTCGTCCTGGATCTGGAATGCAAGTCCGATCCCGCGCGCGAAATCGTCGAGCGCCTGCGCTATCGCTGTGCTGACTTCGCGCGCGCAGGCGGCGGCCATCATCACCGACGCGTGAATCAGCGCGCCGGTCTTGCGCGCATGCATTTCTTCGACTTCCGCCAGCGACAGTTGCCGGCCGACTGCCGCGAGATCGAGCGCCTGACCGCCCGCCATGCCGGCAGTGCCGCTTGCGCCGGCCAGCAGCCTGACGAGCTCGAGACGGATGCCGGCGTCGGCCGGCAACCCCGGACCGCTCGCCAGCGTCTCGAACGCGAGGACCTGCAACGCATCGCCGACCAGGATCGCCGTCGCTTCGTCGAACGCTTTGTGGCAAGTCGGCCGGCCGCGGCGCAGATCGTCGTCGTCCATCGCGGGCAGATCATCGTGCACGAGCGAGTAGGCGTGGATGAGTTCCACCGCGCAGGCGACGCCGTCGACGCTCGATTCGGCAATACCGAGTGCGCTCGCCGTTGCGTATGCGAGCACGGGTCGGACGCGTTTGCCGCCGCCGAGCGTGCTATAGCGCAATGCTTCGTGCAGCCGCGCGGGGCGCGATGTAGCTGGCGGCAGACGTGAGGACAGCTCGCGTTCGATACGCGTCTGCCAACGTTCGAGCAGTGCCTGGAACTGCGGCTCGCGCGCGATCCCGACCGACTCAGCTGTCGCGCTCATTGTCCTCCGCATCGAACGGCGCAGCCTCGAACTGGTCCGGGGCGCCGCTCTTGCGCAGCAGGATCTCGACCTTCTGCTCGGCTTGCTTCAACGCGCTCTGGCAGACGCGCGTCAGCTGTACGCCGCGCTCGAAGTGCCGCAGCGATTCGTCCAGCGACAGATCGCCCTGTTCGAGTTTCTCGACGATGGCCTCGAGTTCGGCGAGCGAGCGCTCGAAATCGGAAGCCGCGATCTGATCTGCGCTGGCCGTGGAAGATTTGCTGTTCACTGGAACCGAGGTGCGGGGCGGGCGTTGCGCGGCAAGCTTGCATGCCGGAGCAATCGTGGTCAATCAGCCTCCGTAACGCTGCCGCCGTTGACTTGATGCGCACGCAAGACTAGATTTTCAATCCCATTAGACTTGGTCTAACGGTCCAACGCTCGATCACCGAGGATGGCTGAAATGAAAAATCTGAAGGGCACGAAGACGGAGAAGAATCTGAAGGACGCGTTCGCCGGCGAGTCGCAGGCGAATCGCCGATACCTGTATTTCGCGGCGAAGGCCGACGTGGAAGGCTTCAACGACGTCGCCGCGGTGTTCCGCTCGACGGCGGAGGGCGAGACCGGGCACGCGCACGGCCACCTGGAGTACCTGGAGAGCGTCGGCGACCCGGCCACCGGCCTGCCGATCGGTCCGACCGGCTCGAATCTGAAGGCGGCGATCGCCGGCGAGACGCACGAATACACCGACATGTACCCGGGCATGGCGAAGTCGGCGCGCGACGAAGGCTTCGAGGAAATCGCCGACTGGTTCGAGACGCTTGCGAAAGCGGAGCGCTCGCACGCGAACAGGTTCCAGAAGGCGCTGGATACGCTGTAAGAGGCGAGTGACAGGCGTGATGAAGGTGATGAGGGTGATGGAGGCGCATCACCCCGTCACGTCATCACCTCATCACCTTGCCACGGTGCTCAGTGTCTAGCCCGACTTCCCCCGGACGCGAAGGCAGTCTCGAAGCTCCCACGCGCCATCCCATCGACTGGCGCAGCCCGGAGTACCGCGACGAAGCGCTGCTCTTCAAGGAGCTGGAGCGGATCTTCGACATCTGCCATGGCTGCCGCCGCTGCTTCAGCCTGTGCAACGCTTTCCCGACGCTGTTCGATGCGGTCGACGCTACGTCGAGCGGCGAGGTCGAAGCCGTGGACAAGAAGGTCTACTGGGACGTCGTCGACCACTGCTATCTCTGCGACATGTGCTACATGACGAAATGTCCGTACGTGCCGCCGCATCCTTGGAACGTCGACTTCCCGCACCTGATGCTGCGCGCGAAGGCGTTCAAGTTCGAGAATCAGCCGGTCCGGGCGCGCGACAAGATCCTCAGCGCGACCGACAAGGTCGGCACTCTCGCCGGCATCCCGGTCGTCGCCGAGATCGTCAATGCAGTGAATCGCACGGCGGCGGGCCGCTCGCTGCTCGACAAGGCGCTCGGGGTGCATCCGACCGCGCCGGTTCCGCAGTACCACAGCAAGTCCTATCGCAAGCAGCACGCGGCCGCCGCCCATCCGGCCATCGACGCGAAGCCGGCGGGCGACACCAAGGGGCGTGTGGTGTTGTTCGCGACATGTTACGGCAATCGCAACGAGCCGGATCTCGGCAAGGACCTCACGGCGATCTTCGAGCACAACGGCATCGCAGTGACGATCGCGCGCTCGGAGCACTGCTGCGGCATGCCCAAGCTGGAAATCGGCGATCTCAAACAGGTCGCGCGCCTCAAGGAGCAGAACATTCCGCAGCTGGCGCGGCTCGTGGACGAAGGCTGGGACATCGTGACGCCGGTGCCTTCGTGCACGCTGATGTTCAAGCAGGAGCTGCCGCTGATGTTTCCGGACGACGCGCAGGTGCTGAAGGTGCGCGACGCGATGTTCGATCCGTTCGAGTACCTGTGGGCGCGCTACAAGGGCGGACTGCTGCGCACCGACTTCGCGCGCAAGCTCGGCAAGATCAGCTATCACGTGCCGTGCCACCTGCGCGTGCAGAACCTCGGTCTGAAGACTCGTGACGTGCTGATGCTGGTGCCCGAGACGCAGGTCGACCCGATCGAGCGCTGCTCGGGCCACAACGGCACGTACGGCGTGAAGCGCGAGTATCGCGACGCCTCGGTCAAGATCGGCCGGCCGGTCGTGCGCCGCGTCGCCGATTCGGGCGCGGACTTCTATTCGAGCGACTGCCCGATGGCCGGGCACCAGATCGAATCGATCATGGAGCCGCCGCGCGCGCCGACGCATCCGCTGCAGCTGCTGCGGATGGCATACGGGATCTGACCATGAACCGCACCACTCTCACCCGCCAGGACCTGATGAGCCTCGAGCAGTACTCGACGGCCCGCACGGATTTCCGCGCCAGGGTGCTCGAGCACAAGCGCAACCGCAACCTCGCGCTCGGGCCGAACGCCACCTGGACGTTCGAGGATCAGCTGACGATGCAATACCAGGTGCAGGAGATGCTGCGCGTCGAGCGCATCTTCGAGGCGGCCGCGATCCAGGAAGAGCTCGACGCCTACAACCCGCTGATCCCCGACGGGCGCAACTGGAAGGCGACGTTCCTGCTGGAATTTCCGGACGTCGAGGAGCGGCGTGTGCGCCTCGCGCAGCTGAGGGGCGTCGAGGACCGCTGCTGGGTGCAGGTCGCGGGCTGCGAGCGAGTGTGGGCGATCGCAGACGAAGACCTGGAGCGCGAGAACGACGACAAGACCTCTTCGGTGCACTTCCTGCGCTTCGAGCTGACCGCGCCGATGTGCGAGCGGATGAAGGCGGGCGCGGCGCTCGCCGCCGGTATCGATCACGACAACTACCGCCAGCAAGTGGCGAGCGTGCCGCAGAACCTGCGCGATTCGCTGAGCAAAGATCTCGCCTGACGAAAGTCGTGGAGTGTTAGAATCCGCGCCGCGAAATTCTGGCGCGCGATTCTAGATGGCTCAGTCATACACCGCTTCCGACATCGAAGTACTCAGCGGGCTCGATCCGGTACGCCGACGTCCCGGCATGTACACGGATACCAGCCGCCCGAACCATCTCGCCCACGAAGTCATCGACAACTCCGTCGACGAGGCGTTGTCCGGCCACGCCAGGGAAATCGACGTGGTGCTGTACAAGGACGGCTCGCTGGAAGTCGCGGACGACGG
>DATBKP010000046.1:0-10806 GCA_036555785.1 Steroidobacteraceae bacterium
TGATTTTCTGGCGGATGGCGCTCACCCAGACCTTGCCGTTGAGCTCTTTCGGGTCTCCAAAGCTGTAGGCTCCCTTGCCCTCCAGGCCGTACGTGCTGCCTTCCTGATTGAACGTGCCGGCATTCAGGCTTTCCCCGGACAGATCGACCAGGCCCCACGGGTCGACGATCGCCACGTTGAATTGGAAGCCGCCGAACTTCGGCGAGGAGTATTGGATCTGACCTTTCCAGTCGGCGTACACGTAACCGACGCCGATGCGGCCCAGCGAAGTGTTGCCGCCGCCGCGCGTCAGGTCGGACACCGTGCCGACGCCAAGCAGGGTCATGTCGGACAGGATCGCATCCGAGCCGAACAGGCCCAGGTCGCGACCGACCTTGATGCCGCCCCAGCGGCCGGACCACTCGAGGTACACCTGGCGCAGGTTCTCCGAATTGAGGCCGAGGCCGCCGTCCAGCGGGCTGCCGGTAATCACGCCCTGGTTGCCGCCGTCGATACCCGGCTGGAAACCGATCATGACGCCGTACTTGTTGTCGCCGTCGGTTTTCTCCGCATGGAAGCCGAGCCACGAAGGCAGCAAGCCGGTGCGGATGTTGTTGGCGTCGTAGTCGCCGCCCGTGAGCGAGCCGCAGGCGAGCCCGCCGCCGATGGTTGCGCCGCTCGACGGAGCGTCGCACTTCACATCGCTGGCGAATCCGTTGATGTTGCCACTGAAGTCGATCTTCCATTCACCCACGTCGATCGCGTCCAGCGCAACAGCGCCGTGGGACGCCAGCAGCAGCGTCAACGCGCTGGTCGACGCAACGAGCCTCTTAGCAACTTTCATGGTGAGTTCCCCTTGCTGCTCGAACTGAGGAGTCGCTGCGTCACGCGATAGTTGCGGCAGCGCAGTCACCAGGATCCATGCCCACTACGCGTCGCCGACGTCAGCGAGCCATTCAGGTGCAACGACCATGCCAAGCGCGTGACGGGTCTTAAAGCTGCCAGCCTGTGTCAGGCCAATCTCTCACGCTGAGATCGATCGGCTCTACCACTTCACCCGCGCGCCGATCCAGGCGCCCCGCGGCGGACCCACGCCCAGAAAGCGCGGGTCGGTGAATCCTGCGAAAACCTCGCCCGGATCGCCCAGCACGCCGAACGTTTCGTACTTCTCGTCGAACACGTTCTCGACACGCGCGAACAGCATCACATTGGGGCTGACGTTCCACGCGGCGCGCAGGTTCACGATGGAGTAGCTGTCGGTCCGGTCGAGGAGATTGGCCTCGTCACCGCGCAGATAGACGCCCGAGCGCACGACCACGTCGGCGCCGAGCTCGAACCGATCGCTGAACGAATAGTCGAGGCCAAGATTCGCCTGCTGTTGCGGAATGCCCGGAATGCTCGAGCCCGAGGTTACGAGCAGCTTGTCCTCGCCGACGATCGCAGGCGACGCGGGATCGCTGGCGAAAATCGGGTGGTGCGGGCTGTTGATCACGAACTCGTCGTCGAACGTCGCATCGATGTAGCTGTATTCGACGGACCAGCGCAGGCGCTGCCAGCGCTGTGACACGCTCAGCTCGATCCCAGTGCGCAGCGTATCGCCGACGTTGGCGAAGAAGCCGACATTGGCCTGCGGTCCGCCGGTGGTCTGAAACAGGATGTCGTCGTGATTGCGCGTGTAGAACCCGCCGATGTGCCAGCGCAGGTCTTCGTTGCTGTCGCTGCGCAAGCCGATCTCGGCGCTCTTCGCCACGACCTGATCCAGGGGCGGGTCGGCGAGGAATGCATTCGGCAGGTTGCAGGGCGCATTCTCACTTGCGCATGCCAGTTCGACAGGCGAGGGAGCGCGCGTGGATTCGCCGTAACTGCCATACAGAGTCACCGCCGGTGCGACGCGCAATGTGATGCCGACGGCAGGATTGAGGCGGCTGTAGTCATGTTTGCCGTCGAGTTGCGGGTTGTCGCCGCTGCGATCGGACAACTCGATACGCGTATCGTCATAACGACCGGAAAGCGTCGCGGCGACGCGTTCGGAAACCTTCAGTGTATCGAGGAAATATACGCTTGCGCTGCGCACCTCGCTGTCGACAGCGGTCGCGAACTCCTGCGCGAAGATTCCCGTTCGCGTGGTGCTGCGATCCTCGCGCAGGCTCGCTACCTCCAACGCCGAGTCGAACCGGGTCTTGCCGTTGCCGTAGGCGAGCCCCAGCGTGAGGTCGTTCTCGTTGCCCAACAGCTGCGATTCCCGGCTGAGCTGCGCGGAGCCGCCGTAGCTTTCCTGCTTGCGCCGCCCGATGTTGTTGATCGCATTCAGCTCACTGCCGTCCAGCTCCGCGGGAATGGGTGCGCCATTGCGATCCAGGACCTGCTGGCACTCGTCAGCGCCATCCTCGACCAGGAATTCGCCGTTCGGGAACTCGCATTCGTCGAACACGGTGCCGTCACCATTGAACGTGTCGGTATCGAGGCGGCGATAGAACACGTTGCCGCTGAGGCGCGTGGCTTCGGAAATGTCGCGCGAGGCTTCCAGGATGAGCTGCGCGTGCTCGTTCTGCGTGATGTCCGGATGCGTGAACACGGCGGAACGATCGATCGCCATCAGCTCGACTGGCGTAGTGCCATTGCCGCGCAGCTTGGTGTTGGCATAAGCGGCGCTCAGATCCGCGGTCCAGTCGGACTCCTGCAGGGTCACGGCACCGAACAGGCGCGTCGCCGCCGACTTCGAATCCACGCGCCAGCCGTTTTCCTGAAAGTAATCGGCGTCGCCATAGAAGCCCCAGCGTCCATCGTTGCCGCCGGCCTGCATCGAACCGCCGCGACGTCCGAAGGATCCGTCGTAAACCTCGGCCGCCGTGTCTTCGTAGCGAAATCCGTTCTTCATCTGCAGCGACAGCGCGCCGCCGAGCGTGTTCAGACCGAACACGGGCTGCGCTCCCGCCAGCATCTGTACGCTGTCGATCGCCGACACCGCGACGAGATCCCAATTGATCGTATCGCCGAAGGGGTCGTTGATGCGTACGCCGTTCTGATACACGGACAATCCTTGCGGCAGTCCCAGCAGCGGCGAAGCGGTGAAGCCACGAAAGTTGAAGTCGGGTTGCAGCGGATTGTTCTGCGCGTGATTGATGCTGACACTGCTGAATTGCCGGTTCAGAAAGTCGGTCAGATCCAGCGCTTGCGAACGCTGCAGTTGCTCCGCGACGGCACGCTGCACATTTGCCGGGACCAACGCGGGGTCGATGCTGGTGCCGTAAGGCGCCAGGACCACGACTTCCTCGAGTGGCGGAGGACTGGCACCGATCGCGCACGTTGCGGCGCTGCCGACGCAGCAGCAAGTGGCCGCCAGGATGCGTCGCAGGATTTTCTGTGCGCTCACGTCTCGTCGATCCAGCCGCGCGCGCGGGCCGCGTCCAGGAATTCGATGATTTCCACCGGCCGCGTGTGCGGGTGCGAACGGCGAACGACCTCCGCCACGACATCGTCCCGGGCGCGCGACCCGTCGCAGAGCCGCAAGATTGTCTCAGCCATCCGATTGAGCTGCACGTTGCCGTTCGGGCAAACGAGCACGACCCCCCCTTTTTTCCCCGTGCCGCCATCGAGACGGCAACCCGCTGCAAGTCTTACCACGCCACGGGTCCCGCGGGCTCTCGACATGACTGGATCCAGCTGCGAAGCAGGAGGCGCCCGAACGGCGCTGGATCTGCAGAGAAGCAGATACCGTGCCAGTGACTACGGGTCGGTGCGGGGCCGCTGTGCCGGAATAGCGAGCCTGCGGCAACGCCGATACAACGTGTTGCGGCTGATCCCGAGCTGCGCGGCAGCCCGCGACATGTTGCCGTCGCACTCGCGGATGGTGCGCAGCACCTTCTCGCGCTCGTCGGACTGCGGTTCCGCGCTGTCGGGTGCGGGCGCAGCGCAGTCTCCATCGCGGTCGCGAACTTCGCTCGGCAAGTCTCGCAGTCGGACCACGCCGCCGTCGCAGATCGCGAGAGCAGTGCGGATGACATTGCGCAGCTCGCGGATGTTGCCGGGCCAGCGATAAGCGAGCAGTTGCTCGAACGCATCCACCTCGATTGCGGCAGGCCGGCGATCGCTGGTTTCAGCCGCGAGAAATTCGCGGATCAGGCGTTCCTTGTCGGTGCGCAATGCCAGGGGCGGGAGCTCGAGGGTGATGCCGTTGAGCCGGTAGTAGAGATCCTCACGGAACTCGCCGCGCGCAATCATCGCGCGCAGATTCTGGTGCGAAGCGCAGATCACTCGCAGGTCGACTTTGAGCGCGGTCTCCGTTCCGAGCGGAATGACTTCCTGTTCTTCCAGCACGCGCAGCAGCCGCGTCTGCAGGCCGACGGGCATGTCCCCGATCTCATCGAGGAACAGTGTGCCGCCCGAGGATTGCAGGATCTTGCCTTTCATGCCCTCCCGGCGCGCACCTGTGAATGCACCGGAGCGATAGCCGAACAACTCACTCTCGATCAACGATTCGGGGATCGCTGCGCAGTTGAGCGCAACGAAAGGCATGGCCGACCGGTCGCTGGCCAGGTGCAATGCACGCGCGAACATCTCTTTGCCGGCACCGGTAGGCCCCTGGATCATGACGGGCACGCGCGACGTGGCAATGCGGTGCGCGCTGCGCACGTTGCGCAGCATCAGCGGGTCTTCTCCCGCGAGCTCCTCGAGCGTCAGCTGCGACTTTGGCGCCTCGGCAGCGGCGAAGCGGATGACGCGCGGTTCCGTCACCGAAGAGGAGCTGTGCGCAGAGTGTGCGATCGGCGCGCGGTAGTCGAGGCTTGCAAAGAACCGGCGACCGAGCTGTGCATGCCGCACGGGCTGCAGCTCGCGGCGCGAGCCCTGCGACGGCTCGACGATCTCTTCCGCGCGAATGTCGAAGATCTCATCGATCCGGCAACCGATCAGCTCGGCACGGCTCGGCGCGCCGAGCAGGTGTACGGCTGTCTCGTCGACGGCAATGATCGTGGCGTCCTTGGAAAGCGCGATTGCGCCGTCGTGCTGCAGGTTCACGAACTCGGGCCGCGCATGGAAGCGAAACACGATGTCGTGCTGGAAGTGGCGCAGGAACAGGCACTTTTCGATCAGCCGGGCCGACATGTTCACCAGCGCCATGGTGTGCCCGAAGCCGGCGCGCGGGTCGCGGGCGTTGAGCGTCGAGGCGTCCAGCACCGCGACCAGCGCTCCGGACGGATCGCGGATCGGCGAGCCGAAGCACGTCAGGCCGATGTGGCTGCTGCGGAAGTGCTCTTCGCGGTGAACGATGATCGGCCGGCTCTCGGCGATGCAGGTGCCGATACCGTTCGTGCCCTCCCGGCGCTCGCTCCAGTCCGCGCCGCTCACGAGGCCCGACGCGCGGAAAGTATTCGCGAGCGTCGCGTCGGTCTTCTCGTAGAGAACGATGCCGGTAGCGTCGGTGAGGACGAGGGCGTAGCCGGACTCTGCAATATATTCGTACAGCCAGTCGATTTCCGCCGACGCCACTTGCAGCAGCTCGGCGTGCTGCCCGCGGCGCTGCTTGAGCATCGACGCGTCGACGATCGTCGGCGAATAGTGGCGCGCGGGATCGAGGGCGTAGTCCAGCACACAACGTCGCCATGAACCGCCGATCGCCGGGCTCAATCCCGGGCTTCCTGCGATCGCCTCGCCGCTTGGGCTACGCACGAACTGCAACACCGTTGCAGCGTGCTTGTTGGCAGCCGTTTCCCCCACGGTCGTGCTCCTCTGCTACGGGCCCGCGGACTGTAACACTTGTGTCACCTGTCACGTATCAGTGTCACGCCCACTGTCACGGTTGGGGCACCACAATGGGCCCGCGATGCCCTCCGGCCCGGGACTGTATTGGATCCACTGATCGCATCGAACAAGCAGTACCCTGTGGGCGTTGTCACTCGCTGAGCCGAGGGAGGCCCACAATGGCCTGGAGAATCAGAGCAACGTGGCTGGGCATCGTTGCGACCGCAGTCGCGAGCCCGGCGCCGGCGGCCCGGTTATACGTCTCCAACGAGGATGGTCAGAGCGTCACGGTCGCGGATGCGGAAAGCGGCACCGTGCTGGAGACCATTGCTATCGGCAAACGGCCGCGCGGCCTGAAACTCACGCCCGACGGCTCGCGGCTGTTCGTTGCAGTCAGCGGGCTGCCTAAATGCCCGCCGTCCGTTCCGGACGAGGAGTGCGCCAAGCTGGAGCGTGACCTCAAGGCCGACGGCATCGCCGTCGTTGACACGGCTACGCACAAAGTCTTGCAAGTTCTACATGCCGGCTCCGACCCCGAGCAGTTCGCCCTGAGTCGCGACGGCAAGCGGTTGTTCGTCGCCAACGAGGACTCTGCGACCCTGTCAGTCGTCGATGTTGCGAGCGGCGCGGTTGTGCAGCGTGTAGCGGTGGGGCGCGAGCCAGAAGGCGTCGCAGTGACGCCGGACGGACGCTGGGTTCTGGTGACCAACGAATCCGACAACTCCGTGTCGATCATCGATGCGGCGTCGCTGAAGATCGTCAAATCGGTGCCGGTCGGCAAACGTCCGCGTGACGTCGCATTCACGCCGGACGGTCGCGCGGGGTATGTCTCGGGCGAATTCGACGCCTCCGTGTATCGCATGAGCGTGCCTGATGGCACGCCGGTGGAGCGCCTGGTCGAGCTTCGCAAGGAAGCACGCCCGATGGGGATCGTGCTCGACTCCCGGCGCAAGCGCCTCTACGTCAGCACTGGACGCGCCGGGACTGTTGCGGTCATCGATACGGCCAGCGACAAGCTCGTGTCGGAAGTGCAGGTCGGAACGCGGCCGTGGGGCATCGCCCTGTCGCACGACGGGCGCTGGCTCTACACCGCCAACGGTCCTTCGGACGACGTCAGCGTGGTCGATACGTCGACGCTGCGCGTGGTCCGGCACATCCCGGTCGGCCGCTCGCCGTGGGGAATCGCAGTCGGACCCGAGCCGCCGGCAGCGCCGCGAGGCTCGGCCGCAAGCGAGGCCTCAGGATCGCAACCCGCAGCTGCGATACGCCTCGGCCTCGGTTTCCCGATAGCGCTTGGCCATCTGCTTCGCGGTGTCGGAGTCCCGGAAAATCCCGCCGCCCTCGCCGGGGAGGGTGGCATATCGCGCATAGGTCGAAGCCTCGACGAATTCGTCATAGCTCAGGGCATTGGCGATCCGATCGATGGCGCATGAGCACTGATAGAGGTTCTCGAGCTTGCCGCCGTGCTGGTTGATGCAGTCCTGCACGAATTCCACACGCGCGACGGTCGGGTAATCGTGCACGGGCGAGTCGGCGCCAACGGCGGGACAGGCGCACAGGCAGGTCGCACCAATCAGGGCTGGCAGTGTGCGCATCTGGCATACGCGTTGCATCGTCGTCATGAGGTGTCACTCGATATCGTAGCGGCTGACAGGGGATTGAATATGAAACAGCAACGTCTCTCCATTCTAGTCGGTGCGGCGGCCGCCGCGACAATGGGTTGGTGCGGTGTAGCAGCCGCTCAGTCCGGGCAGGCGCTCGAGCCGCTCATGGCCAAGTCGTCCAACTGGGCGGCACAAGCCGGCGACTACGCCAACCATCGCTACAGCGATCTCAAGCAGATCGACAGCAGCAACGTCGCGCAATTGCAGGTGGCCTGGACGATGTCGACCGGCGTGCTGCGAGGCCACGAGGGCTCGCCGCTGGTGATCGGCGACACGCTGTACCTGCATACGCCGTTTCCGAACAACGTCTATGCAGTGAATCTGAAAGACCAGTCGTTCAAGTGGAAGTACGAGCCCAAGCAGAATACAGACGTGGTCCCGGTGATGTGCTGCGACACGGTCAATCGCGGTCTCGCCTACGGTGACGGCAAGATCCTGCTGCAGCAGGCCGACACCACGCTGGTTGCGCTCGACGCCAACACGGGCAAGGTGGTGTGGACCGCGAAGAACGGCGACCCGAAGATCGGCGAGACCAACACCAATGCGCCGCACGTCTTCAAGGACAAAGTGATCACCGGCATCTCCGGCGGCGAGTTCGGCGTGCGCGGACGCTTGATCGCCTACGACCTCAAGACCGGCAAGAAGGCGTGGACCGCGTGGAGCACCGGTCCCGACCAGGAATTGCTGGTCGATCCGAACAAGACCATGACGTGGACCAACGGCAAGCTCGCGCCGGTCGGCAAGGACTCGTCGATCAAGACGTGGAAAGGCGATCAGTGGAAGCTCGGCGGCGGCACGACGTGGGGCTGGTATGCCTACGACCCGAAGCTGAACCTCGTGTACTACGGCACCGGCAATCCCGGTACCTGGAATCCTGCGCAAAGGCCGGGCGACAACCGCTGGTCGATGACGATATTCGCGCGCGATCTGGAGACCGGCATGGCGAAGTGGGCCTACCAGATGACGCCGCACGACGAGTGGGACTTCGATGGCATCAACGAGATGCTGCTGGTCGATCTGCAGATCAAGGGCAAGCAGGTGCCGTCGCTGGTGCACTTCGATCGCAACGGCTTCGGCTACACGCTGAACCGCGAAACGGGCGAGCTGCTGGTCGCGCAGAAGTACGATCCGCAGGTCAACTGGGCCACCTCGGTCGATATGAAGACCGGCAGGCCGATCGTCGACAAGAAGTACTCGCCCGGCACGACGGGACCGGACGTGAACGTGAAGGACATCTGTCCGGCAGCGCTCGGCTCGAAGGATCAGCAGCCCGCTAGCTACGACCGCAAGAGCGGCCTGATCATGGTGCCGACGAATCACGTGTGCATGACGTACGAGCCGTTCCAGGTCGAATACACCGCGGGTCAGCCGTTCGTCGGCGCGACGTTGACGATGTATCCGACGCCGGGCAGTCACGGCGGCATGGGCAACTTCATCGCGTGGGACGCGGCGCAGGGCAAGATCGTCTGGACCAAGCCGGAGCGTTTCTCGGTATGGTCCGGCGCGCTCACCACGGCTGGCGACATCGTGTTCTACGGAACGCTCGAGGGCTACATCAAGGCAGTCAGCACCAAGGACGGCAAGGAGCTTTGGAAATTCAAGACGCCGTCCGGAATCATCGGCAACGTGTTCACGTATGAGTACGGCGGCAAGCAGTACGTCGGCACCTATTCCGGTATCGGCGGCTGGGCAGGCATCGGCATGGCGGCGGGCCTGACCGGCAACACGGAGGGACTGGGCGCCGTCGGCGGCTACAAGGATCTGGCCAAGTACACGACGCTCGGCGGATCGCTGTTCGTGTTCGCGCTGCCGGACGCCAACCGCGCCGCAAGCCGCTGAGGTGCTGGCAGATGAAGTGGACTCTCGTGGTGCTCGCGCTCGCCCTGTCGAGCGCGAGCGTGGCCGACGACGCAACGCAGCTGTACCAGGTGCAGGAAGGCAACAAGGTCGATCCGAAGACTTTGCAGGGATGGAAAACGTGGCGGGCGCTCGCATGCGAGCGCTGCCACGGAGCGCAGCAGGAGGGCCTGGTCGGTCCGGCACTGGTGGACTCGCTGAAGACGATGTCGAAAGAGGATTTCCATACGACGATCATGAACGGCCGGCCCGAGAAGGGCATGCCGCCGTTCAACACCAGCGCGATGGTGAACGAGAACTGGGAAGGTCTGTACGCGTATCTGAAAGGTCGCTCGGACGGCAAGATCCAGCCCGGTCACTTGTACCCCATCGGATCGCAATAGCTGGTATCGACCATGTTCAAGACGATTGGGCTAGCAGCGGTGCTGATCGCGACCGGAGCTTTCGGCCAGGCCGGGCCGCAGCCGGCCGCCGATCACACGCTGCGCGTGTGCGCCGATCCGGACAACCTGCCGCTGTCCAATGCGCGTGGCGAAGGCTACGAGAACAAAATCGCCGAGCAGCTGGCGCGCGACCTCGGACGGCAGATCGAATACACCTTTTTTCCGCAGCGCATGGGCTTCGTGCGCAACACGCTGCGACAGAAAGACGCGCAGACGCAGCAGTTCAAGTGCGACGTGATCATCGGCGTGCCGAAAGGTTATGAGCTGACCGCGACGACGCGGCCGTACATGCACTCGACCTACGCGCTGGTGTTCCGGCATCGGCCCGAGCTCGAGAGCCTGCAAAAGGCGGACGATCTGCTGAAGCTGCCGCGCGAGCAGCTGCGTTCGTTGCGCATCGGCGTGTTTGGGCGCTCGCCCGGCGCGGATTGGCTGCTGCGCAACGATCTGCTCGATCACGCAGTCATGTACTCGCCGCAGAGCGGCGATCCCGCCGAGAACCCCGCGCACACGATCGAGCGTGACCTCGCCAACGAGACGATCGATCTGGCGATCCTGTGGGGACCGATGGCGGGTTTCCTGGTCGGCAATCACTCGGCGTTCCCGGCGTGGCGCGCGGTGCCCTTCGTGCCGGATCGCGAGATCCGGTTCGACTACGAGATCTCGATGGGCGTGCGCTTCGGCGAGAAGGAATGGAAAGACACGCTCGATCAGTGGATCGCCAGTCACGAAGACAGCGTGCGCAGCATTCTCGCCAGCTTCCTCGTCCCGCTGGTCGATGCCGAGGGCAAGGTCACCGCAGACTTCCGCGCCGCCGATCGCTTGCGCGCCGAAGGTGTGCCCAAGCGCATTCCGCTGCCGGTCGAACCGCAACCGTAGAACATTCAGCGCGAGATCAGGTTATGAAGACGCGAGCTGCAGTCGCCTATGCCGCCGGCAAACCACTGGAGATCGCCACGGTGGATCTGGAAGGTCCGAAGGATGGCGAGGTGCTGGTGGAGATCAAGGCGAGCGGTGTGTGCCACACCGATGAGTTCACGCGCTCGGGCGCGGATCCCGAAGGGCTGTTCCCGGTGATCTTCGGTCACGAAGGCGCCGGCATCGTGGTGGAGGTGGGCCGCGGC
>DATBKP010000047.1:0-37806 GCA_036555785.1 Steroidobacteraceae bacterium
CAGATGACCCGCGTGCACCATCAGCCGCTTGCGTCATTCGACTGGCAGCAGGCAGCGGCCGACGTTACGGAGAACGGCGCAGCCGTGCTGCGCAACTTGCTGCCGCCGGCGAGTTGCGAAGAGGTCGCAAAGCTGTACGACCGGCCGGACGGATTCCGCTCGCACGTCCACATGGCGCGACACAACTTCGGCAAGGGCGAGTACCGTTATTTCGCCTATCCGCTGCCGCCGTGGCTCGCGACCTTGCGCAGCGACCTGTACACGCGGCTCGCCCCGATCGCGAACCAATGGGCGCAGGACCTGAGCTACGAGCGTGATTTTCCCGCCTCGCATGGCGAGTACATCGAGCGGTGTCACGCGGCCGAGCAGCGCCGGCCGACGCCGTTACTGCTGCGCTACGTGGCCGGCGACTACAACTGCCTGCATCAGGATCTGTACGGCGCGGAGTGGTTTCCGCTGCAGGTGATCGTGTTGCTCAACGCGCCGCTGCAGGATTTCGACGGCGGCGAGTTACTGGTCGTCGAGCAGCGACCGCGCGCGCAATCGAAGGGAAGCGTGATTGCGCTTCAGCAGGGTGATGCCGCGGTGATCGCCGTGAACCATCGGCCCCGCCGCAGCGCGCGCGGTCATGCCCGCGTCACGCTGCGACATGGAGTGAGCCCGCTGACCCGAGGGCGTCGCCACACCCTCGGGATCATCTTTCACGACGCGGCGTAGCTACTTCTGCACGATCACTGCGCCGTGTTTCATCACGAACACGGGCTGCTCCGTGACCGCGATGTCCTTGAGCACGTTGCCGCGCACTGCGACGATGTCCGCCATCTTGCCTGCTTCGAGCGTACCGACTTCGGCGTCGACGCCGAGCAGCTTGGCCGCTTCGCGCGTGCCGGCCAGCAGCGCGGCTTCCGGCGCCATGCCCTGTTCGACCATCAGCGCGAACTCGTGCGCATTCATGCCGTGCGGGTAGACGCCGGCGTCCGTGCCGAACGCGATCGGCACGCCGAGCTTGATCGCCATCTTCAGCATCGAGCCGTGCGCGGCGGCCGCGGCGCGCGCTTTCTCCTGGATCTTCGGCGGATACGTTGCCGCCTCCTTCTCGATCCAGTAGACGGCCATGCGCGTCGGCACCAGGTAGACGCCCTTCTGCTTCATCAGCTTCAGGGTCGCCTCGGTGAGGAAGCTGCCGTGCTCGATCGAATCGACGCCGGCTTCGACTGCGAGCTTCGCTGCCAGATCGCCGTGCGCGTGCGCCGCGACCTTGCGCTTCCACGCGTGCGCTTCCGACATGATCGCCTGCAACTCCGCCGGCGTGAGCTGCGGCACGTCGACCGGATCCGCTTCCGACAGCACGCCGCCGGAGGCGCAGATCTTGATCACGTCCGCGCCCCACTTCATCTGGTCGCGCACGGCCGTGCGGCACTCTTCCGGCCCGTTGCACACGCCTTCGATCGGCCCGACCGGCTTGACCACGTCCGGCGGGAACGGGTTTTGATCGCAGTGACCGCCGGTCGAACCGATCGCGTGCCCGGCAGTGATCATGGTGGGTCCGACGATGACGCCCTTGTTGATGGCGTTGCGCAGGCCGATGTCCTGCCAATCGCTGGCGCCGACGTTGCGCACCGTGGTGAATCCCGCTTCCAGCGTGCGCTTCGCGTACAGCGCGGCGGTGTGCGCCTGCTCGACCGGGAACCGCAGCATCTGCTCGTAGAACGCCTTGTAGTAGTCCTTCTCGAACTGGCCGTCGAGATGCGTGTGCGCGTCGATGAACCCCGGCACCAGCGTCGCATCGCCGAGATCGATGACCTTGGCGTTCGGCGGCGCCGTGCCGCCGACCGACACGATCTTCTGGCCGTCGACGACGAGCGTACCGCCCTGCGTGAGCTGACCCGATTTGCTGTCGAACAGGTAGGCGGCCTTGAGCACCACCGGCTCGGCGTGCGCAGCCATGACGAACGTAGCCGCGACGGTGGCGGCGATGACCGAACTGAGACGCATGAGTCGAATCCTCACGTTTTTGTGAAGCGCGCGACGATATCAGATCGGCCAGCTGTGGACGATGAGCAGTCGGCCGAGCACGTCGACCTGGCCTTCGCGGCGCAAGCCGCAGCGCTCGGCAACGCGCAGCGATCGCGTGTTGTTGCCATCGATGATCGAGACCACGCGCTGCAGCCGCAGCGAGTCGCGCGCGTAAGCGAATACGCACTGTGCGGCCTCCGTCGCGTAGCCGTGACCCCAGTGAGCGGCATCGAAGGTGTAGCCCAGCTCGCGCTCCGGCGTGCAGGCGAGACCGGCCGGCGCCTGTTCGCGGCCGAACCATGCGCGCGGCACGACGCCTTGCGTGGCCTCGGTTTCGATGACCAGATCGCTCATGCCGCAGCGACCCAGCAGCAAACCGTCCGCCTTGCGCACGACGGCGAGCTGTCCGAGCTGCAGCTCTGCGTAGCTTCGCAACGTGGCCTGCAGCCATGCCTGCGTCTCTTCGGCGCTGCGCGGCCGGCCGTGACCGGTGTAGCGCACGACGTCGGGGATTGCATGGATGCGCGTGAAAAACGCCAGGTCCGCCGGCGCAATGCGACGTAACAGCAGCCGGGACGATTCCAGGCGATCGGTCGCGTGAGCCAGAGTCATGTCCGCATTCTAGTGCTGCATTTGCGGCGCAGTTGCGCAGAAATCGGCGGCGCCGTCTTGAGCGCGCACGAGTAACGTCTCAATCGCTGCTCACGATCAAGGACGATCATGAAAACCATTGCTCTGCGTACGACCGAAGGCCGATTCATCGCGCACGAAGTGCGCATTGCCTCATCGCTGCGAGCGCGCCTGCTGGGCCTGGCGCGCGAACGATCGCTGCCAACGCGAGGCGGGCTGCTGTTGAGCGCGGCGCACGGCGTTCACACGCTCGGCATGCGTTTCGCGATCGACGTCGTGTTCCTCAGCCGGCAGATGCGCGTGCTGGCTCTCGCGCCGGTCGTTCCGCCGTGGCGCGTATTGCTCGCGCCGCGTGGCACTGGCCGGGTGCTGGAGCTCGCCGCGGGGCAGATCGCGGCCACGGGGCTGAAGACCGGCACGTTCATTCTGGTGGAAACGTCGCGGCCGCAGCAGTGCGAGCGCTTGCCGATTCGCTTCTCGTTGCGGCTGCCGCGTCAGGAGGATTGCGCAGCGACGCAGGAAGCGAGCGCATCTTCGAGGCGATCGTTGCCCCAGTAGAGCTCGCGGCCGACGAGGAAGGTCGGCGCGCCGAAGATGCCGCGCTCGAACGCCTCGTCGCCGCGACGTCGCAGGCGCTCCTTGGTCTCGACGGACGTGGCTTGCGCCAACACGGCATCCACATCGGACCAGGCCATGGATCGCAGCAAGCTGCGCACGATGTCGTCATTGGTCGTGTCGGCGTCTTGGTAGAAGTTCGCGTGATACACGCGGCGCACGAACTCCGCGACTCGCTGCGGCGAGGACTCGAGTGCCAGTGCGATCCGCGTTGCAAGCAGGCTCGGGCGTGGAAAGGCGCTCGGCTTGCGGAACGCAATGCTGTGCTTCGCGCATTGGCGTTCCAGGTCCTGCCACATGTAGACGCCTTTTGCCGGATAGATATTGAACGGCGAGTCGTTCCAGCCCTGCTTGCGGAAGATCGGTCCCAACAGGAATGGCCGCCACAGTACCGGCACGCCCGCAGCGCCGGCCACGCGCTCGATCCGCTGCGCGGCAATGTGCGAATACGTGCTCGCGAACTCGAACCAGAATTCCAGTGCGGGAGTCGTCATGCGGCGCCGCTAGTGCGTCTGGATGAACTCGATCAGGTAGCCGTCGGGATCGCGCACCATCGCGTACGTCAGCTTCAGGTTCGCGACTTCGGTCGGCGGACGCACGATGGCCACGCCGGCCTGCGTCAACCGCTGCACCATGCCTGCTACGTCCGAGACGCGAATGATGGTGCGGCTGAAGCCGTCGCCGATCTGGTACGGCGTGGCGCGATCTGCACGATGCATGAGCAGGATGCCGGGCGTAGTGGGATCCTGGTCGAAACCGAGCACGATTTCCGTCACCCCGGCGCTCGGCGTGATGCGCTGACGCTCGCTCATGCCGAGTAGGCCGACGTAGAAATCGAGCGCGCGCTTCTGGTCCAGCACGTAGTAGCTGGTGAATGCGAGTTGCGACTTGACGGTGGGCGCTATGGAAGCAGCGGGTGCGTTCTCGGCATGCGCGGTCAGCGCCGCGAGACCACCAGCGGCGGCCAGCACCGCGAAGATTCGAATCTTCATCGAGCTCTCCAGTGGCGAGGGACTGCACAGCAGATCGGGATCCCGGAGAAATCCCGGCGTTCGCCCGGGACTTGTCCGCGCTGCTGCGCCAAGCTAAGTCTGCCATGAAACCGCTTGCGATCTTTCTGTGCGGCGTGCTCGCCGTGTATTGTGCCGTGCGCTCCGTGGCTGGCGAATCACCGCGCTCCGACGACCCGAGCTATCACATGAAAAGACAGATCATCCGCATACCCGACGCACCGAAGTCGCCGCTCTACAGCCAGGCCGTCAAGGTCGGTCCGACCCTCTACGTCACGGGCGTCGCCGGCCTCGATCCGCAGACCAACAAGGTCGCGGGCCCGACGATTCAGGAGCAGACGCGCCAGGCGCTGATCAACTGCGAGAGCATCCTGCGCGCCGGCGGAGCGAAGCTCGACGACGTCGTCGAGGTCCAGGTGCTGCTCGCGCGGCCGGGCGACTTCGCCGGCCTGAACGAGGAGTACGCGAAGTTCTTTCCGCAGGATCCGCCGGTGCGGTCGGTTGCGCGGCTCGGTCCGGAGCTGGGCGACATCCTGGTGTCGATCAAGATGATCGCTGTGATATCGGACTGAGGCGCCGCTCAGTGCTGCCAGCGCACGCTGAGCAGCCAATCGCTATCCACGCCTTTGTGGATGTGGGGCTCGAGCAAGCCCTGCGTCAGCATCGCTCCGATATCGAAGCTGAGATGCGCGGGCCGGTAGCTGAGGTCCAGCCCGAGCGTCAGCGACGGATCGCCGAAGTGCTTGCCATTGCCCACGTCGGCAGTGTCGCCGTGAATATCGAACTGCGGCGTCGCGATGTGGCCGACGAAGCCGCGTCGCGGCAGCGGCAACGCGAACAGGGCATGCGGCGAGAACAGCCAGTTGCCGCGCTCTCGCACGAGCTGCAAACCGACGAACGGTGTGACGTGGCGATAGTCGTTGTCGAAATCGATCTCGCCGCGCGTGCCCGCCGCATCGCCCGCGAGGATCTCGAAGTTCCAGCGGTAGTCGCGCAGGGAGACCTGCTCGACCAGCACGCCGCCGACCCATGGCCCCGTCGCGAACGCGAGTCCCGCGCCGTAGTGGCGCATCCGGCCATCGAGATCCGTGAAGCGCGCGGCTACCGGTCTTACGATCGGCGTGGCAGGCGCGAACAATGTCTGCAGCTGACGCTGCTCGCCACCTGAAAGAGCGAGCGCGTCCGCAAAGGCCATGACGCTGAGCGACCAGCGCGGCGAGAGTGCGCGCGTAGCGGCGGCCGCCAGCATCGGCCCGCCGATCTGGAGATTTCCGGCACTCGTGCGACTGAACCCGGCCTGTGCAGCAAACGACCAGCCATCGGTACCTCGCGTCGCATTCCACACCGGCAGCGTCGCGTAGCGATTGTCCATCGCCACTTCCGGCAGATGCTCGGCCACGAACTCGATGTCTTCCTTGGCTGCCGCGGATCCGCACGCGAGCAGCCACACCACGCATGAGACAACTTTCACTCGCGTAGGACGCGCGGCGCGTGCGAGACCAATCGGCGGGGGTTATCCTGCGTGTCATGAAAAGCCAACCGTCGCTGCGCTTCGATCATGTCGCCGTTCCGGTGCACGATGCGCAGAGCGCCTGCGAGTTGTTCGCCGACACGCTCGGGTTGCCGTTGCTCGCGGCGCATACCGGCGACGATTGGGACGGCGCGCCGTGGCTGATGATGATCTTCGGGCTCGCGCAGGATGGACAGGTCGCGCTCTGCGTCCGGCACGGCGCAAAGAAGTCGCGGCAGCCGGCCGTCGATCTGCCGCACTTCGCGCTGACGACTACCAGCAGAGCGCAGCTCGCTGCGTGGGAGCGGAAGCTCGAAGCCGCCGGCTTCACGCTGCGCCACGAGGATCACGGCGATCAGCAGTCGATCTATTTCGACGATCGCAGCGGCCTGACCTGGGAGATCACGACCGCACGCAAGAAATCAGCAGTGGATCCGGACGCGCGTGCAATCGTCGACGAGTGGATCGCCGGACATCGCTGATTCACTCCCACATCGCGCGCAGCGCCGCCGCCGCGTCCACGCGCACGTTTGCTTTGGTATCGAAGACTCGCAGCGCTGCTCCGCGTGCCGGCGGCCAGGCCTTCTGTTCGAATCGTGCCAGCAACTGATCGCTCATGAAGCGGCTGCGCGCACCGTACACATGCGCGTCGCCGGTGCGGCTTTGCTGCGTGATGTAGTACTTGAGCGGCGCGATCAGATGCAGATCGCGCTTGGCGCGCGTCATTGCGACGTACAGCAGCCGGCGCTCTTCCTCGATGCTCTCCGGCCGGCCGGCCGCGTGCTCGTTCGGGAAATTGCCGTCCGACACGTTGAGCACGTACACGCAGTCCCACTCCTGGCCCTTCGCGGAATGCACCGTCGACAGGATCAGATAGTCCTCGTCGAGCAGCGGATCGCCGGCGAGATCGCCGGTGACGTTCGGCGGATCGAGCGTCAGCTCCGTGACGAACTGTTCGCGCGTGGCGTACTGCCCGGACAAGCGCTCCAGCTGCTCGATGTCGCCGGCGCGCACCTTGGCTGCGTCGTAGATGCGCTCGAGCTGCGGCTCGTACCACTTGCGCAGGCGGCCAAGCTGGCCGGGCCACTCGCGCGCATGCATCAGGTCCGCCATCAGCTCCATCAGCGACGACCATTCCGACTCGGCGGCCGCGGGCATGCGGTACTCGGCGAGCGTCGGCCAGGCGAAGCCGCTCGCCTCGAACACTTTCAGGCAACGATCCGCTGTCGCCGGCCCGACGCCCGGCAGCAGCTGCAGGACCCGGAACGCAGCGATGCGGTTGCGCGGATTGTCGGCCCAGCGCAGCAGCGCCAGTACGTCCTTCACGTGCGCCGCTTCGAGGAACTTCAGCCCGCCGTACTTCACGTAAGGAATGTTGCGCCGGAGCAGCTCGAGCTCGAGCATGTCGGTGTGATGCGCGCTGCGAGCGAGCACCGCCTGACGCCGCAGCAGCGTTCCCTGCTCGCGGGCCGCGAGCACATGCTCGACGACGTACAGCGCCTGCGCCTGATCATCCTGCACGGCGACGTAGACCGGCTTGCTCGCTGCCGGCCGGTCGGAGCGCAGCTCCTTCTGGTACTGGCGCTGGCTCTCGCTCATCAGCGTGTTCGCAGCGTCGAGGATCGGCTGCACCGAGCGATAGTTCTGCTCGAGCTTGACGATCTGCGCCGGCGGCGCGAAGCGCGCCGGGAAATCGAGGATGTTGTCGACGGTGGCGGCGCGGAAGGAGTAGATCGCCTGCGCGTCGTCGCCGACCACGCAAACCCCCCAGCCGTTCGGCTTCATCGCGTACACGATCTGCGCCTGCAGCGTGTTCGTGTCCTGAAACTCGTCGATCAGCACGTGCTCGAAGCGCCCGCCGATGTCGCGCGCGACGCGCTCCTCCTGCACGAGGATGTGCCAGTAAAGGAGCAGATCGTCATAGTCGAGCAGCTGCTGCGCATGCTTGACCTCGACGTAGCGGCGGAACAGCCGCGTCAGCTCCTCGCTCCAATCGCTGCACCAGGGGAATACTTCTTCGAGCGTGCGCGCCAGCGGCTGGCCGCTGTTGACCCGATGGGAGTAGATCGCGAGGCAGGTGTCCTTGCGGGGAAAGCGCTTTTCCTTCTTCGCCAGCCCGAGCTCCTGGCGCAGGAAATCCAGCAGGTCGGCCGCATCGCCGCGGTCCAGCACCGAGAACGAAGGCTCGAGCCCGACGACCCGCGCGTACTCGCGCAGCAGCCGGTTGCCGATCGAGTGATACGTGCCGGACCAGAGCAGCCTGGCGGCATTGCCGCGGGTCGTAGCGCCCGGATCGGACCGCAGTGCCTCGGCGCAGATGCGTTCCGCCCGGCGCAGCATCTCTTGCGCGGCCCGGCGCGTGAAGGTGAGCAACAGGATGCGCTCGGGCGCCACACCCTTGAGCAACAAGTGCGCAACGCGATGGGCGAGGGTGTTGGTCTTGCCCGTGCCGGCGCCCGCGATGATCAGCAACGGCCCGGCAGAAAACCCGGCGCTGCTCGCCGCACCGTACGTGGCCGCACGATATTGGGCCGGGTTCAGGCGCTCGGCGAACGGATCGGCCGGCGCGTTCTCGACGGGCGTGACGTGGGCGTTCATGGGCGGCGTATGATGGCCGAAAACTGTATAAAACAACAGAAGTACAATGCGCGCTCGCTTGCATGGGGAGACTGACAGAAATGCGTTCCATAAATATGTATGTGCGTCTGGTCGTTGCTGTACTCGCGGGGTGCGCGTTCGCGGCTGCGGCTGAAGGTGCCGAGGCCCAGGTCAGCGCGATCCGCGCCGGACGTCTCGTCGACGTCACCACCGGCAAGGTCGTTACGGATCAGGTGATCCTGGTGCGCGGCGAGCGCATCGAAGCCGTCGGCGCCCAGGCCGCGGTGGCGATTCCCGCCGGAGCCAAGGTCATCGACTTGAGCGCGTACACAGTGCTGCCGGGTCTGATCGATACGCACACTCACATTACTTCCGATCCGACGCTTCCGCCGTTCTACGGCTATGGCCTGTCGGTGCCGCGAGTTGCACTGAAAGGCGCGGCCTTTGCCCGACGCACGCTGCTGGCGGGGATCACGACGATTCGTGACGTCGGCGCGGAAGGCTACAGCGACGTCGCAGTGCGCGATGCGATCAACGACGGCGATATCCCGGGTCCGCGGATGCTGGTGTCAGGACCGGCGCTCGGCATCACCGGCGGACATTGCGACGACAACATGCTCGCGCCGGAATTCGACTACTCCGCCGACGGCGTCGCCGATGGCGTCGCGGGCGTGCGCAAGGCGGTTCGCCGCAACGTGAAGTACGGCGTCGACGTCATCAAGTTCTGCGGCACCGGCGGCGTGTTCTCGAAGGGCGATACGCCCGGCGCGCAGCAATACACGTTCGCAGAGATGCAGGCGCTGATCGAGGAAGCGCACATGGCCGGCCGCAAGGTCGCGGTGCACGCGCATGGCGCGGCCGGCATCAAGACCGCGATCCGCGCGGGCGTGGACACGGTCGAGCACGCGAGCCTGATCGACGATGAAGGCCTGCAGCTCGCGAAGAAGGCGGGCATCTACCTGTCGATGGACATCTACAACAGCGACTACACGCAGGCTGAAGGGCCGAAGCGCGGCGAGCTGGAGGAATTCCTGCGCAAGGACCGCGAGATCGCCGAAGCGCAGCGCGAGAACTTCCGCAAGGCGGTGAAAGCCGGCATCAAGCTGACGATGGGAACGGATGCTGGCGTCTATCCGCACGGCGACAACGCCAGGCAGCTCGCCTACATGGTTCGCTACGGGATGACGCCGATGCAGGCGATTCAGGCCGCGACGCTCAACGGCGCCGATGCGCTCGGCATCAAGGACAAGACGGGTGCGATCGCGAGCGGACTCTCTGCCGACATCATCGCAGTGAAGCGCGACCCGCTCGAGGACGTCCGCGCGCTCGAGCAGGTCGACTTCGTGATGAAAGCAGGCGAGGTCTACAAATCCCAATAGTCAGCGTGCGGTGATCTCGCCGCGCGGCGGCTGCAGGTACTTGCCGTGCCAGTCCAGGTAGCGCTGCATGCGCTCGCGCAGGTAGCTGGGCTTGGTCAGCCCGTGGAACTGATCGGGGTAGATGACCAGCTGTGTCTCCACGCCGAGGCTGCGCAGCGCCTGGTACATCTGCTCCGAGTTCAACAGCGGCACGTTGAAGTCGCTGGAGCCGCACTGGAACAGCGTCGGCGTCTTGATGCGGTCCGCGTGCAGGAACGGATACGACAGCTTCAGCCAGGTTTCCGTGTTCTGCCACGGCGTGCCCAGCTCCGCCTCGTACTCGCGCACGTACATGTCGGTGCCGTAGCCCGCGAGAATGTTGGAGATCGAAGCGCCGCTGGTCGCCGATTTGAAGCGCGTGTCCTTCGAGATCACGTAGTTCGTCAGGATGCCGCCGTAGCTCCAGCCGCCGACGCCGAGCCGCTGCGGATCCGCGACGCCCTGCGCCACTGCATAATCGACTGCGCCTAGCACGTCCTCGGTGTCCTTGTTGCCCCAGTCCGCGTAGATCGCAGTCGCAAACGCTTCGCCGCGGCCCGAGCTGCCGCGCGGATTGGCGCCGAGCACGACGTAGCCGTTCGACGCGAAGATCTGCCAGGCCAGCGTGAACGAATTCGCATACTGCGAGACCGGTCCGCCGTGGATCCACAACAGCGTCGGATAGCGGCGTCCGGGCATGTAATCCGGCGGCTTGACGATGAAGCCGTTGATGCGCGTGCCGTCCTTGGACGGATACGAGATCTCCTCCGTGCTGCCGAGCTTCACCGAGGCGAGCCATTCGTCGTTGTGATGCGTGAGGCGCCGATAGCGGTGCTCTTCGAATGCGTAGATCGCCTCGGGCGCTTCGACGATGCCGTCCAGCACCGCGATGCGCTCTTTGCCGCCGACGTCGAACGCGCTCGTCTCGCGTCGTCCGTCGACCAGGCGCTCGATCTTGTTGGTGCTGGTTTCGATGCGCGCCAGGTGCTGGTTGCGATCGTCCTCGACCAGGAAGTAGATGGCGCGGCCGTTGCGCGCCCACACCGGCGACATGACGTTGCGATCCAGCGCGTGCGTGAGGATGCGCGGCTCGCCGCCGGCGGACGACACGACCGCCAGGTTGTGCGTGCCGTAATAGATGAGCTTCGGATCGCCGGCCTGCACGAACACCAGCTCGCGCCCGTCCGGCCGCCAGCTCGGCGGCGCCATCGCGGACGAGTCGCCGCTGTCGCCCTGGAATTTCGTCAGCAGCTTCGGCGCGGCGCCGGGCTCCGGCGCGATCACATACAGGCCGAACTCGCTGTTGCGGTCCGGGTCGTCGCCGCGCTTGCTGAAGAACGCGATCTGCCGGCCGTCCGGCGACCACGACGGCCAGCCCTCGTCGTAGCGGCCCGGCGTCAGCAGCTCCGCTTTGCGGGTCGCGACGTCGAATACATATAAATGCTGGTGCTGGGGGCCGAGGTAGCCGGTCTCGTCCTCCTTGAAATAGTAGCGGTCGATGACGATCGACGGCGGCGTCTTGTCTTCCTCGCCCTTCTTCTTCTTGTGCGGATCCTCGTCGGCGACGATCAGCGCGAGACGCTTGCCGTCGGGCGACCACGCGTACTCGAGCACGTCGCCGTTGAAGCCGGTGAGCGGGCTCGCCTCGCCGCCGGTGCGATCGAGCAGCCATACCTGTTCCGGCTCCTCGTCGCCGCCGCGCGCGGTGATGAAGGAAATGTACTTGCCGTCCGGGCTCCAGCGCGGCGTGTGCTCGCTGTGCTCCGACTGCGTGAGCTGCAACTGGCGGCTGCCGTCCCAACTCGCCATCCACAGGTGCGAGATGCGCTTGTCCTTGACGAGATCCGTGGTGCGCACGGTGTATGCGACCCAGTCGCCGTCCGGCGAGACTTGCGGATCGGCGACCTCGCGCAGCGCGTTGATGTCGTCCGCTGTCAGCTCGCGACGCTCGGCGGCGACGACCGTGGCTGAGAGCAGGGTGGCGAGCAGCAGTGCAAATACGGGTGTGCGCATGGCTTAGTCGGCCTTCTTGCGGAAGCGGAGCACGAAGCGGTCGGTGCTCTTGCCTTTGAACGAATCGTCGTAGAACGGTTTGGTGCGATCGTCGGCGGGATTGCGCAGCACGTCGTCGTTCGCCTCGAGCACGAAGCCGGCTGCGGCGAACAGCTTCTTCACGTACGCCTCGTCGATGCGATGCGTGCCGTGGTCGCGATCCAGCGCATCGCGGATGCCGCTGCCGGCGGGCGCCGCGTGATCGACGACGCCGAACCAGCCGCCGGGCTTCAGCGCCTGGTACAGGTCCGCGAGCACCCCGGGCACGTCCTGCGACAGCCAGAAGAAATCGTGCAGCACCATGAACGCGACCGCACCGTCGAGCGAGTCGGGTGCGAGGCCGAGATCGTTGAGCGGCTTGTCGAGTCGCATCACGTTCGGCAGCCGATTGTTCGCGAGCCGCTCTTCGACTGATTTGTCGCCGCCGCGCTCGTACCAGAATGGCGGGTTCTGCATGTACACCTTGCCAGTCGGCCCGACCGAACGCGCCAGCACTTCGGCGGTGTTGCCGCCGGCGGCGAACAACTCGATGACCGTCTGCCCGGGCCGCACGCCGAAGAACTCCATGATCTCGGCGTAGTGCCGGTTCTCATCGCGCGCACGATCCTTCGGAGGCCGTTCCAGGCTGTCGACAGCCGCCTGGATCGCGGGATGAATCGCCGGCGACTCCGCTGCCGACACGGGTGCGCCCGGGCTCAAAGCCAAGGCTGCACAGAAAATCAGCACGCGCATCGAAGCACTCATTGCGCCCTCCACCCCTGCCTTCGCACCGGGAGAGTGGAGTAGGGAATCCCCGCCGTCAATCGACCGCGCGGGCCGCGCGAGGAACCCGGGAATTTCCCGAGCGTTCCCGATATTGCACAGAGGGTCCGAGGAATTGCGATGAAAGTGCTGGTGTGGCTCGGCGTGGCGATGATGATCTGCTGGGGCGTGCTGTGGTTCGGCATCAAGCTGGCGGTGGGCGCGATCCACATCCTGCTCGTGCTCGGCTTCGTATTGCTCTGCTGGGGCCTGCTGCAGAGGCATCGTGCTGCAGGCCGCTGACGAAGAGCTTCCTGCCGCGGTCGTGCAAGCCCGCCGTCACGCACGGGCGAGCGGGCTGCTCTACGTCTCCGATACCGAACCAGGCATTCGCCGCAAGCGGCGCGGCTCGCACTTCCACTATCTGGGGCCGAACGGCCGGCCGGTGACCGCGGCGCGCACGCTCGACCGCATCCGCCGGCTGGCGATTCCTCCCGCCTATACCGACGTCTGGATCTGTCGCGAGCCGCGCGGTCACCTGCAGGCGACGGGTCGCGATGCTCGCCAGCGCAAGCAGTATCGCTATCACCCCGAGTGGCGCGAGACGCGCGACTCCGGCAAGTTCGCGCGCATGATCGAGTTCGGCGCGCAGCTGCCGCGGCTGCGCCGGCGCCTGCGGCAGGATCTCGCGCTGCCCGGCCTGCCGAAGAACAAAGTGCTCGCCGCGATCGTGCGCCTGCTCGATGAGACGCTGCTGCGCGTCGGCAACGAGGAGTACGCCCGCACCAACAAATCCTACGGGCTGACGACACTGCGCGACCGGCACGTCAAGTTCGTCGGCGACGGGCGCGCCTTCCTGTGCTTCAAGGGCAAGAGCGGCCGCGTGCAGGAGGTCGTGCTCGACGATCGCCGGCTGGTGCGCATCATCCGCCATTGCCAGCAGTTGCCCGGTCAACAGTTGTTCCAGTATGTCGACGACGCAGGGCAGCGCCAGCCCGTCGATTCCGGAATGGTCAACGACTATCTGCGCGAGGCGATGGGCGCGGAAGGTTTCACGGCCAAGGACTTCCGCACCTGGGGCGGCACGGTGCGAGCGATCGCGTTCCTCGCCTGCCAGGATGCGGGCGAGAGCGTGAGCGGGCGCGCGTTCAATCATTGCGTCGCGTCGACCGCCCGGCACGTTGCGGAAGCGCTTGGCAACACGCCCGCCGTGTGTCGCAAGTCATACATCAACCCAGTGGTATTCGAAGCGTGGCGCGACAACGTCGTGGCGCGCATGGTGCCGCGCGGCCCGCTGTCGCCGTCGCGACTCGAAAAGCTGGCGCTCGCGCTGCTGCGCGAACGGGAGCGCAAGGCGAAGGCGCACCAGGGTAACGGCAAGGCCTGATAAGATGCGCGCACTGCAACGGGTGCTCGCATGCAGACAGAAAAACGATCCTCGCAAGGGGCGACCTGGGGCCTGGCGATCCTGCTCGGCGTAGTCGGCGCCTCCATCCAGCAGAGCATTGGCGGATTCGTGATCGGTGCGGCCCTAGGCGTACTGCTCGCGCAGGTGCTCCATTTGCGCTCGTACACCGCAGCGCTCGATCAGCAGCTGCAGGAGCTGAAGCAGCGGCTCGCATCCTTCAAGGCCGCGCCCGATGCGAGCGCAACGGCACCGGAGGTGACGCCACAGCCGACACCCCAGCGGGCGGCCCAAGCGCCGCCTCGCCCCGCAGCCGCCGCGCCTGGGGTTGCGCCGCCACCGCCATCGCCGGCACCTGGTCCCGTTGCGCGCACCGAGACGCTGCTGTCGCAACCCTTATCGGCCAGGCCGCCTGCACCGCCGAGCCCGCCGACTGCCTTCGATCGCGCCTTCGCCGCATTCATGGCGTGGCTCAAGGGCGGCAATCCGCTCGCGCGCGCCGGCATCGTGATCCTGTTCATCGGCGCCAGCTTCCTGGCGAAGTATGTGGCGGAGCGCACGACGGTGCCGATCGAGCTGCGCTTCATCGGCATGGCGCTCGGCGCTTTCGCGCTGCTGATCGTCGGCTGGCGGCTGCGCGAGCGGCACGCAGTGTACGGACAGCTTCTGCAGGGCGGCGGCGTTGCAGGCTTGTATCTGACCGTATTCGCCGCGACCCGCTTGTACCACCTGCTGCCATTCACGCTCGCGTTCGGCCTGATGGCTGTCATCGCGCTCGCCGCTGCAGTGCTTGCAGTCTTTCAGAACGCACTGTCGCTCGCGGTCATCGGTACTGCAGGCGGCTTCCTCGCGCCGATCCTGGTCTCGACCGGCAGCGGCAATTACGTCGCGCTGTTCAGTTACTACGCGCTGCTGAATCTCGGCGTGTTCGCCGTCGCCTGGTTCAGGACCTGGCGCGTGCTGAACGTCCTCGGCTTCGTGTTCACCTTCACGATCGCGGGTCTGTGGCGTGCGAACTCGTACCAGGCCGGCGACCTGTTCGCGGCCGACGCGTTCCTGATCCTGTTCTTCCTGATGTACGTCGCGGTCTCGGTGCTCAACTGCGTGCGCCAGCCGCCGAAGCTGCAAGGCTATCTGTCCGGCTCGCTCGTCTTCGGCCTGCCGGTGGTCGCATTCACGTTGCACGCGACCATGGTGTCGCGCATCGAGTACGGGCTGGCGTGGAGTGCGCTCGCGCTGGGCGCGTTCTACCTGCTGCTCGGCTGGGCTCTGTTCGCGACGCGTCGCGAGACGTTCCGGCTGCTGGTCGAAGCCTTCGCAGCGCTCGGCGTGATCTTCGCGAGTCTCGCGATCCCGCTCGCGTTCGACACGCGTACCACTGCGGCGATGTGGGCAGTCGAAGGCGCCGGCCTCTTGTGGCTCGGCGTGCGTCAGGAGCGGCGCTTGCCGCGGGCCTTCGGCACGCTGCTGCAGGCCGCCGCGGGCGTCGGCTATCTGATCGGCTTCCCGAGCCTGCACTCCACTCAACCCATTGCGAACAGCGCCTATCTCGGCGCGACCATGCTGGCTGTGTCCGGCGTCTGCAGCGGCTACTGGCTGTTCCGCAACGAGTCGAAGCGCGCCGTGTACGAAGCCGGGTTCGCAGCGGTGTTCCTGTTCTGGGGCGTGATGTGGTGGTTCATCGGCGGCGGGAATGAGATCAGCCGCTACTTCGCGTCGTCGGCGCTCGGCTCGCTGCTCGTATACGCGAGCGTCACTGCCGCGATCCTCACGTGGCTCGCCATTCGCTGGCAGTGGCCGTTGCCGCGCTGGATCGCCTTGTTCCTGCCCGCGCTGGTCGGCCTGTATGGATTCGCTCACGCGCAGCCGCTGGGCCATCCGTTCGCACAGTGGGGCGCTATAGGCTGGGCAGCCCTCTTCATCACGCATTTCGCGTTGCTGCGAATCGCGGAGCCGCAGCGACATGAAGCGATCGAGTGGCTGCACGGCGGCGCGTGCTGGGCCCTGGCAGCGCTGTTCGCCTGGGAGCTGAACTGGCAGGTCGCGCAACGCACGACCGGAGTCTGGGCGGCCCTGGCGTGGGGCGTGGTCCCGGCAGCGCTGCTGGCGTGGCTCGGCCGGCGCGAGCTGCGACCGAACTGGCCGATCGCGCAGCACGCTGTCGCGTATCGTTTGTACGGCGCGGTGCCGCTCGTGATCGCCCTGTGCGTCTGGATCGTAGTGATCAATCTCAGCAGCACTGGCGATGCCGCTTGGCTGCCGTATCTGCCGCTGCTCAATCCGCTGGACGTGTGCGTCGCACTGGCCATCGCATCGATCGCGATGTGGTGGAGCGCGCTCGCGCCGGAGCAGCGCACCGACTTGTGGGATCACGACAACCGCGCGCTGATCGCGGTGGCGGCCGGCATCGTATTCATCTGGCTCAACGCCGCGCTGATCCGCTCGCTGCATCACAACTGGGGCGCGCCGATCACCGCTTACGGCATCGCGCATTCGACCTTCGTGCAGTCGGCGCTGTCGATTTTCTGGGGCGTGCTCGGGTTCGCAGCGATGACCGCCGCCGCGAAGCAAAAATGGCGTTATGTGTGGATCGTCGGCGTCGGGCTGATGGGCGTGGTGATCGCCAAGCTGTTCTTCGTCGATCTCTCGAGCATCAACACGGTGGCGCGGATCGCATCGTTCCTGACTGTCGGCCTGCTGCTGGTCATCACCGGTTACCTCGCTCCACTTCCTCCGAAGAGAGACGCGCTGCAATGACGAGACCATTGCTGATCGCCGCTTGCCTGTTCGTGGCCGCGAGTCCGGCGTTCGGCGCTGCGCCGACGCTGGACGACTACGCACAGGGGATCGATATCGACGCGCCGTCAGGGACGCCGCTGATCGAGACGACGCTGCCGGATGCTGTGTATCAGGCTGTGACTCGCGCGGACCTGGGCGACGTGCGCGTGTTCAACGCCGAAGGTCAACCGGTGCCGCATGCCTTCTGCACGGCGCCGATCGCGGTGGAGCCCGCGATTACCGAGGAGTCGCTGCCCGTGTTCGAGCTGCGCGACGCGCCGGTACACGCTGCCGCCGGGGCGCGCATCGAGATCCGAACCGGACGCGGCGCAGATGTGGTCGTCGAACCCGTCGGCCCGGACGCCGAGGCCAATGGGCGCACTCACATCATGGACGCGCACGACAGCAGCGAGCCGATCCGCGCGGTTCAGTTCGATTGGCAGAGCCCGGATGGCGCGTCGCAGGTGAAGGTCAGTATCTGGGCGAGCGACGATCTCGATCGCTGGGCCGTGATCGTCCCGGCGAGCACGCTGCTGCACGCAACCATGGGCGACAAACAACTCACGCGCGAGCGCGTGGAGCTACCTGCGCGCGCCTACAGGTATTTGCGCGTGCAGCGAGTGGACGGCGGCGAGCCGCTGGTAATCACCAGCGTGATCGCCGAACGCGTCGGCGCGGCGCAGGAGATCGAGCCCGCCTGGTTCATGGCGACGAACCACGTCACGGACGACCCGGAAGTGCTGTTCTTCGATACTGGCCGCCGCGCACCAGTGACGTATGCGCGCTTACGTCTGCCGCAGGACAACAGCTCCGTGCGCGTGACCCTGCACAGCCGTGACGATGCGAAGGCGCCCTGGTCCGAGCGCTGGCACGGCGAGGCGTACCGCATTGTCAGCGACACGCAACGTCGTGAAAGTCCGCCGGGCAATTTCGACGCGACCAGCGATCGCTACTGGCGCGTGAAGATCGCGAAGGATCCGCAGCTCTATCGCGAAACGGCGCTGGAGCTCGGCTATCGCCCGGCGCGCCTGCGCTTCCTGGCGCAGGGATCGGGGCCGTTCACGCTCGCGTACGGCAGCAAGCGCGCCGCAGTGTCCATGGCGAGCGCCTGCGATGCGTTGCTGGCGGACGTCGGCTCGGACGAGCGCTCGAAGCTCGTAGCAGAGGGCAGTGTTCAGACGCCGCGGGTGCTGGGGGGCGACGCTGCGTTGCGGCCGCCGCCGAAGCAGACGCCGGTCCGCCTCGTCGTGCTGTGGTCGGTATTGATCGTCGGCGTCGGCGTGTTGCTGGCAATGGCTCTCATCCTGCTGAAGCGGGTGCGCAGCGGCTGAACAGGAGATCACGGATATGCAGCGGCGAACGATTCGCCAGTCGCACGGTTGCGCAGCAGCTCTTGCGCTCGGGATCGCGGGATGTCTCGCAACGGCCAGCGCGCATGCTTGCACTATGGTTCACGAGTCATTTGTCGACGCGGCTGCCGACGAATACCTGCTGTACGGCGAAGTGACTGGCTACGCCAGCGTCGAGATCGGCACCTGCGACGACGAGTCGCAGCGCGATCAATGCCATGAATCGTGGGGACTGCAGCTCAAGGTCGTGGAGCCGCTGCAGCTTCCCGACCCTTCGGCTCGCAACGTCGAGCTGTTCTCTTTCGGCGTGGATAGCATGTGCAGCCGCCAACCCGTCACGGCAGCGCAGATCCGCGCCATTCCGATCGGATCCAGGTTCAAGATTGCCGCAAAGCCGATCCAGCACGTTGACCACGACCATCGGGTGCCGGTGCTGGACGGCAGCGATTGGCTGCCCACACAGGTGGTACGGCTACCGCCTGCAACAGACTTGAGGGCGCAGGCTCGTACGCGTTTCGACTATAGATGCGGTGGCTGGCCCGGCGGCGGGGAGAATGAGTATTTCGAGATGAAGAAAGACATCCTGCGACTCGAGCGCTCGCGCTCGCAGCGCGAATCCGCCGAGATTCTGCAGCGCCTGGTGCCCTGCGCACGCTTCGATCTGCATCTCTCATCGCAACCGGACGCAAACTTCTTCGACGCTTTGCTCGCGCGGTATCTCCAGGACGCGCATGCGATCGACGGCGTTCGCGATTATCGCGCCGCCTACGACAGCGCGTTCGAGGATGACGATTGGGACTCTCCGGGCGCGACCTGGCTGGCGCTGCGGGGCGATCCTTACGTCGAGGTCCTGCGGGCACTCGATCTCATCGAAGACGACTTGGTGCTGGAAGGTCTCGATCGCCTGCAGAGGCCAGCCCGGGCGGGCTACCTGCCGGCCAAAGTGCATCTCGCCCGCAGCGCTGCAAAGCTCGCTGAGACACTTACCGCTCTCGATCCCGAGCGTGCAGCAGCCTACGCGAAGCAGTCCAAGGGCGCTTTCGAGGACGCTCTGGTCCAGGCGCGGCAGGGGACGAAAGCCGGCGACGCCATGGCGATGTTCATGCTCGCGTCCATGTATCGGAAACAGGAAGCCGGGTTGCCGCTGGATCCGGCGAGGGCGGACCGGCTCGACTGCTTCGCGATGCAAGCGCTTGCGCCGGACGCGGTTCCGGAACCGGCGGACGATAGAAAAATCAGCGAGCAGCTCGCCTGCTCCGTCGTGCTGAGAGATTCGGGCGGCGCCTTGCCGGCCGAGTGACTTCCGACCCACAATACGCGCCCCCTGAAACCAGGCCCCCCGGGTCCGACATGCGCTTTCCCGAGGACTTCGACGTCATCGTTGTAGGCGGCGGTCACGCCGGCACCGAGGCCGCTCTGGCCGCGGCGCGCATGGGCGTGCGTACGCTATTGCTGACGCAAAGCATCGAGACGCTCGGGCAGATGAGCTGCAACCCGGCGATCGGCGGCATCGGCAAGGGTCATCTGGTCAAGGAAATCGACGCGCTCGGCGGTGCGATGGCGCAGGCGGCCGACCGCGCCGGCATCCAGTTCCGCATCCTCAATGCCAGCAAGGGCCCGGCCGTGCGGGCGACGCGCGCGCAGGCCGATCGTGTCCTGTACAAGCAGGCGATCCGCTCCATGCTGGAGAATCAGCCGAATCTGACGCTGTTCCAGCAGGAGGTCGCCGACCTGCTGGTGGCAGGCGAGCAGGTGCGCGGAGTCGTCACGCAGACCGGCATCGAATTCCAGGCGCGCGCAGTCGTGCTGACGGTCGGCACGTTCCTCGGCGGCAAGATCCACGTCGGCCTGACGAACTACCAGGGCGGTCGCGCGGGTGATCCGCCGTCCAACCGGCTCGCAGAGCGGCTGCGCGCGTTGCCGTTCCGCGTGGGACGGCTCAAGACAGGAACGCCGCCGCGCATCGACGGCCGCACCATCGACTACTCGGGGCTCGCCGAGCAGCCCGGCGACGAGCCCGTGCCAGTGTTCTCCTATCTCGGCCGGCGCAGCGATCACCCGCGCCAGGTCTGCTGCCACATCACGGCGACCAGCGAGCGCACGCACGAAATCATCCGCGCCGGCTGCGATCGCTCGCCGATGTTCACCGGCGTCATCGCAGGCGTCGGTCCGCGTTACTGTCCGTCGGTCGAGGACAAGGTGCATCGCTTCGCGGACAAGACGTCGCACCAGATCTTCATCGAGCCCGAAGGGCTGACGACGCACGAGATCTATCCGAACGGAATTTCCACGAGCTTGCCGTTCGACGTGCAGCTGGCGCTGGTGCGCTCGATCAAGGGCTTCGAGCGTGCGCACGTGACGCGGCCCGGTTATGCGATCGAGTACGACTATTTCGATCCGCGCGACCTGCAGTACAGCCTGGAGACGAAGTTCGTCGCCGGGTTGTTCTTCGCGGGCCAGATCAACGGCACCACCGGTTACGAAGAGGCGGCAGCGCAAGGCATCCTCGCCGGCATCAATGCCGCATTGCGTGTGCAGGAGCGCGCGCCGTGGTGGCCGCGTCGCGACGAGGCCTACATCGGCGTGCTCGTCGACGATCTGATCACGCGCGGCACGAGCGAGCCGTACCGGATGTTCACGAGCCGCGCCGAATATCGCCTGCTGCTGCGCGAGGACAACGCCGACCTGCGATTGACGCCGCGCGGCCGGGAGCTCGGGCTGATCGCGCCGGAGCGCTGGAGCCTGTTCGCCGCAAAACGCGATCGCACGGCGGAGGAGGTCGCGCGCCTGGAGCGTACGGTCGTTCGTCCGAACGACTTCGCGACGCTGTCGCGCGAGGTGCATGCCTTCGGTCTGCTGCGGCGGCCGGAGGTTTCCTACTCGGCATTGACTGCCATCGCCGCCGTGGGCGAGCCGGACTGGATGCGTGCGGTCGATGCGGACGCGCGGCTGGCGGAGCAGGTCGCGCTGCAGGTCGACGTGCTCGCGAAATACACCGGCTACATCGATCGGCAACAGCTGGAGATCGAGCGGCAGCGGCGCCACGAAGAGCTGCGCCTGCCGGCCGACCTCGACTACGCGCAGGTGCGCGGGCTTTCGACGGAAGTGCGGCAGCGCCTGCGCGAGGTGCGACCCGCGACGCTCGGCCAGGCAGGCCGCGTGCCGGGCGTCACGCCGGCAGCGCTCTCGTTGTTGCTCGTCCACCTGAAGCGCCATTGCGGAATTCGCTCACAACTCGCCGGGTAGTCAGCGTTACGTTAAAGCGGGGCACGCGCGGGGTTGTGACCTCGCTCATCGTTTCCCGCAAGAGCGAGCTGCTACGCTGCGCGCGTTCCGTCGCTCTGGCCCCTTTTTCATCGAGTTGCCCATGACCTGGTTCGTGATCTTTGCCGCGACCGTGTTTGCCCTGTACTTCTGGCGGCAGCATCGTGCGCGCACTCGCGAGCTCAACAGCCCGCTCGCCGGGCATCGCTCGGGTCACAGCCACATCGGCCAGGTGATCGTGCTCGAGCAGGGGATCCAGAACGGCAGCGGCCGCATCCGCCTGGGCAACCGCGACTGGCCGATCCGCGGCCCGAACCTGCCGGCCGGCGCCAAGGCGCGCGTCACCGGCGTCGACGGCAGCGTGCTGCTGGTCGACCGCATCGCCGCGTAGCCGACGAACACTTAATTCAAGTTGCAGTTGACGTAGCGCCTCGCTGATCCAATGCTTGGCGCATGAGTGACTTCTACAGCTTTCGCGTGAAGGGCATCGATGGCATGCCCGATCTGCTCGCGCCGCTGCGCGGCAGCGTCGCGCTGGTGGTGAATGTCGCGAGCCAGTGCGGCTACACGCCGCAGTACGCCGGGCTGGAGCGCCTGTATCGCGAGCTGAAGGGCCAGCGCTTCACCGTGATCGGCTTTCCGTGCAACCAGTTCGGCGAGCAGGAGCCCGGCGCCGAGGCCGACATCATGCGCTTCTGCACGATCACCTATAACGTGACGTTCCCGCTGAGCGCCAAGGTCGAGGTGAACGGCGCGAACCGCCACCCGCTGTTCGCATGGCTGACCTCGCCGGCCAACGGCCGCCCGGGCGACGTGCAGTGGAATTTCGAGAAGTTCCTGATCGACCGCACCGGGAAGCTGATCGGTCGATACCCGTCCGGGACGAAGCCCGAAGACAACGGGCTGCTGCAGGAAATCGCGCAGGCTCTCTAGGCTGTAGGCCGTAGGCTGTAGGCTGTAGCCAGAAAGGAGCTCTGTTTCTCGTCTGGCTACAGCCTACGGCCTACAGCCCACAGCCTTTTCTTCATTCGCATCCGTTCTCTTTCATCGCCCGCACGCCATGCTCGCTCCAGAGCTGGTCGGCCTGCGCGTGCGCTGCCTGCAGGAACTTCGCATCCATGTTCCGCTCCAGCAGGCCGATCGTCTGGCCGAAGGCGAGCGTCGTCGGCACGAACTGGTCGCCCATGCAGCCGGCTTCGTTCAGCCGGTCGCCGAAGTACTGCCACGCCAGCAGCTCCTGCCGCGTGATCCGTCCGCCCCACGGCATCCGCACCATCGAGGCGAATGCCGTCGGCTCGCCGTCGCGCGCGGCGTCGAGGCCGAAAGCGCGCGCTGTCATCGCATCGGCCGGGTGACCGTCGCACCCGACCGCCATGCAATTCGCCAGGTCGAGCTTGGCCCGCGGGATCTCGCGCCCCGCGATCTTCAGCAGCTCGCGGATCTGGCTCACGTTCTCGGTCGTCTGGCCGCGCTGTACGGCCATCAGCAGGTTGGTGGCGATCTTGTACACGGCCTGCGGATAGTTCTTCTTCACCGCGCTCTGCAGCATTGCTGCGCGTTGTGCCGGGTCACGCAGGAACTGCGCGAGCTCCGTCGCGCTCGCCGCGTCTCCGGCTGCGGCCGAAGAGCGCAGCCGCGCTTCGATGCCGTTGTAGTCGAACGGGGCCTTGCTGCAGCTCGCGCTGGCGTGCTGCATGTACTCGACCTCCGCGTAGATCACGCCCGCGACTCGCGCGGCGCGCTGCTCCGGCTGATTCTGCACCAGCTTCGCGATGGCAGCTTTCGGGTCGCCTGCGCGCTGCTGGCCGACCGCGGCACACCAGTGTTGCGTGAGCACGAGCGCGATGTTTGCGTCGTTGTCGCCGCTCCTGGCCTTCTCGCTGAGCCTTGCGACCGCGACGTCGGCGTTGCCATGTCCCAGCTCGGAGAAGACGTCGGCGGGAATCTTCAGCCCGCGCATCGCGCGAAAGGCCGTGACGCGCTGAACCTTCTCGTAGAACGCGCGCTCGTCCGTGGGCGTGACGTTCACGTCGGGCGGCGGTTGCTGCTGCGGCTGCTCAGGCTGCGCCTGCGGTTTCGGGATTTCGATCGCGTGCGTCGTACAGGCCAGCAGCAACAGGGCTGCAAGCGTGGCGGCGCGGGTGCTGCGCGCGGTGTTCATGGCGGGCTCATTGCGGGTCGAGATCGTATTGAACGCTCACGGTCGCATTGAAGGCCATCTCGCCGCTCTGGTACGGCGCGCCGGGCGCCTTCGCTTCCGCCGCCATGGCGCGGACCATCGGCATCGGCGGCGGGGTGAATTCGGCGTTGGCGGTGATCGTGCGCGCGCGGCCGAGCGTCGCGCCGGCGGCTTTGGCGACGACCTCGGCGTTCTGGCGTGCATCGAGCACGGCCTTGGCGAGTGCCTCGCGCACCAGGTCCTGACGCTTGCTGGAATCCAGGCGCGGATCGCCCATCTGGTTCACGCCCAGGTCGGTGGCGCGCTCCAGCAGCTGGCCGAGCTTGTCCAGGTCGTGCAGCTCCACTTCGACCTGGCGCGCGACGTAATAACCGATGAGATTGCGTTCGTTCGACTGCGGATTCCAGTTGTATTCGGGCTGCACGCTGACACGCGTCGATGTCACCAGCTTCGGATCCACCTTCAGCTCGCGGGTCAGCTTCAGCACTGCATCGACCGTCTTCGCGACTTCGGCGCGCGCGTCATCGAGCTTCGGCTTGCGCGATTCGACGCCGAGCGTGACCGTGGCGCGGTCCGGCTCGGCCCGCACTTCTCCCTGGCCGTTGACGTTGACGGTCCGCGGGCTGCTCTGCTGAGCCTGCGCGGCCGTGCCGAACAGCGTCACGGCAGCGATGCCGGCAACCAGGAGCGTTGGGATTTTCATGCGGTCGTCCTCTAACTCAGGAGCTTTGCGAGCAGCGGCTGCAGGTCCGCGCGCTCGCGGCGCAGATGCTCGCCGCGGCCGGTGACGATCGCCTGCAGATCTTCGGTCGCGCGCGTGAAGTCGTCGTTGATCACGATATAGTCGAACTCGTTCCAGTGCGACAGGTCGGCGATCGAATCGCGCAGCCGTCGCGCTATGACTTCATCGCTGTCGGTGGCGCGGTTGCGCAGCCGCTGTTCCAGTGCCGGGAGCGACGGCGGCAGCACGAAAATCGAACGGCATTCCGGTAGCGCGCGGCGGATCTGCTGCGCACCCTGCCAGTCGATCTCTAGCAATACGTCCTCACCTGCGTCGAGCAGGCTTTCAACCTGCTTGCGCGAAGTCCCGTAGTAGTTATCGAACACCTGCGCGTGCTCGAGAAATTCGTGCGCGTCCACCATGCGCTGGAACTCAGCCTTGTCGACGAAGAAATAGTCGTGGCGGTCCCGCTCGGTCGGCCGCTGCCGGCGCGTCGTGTACGAAATCGAGAAGCGCAGCGCCGGCCGCTGTTTCATCAGCGCGCGCACCAGCGACGTCTTGCCGGCGCCGGACGGCGCCGCGATCACGAACAGCTTGCCTCGATTCGCCATCGGCTACTCGACGTTCTGGACCTGCTCGCGCATCTGCTCGATCGCGACCTTCATGTCGACCGCGGCGCGCGTGGTCTCGCTGTCCTGGGATTTCGAGGAGAGCGTGTTGGCTTCGCGATTCAGCTCCTGCATCAGGAAGTCGAGCCGGCGCCCGGCGGGCTCCGAGGAATCGAGCACCGCGGCCACTTCGTCGAGGTGACCGGTGAGCCGGTCGAGCTCCTCGTCGACGTCCATCTTGTGCGCGTACAGCACCAGCTCCTGCTCCAGCCTTTCGGTGTCCGGCGCGACGCCGAGTTGCGAGATGCGCTCCACGATGCGCTCACGCATGCGCTGCGAGACCTCCGGCAGCCGCACCTTGACGACTTGCACGTGCGCGCGCATCGAAGCGCAACGCGCCAGCAACAGCTCGCGGATCCGCTGGCCTTCGCGATGGCGCGTTTCGTTGAGCTCCGTCAGCGCCTCGCGCAGCAACTCGAGCGCGGCGATCAGCACGGGTTTCGCGTCCAGCTCGGCTTCGCGCACCACGCCGGGCCAGCGCAGCAACTCGAGCGGGCTCACCGGCGCAGCCTCCGGCAGCCGAGTCCGCACTTGCGCGACGCGTGCGAGCAGTTCGTCGAGCAGTGCGCTGTCCAGCTCCAGCGAACGCTGCACGCCGCTCGCGGCCTTCAGATACAGGCTCGCGTCGACTTTGCCGCGGCGGAGCGCCGCGGCGATCGTCTGACGCGCTTCATTGTCGAGCGCTTTGAGCTCGTCCGGCAGCCGCAGCGATGCCTCCAGATAGCGGTGATTCACAGTGCGCAGCTCACACACCAGCGTGCCCCACGGCCCCTGGCGTTCGCGGCGCGCGAACCCTGTCATGCTCCGGATCATTGAGTTCAGATTAAGGCAAACGCTGTCTTACACGGGTGTGTCGCGCGGTGATATAAAGCGCCGCGCCCGGCTGTATGCCGTGGCGTCGAAGTGTAGCAGCTGACAGGCCTGGCGCCGGAGCCCGCTTGCGGATCGAGTATGCAGAGCTGAGTCTCCTCGGAGACCGCGAAGACAACCAGGACCGCGTGACGGTCTCGGCGGCGGAGCAAGCCGCGCTGCTGGTCGTCATCGACGGCATGGGGGGGCACTCGGACGGCAGCCGCGCCGCGGATACTGCGCTCAAGAGCCTGCTCGAATCCTTCCGGCAGACCTCGCTGCCGCTGTTCGATCCGCTGGGATTCCTGCACATGGCGCTGAGCCGCGCGCACGATGAAGTTGCGAAGCTCGGCAACGGGCAGACCATCGATACGCGGCCGCGTGCCACCACCGCAATCTGCCTGGTCCAGGAAGGCGCGGCGTTCTGGGCGCACATCGGCGACAGCCGCGTGTATCACATGCGTCACGGCAAGATCCTGCAGCGGACGCGCGACCACAGCCACGTCGAGCTGCTGCTGCGCGAGGGCAAGATCACCGAGGAAGAATTGCCGACGCACCCGATGCGCAATTTCGTCGAATGCTGCCTCGGCGGCGATCCGGCCATTCCCGAGATGACGGTGAGCGGCCGACACGCGCTGCAGCCGGGCGACGTCCTGCTTCTGTGCACCGACGGCATCTGGGCCAACCTGCGCGACAGCGACATCGCGGGATTCTTCCGCGAGGACAACCAGGAGCTGCGGGCCTGGCTCGAAGCGCTCGGCCGTCGCGCCGTGCAGGCATCCGCGCCGTTCAGCGACAACAGCACTGCCGCAGTCCTGCGCTGGCACGGGTAAAATCGCCGGCCATGAAAGCCAGACCGAGCGGCCGCGCTCCCGACGAGCTGCGGCCGATACGCATTACCCGCCGTTTCACCCGCCACGCCGAAGGCTCGGTACTCGTCGAATTCGGCGACACGCGCGTGCTGTGCACGGCCTCCGTCGAGGACGGCGTGCCCGCCTTCCTGCGCAACACCGGTCGGGGCTGGGTTACCGCTGAATACGGCATGCTGCCGCGCTCGACGCACACGCGCAGCAAGCGCGAAGCCGCGAGCGGCAAGCAAGGCGGTCGCACGCTGGAGATCCAGCGGCTGATCGGTCGCGCGCTGCGGGCCGTCGTCGACCTCAAAGCGCTCGGCGAGCGGACCGTCACTATCGATTGCGATGTGTTGCAAGCAGACGGCGGCACGCGCACCGCCTCCATCACCGGCGGTTACGTCGCGCTCGTCGATGCGGTCGACGTGCTCGTGCGCAAGGGCGCGCTGCGCGAGAGCCCGATTCACGGCCAGGTCGCTGCCGTGTCAGTCGGCATCTGGGCGGGCGTACCGGTGCTCGATCTGGACTACGCGGAAGACTCGGATGCCGAGACCGATATGAATGTCGTGATGAACAACGGCGGCGGCTTCATCGAAGTGCAGGGCACTGCCGAAGGCCACGCGCTGCGCCGGCACGAGCTCGATGAATTGCTGAATCTCGCGGCGAACGGCATCGGTCAGCTCCTGGCGCGGCAGCTGGAAGCGCTGCACGCAGAGTAACCGGCCGATGCGCGTCGTTCTCGCGACCGGCAATCCCGGCAAACTGCACGAGCTGCGCGCGATGCTCGCGCCGCTTGCTATCGAAGTCGTGCCGTTGTCCGACTTCACGCGCGCCGCGGTTGCCGAAACCGGACTGAGCTTCGTCGAGAACGCGATCATCAAGGCGCGCCACGCGGCGCAGCTGGCGCAGCTGCCGGCGATCGCGGACGACTCGGGGCTGGAAGTCGACGCATTGCGCGGCGCTCCGGGGATTTACTCGGCGCGCTATGCCGGCGAGCACGCGAGCGACGCTGACAATCTGCGCAAGCTGCTCGCGGCGCTGCATGGGCGGCCCGTCGCCGAGCGCGGTGGGCGTTATTGCTGCGCGCTCGTCTACATGCGCTGGGCGGAGGATCCGTTCCCGCTGGTCAGCCAGGCCACGTGGGAAGGCCGCATCGCTGTCGCACCGCGCGGCACCGGCGGTTTCGGCTACGACCCCGTTTTCGAGCTACCGCCAGGCGTGACCGTCGCGGAATTGCCCGCTGCGGAGAAGAATCAGCTGAGCCATCGCGGCCAGGCGCTGCGCGGGCTCGTCGCCCAGTTGCAACGCGAAGTCAGCGGCAACTAGCCGATGCTGACTTCGCTGCCGCCGCTCGCTCTCTACGTCCACATGCCGTGGTGCGTGCGCAAGTGCCCGTACTGCGACTTCAATTCGCACGCCGCGCCCGAGTCGATTCCGCAGCAGCAGTACATCGATGCATTGCTCGATGATCTCGCAACGGACGCGGCGGCGGCGCAAGGCCGCACGCTGACATCCGTGTTCTTCGGCGGCGGCACGCCCAGCTTGTTTGCGCCTGAGCAGGTCGGCCGCTTCCTCGACGCCGCACGCGCCTGCGTGCCGTTTGCACCGGATGCCGAGATCACGCTCGAAGCGAACCCCGGCACGATCGAACACGGCCGCTTCGCCGGCTATCGCGACGCCGGCATCAATCGCGTGTCGCTCGGCGCGCAGACATTCGACGCGGCCCATCTGCAGACGCTCGGCCGCATTCACAGCAGCGGCGATATCGCCAGGGCAGTCGAAGAGGTCGCGCGCGCCGGCCTTGATAATTTCAATCTCGACCTGATGTACGGGCTTCCGGCGCAGGCTCGTGAGCAGGCGCTCGCCGATCTCGATGCAGCGCTGGCACTCGGACCGGCGCACATCTCGCACTACCAGTTGACGCTCGAGCCGGGCACGGTCTTCTACCATCGCCCGCCGCCGCTGCCGGATTCGGATGCGATCTGGCAGATGCAGTTGGAATGTCAGGAGCGCCTCGCGGCGCACGGGTACGAGCACTATGAGGTGTCAGCCTATGCGCGCGCCGGACGGCGCAGCCGGCACAACCTCAACTACTGGCAGTTTGGCGATTACATCGGTGTCGGCGCGGGCGCACACGGCAAGCTGACGTGGCTCGCAAACACTGAGCGACGCGCTGCGATCGTTCGCAGCGCGCGCATCAAGCAGCCGCGAGAGTTCCTGCGGCGTGCAGCTGCGGAGCGCATCAGCGATCGCTTCACGGTCGAGAGCGCAGAGCTGCCGTTCGAATACATGTTGAACGTGCTGCGATTGATGGACGACTTTGCGGAAGCCGACTACGAGGCGCGCACGGGACTCGGCTTCGCGACGGTTGCGGGGGCTGTTGCCGAGGCGCAGCGCCGAGGTCTCTTGCAGCAGGCGGGGGCGGGTCGATGGCAGGTGACGGAGCTGGGCCAGCGGTTCCTGAACGACCTGCAGGCTCTGTTCCTGCCGGCCGGGCAGCCGGAGCCCAAGGCGTCGAGCGCAACGGCCGCCGGGTAGCAAAAGTTCCACGGCCGATTGCATTGTCGCGTGCAAGTTCGTGAACGGACGCACAAATTTTTCGGGCTGCGGCGGTTCGTGCGCAGGCTGCGCGCACGGGGGTTATGCACACCGGTGCCGCTGTTGCAACGTCCGGCCGCATCGATGACTGTTTTGAACGCTACACCTCAGCAGCCACCTGCAAGTTGTTGACGACACAGCCCAAAAACCACTGGTGAAAAATTGACCAATTTGACGATGTCACATTTTTGTAAGCAGCCGTCGCGCAGCGCACTTCGGTCATCCACACACTTATCCACAACTTTTGTGGATAACCGTGTGACTCTTACCCGCTGCCAGCCCGCCTCGCCGACAAATCGGCTTTCGAGCCGGTTTTTTCTTGCGGGGGCGGGTTCGCGTCGCTACACTGCGCGCCTTTTTCCTTCAGCCGGCCCCAGGTCACAGCAGCCATGAAAGACGGAATCCATCCCGAGTACAAAGAGATCACGGTGACCTGCAGCTGCGGGAACAGCTTCCACACGCGGTCGACGCTGGGTCACGACCTGCAGATCGAAGTTTGCTCGAACTGCCACCCCTTCTATACGGGCAAGCAGAAGATCGTCGACACCGGCGGACGCGTGGACAAGTTCCGCAAGAAATACGCCCGCTAAAGGAGCGGCCTGCCCGGTCGCGTCGATCGCCCCGGCCTCGTTCAGCAAGGGCGCCCTTTCTGCGAAGGGCGCCCTTTTTCATTGTCCGTTCATGATCGGCCGTTCATGGTGGATCGACCGCGACTGAACTCGCCACTCGCTGCCCGCCTCCAACCTTGTGGCCCGCTCGCGCGCGGGGTTAGCTTTGCGTTTCTCTTGGCAGGGATCCGTCATGCCTTCCGATAGCATCCGATTGGCGCTCGCCCGATTCGTGTTCCTGCTGCCGGCCGCCGCGGCCGGCCTGGCGGGCTGCGCAACCAACCCGGTCACGCACACGCCGGATCTCGTCTTCCAGAGCGAGGCGGGCGAGATCGCTCGGTCCAAGGAAGTGCACCCGATGATGCTGCAGCAGTTCGGCGGCGTGTATGAGGACCAGCAGATCACGCAGTACGTCAACGAAGTGGGACAGCGCGCGGCCAAGGCGAGCCAGCGTCCGGAGCTGCAGTACACCTTTACTGTCCTGGACAGCGACGAGATCAATGCCTTCACGACCGGCGGCGGCTACGTCTACATCACGCGCGGCATCATGAACTACCTCAATAACGAGGCGGAGCTCGAGGCAGTGCTCGGGCACGAGATCGGTCACGTGTGCGCGCGCCATCCGGTGCGCCAGCAGAGCAAGTCGGTGCTGTCCGGCATCGGCGCTGCGGCCGTCGGTATCTTCACCGGCAGCGCGGATCTCGCGGGCCTCGCCAATTACGCCGGTGCGGCGCTCGTCAGCGGCTACGGCCGCGATCAGGAGCTCGAAGCGGATCGGCTCGGTGCGGAATATCTGGTGAAGACCGGTTACTCGCCGGGCCACATGGTCGACGTGGTGCGGCTGCTGAAGAATCAGGAGCTGGTCGAGATCCAGCGCGCACGCGAGGAGAAGCGTCAGCCGCACGTGTATCACGGCGTATTCGCGAGCCATCCGGACAACGACTCGCGTCTGCACGAGGTGGTGGAGGCGGCCAAGAATCTGCCGGACGTGCCCGCGCCGCGCGACCCGGAGCGCGACAAGTACCTGAAGACGATCGAAGGCCTGCCGGTGGGCACCAGTCGCGCGCAGGGCGTGCTCAAGGGCAACCGCTTCTATCACGCGAATCTCGGCATGACGATCGTGTTCCCGAGCGGCTGGCACGTGGAGAACCGTCCCGATCGCCTGGTCGCGGTTTCGCCGAACAAGGAAAGCATCATCCAGATGCAGACGCAGGCGCCGCCGCCGAACACCGGGCCGCGCGAATTCCTGTCGCGCCTGCTTGCGCAGTACAGCGCCGGTCAGGCCGAGCCGCTCGAAGTGAACGGCTTGCAGGGTTACACCTCGCTGGTGCGCTCGGCGCGCACGGAATTCGGCATCGTGCCCGCCCGCTATGCAGTGATCTACTACAACAACCTCGCATACGTGTTTGCCGGTGCGACCAAGGGCTCGGCCGGCGCACCGGCGGCGGATCCGCTGTTCATGTCGACCATCAAGACCTTCCGGCGGCTGAAGCAGAACGAGTTCGCGCAGGCCGAGCCGTACAAGATCAAGGTCATCCGCGCCGACGAGAACACGCGCATGGCCGACCTGGCGAAGCAGTCGCCGCTGCCGAAATACGCCGAGCAGCAGCTGCGCCTGCTGAACGATCTGTACCCGGACAAGGAGCCGAAGCCGGGGCAGCTCATCAAGATCGTGGAATAAGCAGCGCCGATCGTCGAATAAGCCATCCGACTCGTGCGGCCGCGCTGCTTGCCCTCAGCGGCGCGCTCGTGTCAGTCTGCGCGGCCAACGGTGGAAGCAGACATGGCCGAGAAGAAATTTGAGCTGACCAACCTCGCGAACGGCAAGAAGGCCACCGCGGAGATCAAGAGCGGCACGCTCGGCCCGGACGTGCTGAACATCGCCAACCTGACGCGCGACTTCGGCGTGTACACGTTCGACCCCGGGTTCATGGCGACCGCCGCGTGCGAGAGCCGCATCACTTTCATCGACGGCGACCAGGGCGTGCTCCTGCATCGCGGCATTCCGATCGACCAGCTCGCCGAGAAGAGCAACTTCCTCGAAGTCGCGTACCTGCTCATCAACAGCGAGCTGCCGACCAGCGAGCAGCTCAACGAGTTCACGCACGCGGTCCAGTACCACACGATGATCAACGAATCGCTGCTGCGATTCTTCAACGGCTTCCAGTACAACGCGCACCCGATGGCGATGCTGTCGGGAGTGGTCGCCTCGATGGCGGCCTTCTATCACGACTCGATGGACATCCATAACCCGCGCCATCGCGAGATCTTCGCCCACCGCATCATCGCGAAGATTCCGACGATCGCCGCCGCGGCCTACAAGCATTCGCTCGGCCAGCCGTTCATCTATCCGCGCAACGATCTCGACTACTGCTCGAACCTGCTGCACATGTTCTTCGCGGTGCCGTGCGAGTCGTACCGGGTCGACCCGGTGACGGCGCAGGCGCTCGACCTGCTGTTCATCCTGCACGCCGATCACGAGCAGAACGCGAGCACTTCGACGGTGCGTCTCGCCGGCAGCACCGGTGCGAATCCGTATGCGGCGATTTCCGCCGGCATCTCCGCGCTGTGGGGTCCCGCGCACGGCGGCGCCAACGAAGCGGTGCTCGCGATGCTCGAGCAGATCGGCACGGTCGAGAACGTGCCGAAGTACCTGGCGAAGGCCAAGGACAAGAACGACAACTTCCGGCTGATGGGCTTCGGCCACCGCGTCTACAAGAATTTCGATCCGCGCGCGACGATCATCCGCACCATGTGCCACAAGGTGCTGGCGAAGCTCGGCAAGTCCGACAACCCGCTGTTCGAGCTGGCGCTGAAGCTGGAGGAGATCGCGCTCAAGGACGAGTACTTCGTCGAGCGCAAGCTGTATCCGAACGTCGATTTCTATTCCGGCATCATCTACAGCGCGATCGGCATCCCGCAGTCGATGTTCACCGTGATGTTCGCGATCGCGCGCACCGTGGGCTGGGTGGCGCACTGGCAGGAGATGATCGCCGATCCATCGATGAAGATCGGCCGCCCGCGCCAGCTGTACACCGGTCCGGGCAAGCGCGACTACATCGAAATGAACAAGCGGTAGGCAGTCAGGCCGCTCCGGCGCATCCCTGCGCAGCAGCCTCAGCCCGACTCATCCTCGTCGATCATCTGCTCCAGGTCGGCCGTATCCGCGCGTTTCATCGGCCGCCCGTCCACCGGGCTCGCCGGCGATTGCCGGATGCCGTCGATCGGAAACACCACCGCGTCGATCTCCTTGTCGCCGGCGACGAAGCGCACGACCGGATAGGCGACCAGGCGGTTCGGCTCATAGCGCAGACGTCGCTCGCCGAGCCGATGCGGAATGCCCCGCTCCATCAGGTGCAGCGCCACCGGTTCGGCGCCCTCGGCGAACAAGTGCAGGTTCACTTCGGAATGCGCCGAGGCCGTGCCGCTGAGCACCGGTCCTACCAGCCGCGGCTCGAACCGCTGCAGCAGGCGCATAGCCTGCAATGCCGTCCGGCGCAGCGAGCTCAGCGTCGATGAGTGTGTGTGCGCCTCGAACAATCGATGGTGTACGGCCAGCGCCGCTTCGATCTCGGTGTTCTTCGGCAGCACGGCGATGTCGGTCGCGCCGAAGCGCTCGGCCGCCTTGCGTTTGGCGAGTCCGTAGTCGTCGATTCCCTGCTCGGACATGATGCGCGCCGCTTCCTGCGCCAGCGCCCTTCGCAGTTGCTCCGCGCGGGGATTGCTTCTCTTGCTCAATCTAGTCGCTCAGCGCTTCAGAATAGCGAGTCTTCTTCCTTCTGCTGCTCCGTGCCGTCCTGCGTTTCGCGCAGCGTGTTGTCCAGCTGCGGCTCCGCAGGCAGGTGCCCGGCCATGAAAGTCTCGAAGATGGCGTTCGGGTCCCCCGGCCGCGCGGCCTGGCCCGTGTCCGCCGAAATGCGCATCGACACCAGTCCCGGCGGCGCCTGCCGGCGTTGCTCCGGCACGCCCTTCAGGGCCTCCGCCATGAAATATACCCACATCGGCAGCGCGGTGCGGCCGCCTTCCTCGCCGGGCCCGAGCGAGCGCTCCTGGTCGAAGCCGACCCACGCAGTCGCGACCAGCCCGGCATTGAAGCCGCAGAACCAGGTGTCGCGACGGTCGTTGGTGGTGCCGGTCTTGCCGGACAGGTCGCCGCGCTTCAGCACCAGTGCGCGCGTGGCGGTGCCGCGCCGGATGACGTCGCTCATCATGTCGGTCATCAGGAAATCGTTCTGCGGCGAGATCGCCGCGGGCGCGAGCCGGTCTTCCTTGATATAGGTCTCCGCGCCCCAGCGCATTTCGTCATTACTCGGCGCGCGGATCGGCGCTTCGCCGCCGCCCTCCGTGCCGCCGCTGCCATTCGTCGTTGCCACCGCCGGCGTCTGCTCGCAATCCGCGCACGCGAAGCGCGGCGCCGCCTCGTAGATCGTCTTGCCTTCCGGACTGATGATGCGGTCGAGATAGTACGGCTGCACGCGGAAGCCGCCGTTGGCGAAGATCGCATAAGCGCCGGCCATCTCCAGCGGCGACACGGACGCGGTGCCGAGCGCGAGCGACAGGTTGCGCGGCAGGCTGTCCTCGGGAAAGCCGAAACGCTCGATGTACTGCGTCGCGTACGCCGGACCGAGCGTGTTCATGATGCGAATCGACACCAGGTTGCGCGAGCGCACCAGCGCCTCGCGCAGCCGCATGGGCCCGCGGAATTCGCGCGTCACGTTCTGCGGCCGCCAGCTGCCCTCGAGCGTCGGATCTTCGATCACCAGCGGCGCATCGTTGATCATGCTCGCCGGCGTGAAGCCCTGCTCGAGCGCGGCCGAGTACAGGAACGGCTTGAACGCGGAGCCGGGCTGGCGCTTCGCCTGCACGGCGCGGTTGTAATTGCTCGCGAAGTAATCGAAGCCGCCGGTGAGCGAAGCGATCGCTCCATCCTGCGGATCGACCGCGACCAGTGCGCCCTGCACGTCCGGCACCTGCACCATGCGCCAGTTCCCCGAGTTTTCCTGCGCCACGTAGACCACGTCGTTCGGCGCGAGCACGTCGGCTGCGCGTTGCAGCTGCGGCCCGATGCTGCCATCAGGCAGGGGCGCCCGCGCCCAGCTGATTGCAGACCAGGCGAGACTGATCCTGCCGTTGGCGCGCGTGTAGGCGACTGCGCTCTTCTCATCCACGGAAAGGACCAGCGCCGGGACCAATCCGCCGCGCGGCGAATATTCCTCCAGCGCCTGCGACCATTCGCGCTCACGCGCCCCGCCCGGCAGCGAGACGCGCCCGGCGGGTCCGCGATAGCCGTGACGCTGGTCGTACTCGATCAGCGCCGCGCGCAACGCTCGCACCGCCGCGCCCTGCAAGCGACTATCGAGCGTCGTGACCGCTTCGTACCCTGCCGTGTACGCCTCCGCGCCGAGCCGATTGAACAGCTCGACCCGCGCCATCTCGGCGACATAGGGCGCGTCGACTTCGACAGCGGGCCCGTGCAGTCGCGATTCGACCGGCGCGTTCAGCGCGATGTCGTACTGATCCTGCGTGATGAACTCCTTCTCGCGCATTCGCCGCAGCACGTACGCCCGCCGCTGCCGCGCGAAGTCCGCGTTCGCGACCGGATTGTCGCGCGACGGCAGGCGGAACGTGCCGGCGATCAGCGCGATCTCCGGCAGCGTCAGCTGCTCGACCGTCTTGCCGAAGTACACCTCCGCGGCGGCGCCGACGCCGTAGGCACGCTGGCCGAGAAACATCTTGTTGAGATAGAGCGCGAGAATTTCCTGCTTCGTCAGCTCCTGCTCGATGCGGAACGTCGTGAAGATCTCGATCAGCTTGCGCCGGTAGCTCTTCTCCGGAGTGAGGAACAGGCCGCGCGCGAGCTGCATCGCGATCGTGCTGCCGCCTTCGGATTTCTCGCCCGACATCAGATGGCGCGCCGTGGCGCGGATCAGGCCTGGATAGTCGACGCCGCCATGATGGAAGAAATCGTCGTCCTCGGCGGCGAGCACAGCGTTGATCAGCTGATTCGGCAGCGCATCGAACGCGAGTGGAATGCGCCGCTCCTCACCGAACTGCGCGATCAGCTTGCCGTCGCGGCTGTAGATGCGCAGCGGCACTCGCAGGCGGATGTCCTTGATGCTCGAGACGTCGGGCAAAGAAGGATGCAGATACTGATAGGCGCCGAGCATGCCCAGCAGCAGCGCGCCAAGCGCGCAAAAGCCGAGCGCGAGCAGGACCCGAGGCGGAGAGGAGAGGTAACGTCGCATCACAACAAGAAATCCTAAGTCCTTGCTTTACCCTTGCTTATCAAAGGGGTCGTATGCATAGTAACCGGCGGTTGCGGGTTCCACGTGCGTCCGGTGAGCGTGCGTGAGGATGATAAGAGGCGCAGCGCCGACCGGGGTAACGAGTAGAGCAGACACCCGGCAGCTGCGCAGTGGGGGTGAGGTCCGGCGTCGATTATCGTTCTGCCTGGCGAATTGTCCAGCGCGGCCCTGACACCCATGGATTCGTCATAAAGGCTTGATCGGCCAGTCTGTCGCCGGTGCGGCCCTGTGAGGCCGGTCTAGGATGAGGTTCCCAGCGTAGGAATAAGATCGATCCGGATCCGGGAATGTCGCGATGCTTATTCGTGAGGCTGCTCACATTCAACTTAACGCCCGGCTGTATATAGTTGCCGCCCGAGTTTCGTGTCCGGTCTCCGTTGGCGCCTTAACTATCTGATCTGAAAAGGGAAACAGCGTGCTCCTCACCGCAAAATCCCGGCCTCTCCTGGGACTCGACATCACCACTTCCTCGGTGAAGTTGATCGAGCTCTCGATGAGTGGCGGCCAGTACCGCGTCGAATCGTACGCGGCCGAAGCGACCCCGCCGAATTCCATCAACGAAAAAGCCATCGTCGACGCCAGTGCTGTGGGCGAAGCCATCAAGCGCGCAGTGAAGCGCTCCGGCGCGCGCGCCAAGGACGCAGCAGTCGCGATCAGCGGCGACGCGGCGATCACCAAGGTGATCCAGATGCCGCGCACCTTGAGCGAGAACGAGCTCGAGGGCCAGGTGGAGATGCAGGCGGACCAGTACATCCCGTTCCCGATGGAAGAAGTCAGCTTCGACTTCGAGGTCATCGGGCCGTCGGAGAAAGATCCGGACATGCTCGACGTGCTGCTCGTGGCCACGCGCTCCGAGAACGTCGAGCAGCGCGTCGCCGCCTGCGCGGCCGCCGGGCTCACCGCCAAGATCGTCGACGTCGAGGCGTTCGCGCTCGAAAACGCCTGCCGTCTGTTGACTCACCAGATGCCTGACGGCGGCCTGAGCCGCGTCATCGCAGTCGTCGACTTCGGCGCGAGCAGCACCACGTTCAGCGTGCTGCGCGATCTGAAAGTCATCTACACGCGCGACTTCGCCTTCGGCGGCCAGCAGCTGACCGAAGAAGTGATGCGCACGTACGGGCTGAGCATGGAAGAAGCCGGGCGCGCCAAGAAAGAAGGCGGTCTGCCGGGCAACTACGAGACCGAAGTGCTCGGGCCGTTCATCGACGACATGTGCCAGCAGGTCAGCCGTTCGCTGCAATTCTTCCTGGCCTCCGGCGCCGGCCGCGAGCAGCCCGAGCAGATCCTGATCTGCGGCGGCTGCGCCAACTTTCCCGGCGCGGCCGAAATGATCCAGAGCCGCGTCGGCATCGAGTCGCAGCGCGGCGATCCGCTCGGGCAGATGAAAGTGAGTCAGAAGGCCAAAGCGCAGGCGGTGAAGAAAGACGCCACGGCGCTGTTGACAGCCTGCGGCCTGGCGTTACGGAGCTTCGACTGACATGCCAAGAATCAACCTACTTCCCTGGCGGGAGGCGGAACGCAAACGCAAACGCCAGGAATTCGGCGTCGGTGCGCTGGCGGCTTTGATACTCGCGGCGGTGGTTTACCTCGTGGTCAACTGGCAGATGCAGTCGGCGATCGACGAGCAATTGAGCCGCAACGAATACCTGAACGGACAGATCC
>DATBKP010000048.1:0-37920 GCA_036555785.1 Steroidobacteraceae bacterium
ACCAGCACGAACAGCATCAGCTTGAACGGCAGCGAGATCAGCACCGGCGAGAGCATCATCATGCCCATCGACATCAGCGCGCTCGCGACGACCAGGTCGATGATCACGAACGGAATGAAAATCAGGAAGCCGATCTGGAACGCCGACTTCAGCTCGCTGGTCGCGAATGCCGGCACCAGGATGCGCAGCGGCACGTCCTCGGGCTTGTCGAAGCCCTTGCCGCCCGAGATGCGCACGAACGTCGCGATGTCGCTCTCGCGCGTCTGATCGAGCATGAAGCGCTTCAGCGGCTCCGCGCCGCGCTGCATTGCTGTCGTCGCGTCGATCTGCTCGACCATGTACGGCTGCACTGCGTCGGTATTGATCTTGTCGACGACCGGTCCCATCACGAACAGCGTGAGAAACAGCGACAGGCCGATCAGGACTTGATTCGGCGGCGCCTGGCCGGCGCCGAGCGCCTGGCGCAGGATCGCGAGCACGATCACGATGCGCGTGAACGCCGTCATCATCAGCACGATGCCCGGCAACAGCGTCACCGCCGTCATCAGGATCAGGATCTGCAGCGTCAGCGAATACTGCTGACCGCCATTCGGCGCGGTCGTCACCGTCACCGCAGGAATGCCGGCGGCGTCGGCGATCATCGGCAGGAAGAAGATCAGCGCGAGCAACGCGCTGCGAAGAAGCGGACGGCGCGTCATAGACCGAGGCTCCGCTTCAGGATCGATTTGAAGTCCGGTCGCGGCGGAGAAGAGGAAGAGGGAGAGAGCTCTTCCCCTGCCCCGCCGCGCTGGGCATCGTCGGTACGCACGGGCTCAGCGAGCACGTGCAAGGTGTTCACGCGTCCGGGTGCAACGCCGACCAGCAGCTGCTGCGCTCCGACCTGGATCAGGACCGCGCGCTCTTTCGTACCGAGCGCGACGTCCGCGATGATGTTGATCGTACCGGCGCCCGGCCGGCCGAAATTCTTGAGGCGGCGCACGACCCACGCGGAGGCGAACACCGCCGCGAGTACAAGCATCAGCGACAGCGTTACTTGCGCGAGCCCGCCCGCGGCGCCCGCGGAAGCAGCTTTCGCTGCGTCGGGCGCGGCAAACGGCGCCTCCGCCGCGAAGGCGAGGACGGAGTGTTGGGCTAAAGCCCAACCCACACCGCATCCCACCCACCGCTTCGACACTCGTCTCATCGAAGTTTCTTGATGCGCTCGGCCGGCGAGATGACGTCGGTCAGACGAATCCCGAACTTCTCGTTCACGACGACCACTTCGCCGTGCGCGACCAGCGTGCCGTTGACGAACACGTCGAGCGGCTCGCCCGCCGCGCGGTCGAGCTCGACCACCGAGCCCTGGTTCAGCTGCAGCAGGTTGCGGATCGGGATGCGGGTGCGGCCGACTTCCATCGACAGCGTGACCGGCACATCGAGGATGACTTCGAGGTTGACGTCGCGCGCGCCGGCGTCAGCGCCTCCATCCTGGAGGTCGTTGAACTCGGCCTTGGCGGCTTGTTCGTTCGGTTTGCTCATGAGGAGAACTTCACTTGCGGGACAACATCAGGGGTTCGGAAGATTTGCTCTTGCCACGGCCGACACGCTCTTCGATCTGCACGGCCTGCTGGCCGTGCGAGACGCCGAACGTGCCGCGAAACACGGGAACGTCTTCGGCCAGCACCGTGGCGCGGCCGCTGAAATCGCACGGCAGGATGTCGCCGGGCTGCAGGTTCATGAGTTGCTGCATCGTGATCTTGCCGCGGCCGAGCACGGTGCTCAGCTCCACTTCGGCGTCTTCGATCTCTTCGCGCAGCGCGTGGCCCCAGCGCTCGTCGTGCTCGGCGCGATCGCTCGCGACGCCGGCGTGCAGCAGTTCCTTCAGCGGCTCGACCATCGAGTACGGCATCGTGATGTGCACGTCGCCGCCGCCGCCGTCGAGCTCGATCTTGAAGCGGGTCACCACGACGATTTCCGTCGGGCTGACGATGTTCGCGAAGTGCGGGTTGAGCTCGGAGCTGAGGTATTCGATGTCGAGGCGGGCGACGTGCGACCACGCTTCCTTCAGGTCCGAGAACAGGTACTTGAGCACCATGTGGATGATGCGATGCTCGGTGGCGGTGAAGTCGCGGCCTTCGATCTTGGCGAAGCGGCCGCTGCCGCCGAAGAAGTTGTCGACCGCCGCGAACACGAGTTTCGGATCGAGCACGATCAAGCCGGTGCCGCGCAGCGGCAGGATCTTCACCAGGTTCAGATTGGTCGGCACCTGCAGCGAGTGCACGTAGTCCGCGAACTTCACCATCTGGATCGGTAGCACCGTGATCTCCGGCGTCCGGCGCAGCATCGAGAAGAGACTGGTGCGAAACAGCCGCGCGAAGCGATCGTTGATCATCTCGAGCGTCGGCATCCGGCCGCGCACGATGCGCACCTGGTTCGCGAAGTCGAACGGACGCACTTCGCCAGGCGCCGGCGCCTCCGCGCCCTCGGTCGGCACAGTGCCCTTGTCGACGCCGTGCAGCAGTGCGTCGATTTCGTCCTGATTGAGAACTTCGTTCGCCATGACTTACTGCATCACAAAGCTCGTGAAATACAGATCCTCGACCGCCTTGCCCTCACCGCCCTCTTCCTCGACGACCTTGGTGATGATCTCGCGGGCCTTCTTGCGCAGCTCTTCCTTGCCTTCCATCGTCGAAATCGAGTCGTAGGTCTGCGAGCCGAGCAGCAACAGCATGTTGTTGCGAATCTTGGGCTCGTTCGACTTGATCAGCTCCTCGGTGTGCGCGTCACGCGTCATCGCCTCCATGCTCACCTGCAGGAAGCGCATCACACCTTTCGCGTCGAAGTTGACGACGAACGGCGGCTCGTACTTGACGTAGAGCGCGGGCGCCTTCGGCTCGGCTGCCTTGCCTTTTTTGTCCTTCTTGCCTTTCTTGTCCTTCTTCGTGTCCTTCGCGTCGGCGTGCTCGCCTTCGCCGCTGTCGGCGGTCGCTTCGTCGGCGGCACCTTTGTGCATGAAGAACCAAGCGCCACCGCCACCCGCGCCGAGTACGAGCACGGCCGCGGCGATGATGATCAGCAGCTTCTTGCTACCGCCCTTGGCGGGCGCAGCAGCCGGCTTTTCTCCGTCTTTCGCGGCAGCTTCCGGCGCTGCGGCAGGTGCATCCGACATCGACTGATCCTCGCTGATGAACTTCGCGTGCGAGGAGGTGCAAGGTGAATGCCAGAGAGGTTAAGTCAGATGTAAGTGGTTATGAGGGAAAGGGAAAGCGGAAAAGTGCGAGTGTGAAGTTCGACACATCAGATTCGGTGCGTCGGAATCTTGGCGCGGAGAGTGTGATGGAGGTCTCGCGGCATCAACGGTCGCCATCAGGCGCGTGCGTCTTCACGCCTTGCGTGGATGAGCTTGTTCGGCGACGGACGGTCCAGCCTCTGTTGACGAGAGGAATGGTTGCGCAGCAAGGTCCCCCGTCTTTGGCTGTTCCCTCGATTTCAGCTTCGAGAACTGCTCCCGGGGCAGCCAGGGTTTGCTCTATCAGTTTCCAGGTGATCCCGCCGGTTTTGATTTTTGCTCTCCTCGTCCAGCACGAGCCTCCCTGACCCGCCAGGGTCCCGGAGTTCAAGTAGAGAAAGCGATCGTCCGGCTTTCCCTGAGCGTAGGGGCCGAGCAGATTCGGTGCAGCACCAACATTGCGTTCGGCGACGCGAAGGCTCAGATCGAATACCAGCGATTCGGCGCTGGCTTGCGCAGGCGATAGCAGCTCGCCTTTTCCCCGCTGTAACGCAAAAGCGACGCCTGGCGGCGGCCGCAACACAGTCAGACGTATGGGGAGTTCCAATGAGCGAGTCTCTCGATGACTGGGCACTGCGAGTCTTCGGCATTGGTATCACAGGCCGCCACCAAGCCAACTAGTTCCCTGTGGAGTTGGCGCAGCTCGCGAATGTGCGCCTCGATGAGTTGCAGCTTCCTCACCGCCAGCTCGCGCGTCGCGCTGCACGACGGCTGTGTGCGCAACCTCAGCAGCCCCCTTATCTCTTCCAGCGTGAACCCCATCACCTGGGCGCGTTTGATGAACCGTAATCGCTCACTATCCGCGACCGTGTAACGACGAATACCGCCCGGAGGGCGTTTCGGCTGAGGGATCAGTCCGCGTCGCTGGTAGTACCGGATCGTCTCGACGTTTACGGCAGCGGCGCTGGCGAGGCCGGCAATCGTGAGCGATTGCTGCGACGTGGGGTTTGGCATGAACGGTCTCCGATGATTGCCGCTTGACTCCGTACCTGGGTACAGACCTTATTGTATGTGCCACGTTCAACAAACTCGCATGAGATCTCGAGTGAATGAGAAGCTGAAAGTGGCCGGCGTCGCCGGTGGAGCTGTTGGCCTGGGTGGATTCGCCGCCGCACTCGGCCTGTGTTGCGGCGTGCCGTGGGCCGTTGCGCTGCTCGGCGTAACTGGGGCGGTGGCTTTCGCTCGTCTATCGTTCCTCATTCCATACGCACTCATCGGCGCTGCGGCGTTCCTCGGCTTCGGCTTCTGGTTGGCCTACCGCAAACCCGTGTGCCAGGAAGGCACGTGCACACCTGCGCGTGGTCCTTTGCGACTTGTCGTCTGGCTGACCGCAGCGATCGTTGTCGGGCTGGCGATCACGGCCGCTCTATTTCGAGTGACGACTTCCTAGCGGAGAGCAACTATGCGTAACTCGATCGTTATCGCAGGTTTCCTTGCCATGCTGAGCTTCTTTGAAATCGCGAGCGCGGGGACGCCCAGCACAACATCCGCTGGCGTCGTGCCGCTCGACGATCAGTTCGGCACGTTGCGTGACGACTTCAATCGCTCGAAGGGTGCGGTGCGCTTGTTGTTCGTCGTCGATCCGATCTGTCCCGGCTGCTTGCGTGGAATGGACGACCTGAATCGCGATCTGCTTGCAAAGACGCGGGACGCGCGCCTGCAGACGTTCGTTGTTCACGTTCCCGTCATTGGAGCGCAGGCAAAGGATGTCCTGCCGGCCGCGAAGCTACTCGAGAATCCGAACGTCCGACATTACTGGAACGCAAGTGGCGAATTCGGCCGGTCGCTGTCGCAAGCGGTCCAGCTCAAGAACGACAAGGACTTCGTCTACGCTTGGGATGTGTGGCTGTTGTACGGTCCGGATGCGGAATGGACCGGTGCAAGTCCCCCACAGCCCGAGCTGTTAATGCATCAGCTTTGGAAACTCGAAGGAACCCAATTCCCAAGGCTCGACAGCAAGGTGTTCGCACGCGAGGTGCAGAAGGACCTGAGCAAACTGCCCGCTACTGCCGCGCAGGAGTAAGACCTCAGTGGAGACGAGCTGCCGACTCGCATGCCCGGAGTGCGGGCATGTTTCGACCGAACTGATGCCATCCGATCGCTGCGTTTACTTCTATGACTGCAAGGGCTGCGGAGCACTGCTACGACCGAAAAAGGGAGACTGCTGCGTATTCTGTTCATACGGCTCGCATAAGTGCCCCCCGATACAGGCAGCATCAGGGTGCTGCACGACCGGACCAAGCTGAGTTGCGCGAATTGCAATGAACCAGGATTGCGGGCGCCGAGACCTGCTCGGGAGCGGCATAGCTCCATGGCTGCTCTGGGTTCTACCGATCGCGACGATCGCGCTGACCGGACAATTCGCTGATCGCGAATGGATCTTGACCGTCAGCTGGACGCTCGCGCTGGTCGTGATGGGTGTTGGCTGTTTCGCAAATGCTCGCAGGTGCGGGCGTACGCACTGCTACTTTACGGCTCCCTTTTTTCTATTAATGGCGCTCGCGAGCCTGCTTCATGGCTTGGGTATCGTGCCGCTCGGAGCGCACGGCTGGTCCTATATCGGGATCATGTTGTTGATCGGAGGGACGCTGCTCTGTCTACTGACTGAGTCGCTGTGGGGACGTTATCGCACGTAATGAGGCGGCTCCTGTTTGTCAGTTTGCACAAACTTCGTATCGTCTAGGCGACGGCATCAGCGACACTACTGACGAAATCGAGCGATGTCGTAGAGAGTCGCGCGGCCCGGGCAGCCGGAGATACACCTGTCATCGCCTGGATCGCCGACCAGCAGCAGGTTGTTGGCCAAGCCCAGTGAGCTGCTGACCAGGTGCCCACTTGCGACGCCCCGCGGTGTGACGCTGTTGCCGTCCCGCTCGTAGGTGAGAACGAAACCACGCGGGAAGGCGTCGATGCTCCCGTAAGGCTCGGCCGCTGCGATGGCGATGAACCTGCCGGACATGGCGATCTGGAATCCGAACGCCTCGTATTGGGGCAGCTCGTCGGCTCGCGGACGCAGCTTGAAGCTCTCGAGGTAGCGCCCGCCGACGGGCAGGAAGCCGTAGGCTGCACCGCCTGCCGCGTTCGCTTCGGGACCGTTGATGCCGCCCTGCACGTCGATCTTGGGCGCACCGACGATGATCATGCCCCTGTCGATCGCCACTGCGGCACCGAACCCAAACGCATTCTCGACCGCAGTGAGTTTCTGCGTCTGCGCCCAGTTGCCGCGGCTGTTGCGCTTGAAGACGTAAGCCGCACCGATGCCGGAGTAGTCCGGAATATTGAAGCTCTTTCTGGGATCGCCGTGCGGCGCGCCAATGAGCAATGTCGTGCTCGTCATGCTCAACGAGGCTCCGAAGACCTCGCCCGGCGCCGGAGCGAGCGGTCGCAACCTCGTTCGTCTGAAGAATCTTCCATTCGTGTTCAGCTCGAACACGTACACCAGGCTCGGCAGTGAGCCACGATCCGCGGTCGCGAGGAGCGTGCCGCCTTCGTAGCGTAGGGCAAGCGGGAAGAGTTCCACCGCATCGGTTGCGAGAGGCTGCAACGTCTGGACGTGAATCCACACACCGTTGCTGCGTTTGTAGACGTCCACTGCACTGCGCCCGCCTACGATCAGAAGGCCGTCACGAAACGCGAGGGTGCGCCCGAATTGATCGCCCGGTACCGGCGCATCGAGCGTCTGCACGCGCTGCCAGCCGCTCGTCTGGGTGAAGACCGCGACGCGGCCGCCGTGCGAGTCGGGCAGTCCGGCGAAGGCGATACCGTCGCGAATCGCGACGGCATCGCCGAACTGGACGTCGAGGTCCGGTTCTACGAAGTCGATGGCTGTCGGGCCGAACCCGGCGACAGCCGGATGCTCGGGCAATTCTGCATTGGCAGGCGCGCCTGTCAGCGCGGCGAATGCAAGTGAAGTGGCCAGTAGTACGGTCCGCGCCGTTGACGTATTCATGATGCACGCTCCCTGTTTTGCGAGGAGCAGCGTATAGCAGAAGCTCTCCTGTTGCGGCGTCAACCGACGGACGGCGGGATTTCTCGAGTTGAGTCCCGCTACATCGACACAAAGCATGCCGCTGTAAGTTTGCGCCTACGATTGTTTCGGCTACTTATACGCAATCGCCGCGCTCGCCGGCCCCGCCAGGTGCATGACCTCCGTCTCTCGGAATCCAACCTCACGACACCATCCGTCAAAATCGGCGCCGGTGAAATCGAACGCCTCGCCGAACTCGACGAGCATGTTCAGCGACATCATCAGACCGAAGGCATTTTCGCGACGAGCATCGTCGATGATGTTCTCGATGGCCACGAACGCGCCGCCCGCAGGGAGCGCGTCGTACGCAGCCTTCACGAGGTGCATCTTCTTCTCCAGGTTCCAGTCGTGAAGGATCATCCCCATCGTGATCACGTCCGCGCGTGGCAGCGGATCGTTGAAGAAGTCCAGTGCTTGCACCGAGATGCGGTCATCGAGACCCGCCGCTTTGATCTTGCGCGCAGCGATCGCTGTTACGGCCGGCAAGTCTGCCGAGATGCAACGCATGGGCGGGTGCGCTTGCGCGACCAGGATGGAAAGCAGGCCATCAGCGCCGCCCACGTCGCACAGCGTCTTGTAGCGTGAGAAGTCGAAGCGCTGCGCGAACGCCTGGAAGTTGCCAGCGGAGATCCCCGCCATCGCCGACATGAACTGCTCGAGCCGCTCCGGCTTGCTGTACAGCTCCTCGAACATGCTCACCCGATTGTGCTTGGTCTCGTTCTGCGGCTTGCCGGTGCGGAGCGCTTCCGTCAGGTCGCCCCAGAAGGGATAGAGGCGCGCGTTGGCCATCTCGAGGAAGCCGCCCACATAGTGAGGATTGGATCGGTCGAGAAACCGCGCCGTCTCAGCCGTATTGCGGTAGCGCGCGTCGACTCCATCACCGTCACGATCGAGGAACCGGAGTGCGACCAGCGTATCGAAGAAGTCCGGATTCGCGCGACCATGCAGGCCCAGCGCCCGTTTGAGCTCGGCGCCCGTCATCGCGTTGGCGCCCAACGTGGTGAACAGCCCGAGCTCCACCGCTGACAGCAGTGTCTTGGCGGGCCAGAACGCCATCCCAACTTCCATGATGCGAGCGGGGGTCAACGCTTCCGACACGAGCTCCTCCTTCTGCGACAGCGGCAGACTCCGGTGCTGCCCTATACGCCCGGGCGCGCTCGTGGTGACGTCATCGCCGCTTTTGTTTCTGCTGGAGCAATACGATGAAGTTCCCGCATGTATCGTCGAAGAAAACGAAACGACTCGATACTCTCTTCCTTGGCGTGCCGCGGAACTTGACGCCCAGTTTCTTCAAGCGTCGATATTCGAGACCGAGGTTGTTCGTCGAGAGGATCGCAGCCGGATAGCGGGCATCGTAGAGTGCCTTCTGCGACGCACGGGCCGGCGCAGCTGACCTCGATTCAAGCACCAGTTCCACACCCTTCGGTCCTTCCGGCGAACAGACCGAGAGCAACGCACCGGCACCTCGCGTCTTCACGAAGCCCAGAACCTTCGTATAGAAGGCCAATGCCTTGTCCTCGTCGTCAACCTTGAGCATTACGTGTCGGATCTGCATGGGGTGTTCCTCAGTGGCTCTCGGAGCTGGAAGCGTTGCGCACGGCCGTGCCCACGGAGGCATCGCCGGTCTTCGAGTACCCGAGTGCTTCCACGATCAGCCCATCGCGCAGACGCATCAGCGTCACTCCACGGACGGATTGCGAGAGTCCGGGACCGAAGCGATAGCGCCAGCGAACGTCCGCGCGATCGCCGAAAACCACGACGTCTTCCACTTCGAACGCGCCCTCCTTGTTGTTGGCCAGATTGCGCCAGAACGCGAGATTCGCGGCGCGTCCCACAACTCGAGTGCCGTCGGGAGCCGGTGCGACGCTCTCCATGACGCAGTCTTCGGCGATCAGATCTTCCAGCAGAGAGGCGTCGTGTCGCTCGAAGGCCTGGTTGAATCGCGCGATGACATCAGCAGTTTGGGACGGCGTCTCTGCAGGTGCCGATACCGCGAACGAAAGCATCGTCGCCACTATCAAAGCGGCTGAGCTTCGGGAGGGTTGCAATTTCATCGTCTCTTTCCTCATATACTTCGGCGCGAGCTGCCGGTGCGAAAGAGAGTGCCGAGCCGGGCTCGAGCAGATTTGATCCAGAGTCCGGAGTTCTTTGCAGAACATGGATGCACTATCGGAAGCCCTACGCGCTGTGCGCATTACGAGTGCGCTCTTCTTCAACGGGGAGTTTGCTGCGCCCTGGCGATTCGCAACGCCGGCACAAGAGAAAGTGGCTCCCGTGTTATCGCCGGAGAGCGAGCGTCTGGTGCTGTTCCATCTCGTCACGGATGGATCCGCGACGGCTCGCACCGCTGACCACGATGAGATCACGCTGAGCGCCGGCGACATCGTCGCCTTTCCGCACGGCCACGCGCACGAACTGTGGAATGGTCGAACCTCAAAGCTGTTTCCCGGCAATCGACTGCTGCCGAAGCTCGCGAGCGGCGAGCTCGCCACCGAGAAATGGGGCGGCGACGGACCGGTGACGCGGATCGTCTGCGGCTATTTCGGCTGCGAGCGCCACGCAGAAAATCTGTTTCTCAACGGCTTGCCGGCGGTGCTCAAGCTCAACGTGCGCGGCAATCCGGCAGGCGCATGGATCGAGAGCGCGATACGCCACGCCGTCAGCGAGATTCAAGCGCAACGCCCGGGGCGGATGGCAGTTCTTTCCAAGCTCGCGGAGGCGCTCTTCATGGAGACCTTGTGCAGGTACATGGATGAGCTGCCGCCTGAACAGACAGGTTGGTTGGCCGCCGCGCGCGATCCGAAAGTTGGCCAGGCCCTCGCGCTGTTGCATCGTGAGCCGGCGCGTGCCTGGACTTTGCCCGATCTCGCCGAGGCGAGTGGGATGTCACGCACGGTGCTCGCCGAGCGATTCGTTCAGCTCTTGGGCGAGCCGCCCCTCGCCTATCTTGCGCGCTGGCGCCTGCAGCTCGGTGCACGTCGATTGCTGACGACGGACAACAAGGTCCTGCAGGTAGCCTATGACGTCGGCTACGAATCGGAAGCAGCTTTCAGTCGTGCTTTCCGGCGCGCTTTTGGAATTCCCCCGGCGCGCTACCGGCGAGAGCACAACGCTGCGCGTTCTGCTTCCGGCCGGTAGCTTCCGTCACTCAACTTTCGATGCGCCCTCTACTGGAACGGCGGCGCGAGCGGTTGCCGCGGCGTTCCTCCTCCGCCGACGCTGGTCGGGCCGTTGTTGTTCACGACTTGCAACAACGGACGAATGATCTGCAGATCGTGCGACCAATTCGAGTTTTCGCCATGCCCCACTCGCGCATGCATGTCCATGGTGTAGTCCGCAAAGAACTCATCCGGCTTGGACCCGTGGTAACCCGCTTCAGCCGATAGGCCAAAACCGGCCCCCATCGAGTCGACGACGTACGCGCCGTAGTTCTGCAACGTCCACGCGAGCTGGCGTCCGGGCTCGCTCAACAGGCCGATGTTGTTGATATTCACCGACGGGGGAAGCGCCAGGAGCGAACCCATCTTCACGTTCGGATTGTTGTGGATCGACCCATAGTTGGTGGTAGCGCCGCTGTCCGCCGTATAGGCCGGCCAGCGGAAACAGGGGACCGTCGCCGAGCAATCGGCGTACTCCATCTTCGCAAACAGGTTGATCTTCAATGCATGATGCGGACCACTGCCTCCCGGGCGCATCTCGCCGAGCCGGATCGTACCGCCGAGCGTGCCGAGCATGGAGCCGCCGTGCGCGCCTTTGCGTCCATTGCCACTGATGATGTCGGCATCGACTCCGGTGTTGTTGTTGGCGTCGGTGCCGTCATCGAGGATGCGGATGATGCTGGTCGCCGAACCGTTCGCTGAGCATCGCGCCCACGGCTCTGTCTGCACCAGCGTATGACCATTCGGCATCAGGAATGCAGCACCGTTGTTCTTGGGATGCGTGGGGTCGTTCAACATGTAGCCCGATGGGATCGGTACGCCCGTGACGGGCAGGCCAGTGAAATTGGGGCTGGGCGGCGACGTCGTGGCGCATCGATCACCCGACCAGCCCCCCGGGCTGTACAGAATCGTGATCGGCGGTGCGGTCGGCACCAGCACGATGCGCTCCTCGTCGATTAGCGGCATCGGCGACCAGTCCGCGTCGATCGGGGTGCCATCCTTGAATGTGTCGTTGGGGTCGTCGGGAATAGCCGGGAGATTCGCGGGCACGTACTGTGCGCCGCTGCCGATCGGTGTGTTCCAGATGCTGCTGCTGATGAACGGCCAGTAGAGCGGATTGCGGCCGATCGTCCAGATCTGATTGGCCGTCGGGGTGGGACACGCCTGCAACTGGATCGCCGGGCCGTTGCCCGTCGCCCCCGTTCCGCCAGCCACCGCAAGGCAGCGTCCGCCGCTCACCTGCAGGAACTTGAACTCAGTGGCAGCGCCGGCGATTTGCTTTACCCACAGCTGCTTGGTGTCAGTCACATTGCACGCGGTCTGGTAAAGCTGTGCGTTTTCATCCCCATTGTCAGCCGAGAGGCACAGACCGCTGTGCTGCGCGATGAGTTGGAATCGTCCATGGCCGTCGCTTTGCAGTGTCCAGTTCTGGTTCGTGGCGCCGGTGCACTCCCACTGTTCCGCATCAGCACCGTCCTGAGTTGCACCGGGTCCGCCGGTGATATCGAGACACTTGCCTGAATGCTTCGCGACTATCGGCAACGGCGCCGCGCTCGCGTCGCTCGTTGCCAAACCTGCAGTGATGCCGAGCGCAGCACATGCGCACAGCCCTTGTATCGAATACATGAACCGTCTCATGAAAGTTACTCCGTGTATGCGGTCCGCGGATGGACAGAGATCGGACCGTGGATGCCAAAGTGAGCTTCCTGCGCGCGGGTTCCGTATATCTCGCGCGCTGGCGCGGCCTACAAGCGTTGCAGGAGAAGTACTATGGGAACTCCAACGGATGCACACGGCATGAACCGTTCCTGCTCATCACTTCTTATTGTCGGTGTCGCAGCGATTGCGCTGAGCTTCTCGATCAGCGCAGTTGCTGCCGAGCAGACCCTCGCTCCGCTGTTGAGCCAGGCCGATGCGCTCACCCGAGCGGGTCATCACGAGGAAGCCATTCCTCTCCTGCAGCGAGCAGTAGTGGTGATGCGCTCGCAGTACGGAGTGTTCGATCTGCGACAGCAGGACGCACTCAAAGCGTTGGCCGACAGTCTGGTGGCGGTAGGTCGCGTGCCGGAGGCGCAGGATCAGATGATCTACAGGGCGCACGTGGCGGAGAAGACCTACGGCGAAGGCAGCCCGAAGGTCATTCCGGCGTTGTGCGATCTCGGGGACTTCTTTTCCAAAGTCGGCAAGGCGCCGGAAGCTCGCATGACTTACAACGTCGCGCTCAACATCGTCGGCACGACGGATTCCCTGAACGATCCGATCATCGTCGAGCCGCTGCGAGGCATTGCCCGAACCTACATGCGCATGATGAGTTATCCGGAAACCTGGATGATGCCGGTGTGGATGCGAGGGCGAGCCACGCGCGAAGGCGAGGACGCGCTGAAAAGAGCATTGCGGATCCTGGATGCAGATCCGAGCGCGGCCACGCCGCAGACGCGGATCGAAACGCTGCTCCAGCTGGGCGATTGGTACCAGATCAGGAAGTCGCCGCGCGAAGCGCTGCCTTACTACCAACGCGCGTGGCAACTGATTCGCGCAACGCCGAGCTTGTCGAACTCAGTCAGCACGGCGCTGAACGTGCCGCTGCGCGTCTACTATCCGACGCCGGTGATCGTGGCCAACATCCCGGCGCACAAAGACGCGCACTCCCACTACGTGCAACTCGAGCTCACCGTCGCCGCGGATGGATCAGTCTCGGATGCACGCGTCGTAGGCCACGACACTCGCGATCAATATGCGCGCGACGTTCTCGAAGCGGTTCGCAATTCGCGCTTCCGGCCGAAGTTCGTCGATGGGCAACCGGTGGCCGCGCCTGGAATAACCTATCGCGAAGTGTTCCTCACCGCAGAGTGATCGGCCTCCTTCCCCGCACTCGCCCAACGTGCGGGGAAGGCTGCAATCCCTACGGCCGGATGCGCAGCACCTGGCCGTCTCCCGCCGCGAACGAAATGCCCCAGTTCGAGGTGTACAGCGCACCGTCCGGTCCCTCCACGAGCCCGTTCGGCAAGCTCGCGAAACCGGTCAGCACTTTCGTCCGCTTACCTGTCCTGCGATCGAACTTGACGAGGTTGGCGGTGTCGGTCGACCAGGGATTGTCGAGCGGGAAGATCTCGACCGCGTAAAGATCGTTGCACTGCCAGGTCAGACCGACGATCGGATTGCTGGACCGGAACGGCAGCGTGTAGCTCGAGAAGTGCCTGTCGAACACCGCGAGCTCGGAAGGCCCGCCGTCCTCGCCGAACGTACCGACGAAGAAGTTGTTGCCGCGCTGGGTCATCACGATCGGATTGTGCTCGCGGTTGTCGATCGACATGTCGTACAACTTCGTGATCACGCCGGTCCGCGGGTCCACTCGCAACAGGAAGCCGCGGTTGGTCTCGACGACGTAGAGATATCTGCCGCTCGCGATCATCGAGTGGAACACGCCGCCCGGCTCCTGGTCGGTCGTCGCCGGGTCCGTGTCCTTGATGAAGTTCGGCGGATTCGCCGCGTGCCACGCGCTCAGGTCGGCGACACGGGTGGTCGAGCCGTCGCGATTGACTCGAAGAATGGCGGCCGGGTCGTCCGGCAGCGCGTGCGAGCAGCCGCCCATCTCGATCAGGACGTAGAGCGTGTTGCCGACAAAAGCGACGTCGGTCGGGCCATAGCTGGCGCCGGAGTTGTCGGTCATGCTCGGTAGGTTGTCGGCGACCACGTCCTTCCTGCCATTGGCGCGCACGCGGATCACCCGGCCGCTGTAGCCGGCCGTGTAGGGGCTGTAGATATTGATGTCGATCGGACAACCCGGCTCTCCCGTCGGCGTGAATTCGCCCCCGACGCCCGCCTCCGCTACATAGAGATTCCGGTCGGGACCGAAGGTCAGGCCACGTGGGCTGGTAAGGCCCGTGGCGTAGGTCGTCACGTGTGGCCCGTGTCGCCTGTCGCTCGAAGGTCCGAAGGAATCCGCGTGCAGCACGCTGGAGCCCGCGAGCATCAACCCGGCTATCGCTGTTACAGACTTGAAAGCAGTGCGGATCATGGCCTTACCCCTTTGGTTTGTTTGTTGGAGTTCGAACGGGCAAGACCGTGCCGGACCGGGCGGGAGCTCTGCATGGCGTTTGCATAATCTTTCGCTAATCGTTCGGTAATGATTCGCAGAACTCGTCGAATCGGCATCTGTCTCAACTTCCGTGAGCCTGTTGGGGAGGTGGCAAATGGCCGAGCTAGCTCGCACATCCGCTCGAACGACGATTGCAGCGCTCGTCTTCTGTTGCGCAGCGATGCCAGCTGCCGCCGCGGAACAGGCGGTGAACAACCAGGAGGTCGCGAAGTACCTCACCGAAGCGAACGACCTCGCCCGCGGCAAGCGATGGGATGCCGCTTGGGCGGCACTGGAAAAAGCAGCCCGTGTCCCCGAGTTGTCGCCCTATGCCAGGGACAAGGTCGACGCGTACAAAGCGTACGTTCTGACCGAGCAGCACAAGTACGCAGATGCCGGCGCACTGTTCGAGCACCTGGCGACGTCCGAAGCCGCTTCCGCTGATGAGCGCATCGATCGTCTCAAGACAGCGTCCCAGTCCTACCTGAGTGCAAAACAGTACGAGAAGTCCGCAAGTGCCGCGGAAGCAGCCCTCGGGAAACGACCGAACGATCCCGTGCTGCTGGAGCTTGCCGGTCAGGCCAGGTATCTCGCCGGGGATTTTCGCGGCGCAGCCGCGAGGATCGGTCAGCTCGTGGCAGCCGCCGAGCGCAAAGGAAGTCACCCGCCGGAAGCATCGCTGCAGTTACTGCTGAACTCGTACTACAAGCTCAACGATCGGCCGCAGATCGCGCAGACCTGGCAGACGCTCCTGCGTCACTATCCGAAGCCGGAGTACTGGCGCAATGTCCTCGCGCTCCAGTCCGCCCAGCCCCATTCCAAGCAGGTCGATTACTACTATCTCGCTTTGAAGTTCGATGTGGGCATGCTCGATGATCCCGCGGACTACGAGGCGCTGGCCCTGGGCGCCATCGATCTCGGATTGCCCGAGGATGCCGTGCACGTGCTCGAAGCCGGATTGAGCAAGGGCGCGCTTGCAGGTGCGCAGGAGCCTCGCTTTCGACGAATGCTCGCTCATGCACAGGCTGTGACTGCCAAGAACACGGATGCAGTGAACGATCTCGCGCAGCAGGCGCAACGTGCCAGCAGCGGACAGCTCGATGCAGCCATCGGACGCATCTACCTCAGTCAGAGATTGTATGACCGGGCGATCGCAGCGCTGCGCAAAGGCATCCAGAAGGGTGAGATCGCGCATGCGGACCAGGCGCGCATCGATCTCGGAGTCGCCTATTTGAAGAGCGGCGAAACGCAGAAGGCTCGCGAGACCTTCGCCGCAGTGAAGGCGGACTCCGAATGGCGCGGTCTCGCCGAGCTGTGGTCATTGCGCTCAGCGGACCAGTGACCGAGCGTGAGCTTGCTTGCGCGCCGACTCCTCGGCACGTAGTCTCTCGCGCCATGAAAACATCCCTCGTCCGCCTTGTTTCATTCGTTGCTCCCGTATTTCTTCTGGCTGCCAGCGCCGGCGTTGCCGACGAGCCGCCGCGCGTCACGCCGATGACGCCCGATGTCGTCGACAAGTACGAACAGACGCTGCCGTCGGCGGACTTCATCCGCCGCGAGACGATGGTGCCGATGCGCGACGGCACCAAGCTCTACACGGTCGTCGTGATGAAGAAAGGGACGGAGAAAGGTCCGATCCTGCTCTCGCGCACGCCCTATGACGCTCATGGAGAGACACATCGTGTAAAGAGCCAGCGGATCGTCGACATCCTGGAAGTGATGGACGCCGAGTTCGTCGAAGACGGCTACATCCGCGTGTATCAGGACATTCGCGGCCTGCATCGCTCCGAGGGTCAATACATCATGAACCGGCCGCTGGCCGGGCCGCTGAACGACACCGGCATCGACGAATCGACCGATGCCTACGACACCATCGAGTGGCTGGTGAAAAACGTCCCCGAGTCGAACGGCAACGTCGGAATCATCGGCAGTTCCTATCTCGGCTTCACGACCTTGATGGCGGAGATCAATCCGCATCCCGCGCTCAAGGCAGCGGTGCCGCAGAGCCCGATGGTCGACGGCTGGATGGGCGATGACTGGTTTCACAACGGCGCATTTCGCGTCAGCTCGTTCGATTACGCCGTCGGGCAATCGACCAACAAGGCCGAGGGCGGCGGCGAGTTCGCGCTCGGCGGCGGCGACGATTACACGCGCTACCTCGAAGCGGGCTCCATGGCAGACTTCGCGAAGATGCTGGGCATCGAGCACTATCCCGGTGTCCGCAAGTTCCTCGAGCACCCGGCCTACACCGACTTCTGGTCGCTGCAGGCGGTCGACAAATGGTTCGCCGCGCGGCCGCTGACGGTGCCGACGATGCTCGAAGTCGGACAATGGGATCAGGAAGACAGCTACGGCGGGCCGGCCGTTTATCGCGCCATCGAGCCGAAGGACACGCGTAATGATCTGGTCTCGCTCGTCATCGGGCCGTGGCGTCACTCCGGAGCGAATCACTACGGTTACGATCTCGGCAGCCTGACCTTCACCGGAGACACGGCGCGCGAGTGGCGCATGCAGTACGTAAAGCCGTTCTTCGATCATTGGCTGAAGGGCGGTCCGGATCCGCACACGCCGCCCGTGCTGACGTACGCCACCGGCGTGAACAAGTGGGAACCCTCACAGCGCTGGCCCATGGGCGTCGCGACGCCGCTCTACCTGGCCGAGAACGGCGCCGCCACTTTCGAGCGTCCTGCAGCGGCCGGCCGGTATGAATACGTGAGCGACCCTGCACATCCGGTGCCGTTCATCCCGCGCCCGATCGACATGGGCGACCCGCTGCAGTGGAAGCCGTGGCTGGTGCACGATCAACGCTTCGTGTCGGATCGCCCGGACGTCGCGACCTGGAAATCTGCGCCGCTCGACAAACCGGTTCACATCATGGGTGCGCCGGAGGTCGATCTGTTCGCTGCGACCAGCGGCACCGACAGCGACTGGGTCGTGAAGTTGATCGATGTCTATCCGAACGACACCCCTGAGCCGGCGTCGCAAGGCGCGAAGCCGACGATGGCCGGCCAGGAGCTGCCGATCGGCATCGAGATTTTCCGCGGGCGCTATCTCAAGAGCTTCGCCACCCCGGCGCCGCTCAAGGCCGGTCGCGTCGAGCACTACCGCTGGGCGCTGCCCAACGTCAACCACGTGTTCCTGCCGGGTCACCGCATCATGGTGCAGATCCAGTCGAGCCTGTTCCCGCTCTACGATCGCAATCCGCAGACCTACGTGGACAACATCATGTACGCCAAGCCCGGCGACTATCGCCAAGCCACGCAGAGCATTTCGTTCGGCGGCAGCAGCGCTAGTGCCGTGCAGTTGCCAGTGGTGCGCTGACCACTGCGGCGTGCTGCAAAAGAATCCGGAACGCCAGCGCGTGCGTGATCAACATCAGCGGCACCAGGAAAGTCGGAATGAAGTAGGCGGCGCCCAACTGCCCCGGCATGAGCCCGGTGGTGCCGCCGTGATAGAACGCGCTCAAGAGATCGAATGAGCCCCACAGGTTGAAGATCCACGCCATCGCCAGACCCACCCTGCTCTGCAGCGTCGCCAACGAGAGCAACGCGAGCGTCGCAGCGACGATGTCGCCATAGGCGGCGGGATTCGCGAAGGCCGGCGGCAGATCCGGCGACACCACTCCCGTGACGACGAACGCCAGTCCGACGAAGCGAAAGCTGTGGAGGATCAGAATGGGCCGTAGCGCCTCGGTCCGTGGCAGCCCGCGCAGCCTCGGCCAGACGTAGCGCTGCGCGACGATCCCCCACGCGATGCAGGCAAAAGCGATACTCGTGAAAAAGTAGAGTTGCGGAGGCATGGTCGAGTCCTCGGGTCGGATCTGCGCACTCGGTACCCATCGGTACCAGTTCGACTGCAGTCTGGTACTATGCGGTACCAGCCGTCAAGAGGCGAAATGATGAGCGACGTGCGCGAGCGCATCCTCGATGCAGCCTTTGCAGCGTTCATGAAGCATGGCTACGCCGCCACCAGCACGCTCGAGATCGCGACGCGCGCGCGCGTTTCGAAACGAGAGCTGTACGCTGTGGTCGGCAACAAGCAGGAAATCCTGCGCGCCTGCATCAGCGCGCGCGCCACGCGACTGAAAGTACCAGCGGACCTGCCAGTGCCGCGCGATCGCGAGACCCTCGCCCAGGTCCTCGCCTCCTTCGGCACGCAGCTCGTGCGCGAGATCACCGATCCGACCGTCATCACGGTGTTTCGACTGGCGATCGCCGACGCGGTCCACGCACCCGAGGCGGCGCAAGCACTCGATTCCATTGGACGCGAGGCAAGTCGCGCAGCCCTGCGGCAAATCATGACTCAGGCGCAGGAATCCGCACTGCTCGATGGCCGCCCTGCCGATCTGGCCGAGCAATTCGGCGGTCTGTTGTGGGGCAACCTGATGGTCAGCCTGCTGCTCGGTGTGACCGAACGTCCCAGCTCTCGCGAAATGGCAGCCCGGGCTCGCGACGCCACAGCTGCGTTTCTGCGAATTCATTCCTGAAATATGCGGCCATGAATCCCGTGATTGCTCATTTGTAATGAGCAGGGAATAGTTGTGAGTCCAGGCTATGCCACGCGCTCTGGTGGCCCCGCGAAGAAGGAGACCTGTGATGAGCAAACTGAACATTGTGTTGGTGCATGGTGCATGGGGCGATGGCTCCCATTGGCGCCATGTAATTCCGTCACTGCACGCCAAAGGCTATCGCGTGCGCGCAGTGCAGAATCCGCTGACTTCGCTCGCCGACGATATCGATCGCACGAGCAAGCTGGCGGCCTCGCTGGACGGTCCGACGCTGCTGGTCGGACATTCGTATGGTGGCTGCGTCATCACTGGCGCCGGCCGGTTGCCCAATGTCGTCGGTCTGGTCTTCGTCGCGCCGTGGGCGCCCGACGAAGGAGAGAATCTCGGCGGTCTGCTGGCGCACGGTGCGCCGCCGCCGGGCGCTGAGATCATCCGCCCGGATCAGAGCGGCTTCCTGTGGCTGGACCAGGACAAGTTCCATGCAAACTTTTGTCAGGACCTCGACGAGACCGAGGCGCTGGTCATGGCGCTGTCACAGAAGCCGATCGCTGCGCGTTGCTTCGAAGAAAAGTCGGGAACGCCGGCGTGGCGCACGAAGCCGAGCTGGTTCCAGATCTCGGCGAACGATCGGATGATTCCGCCGGACACGCAGCGCTTCTTCGTCGAGCGCATGAAGCCCAAGAAGGCGATTACGCTGCAGTCAAGCCATGCATCGCTGGCCTCGCAGGGCAAAGAGATCGTCGCGCTGATCGAGCTCGCCGCTGAATCCGTGATGTAAATCGCGCGTTCTCGTCCCGCGCCTGCGCGCGGGACGGCCTACGACTCACTGCGCCGCCGCAGCAGCAATCCTTGCATCCGCTGCCGGAAGGTCCTGCCCGACGTGAAGGTTCGCCCGCTCTGCATCGCGATGACGTATTCGCCGTGAAACGATTTCTCGATGCTCGCGATCATCGTGGTGTTGACGATGACCGAGCGGTGCACGCGCACGAAGCGCGGTAGCGCGAGACGCTCCTCGATTTCCGCGAGCGTCGCGCGCACCTTGTACGAGTGCCGACCCACGGCGATCACGACGTAGTTGCGATCGACTTCGATGCATTCGACTTCCAGCGGATCGACGAAGCTGACGCGGCCGCCCACCTCGATGATCAATCGCTGATCGTCATTGCACTGGCTACTCGCCCGCATTTCGCGCGCGGCTGACAGCACGAGCTCGCGCAACTGCTTGCGCGCATCCAGCGTGAGCCGCTCGCCGATGCGGGCACGGATACGCTGCAGCGTTTGGCCGAAACGATCCGCGTCGAAAGGCTTCAGCAGATAGTCGACGGCATTGAGCTCGAACGCGCGAACTGCGTACTGGTCGAACGCGGTCACGAACACGATCACCGGCGTGTCTTCCGCCGCCAATTGCGCCGCGACGTCGATTCCGGTCAGCGGCTTCATCTGCACGTCGAGAAAGGCCACGTGCGGTCGCTGCTCGCGGATGATCTGGATCGCGTCCGCGCCCGAGTCGCATTCGGCGAGCACCTGAATGTCCGGATGAGCGCGACACCCTTCGCGGACGGCCTTGCGCCCGGCGGGCTCGTCATCGACGATGACCGCATCCAGGCTCATGTCGCGTCCGGAATCGTAATGGTCGCGACGAAGCGGCTTGCGGTCGCCTGCGTCTGCAACGTCGCGCGTCCGGCGTAGCAGGCCGAGAGGCGCGTGCTGGTGTTGCGCAGACCGATGCCCGCTCCGTGCGATGTACCAAGTCGCCCGTCGGTCTCGTTACCAACTTCGATTCGCAACGCGGGCTCGTCAGCCGCTGTCGCGCGTTCGATCCTCAGCCAGACACGAATCGCGTGCCTGTCGTCGGCGACGCCATGCACCACCGCATTCTCGACCAATGGCTGCAGCAGCAGCGCGGGTATCTGCTCACGCTCGAGCTCCGGGCTGCACGCGATCTGATATGTCAGCCTGCCGGCGAAGCGCGCGCTCTGAATGCGCAGGTAATCGCCCGCGAGCGCGAGCTCGTCCGCCAGCGGCATCCATTCACGTTCGGCGGCGATGAGCGTCCGGCGGTAGAGCTCGCTGAAAGCCAGCACGAGTGTGCGCGCCTTTGCCGGTTGCGGCTCCGTGTCGAGCAGGGTCGCGATCGTGTTGAAGGTATTGAACACGAAATGCGGATTGAGCTGCATGCGCAGCGCCTGCAGGCGTGCCTGAGTCCATGCAGTGCGCAGGTTTGCTTTCTCCGTCTCGCTGCGCGCCAGCGCCATCGACGTGCGAACGCCCGCGAGCAGCGCGATGCCGAAGAAGTACGGCACCAGGAAGTCGAGTCCCATCGATACCCAAAGCTGCAGGTTGCGAGTGTCGCGTGGAATGAAAACACCGTGCCAGTGGATCGCCACGTCCTTCAGAATCATGATCGATACCGCGAGCAGCGGTCGCGAGATGATTGCCACAGCGACCCCCAGGCCGAGATGCTGGAGCACGGCAAGCCATCGCCGCTCTTTGGGCCACCCGATCGCCAGCGCGGCTCGATAGGCGCCGAGCACGACTAAGCTCATGAACACGTGCTGCAGCGTGCGGACATCCGACGCCAGGCCAACTGCATTCGAATTGAAAGGCGCGCCAGCCCAGAACAGCTGGCCGGACAGAATCTTGACCACGCTCATCGCCAGCCAATAAGGCAGCGCGATCAACAGCAGCAAGCGCCACGGCGAATCGCTCAGCGAGCCGACCCGCTTGCGCGACGGGCGAGCGAGGGCAGCAGGAATCGGCTCCGCTAGCGGTTTGGCGCTGTTCACGCGCCAATCCTGCGACGGCGCGACGCGTCTTAGCAACTGCGCCGGCAGCGGGAACGAACGCCGCGCGCGTTCGTCCCGCATTTTCGACATTCGTCCCCTACGGATTGCCGAGGATCAGATAGGCAACCGCACCGCCGGTCAGGAGGAAGTCGATGCGATGATCGCCGTTGACGTCGCCGACCGCCAGCGCGTCGAAGCCGAGCAACGCGCCCGGCACGTTGCCTGTCGCCGTGCGGATGATCTTGCCGTCGCGACCCGAGATGACGAACATCTTGCCGCCGGCCGGCGCGCCGGCGCTGCTCGTGAACGCAGCGATTACCAGGTCGTCGTGTCCATCGCAATCGACGTCACCGGCGCCGCGACCCGGGCCGAAGCCGTCGCCGGACGCTTCCGGCCGGAACACGCGACGATCGTCGCGACCGCCGTAAAAGACGTAGCCGAGGCCTGAGCCAGGACCGAAGTGCGTGTCCGCATAGTCGGAGACGAAGATGTCGCCCCTGCCGTCGCCGTCGACGTCGCCCGCATCATGAACGAAGAAGTCGCCGAACTGTTGCGCGGTCTTCTGGCGCGGCTGCAGCGTCCGGATGATCTTGCCGGTGCGGCTGGAAAGCACGTACGCGAGGCCGCCCTGGTTCTTGCCGGCGTTCATTGCACCGACGACGTGGTCGCGCTTGCCGTCCCGGTCCTGATCCGCGACGCTCGAGACGGCGGAACCGAAATTGATGCCCGGCTCCGGCGCCACGACCGAGCGCAGCGTCGTGCCGTCCTTGCCTGAGATGAATTGCACGCTGCCGGAGACGGCGCCGTTGATGAAGTGAAACGGCGCGCCGACCATGATGTCCGCGTGGTGATCGTGATTGATGTCGCCCGCCGCCGCGACGTCGTAGCCGAAGAAGCTCTGCAGCACCGGCCCTTCCTTGTCGATCAGCACGGTGTGGGTCGCGCCGGAGATCACCAGCAGCCGCCCGTTCGAGGCGAGACCCGTGCTCGGCAGCGGCCCGGGGCCGGTGACCGCGTAGTCGGGAACGCCATCGCGATTCGCATCGCCGACGCCGGCAACCCCATGCCCGAGTCGATCGAACGCGTCGCCGCTGACGGTGTGCAACAGCGTGCCGTCGCGCCCGGAATAGACGAATACCTTGCCGGCGAGCTGTCCACCCGCGTTGTTGCGCAGCGCGCCGATCGCGATCTCCGACGCGCCATCGCCATTCAGATCGCCGATCGCGTCGGCGACGAACCCGAAACCGTCGCCCGGCTCGTCGCTCGTGAGCGTGTAGAGCACGCGCACCTCCGGCTCCACGAATTGAGCCATGGCGGCGGCCGGGACCCCGGCCATGCTGCCAATGATTGCAGCCAGCAAATATGCCCGCCGACCTGACCTCGAGATTTTCATACCGCCCCCTCGCGCGTTGTTCTGGTCGGGCGAGCGTGCGATGGGTCGCGCGCGGCCGACAATGAACATGGGGCGAATGTCGTTGCGGCGGGACGAATGCGCGATCGCCGCTATGGACTGCCCGGCGCGGGCCTGGCCGGCTCGTTGACACCGTGACATCTCTCTTAATAACGTATCGCGCATGCAGCCCATTGAACGCGCGCCCCGTCGTGCGGACGTCATAGGTTTACTGGACAGCGCGTCGCTTCCCTCGTCCGATCTTGCCGATTGCGACATGCAGGACTTCTTTTATGCGGGTCCGACGACTGCGCCGGTCGGCATCGTCGGTCTGCAGCTCTACGGATCCGACGCGCTGCTGCGCTCGCTGGTCGTGAGCGCGGATCATCGCGCACAGGGACTTGGGCAAAAATTGGTCGAGCACGCCGAACAGCATGCCCGTCAGCACGGAGTCACCACGGTCTACTTGCTCACGAGCACCGCAGAACGCTTCTTCCGAGCCCGTGGCTACGTCGTGACGCCACGCGACCGCGCGCCAGCCGCGATTCGTACGACACCGGAGTTCGCAAGCCTCTGCCCGGCGAGCTGTGCATTCCTGTCCAAATGTCTTTGATGCTACGTGCGGCCGCAGTGTGGTTCTCGACGCTCGCCGTCTGCGTAGCACAGGCCGCTGACGCAGCCCGCCCTGCCGATGTCCTGATCCACGGCGGCCTGGTTTACACGGGCGAGGAAGCCGAACCGCGAATCCTCGACGTCGTTCTCACGGGCGACTCGATCACGTACGTCGGTACCGATGCCACCGCACGGTTCAGCGTTGCGCGCACGATCGACGCTCGAGGCAAGATCGTCGCGCCCGGCTTCATCGATCCGCATACGCATCCGGATACGTACATCCGCTCCGACGATCGGGCGCAGCGGCGCAATGCACCGTGGTTGATGCAAGGAGTCACGACGATCGCGATCGGTGTCGATGGCGGCGGCAGCGTCGAAGTCGCGAAGCAACGAGCGTGGTTCGAAGAACGCGGCGTCGGCACCAACCTCGCGCCGTACGTCGGCTTTTCCTCCGTTCGCGAGACCGTGCTCGGCGAACAGTCGCGGGCGCCGGATGCGAAGGAGCTGACACGCATGCGCAAACTGGTGGCGCGCGCGATGTGCGAAGGTGCGTTCGGATTTTCGACCGGACTGTTCTATGCGCCGCAGAGTTTTGCAACGACCGACGAAGTCGTCGCGTTGGCGCGCGAAGCGGGGATTCGCGGCGGCATCTACGACACTCACCAGCGAGACGAATCCTCCTACGGCATCGGCCTGCTGAACTCCACCCGCGAGGCCATCGACATCGGACGCCAGGCTGGCATGCCGGTGCATATCGCCCACCTGAAAGCTCTTGGCAGCGACGTGCACGGCAAGGCGCCCGAGCTCGTATCGATGATCGAAGCCGCGCGCGCGAGCGGTCTGAATGTCACGGCGGATCAGTATCCCTTCGTGGCGTCAGGTTCGAGCCTGCAAGCGTCGCTCCTCCCGCGCTGGTCTGTCGACGGCGGACGCGCTGCGCTACTCAATCGCTTGAACGACGCAGATACGCTGCAGCGAATCCGCACCGAGATGAGCGAGAACCTGCGCCGGCGCGGCGGCGCCGATTCGCTGTTGTTCAATTCCACGGGCCGGCCCTGGAGCGGCAAGACTCTGGCGGCGATGGCATCACTGTGGCAGCTCGATCCTGTCGACGCGGCGCTGCGCGTCATTCGCGAGGCGGTCGACGCGGACTCCGTGACGTCCTTCAACATGGACCCTGAGGACGTGAAGCTACTGATGCGTCAGCCATGGCTGGTGACGGGATCGGACGGCTCGGACGGCCATCCGCGCCAGTACGCGACGTTCACGGAGAAGTACGCGAAGTATGTCCAGGTCGAACAGGTGCTGACCACAACCGAGTTTATCCGCCGCTCGACCGGCCTCACTGCCGACATCCTCGGCCTCGAGCGGCGCGGCTACCTTCGGCCGGGATACTTCGCAGACGTGGTCGTGCTCGACCCTGCGGCGTATCGACCCAAAGCCGACTACATCCATCCCAAGTTGCTTTCAGAAGGTGTGATCTATCTCTGGGTCAACGGCGCACTCGCTGTCGACGCCGGCCAGCTGACTGACGCGCTCTCTGGAAAAGTATTGAGTCATGCGCCGCAGGCCGGCACCTGTAAGTGACCGGGACCGGCCTTCTGTGCTCTGAGGAACGCCGGCGCTTCACGTAGCATTCAAGCTCCATCGATTCGAGGAGCGAGCCATGGTTGAAATTCGTGCAGCCAGCACCGGTTATGCCGATTCCACCGAGGGTCTGCGCGTCTACTACGAGATTTACGGCAAGGGCGAGCCGATCGCGGTGCTGGCCGGCGGGCTGATGGACATCAGCTCGATGGCGCAGACGATCGGTCCGCTGTCGCGCCAACGACAGGTCGTCGGCATCGACCTCGAAGGGCACGGCCGCACGGCGTTGCGTGCGACGCCGATGAGTCACGAGAGGAACGGCGATGACGTCGCCGCGGTTCTGCGGCACCTGAAGATCCAGCAAGCCGACGTTGCGGGTTACTCACACGGCGGCGACGCGTCGATTCGCATGGCGATCCAGCATCCCGAGATGGTGCGCAACCTGATCGTCATCTCGACAGCGGCGGCGCGCAACGGCTGGTATCCCGAAGTGCTGAAGGGCATGGAAGCCGTGGGCTCGGCCCAGGCCAGACAAATGCAGCAGACGCCGATCTACCAACGCTATTCCGCGGTCGCGCCGCATCCTGAGCAATTTCCACAGCTGCTCGACCGCATGGGCGAGCTGATGAAGAAGGACTACGACTGGCGCCCGGAAATAGCGAAGCTGCGCATGCCGGTGCTGCTGCTGTTTGCCGATCACGACGCGGTATCGATGCGGCACATCGCCGAATTCTTCGCTTTGTTCGGCGGCGGCCTGCGTGACGCGGGCTGGGAAGGCCAGCCTCACTATTCGCGTGCGCGGCTCGCGATCGTGCCGGGCTACACGCACTACAACTTCGGCATGGGACCCGACATGGCGCGCGTCATCGAGGCCTACCTCGAAAAACCCACCTCGCGCGCCACGCAATTCACGCCGTAATCTGTCAAATCGAGGCCCCCGGAATCGATTCAGTCAGCTTTAAGCGAAGCGTCCCTAAAGTGCACCCCATGGAGATGCAGGAGGGATTCATGGCTACGCTGACCCAGCTCGAGATTGCGGAGTCGCGCAAGGTCTTCGACTCGTGCGACCTCAATGGCGACGGCTTCATCGATACCGGCGAATTCCATGCGCTGCTGGAACAGCTGGACGGCGACGTCACCAGCGCGGAAAGCCTGCTCAATTTCGCAGCCGCCGACACCGAGGGCGACGGCTACATCGGCTTCAAGGAGTTCGTCGCCTGGTGGACGAACTAGTCGAACGGGTCCGCAAACTTCGGATCCTGTAACACCGAGGTATCGGTCAAGGTGTTGAGGAACGCCTCCAGCGCCACCTTGTCCTCCTCCGAGAAGTTGAAGCGACGCGGCTCTTCGCCGTCGCGCAGCCGCCAATGCAGATTCCCGGTTTTCTGGATGCCGGTGGAATAGTGGTCGATCACTTCGCGCAGCGTTGCGAACCGGCCGTCATGCATGTAGGGAGCCGTTAGCGCGATGTTGCGCAGCGAGCCGGCGCGGAACTGTCCCGCGAGTGCGCCGGGATCAGCCGATACCTCGTCGAGGCCGTTGTTGAGCGGGTCGGACATGGTTGCGTCGGTGCCGTGACACTCGATGCACTCGCTGTCGCGGAACAGCTGCTCGCCGCGACGCTCGAGATCCGTCAGAACCTCGGGATGGGGCGGACTGTCCACCTCCATCCCGTGATAGGCCTGATCGAACTTCGACTGATACGAAAGAATGGAGCGCAGGAACTGCGCCAGAGCCTTCGCGACGCGCTCCGGCGTGACCTCCGGAGAGCCGAACGCGGCAGTAAAGAGCGGCGGATAGAAGTCGGTGGCAGCGAGTTTCGAGATCACGACAGGCAGCGGGCTCGCCAGCTCGACCGGGTCCTGGATGGGTTGCAGTGCCAGTGTTTCCAGCGTCGAGGTCCGCAGGTCGCTGAAGAACATGTTGTGCCAGCTATAGCGCACATTGCTGAGTCCCATCGGGTTGCGGCGAGTGCGTTCGCCGAACACGCCGGTTCCGAACCGCTCGGGAATCGTGAAGCCGTTCGCTTGCCGATGGCACGAGCCGCAAGCGTGTGTGTTCGCAACCGACAATCGCTGGTCGTAGAACAGCACGCGCCCGAGCGTCGCGCCTGCGTTGGTCGTGGGATTGTCGGGCGGCGTCGTATCCGGCAGCGGCACGATCTGGCCGCGTGAAATCCGGAACAGATAGGGCAGCGGCAACTGCAGGTCGTCATAGACGTATGACGTGGCCGGCAAGGTTGGCGTCGCCGAGATCGGGTGTGGCACCACCAGTCTGAAGACTTCCTCGGCCACGCCGCCGAAGTCATCTTCGGCGCGGATGACGCCGCGCACGAATCCGGGCCCGGCGAACGTGCCGGATACGCGCCCGTCTTCGACCTGGAATCCGGCCGGCGCATCGCTCAAGTGGACTGCATAGTGCAGCGCGTGCCCGTCGAAGTCCGCGAACGTCGTCCCGCCTTGCGAAGGGTCATAGTCGACAGGCGTGCCTGCAGCATAGATCTGCACGCCGGTCGGATTGGCGACATTCGGTGGCGAGTTCACCCGCATCGAGATGTAGAACGCGTTCGTCACCGTGCCGCCGCGACTGTCGTCCGCTGTGATGACTACTGTCGCACTCGATGTTTCGGTGGGCACTCCACTGATTGTCATGCCGGCTACGACGAGACCGGGCATGGAGCCCAGCACCTCCATACGAAAGCTCAAGGGATCGCCATCCGGATCCGCGAACGCATCGAAACACTCGTGCACGTCGAAATGAAATGCGCTGCCGATGATCGCCACTTGCGGCGACAACGGGCGAGTGGCGATGGGCGCCTGATTTATTGCGGGCGGAGGTGGCGGCGGTGGCGGCGGTGGCGGCGGTGGCGGCGTAGCAGGCGGCGGCACATTCCCGCTGGGTTGCCCGCTCGTACCAGAGCCGCCTCCCCCACCGCACGCGGCGAGTGACAGTGCCAAGCACGCGGCAGCAGCGGCGCGACCGCGCAGAGTGCGCCCGGTGACTGGCATTTCGGCGACCCCTTCTTCTTCGACGTCCGTCCGTCCTTCGGGTCTCGTTGCGGGGCTTACTTTATCACTTCATACACCGCGTCGCGCACATCCGTCGTGAACTTGCCGAACAGGCCCTCGGGAGCAGTATCCGTGAACGCGACGACTGTCAGCTTGCGCACAGGATCCACGAACCAGGTGTGACCGTACACCCCGCCCCAGTTCCACGTGCCCGCGGACTGCGGCGTGTGCGCCGCCGCCGGATCGATGACCACCGCGCCGCCAAATCCGAAACCGACGCCCGGACCCGGTCCCGTCAGCGAACCGATCTGGTTGCGCATCATGCTCGCGGCGGTCGCCTCTTTCAGGATCGGCTTGCCGCCCGTGCGAATCGCTTCGAGAAGTCGCATGACATCGGCAGCCGTGCCGACCATGCCGGCGCCGCCCGACGGATACGCCTTGGGATCGAGCGCGCGTGACGGCGAATAAGTCATCTGGCCGCCTTCGCCGAACGGCATGACGAACGGATCGTCCATCGGCAGCGGCGCCGGCTTCGCGTTGTGATACGCCACCGCGAGGCGCGCCGGATCCTTCGCCCAGAAGCCGGTGTCGTGCATGCCGAGCGGCTGCGTCACCAGGTCATTGACGGCTTGCGGCAGCGCTTTGCCGGCCGCCTTCTCGATGACGGCGCCCAGCACATCGATGGAGAGCGAATAGCGCCAGGCTTCGCCGGGGCGATCGAACAGCGGCGCGTTCGCGATGCGCTTGAGATTCTCGTCCAGGCTGATGCGCAGATCGTCGAAGCCATCCGAGACGGCGGCCTGGTAATACGCCGTGCCGGGTTTCTCCGCGAACTTGTAGCCGAGCCCGGCGGTGTGAGTCAGGAGCTGCCGCACCGTGATCCGGGGCATCCCCCCGCTCGCGAGCTTCGGTCGAAACTCCGGCAGCCACTTCGTCACGGGATCGTCCAGCGAGAGCTTGCCCTGATCGGCCAGAACCAATGCGGCAGCCGACACGACCGGCTTGGAGACGGACGAGAAGCGAAAAACAGTATCGATCTGCATCGGGCGCTTGGACTCGCGGTCTGCGAACCCGGCCGCACGCTGGTAGACCAGCTTGCCGTCGTGGCTGACGAGGACGACTGCGCCGACCAGGCGCTGTTCCTTGATCGCGCTGTCGATCGCCGCGTCGATGCGTGCGCGCGCTTCGCCGGTCAGCTCTCCCGGCGCACTGGCGGCTTGCGTCAGCGTGGGCGTGAGGAATGCGAGTGCGATGCCGGCGAGAGCGAGCCTTCTCATGAAAATCCTCCACTGTGGCGAGTGCGCAGGATACCGCAGTTAACCCGCGGGCCGCGGGTCCACCGTTCAAGGCGGTATGAAAACGCTAGCTGTCTTCGGCTTCATCGCCGCGGCCCTTGTGGCCGCCCACCTGGTCATCGCTGCCGGGCAATCCGACCGGCCTTCCTCGGTCGCCGAGGCCCACTGGGTTCCGATCTCGGAGCGATTCGGCTTCGTGATCGAGCCGACCGGCCCCGCAACGCGCGCCCAGGCCGGCCCGCCGTATTTGCCCGCCCTGCCCGCCGAGCTCATGCCGCCGTTGCGAGGCTATTTCGTGGTGAAGACTGCTACGGGGTGGCGCCGCCTGGCAGTGGTGGATCCGGCCGAGCTTTCGAAGCTTTGACCTCGACTTCCTCGAGCAGCTTGAGCGCGGCCTCCGCCCTTTCGCTCGGATGCGGACTGTAGGCGAGCGGACGCAGCGTCTGCGCTGCATCCTCGAAGCGCTCGTCGGCGATCATCTGCTGCGCAACGACCCAGCGCAGCGCCCCATCGAACGGCGCGAGTTGCAGCGACCGCTCCAGGCCGGCGATCGCGTTCTTCGTCGGCGGTTCGCCCTGCTTCAGGTATGTGAGATAGAACCGCAGGAGCGGTATCGGATTGTCGTTCTCGACGGCATTCGCTTTCACGAACTGAATGCGCACGTCCCGCCACGCTTCTTTCGGCAGCACGCCGCTCTCAACCTTGCGCGCGAGCGCGTAGCCCTTCTGCAGATGCGCATTGATCCGGTTTGCATCGAAGGCCAGCGCGCGGTCGGCTGCCGCGATCGCCGCATCGTCGTTGCCCGCGTCGAACTCGGCTTCGGCCAGCGCCGAGAGCACCGCGGCGTCGTTCGGATAGAGAGCCGCGACTCTGCGCGCCTCGGGCAATAGCGCCGTGGCTTCGTCACGGTCGACGCCGGCTTTGGACTGAACGAGCGTCGGCATCATTGCCGCTTCGCCTGGACCCAGCTTGCGCACGACGATCGAACCGACCTCGAGCTCCTGCCCGCGCACGAACAGCGAAGCGATCAGGCGGCGTCTCTTGTAAGCGTCGAGATCCTTCTCGAGCTGCTCGAGATTGCCGAAGGCGCCTTCGGCCGCCTGCAGCGGTGCCTGACCCGCTGCCAGCAGTCGCTGATAGCTGGCCAGTTGGTACGCCCGTTCCGGCGCCATCTGCAGATAGTGGAACAGCAGCCAGCTCTGTCCGTAAAAGGCGTCGTGCGAAGTCGCCCCTTTCCGCCCGCCGTCGGACGAAAGCAGCGTGCGCAGTGGCACGGACGGATGCACGACCAGTTGCGGAACCAGCGCGTTGTCCGCTGCGCCCAGCTCGACTCCGCCGGCCCTGAAGCGCGCACTGGCAAAGAACTCGGCGAACCCTTCGTTGAACCACACCGGATAGGCGCGCGCCGTGAGGTTGGCGATCATGAAGTGGTGAGCGTAGGCGTGAAAGAGCGCCTGCTCCTGCGTTATCCGGTAGGTCGAGCCGCCCTTCTGTGCCGGAATCACCGCAATGGATGCTCCGGCACGCGCGATGTACCCATGCCGCAGGTGCTGGTCGTTGACCGTGAGGATCTCGTGCAGCTTGCCGGGGCTCGAAATGACGAACACCGTCACGCGATTGGACGGACTCGGTTTGCCCGGCGTCAGCGCATACACGTGCGCCATGGCCGCGTGATATCGCTCCAGTCGTTCGGCAAACGATCGTACCGCCGCCTCGCTCTGGTCGCTGTAGATGACGAAGTGGTCACCACTCGCCTCCTGCCACTCGGCATTGGCCGTCGCCGCCAGCAGCAGAAGCAAGAAGCATCCGAGCGCACCGTAACGCACGCCGAGTCCCCTAGCGCGTGCCCGCATCCTGCGGGCGCGCTTCACGAGGCGGACCGCGATGCACGCACAGGATCTCGTCGCTGCCCTGCTTGTGAACGATCTGCCAGCCCCAGTCGCAGACGAGATGCTCGCGACCTTCGGTGGTGGCGACGAGATCGCCGGCCTTGCAGCTCTGCTCGCGATCGCCCTTGGCGTCGCAATACATCCCCGTGAGCTTCGTCTCCGCCACGCGGGAGTAATCGACGGACTGAACCGACTGATCGCAGCCTACGAGCAGGAAGAGAGCCGCGAACAATGCAGCAGGCACGTGACTTCTGAGCATGTCGGGCCTCTTTGTTGGACGAGTTGGCCAGGACCGGCGCAACGCTATGCCCGTTCGCAATCTTCGTCAACGCTGTTATGGTTCGTCGCCATGATTACCTCCAGCACCAGGACCCTGCTGTGCGCATGTGTCGTCGGCTGCGTCGTCTATCTCGGACTCGCTACGGCGCATGCCGCAACGTTCTCCGTCACGCTCGCTCCAAACCATGCGCGTGAGGCGCGCGACGGCAGATTGCTGCTGCTGTTATCGGTCGACCCCAGCAAGGAACCGCGCTTCCAGATCGAAGTCGGCACGAAGAGCCAGCAGGTCTTCGGCGTCGATGTCAGCGGCTGGAACGGCAACGCCCCGCAGGTTTTCGATGCGAAGGTCCTCGGCTATCCGCGCCGCAGTCTTGCCGAAGTGCCGGCCGGCACGTACCGCGTGCAGGTGTTGCTGCATCGATACGAGACCTTCCATCGCAAGGACGGTCACGTCGTGCAGCTGCCCATGGACCGCGGCGAAGGACAGGATTGGAGCCACGCACCGGGCAACCTCTACAGCGCCGTGCGTGAGATAAAGTTTGACCCAGCCGACTCGGCGCCCATCGCGCTCGTTCTCGATCAGATCATCGCGCCGATCAAACCGCCCGCCGACACCGAATGGGTGAAGCACGAGCGCATTCAGAGCAAACTGCTCACGGCGTTCTGGGGCCGGCCGATGTATCTGGGCGCGCACGTGCTGCTGCCGAAAGGCTGGGCCGAGCATCCCAAGGCGCGCTATCCGTTGATGATCAACCACGGTCACTTCCCGGAAGACTTCGACGGCTTTCGCCCGGAGCCTCCGGATCCGAATCTCGAGCCCGACTACAGCGATCGCTTCCGCCTTGCGGGTTACAACCGCCTGCAGCAGCAACTCGCCCACCAGCTCTACAAGGATTGGACGAGCCCGGGATTTCCGCGAGTGATCGCGATCGAGATTCAGCACGCGAATCCGTACTACGACGATTCCTACGCCGTGAACTCCGAGAACCTCGGCCCGTACGCCGATGCCATTCAGCAGGAGCTCATTCCGTACCTGGAGCGCAAATACCGCGCGCTCGGCACCGGCTGGTCGCGCTTCGTCTACGGCGGCTCGACCGGCGGTTGGGAAGCGATGGCGGTTCAGGTGAAGTATCCGGATTTCTACAACGGCGCCTTCGTCGCGTGTCCGGATCCGATCGACTTCCGCGCTTACGGCACCGTCAACATCTACGAAGACCGCAACGCCTACGTCGTCGATGCGCCCTTCAAGCAGACCCCGCGCATCGCCATGCGCGACTACCTCGGCCGGCCGACGGCCACGCTCGAAGAGGACAACCGCCGCGAATGGGTGTTGGGAACGAACAGCCGTTCCGGCGGGCAATGGGATATCTGGCAAGCCGTGTTCTCACCCGTCGGCGCCGACGGCTACCCGCGTCCGATCTGGGACAAGCGGACCGGCGAGATCGATCGCAGCGTCGCGGCCTACTGGCGCGACAACTACGATCTCGTGAACATCCTGCGTCGCGACTGGGAGAAGGGCCTGGGCGAGAAGCTGCGCGGCAAGATTCATCTCTATGTCGGCGAGCTCGACAACTACTATCTCCAGAACGCGGTATACCTGGCGCAGGAATTCCTCGAGTCCACGCGCAATCCGTCCTTCGAAGGCGTTATCGACTACGGCCGGCGCGCCGAGCATTGCTGGAACGGCGACCACACGCGCCCCAACTCGGAGTCGCGCCTGCGCTATCACCAGATGTTCATTCCGCTCGCGGTCGAGCGGATTCGCAAGACAGCGCCGGCGGGCGCAGATCTCGACAGCTGGAACTACTAGGTGCGCACAGTAATTGTGGCACTGCTGCGAAAGCCGTGTACTACGCCGGCGTGCGAGTGCGAGGTGCAATGAGGGAAGATGGACTGCGGGAGTGGCAGGACGTCTGGAGAGCGGAAGGCAAGGATCGCGTCGACCACATTCGATACGGCGACGCGACCGGCGGGCTGTCGACCAGGATTGCCGCGTCAGCGCTCGAGAAGGGCCGGCTCTACGAGTTCCAGGTCGAGGCTCGGGACGGGTTCGGCACGCCGTGCGTCGGTCGCTTCGAATTCGTCATCGGTGCGAACGGGTTCGTAGAGGAATGCCATGACGGTCAGGAATGCCGGCGCGGAATCCCCTAGCCAGGTCCTGACGCTGGCCGGGCGCGAGGTCGCGATCTCGAATCCGGAGAAGGTGCTGTTCCCGGAGCCGAAGTACACCAAGCTGGATCTGGCGCGGTACTACGTTGCCGTCGCAGACGGAGCGCTGCGCGGCGCCGGCGGCCGACCGAACATGCTCGTGCGCTATCCGGACGGCGTCGGGGGTGAGCACTTCTATCAGAAGCGCGCGCCGAAGAGCCGTCCGCCGTGGATCGAAGTAGTCCAGCTGAATTTTCCGTCGGGCCGAGCCGCCGAAGAAGTCGTGCCGCGCGACGTGGCAGCGCTCGCGTGGCTCGCGAATCTCGCGTGCCTCGAGCTGCACCCGCATCCGGTGCGCGCCGAAGATCTCGATCATCCCGACGAGCTGCGCGTCGACCTCGATCCGGTGCCTGGAGTCACGTGGCAGCAAGTGCAGGAAGTCACGGCCGTCTCGCGCGCTGTTCTGCACGATTTCAATCTCGTTGGCTGGCCGAAGACGTCAGGTTCGCGTGGCATGCACATCGTCGTGCGTATCGAACCGCGTTGGGATTTCGACGAAGTGCGCCGCGCCGCTCTCGCGCTGGCGCGCGAAGTCGAGCGGCGCGCACCTCAGCTCGCCACCAGCAAGTGGTGGAAGGAAGAGCGCCACGGCGTGTTCGTCGACTACAACCAGAACGCGAAGGACCGCACCGTCGCTGCTGCCTACTCGGTGCGACCGCGGCCGCACGCTCCCGTTTCGGCGCCGCTGAGCTGGGACGAAGTCGAGCACTGCGACCCCGCGGATTTCACGCTCGCCTCCATGCCCGCGCGCTTCAAGAAGCTCGGCGACCTGCACGCGGCAATCGACCAGCATCCGGGCTCGATCGAAGGTCTGCTCGATCTGTTCGAGCGACAAGGCCTGGGCGATGCGCCGTGGCCGCCGCACTACCGAAGGCAGGCTTCGGAGCCACCTCGCGTGCAGCCGTCCAAGCGCAAATCATCGCGTCCGAAGGCGCCGCTGATCGAGATCGGACGCGCGCGCCGCAAGGAGGATGCACTGGCCGGTCTGGAACGCTGGAAAGCGCGACATCCGCAAGCTGCGACACATCTCGAGCCCGCCGACGTGCTGGTCGACGCAATGCGCGGACGTTACAGCACGTGGACGCGTATCCGCATCAATCTCCAGCACGTGCCGGAGGAGCTGCGGCCCGCTCAGGAGCCGCTCGATCCCGACGAGAAGATCCGCTCGAGCTCGTAGGGCTTCGTGACTTCCAACTGGTCGTAGCGGCAGTCCTGCGGCCGCTTGTCCGGCCGCCAGCGCAGGAAGATGGCGGCGTGACGAAAGCGGTCGCCTTGCATGTGATCGTATTTCACTTCGCACACTCGCTCGATCCGCAGCGGCTCCCAGGACAAATCTTTCCCCGCGCTCCAGCGGCTTTGGCCGCCCGGCATGCGACTCGATTCCGCCGCGGCGCCCGCCCACTCGCGCCACGGATGCTCGTCCATTGCTTTCTTGCGCAGCGGTTCGAGCTCCTTCGCGAGCTGCCGGCGCATCGCCATCGTGAAGGATGAAGTAACACCGACGTGCTGGAGCACTCCGTCATCGTCGTACAGACCCAGCAGCAGCGAGCCCACCACGTCTTTGCCGCTCTTGTGCCAGCGAAAACCCGCGACTACGCATTCGGCCGTGCGCGCGTGCTTGACCTTGATCATCGCGCGCTTTCCCGGCGCGTATGTGCCCGCTTCCGGCTTCGCGATCACGCCGTCCAGGCCCGCGCCCTCGAAGCGCGTCAACCAATCGAGCGCGACCGCCCGGTCGCGCGTAACCGGCGTGATATAGACAGGCGGCTTCACTTTGGCGAGCAGCTTTTCGAGAGCAGCACGGCGCTCGGCCTGCGGAGTGTCCATGAGACTGCGGTTACCGATCGCAAGCACATCGAAGGCGACGAACGCTGAAGGTGTTTCCTTCGCAAGCTTCTCGACGCGCGATGCCGCGGGGTGCAGCCGCAGCTGCAGAGCATCGAAGTCGAGGCCGTGCGCAGTTGCAATCACGATCTCGCCGTCGACGACGCATTCCTTCGGCAGCCGCTGCAGCAGCGCGTCGTGCAGCTCCGGAAAGTAGCGATCGAGCGGACGCGAGTCGCGGCTCTGCACGTACACGTCGTCCTGGCTGCGGAACACGATCGCGCGGAACCCGTCCCACTTCGGCTCGTACAAGTAGTCGCCGGCCGGCAGCTCTTCCGCGAGCTTGGCGAGCATCGGTTCGACTGGTGGCTGCACAGCGCTCCCCTTCTACACGGATATCAGTTATACCCTTTCCCGTGACCGTATTCGTTCTCATGGGCGTGTCCGGCGCCGGCAAGTCGACCATCGGCGCGCGCGTCGCGTCCGAGCTCGGGCTGACGTTCATCGAGGGCGACGAATTTCACCCACGACACAACGTACAAAAGATGGCCGCAGGCGTGCCGCTGACCGACGAGGACCGAGTGCCCTGGATCGACGCGCTGGCGAACGGCATCAATACCCGTCAGCCGGTGCGGGACGCGATCGTTGCCTGCTCGGCGCTTTCGCAGTTCGTGCGCGACCGGCTGCGCGCCGGCGTGGCGGAGCCGCTGCATTTCATTCTGCTCAGCGCCGATCCTGCGATCATCCAGCAGCGGCTGGAGCAACGACCGCGCCACTTCATGAAGGCCGGTATGCTCGGCAGCCAGTTGGCGGCATTGGAACGGCCCGCCGACGCGATGGTCGTCGATGTGTCGCGCACGGTGGAGGAAGCATGCGTCGACGTCTCTCATTACATACGATCCTGCTGCTGAGTTCGCTGCTGCCGAGGCTGGCCGCGGCTGCGCATGCGCCGTGCGAGCCGCCCGCAGGCACCAGACCGCTGGAGTTTCAATCGGACGGGAACACCCTGCGGGGGTTCATCGATCTGCCGCAAACGCACGGCAGGCATCCTGCGATCCTGATCGTGCAGGGCGGCGCCGATTCGGAAGTCACCGCGAACAAGTACTACAACGAGATGCGACCGGCGTTTCGGGCTGCCGGAATCGCGACGGTCCTTTGGGACAAGGCCGGCAACGGCTGCAGCTCCGGGAAGTATCCGAACCCGGTGCTGCCGCTGCAGGAGCGCGTTTCGGAAACGCTCGCCGCTCTGGCACTGATCAAGAAGAGAGACGATATCGACTCCCGACGCATCGGGCTGTGGGCGCTGAGCCAGGGAGGATGGATCGCTCCGATGGCGGCGATCCGATCGCCGGATATCGCGTACCTGATCGTCGTGAGCGGTCCGGGACGCGACGCACTGAGCCTGGGAGCCTATCCCTCGATGAAGCTCCTGCACGATGCGGGTGTCGATGAAGCGGAAGCGCGCAAGGCGTACGAAACTTTGCGTCGAGGCATCGCAATCCTGCGTGCCGGGGGCACAGCCGAGGAAGCGCTAGCTGCGGACAAGGGTCTTGAAAAGTATCCCGCGCTTCGTCCAACCTACCAATTGGACCTCGCAGGCGCACGGAATCTGCAGGCGCTGCTCAGGGACCCCGCGTGGTCGCTCGAAGCCGGTGCATTCCTGCGCTACGTGAACCAACCGACGCTGGCGATCTTCGGCAAGCGCGATGCGGTGGTCGACTGGCGCGAGAGCATCGCGATTTATCGCAGCGCATTCGAGCAATCGGGCAATCGCGATCTGACGATCAAGGTATTCGACGACGCCGATCACGAGATGCTGCCGAGTGCGGACGGGCGCTCGGCGAATTCGATCTTCGTGTATGGCTATCTGCAGACGATGATCAGCTGGCTGGATGCACGAGCCTTCACCGGGCGCCAGCGCTGAAGAGAGCAGGATGCACGTCGGTGACGCTACTTTGGCCTGTACTGAACAGGAGCTCGCATGTCCACCTCACCCGAGCAAGC
>DATBKP010000049.1:0-67728 GCA_036555785.1 Steroidobacteraceae bacterium
CCTCATCGACGGTGCAGGTGTGGATGAGGGATGTCTTTGTGGAGTCTGTGTCGACGCTATCGACCAGATGGGCGCCACAACGTCCCTTCACCCCGGCGCTGAAGAGCCTACTCCAGCGCCGCGGGCGACCATACAAGGCGCTAAGAAAGATCAAGCACGCCAAGGAGAGGCCGATGATAGAGGATGAAATCGGGAGATTGATCGTGGATGTGGCAGTTCAGGTTCATCGGAAGATGGGACCTGGGTTGCTGGAGACTGTGTACGAGTCGATCCTCGCGTACGAGCTCGAACGCAGAGGTCTGCGTATCGAAAGGCAAAGATCCATTGCGGTGACCTACGAGGCGCTGAGGTTCGACCAGGGCTTTCGCGTCGATCTGCTCGTGGAGGACAAGGTCATCGTCGAGCTGAAGTGCGTCGAGAAACTCACTCACGCACACAAGAAGCAACTCCTGACCTACCTCCGGCTGGCCGACAAGCGGCTCGGCTACCTGCTCAATTTCAACGAAGCCTTGATGAAGGACGGCATCACGCGAATCATCAACGCCCTCCCCGACCAAACTCACTAATCCCTTGGCGAGCTTCTCTTCCTTGGCGCCTTGGCGAGACGGCTTTCTTCTTCTCTTCTCTCAATACCCAGTAGCCGCCATCGGCACGGCGCGCTCTGCGCTCCCAAAATGCGTCTTCATCATGCGCGCCCAGAAGCGATGGCGCGAACGGTCCCACGGCGCGATGCGCGGCAGCTCGAACTGGCTGCATGCACGCGTCGCATAACCCCACTGTGTCGTCACCGCCAGCTCGAAGCCGGCCTCGCGCGTCATCGCTGCGTGGCGCGTCTCGTAGTCGAGACCGGGCCGGCCATTCGGATACGCGAACGAGCGGGGCGCGCGTCCGGTGACATCCGCAACCCAGCGCGCGCTGCCGACGATCTCGCGTCGCGCATCATCGTCCGGCAGGCCCTTCAGGATCGGGTGATTCACGGTGTGCGCACCGATGTCGATACCGGCGTCGGCCAGCTGTCGCACGCGCGCGGGCGTCATCATCAGGCGCGGCGGCGCCGAGCCCGCGATGGAACGGAACAGCTCATCCGCGCGCTGCCAGCGCTCCGCCAGCGGCACGTACTTCAATTGACCCAACACGCGCTCGACCGCGGCTGCTCGCGCTGCCGCATCGGGCATGCTGAGTCGACCGACGCCGAAGTTCGGCAGATCGATCTCGGCCGGTGCGCGGCGCAGCGCTTCGATGACCATGTCGTTCCACATGATGCCGCGCTCGACGGCATCGACCGCGATGAAGACGGTTGCGGGGAGACCATGCCGCTGCAGGATCGGCAGCGCCACTTCCAGATTGTTCGCGTAGCCGTCGTCGAACGTGATCGCCGCCGCGCGCGCCGGCAGAGTTCCCCGCGCGAGCGTGCGCACAGCGTCCGGCAATGGCAACACGCGAAAGTAGTCCGCGATCCAGCTCATCTGCGCGGCGAAGGAGCGCGCGTGATACTCGTCGGGCAGCAGCGGATCGGGCTCGGCCAGCACCCGGTGATAGGTGAAGATCGTCAGGTGCGCACTGCCGCCCGGCGGCGACAGCCAGCGCAAGGCGTTTCTTTGCACCGCGAGCAGCATGGTCAGCTCGCCCGGACGCTCATGGCCTTGAGGCAGATTTCCTCGAACACGCGGGCGGCATTGCGGAACGAGCAGTGGTTCTCGACGTACGCGCGCGCATGACCCGCGAGCTGCCGGCCGCGCTCCGGGTCGCGCAACAGCGCAACCGTCTGATTGGCGAGCGACGCGGCATCGTCGCCGAGCAGGTAATGCTCGCCGGCGACGACCGGCAGGCCTTCCACGCCGATCGAAGTCGAAACGACCGGACAGCCCATCGCCATCGCTTCGAACACTTTCAGCCGCGTGCCGCCGCCGACGCGCAGCGGGATGATGAACGCCGCCGCGCCCGCGACGTGCGGGCGGATGTCGCGGACGAAGTACGTGAACGTCCAGTTGTAGCCGCGCTGCTCCGCGCGCCGCACGAGATCGGCGGGCGGACTGCGGCCGACCACGACCATGTTGGCGTTCGGCTCCTCGCGCACGATCAGCGGCCACACCTCGTCCATGAAGTAGCTGAGGCCATCGATGTTCGCCAGCCAGTCCATGGAGCCGGTGAACACCACGGTCTTCGACAGGCCGGAAGTCTCCGGCTTGAAGTAGTCGAGGTCCACGCCGGTCGGGATCACCTCGACGTCCCTGGCCGCATAGTTCTGCTCGAACTGCGTCTTGTCGCGCTCGGAGACTGCAACCACGCGGTCGAACGCGGACAAGGCATGGCGCTCGAACTTCTCGATCTTGCGGAACTGGCTGCGCCACAGCGCGCGCATGAACGGATTGCGCGCGACCGACAGGTGGCGCTTGAAGATCTCCGCCTCGACGTTGTGCGTGAACAGCACCGAGGGAACGTCCAGGCGCCGCGGCGCCAGCACGGCGCCATGCAGGAAATCGAACACGACGACCGCCGGCTTCGCGGCCAGCTGCTTCTCGACGACTGCGAGCGCGCGACTGCTGAGGTCGGTGCGGATCGGGATCGGCAGCCGGTGCAGCACGTGCCGCAGGCGAGTGTAGTGAAACAGCGGGCCGCGCTCGCCCTGCTCCCAGTGCACGACTTCGTCGGCCACCTGGGTAATGTCGGAGCGGAAGTAGCGCAGGCGCTCGGTCGTCGCCGGCATCGCGAGCACGATGCGGAACCGGCCGCCCTTGAGTCCCCGCAGGATCTGCGTCGTGCGTATCCGCCCGCCCGTGTTGACCGGGAACAGGAACTGCGTGGATACGAACAGCAGCGTCGGGCGCGCCGTCACCAGCAAATCCCCGCGTAACCGGACTCGGCGCGCGCGTCGGCGAGCCCGACGAGGTCGACGATGCGCTTGCCGGCAGTGAGACCCTTCGCCACCAGCGACGCCGCTTCCGGCGTGCGGTGGCCGACGATCAGCACTTCGGCGTGCCGGGCGACGTCTTCGATCGAAGTGCTCAACAGCGAGCCGATGTGCGCGATGGTGTGTTCGATGTAGCGCTTGTTGGCGCCGACCAGCGCCGCGAGGCTCACCGCCGGATCGTAGATCCTCAGGTCGTAGCCTTTGCCGATCAGCTGCTCGGCGAGCGTCACGAGCGGGCTCTCGCGCAGGTCGTCGGTGCCGGCCTTGAAGCTCAGCCCGATCATGCCGACGCGCTTGTGGCCGGACTCGCGCACCATCGCGAAGGCGTGCTCGATGTGCTGCACGTTGCTGCTCGCGATGCCTGCCATCAGCGGCAGCTCGACGTCGTTGCGCTTGGCCATGTACAGCAGCGCGCGCAGGTCCTTCGGCAGGCACGAGCCGCCGTACGCATAGCCGGGCTTCAGGTACGCGGGCGAGATGTTGAGGCTCTTGTCCTTGCACATCAGGTCCATCACCTCGCGCGCATCGACGCCGAGGCTGCGGCCGAGACGGCCGATCTCGTTCGCGAACGAGACCTTGAGCGCATGGAAGGCGTTGCAGGCCAGCTTCATCATTTCGGCGTTGCGCGTGTCGGTGACGATGAATTCGCACGGCAGCGAGCCGAACAGCTGCCGCACCGGCTCGATCGCCTGCGTCGACTCCGAGCCGACGATCGTGAACGGCGGCGTGTAGTAGTCCTTGATCGACGAGCCTTCGCGCAGGAACTCCGGCTGGAAGCACAGGCCGAAGTCGCGGTTCGCGACCTTGCCCGAGGATTTCTCGAGCAGCGGACGCACGACCGTGTCGGTCGTGCCGGGATAGATCGTCGAGCGCACCACGACGACCGGGAAACCTTTGGCGCTCTTCAGCGCCGCGCCGATCTGCTCGGCGACGCGCTCCACCGCGACCAGGTTCTGGCTGCCGTTCGGTGCGGAAGGCGTGCCGACGCAGACGAAGATCAGGTCGCAGGCGGCGATGCGCTCGTCGACGCGGTCGGCGACTTCGAGGCGGCCGCTCTCGGCCGCGGCGCGCGTGACGTCGTGCAGGCCCTCTTCGATGATCGGTGGCTGGCCGCGGCGCAGCAGATCGAGCTTGACGGGATCGAGATCGATCCCGAGCACCGAGTGCCCGTCGCGCGCCAGGCACACTGCCGTGACGGCGCCGACGTAGCCCAATCCGATGACACACACACGCATGAGCGAAACTCCAGAAACTTCAAATCAGGCGGCGGGGAAATGGGGACATTCCCCATTTTCGCCGCGGAAATGGGGAATGTCCCCATTTCTCCGAGCCAGCGTCTCTTCGAAGAAATCCAGCACGTCGCGGGCGATCTGCTGCCAGGTACCGACCGCGAGCTCTGCGGAGATGCGCTCCCGATCCCAGCCTTCGCGCCCGAATACGGACGCGATTGCTTCGGCCATCGCGGGCGCGTCGTCGACCGGCACCAGGAAGCCGTTCGCGCCGTTCTTGACGAAGTGCGCATTGTCGCCGACCGGCGTCGTCACCACGGGCACGCCCGCGCCGAGCGCTTCGAGCACTGCGTTACAACAGCCTTCGCGCGCCGTGCCGAGCGCGAATACCGCCGCGACCCGCAACCAGTCTGCGACGACCTGCGGCGGAACATTGCCGACGAACCTTACCGCATCGCCCACGCCCATGCGCTGCGCGATCTGCGCGAGTTGCGCTGGATAGTCCGGCTCGAACGCCTTGGCGCCGATGATCGCGAGCGTCGCATCGCGATAGCGCGCTCGCACCCGCGCGAACGCTTCTATCAGCACATGATGACGCTTGCGCGAAATCAGATGCCCGACCGACACGATCAGCCGTCCGGTCGGAAAGCCGAGCCGCGCGCGCGCGGCGGACGCATCGCCCGGATGGAAAATCGAACGCTCGATGGCGTTGTGGACGACGCGCACCTTCCCCGGCTCGACGCCATGCTCGATCGCCAGCTCGCGCAGCGAGTGGCTGACGCTCACGATGCCGGCCGCGGATCGCATGGCATCTGCGAGCATCGGGCCGATGATCGGCTTGTGCAGGTACTCGTTCTCGAAGCCGCGGATCGTGATGAACAACGGGATGCGCAGGCGCCGCGCCACGCGCAGGCTGCCGACGCCCTCGGGATAGCCGAAATGCGCGTCGATCAGGTCGAGCGGCGCCCGGGCATGCGTCTGTTTCGCGACGCGTGCAATCGACCGCTCGAGCCAGTAACCGTCGAGTGACTTCAGCACGCGCGGCACGTAGAACATCGGCGCATGCGTGATCTCGACACCGTCGGCTTCATGCGTCGGCGTCCGCGCCCAGTCAGGGAGCGGCGCGACCTGCGGACACCAGGGCACCGGCTGCACGATGCGCACGCGCGCAATCCCGGACAGCGCAGCCAGCCGGTTGAGCACGAAGATGCCGCTCGACGGATCCTGCGGAGTCGGCAGTGAACGGCACACGCTCAGGATGTTGAGCGGCCGCGCGCCGGATGCTGAAGCTGCCTCGGTCATCCGGCCCCGCTCACGCAGTTCCGGTCGGCGACAACGGCGCGCTGGCCGGCGCGGCGCTCTGCGCGGACGAGCGCAGGAAGCCATCGAACATCAGCAGCGACCAGAGGATCGCGCTATGGTCGCGCAGGCCGGACTGGTGCTCGTTGACGATGCGCTTCAGCACACCGGCATCGAAGAAGCCGCAATCGGCGAGCCGCTCGCCTTTCACCACGTCGGCGATGTGATTGCGCAGCGAGCCGCGGAACCACAGGTCGAGCGGCACGCCGAAACCCATCTTCTTGCGGAACAGCACCTGCTCGGGCAACACGGGGCGCAGCGCTTCCTTGAGCACGTGCTTGCCTTCCGCACCCTTGAGCTTGACGCTCGCCGGCAGGCGCGCGGCCCACTCGACGAACTCGTAATCGAGGAACGGCGTGCGCACTTCGAGGCTGTGCGCCATGCTGGCGCGATCCACCTTCGTCAGGATGTCGCCCGGCAGGTAGGTCTTGTAGTCGAGGTACTGCACCATCGACAGCGCGTCGCTGAAACTCTTGTCCTTGACGTGGCCATGGAACACTTCGCGCGCGTTGTAACCCTGCAGCGAGCTGCGGAACTTCGGCGCGAACAGCATCCGGCGCGTTTCGTCGGAGCAGATCCCGACGCCGTGCAGGTAAGCGTCAACGGCGTTGCGGGCCAGCGCCTGGAAGGTGGTCTTGCCGCGCAGCACGCGCGGTGCCCAATCGAGTTTCGGATAGACGCGGCCGAGCGTGCCGAACACGGCCTGCCGCAACGGTAACGGCAGGCGGCTGCGGAAGCGCTCTTCCATCGCGAACAGCTTGTAGCGGCGATAGCCGAGAAAATCCTCGTCGCCGCCGTCGCCGGAGAGCGCGACCGTGACGTGCCGCCGCGCCAGCTTGCAGACCCGGTAGGTCGGGATCGCGGAGCTGTCTGCGTACGGCTCGTCGTAAACGTCGACCAGCTTCTCGAGCAGGCTGTAGTCGGAGGCTTCGACGATCTCGGTCTTGTGATCGGTGTGCTTCGCATCGGCGACCATCTGCGCATACTTCGACTCGTCGTAGCGCGGCTCGCGGAAGCCGATCGAGCAGGTGAGAATCTTGCTGGCGCCGATCTCGCGCATCATCGCGACGACGGCGCTGGAGTCGATGCCGCCCGAGAGGAACGCGCCGAGCGGCACGTCCGAGACCAGGCGCTTGCGGACGCTCTCCTGCAGGCGCTCGCGCAACTCCTGCTCCCAGGCCGCCGGCGCGCTGCCGGGGTTGCGATCGCCGGACAGCGGCACGTCCCAGTAGCGCACGGGCGCGACCTTGCTGCCGCGATTGACGCTGATGTACGCGCCCGGCTCCAGCTTCTTGACGTCGAGATAGATCGACTTCGGATCGGGCACGTAGCCGAACGCGAAATACTCCTCGACCGCCTGCGGATCGACGCGGCGCGATACTTCCGGATGGACGAGCAGCGCCTTCAGCTCGGAAGCGAACAGCAGCATGCCGTTCGGTAGCACGGTGTAGTACAGCGGCTTGACGCCAAGGCGATCGCGAGCGATGAACAGCTGCTGCTTACGCTGATCCCAGACCGCGAACGCGAACATGCCGTTGAAGCGCTCGAGGCTCTTCTCGCCCCACTCTTCCCACGCATGCACGATCACTTCGGTGTCGCAGCGCGTGCGGAACTTGTGACCGCGCTCGAGCAGCTCCTGCTCGACTTCCTTGAAGTTGAAGATCTCGCCGTTGTAGGTGACGACGACCGTGTGGTCCTCGTTGTAGACCGGCTGCTTGCCGCCCTCGACGTCGATGATCGCCAGGCGCCGATGACCGAACCCGACGCCCGGCTCGAAATGAAAGCCGTCGCCGTCCGGCCCGCGATGGCCGATGCGCCCGTTCATGGCGCGCAGCAGCCGCTCGTCGATCATGCGCCGACCTGTCAGGTCCACGATGCCCGTGATGCCGCACATCAGGCAGTCTCCGTCAAACGCTTGCAATGCATGCTGTAGAGCTCGGCGTACCGATTCATCATCCCGTCGAGCGAGTAGACCCGCTCGGCTCGCGCGCGGCCCGCTGCGCCGTGCGCACGACGCCGCGCGGCGTCCGACGCATAGCCATGAATCGCACTCGCCAGCTCCGCCGAATCGCCCGGCGGCACCAGCTCGCCGGTCACGCCGCGTTCCACCAGCTCGAAGTTGCCGCCGGTGGCCGTCGCGACGACCGGCAGTCCGCTCGCCATCGCTTCCAGCACGGTATTCGAAATTCCTTCGCGCTGCGAACCCAGCACGAACACGTCCATCGCGCGCAGCAGCGCCGCTACGTCGTCGCGGCTGCCGGCGAGCCAGACCGCATCGGGTTCCGCGGACTCGCGCACGGCCGCCTCCACCGCGCTGCGCAGCGGACCATCGCCGATGAGCGCCAGGCGCACATCGTGCCCCGCCGCCCTCATCGGCCCGCGGATCGCGAGAAATGCGCGCACGACATTGAGCGGATCCTTGATCTCGGTGAGGCGCGTGACCGAGCCGATCACGATCGACTCGCGCGTGAAGCTTGCCGGCAGGAGGTTGCGGTCCGCGTCGGACGCGCGCGGCCGAAAGTGCTGCGTGTCCACGCCGTTGCAGATCTGCGTGACCTTGCGCGCCGGAATACCGACGCGGGCGATCAGCCACTTCTTCAGATCGTCCGACACGGTCACGAAGGTGTGCGTGAACGGATTGAACAGGCGGCGGATCAGGTGGAACTTGCGGTTCGTGCCGTCCGGGTCGTGCGTGTCCCAACCGTGCTCGCCGTGGATGCGACAGGGAACGCCCGCGAGCCACGCGACGAACTGACAATCGAGCGTACCGACGTTGCGCGTGTGCACGACTGTCGGCTTGATCTCGCGCAGCAGGTTCCACAGTCGCCTGTACGCACCGAGATCGCGGCCCGGCTGCTTGTCGAGCGCGTAGACGCGCACGTCGGCCCGACGAATGCGCGCGCTGAACGCGGACGCTGCGGTGAGCGCGATGATCGCGTGATCGAACTGGCCCGCCGGCAGGCCGTTCACCACATTGACGATGCCGTTCTCCAGGCCGCCGTAGTCGAAGCGGAACAGGATGTGCGCGATCAGCGGCCGCGCCCGTGCGCCCGTCGCCATCGCCGGTTGCTCGACACTGATCATGATCAGGCCGCCGCCATGAGCTCGGAGAGCTCGCCGCCGACGTCGTGCGCGTCGCGCCCGTCGATGAACAGGCGTGACCACAGCTCCAGGTTCATCAGCACCAGCAGCAGGTCGGTGTAGTCGTCGCGGTGCGCGTCGTGCGACTCGACGATGCCCTGCACGACCGGCCACGCCAGCAGGCCGCGCGCTTCGACCGCGCTCTTGCTCAGCAACGCGCGGCGCAGCGGCAGCAGCTCGCTCTTCAGCCACGAGCCCATCGGCGCGCCGAAGCCGCGCTTGCTGCGATACAGGATCTCCGGCGGCAGCACGCCGTGCAGCGACTTCTTCAGCAGGTGCTTCATCTCGCCGCCGCGCATCTTTACGTCCGTCGGAATCTGCGCGGCCAGCTCGACCAGGCGGTGGTCGAGGAACGGCACGCGGCATTCGATGGAGGTCGCCATCGTGACTTTGTCGGTCAGCAGCAGCAGGTCCTCCGGCAATTGCGTCTGCGCGTCGATGCGCATCAGGCGCAGCAGCGCATCGTCGGCGTTCTCAGCGACGGCGATGCGATCGAAGCCGTCGGTTGCGCCGGCGCCCTTCACGAGCAGCGCAGCGAGCTGGCGGCGCGAGCAGATCTCGATGAACTCGCGGTACTGCTCCGCCCACGGCAGCTCGCTGGCGCGAATGAACTTCTTGCCGTAGCGGGCGAGGTCGAGCAGCTTGCTGCTGCGTCCGCTCGGCAACAGCTCTGCGAGCGGCTGCAACATGTGCTTCCTGAGCCAGCGCGGCAGGCGCTCGTAGCGGCGCTGATAGTGATGGCCGAGATAGCGCCGATAACCTGCGAACAGCTCATCGCCGCCGACGCCCGACAGGATCACCTTGACGCTCTTCGCGGCCAGCTCCGCGACCAGGTACGTCGTGACGATCGCGCTGTCGCTGATCGGCTCTTCGACGTGCCACAACAGCTTCGGCAGGAGTGTTGCGACCTGCGGCTCGACCAGGATCTCGCGATGATTGGTGCGGTAGCGTTTCGCGACCACGCTCGCGAACGACAGCTCGTTGTAGTAGCTGGCGGTGCTGCTGCCGCCGTAACCGATCGAGTAAGTGTTGACGGGCAGCTTGCTGTGCTCGGCCATCAACGCGACCACCGCGCTGGAGTCGATGCCGCCGGAGAGGAACGCGCCGATCGGCACGTCGGCCACCATGTGATCGCCGACCGCGCGCTTGAGCTCGACGCGCACTTGCTCCGCCCAGTCGCTCTCCGTGACGCCGCGGCGCACGTGAGCGGGAATCTGCCAGTAGCTCTCGACGCGCCAGCCGCTGCGCTCCCAGATCAGCATCGAGGCCGGCGGCAGCTTGCTCACGCCCCTGAAGATAGTCTGCGGCGCCACGGCGTAGCCGAGCGCGAGATAGTCGCGAACCGCCTCGACGTCGATCTGCGCGGCCTCGCGCCGCAACGCCAGCAGCGATTTCACCTCGGAAGCGAACTCGATCGAGTGGCGATCGGCGCGATAGTAGAGCGGCTTCTGGCCGAGACGGTCGCGCGCCAGTATCAGCCGCTTGCGCGGCGCGTCCCACAGCGCGATCGCGAACATGCCGCCGATGCGCTCGACGAAGCGCTCGCCGTACTCCTCGTACAAGTGCAGGATGACTTCGACGTCGCTGCCGGTGCGGAAGCGGTGGCCGCGCGCCAGCAGATCGGCGCGCAGCTCGCGGAAGTTGTAGATCTCGCCGTTGCAGACGACCCAGAGCGTCTCGTCCTCGTTGGCGATCGGCTGGTGGCCGCCCGACAGGTCGATGATCGACAGGCGGCGCATGCCGAGTACGACGCCTTCGCCGGCATAGAAGCCCTCGTCGTCCGGCCCGCGATGATGGATCGCGGCGGCCATGCGGCGCACGTCCTCGACGCCGGCGCCGGCCGGCCCCGCTGCACGCGCAATGCCCACGATCCCGCACATGTCAGTATCCGCCTGCCTTCTGCAACGCGCTGAATTTGCTAGGTTCGCATACTGGCACGGATTCCTGCGTGAGCCGCGTCACGGCAGGTTCCTCACCAGCATCGGCCCGAGACGATTGGCAATGGCAAGGGGCAGCCGCTGCCAGCCGGCCACGGCCAGCCGGTACTTGGGATTCGACGGATTCAGCATCGGCGGCGCCCCGCCGCTGCGCATCCAGTAGTGCCAGTGCAGTTGCTGTGGCTGTGCGCCCCATTGCTGCTTGAACCGGTAGGTGCCGCTGTCCACCGTGGAGCGGCCGAAATCGAAGGTCGCGAAACGCTGCTGGCAGGCGTACTCCAGGATGCTCCAGTACAGCAGCATGTTCACGCCGACCGAGTTGGCCTCGCGCAGCGCCGAGGCCCACGGGATCTCCAGGCGCCCGCGATAACCGATCGTAAAGCCCGCCGCGACGGGTGCATCCTTCAGCCGGACGACGAACAGGCGCGAGGCACCCGCGAAGCCGTCGAGGATCGCCGCGAAGAACTTCTCCGGGTACACGGGCGTGCCGAGGTCACGCATGTTGCGAGAGAACACTGCATAGAACTCGGGGAGCAGCTCGCGACCGCCGCAGACGCAGGTCGCACCTTCACGCGTCGGACGCTTGATCTGCGAGCGCAGCTTCGCGCCCAGGCGCTTGCTCAGCTCTTCGACCGAGCCGGGCAGGTCGAGGTACATCGCGACTTTGTCGGTGCGCATCGGCCAGTCCGGCCGTACGTTGCCGACGTGGCGCAGCTCGACGTGCGAGACGCCGAGCGAACGAGCGCTCGAGGTGGCTTCGCTCAGCAACGCCGCCGAGATCTCCTCCGACTCTGCGAGCACGCCGCCGTAGTTGAAATACGGCATCGACACCATGAAGTCGCCGAACAGCACGCTGCGCAGGCGCACGATCGGCAGGACACCGCAAATGCGGCGCTGGGCGTCGCGAGCAGCGAGGTACAGCGTCTGGTGGCCGAACACGCTGCCGATGAGCCGACGCCAGGCGTAGAGGTGGTAGACGGAGGCGCCTTGCGCCGCGTCCACGAAAGCATCCCATTCGCGGGCCGCGTCGTCGCCGACGCGCTCGACGTTCAAGCAATCCCCCACGCTTCGCGGAGCACGGCCTTGCCGTCGCTCTGTCGCGCCATGAACACCTCGTCCATGCGGCCCCAGCGAAACTCCCGGAGCAGCTTCGACAGGCGCGACTCGGTGCGGTGCAGGTTCGTGTAGTGGCGAAAGCGCGATTTCAGCGGCGCCGCGATGCGCGGCTGGCCCGGATCGATCTCCCACGGATGCATGTAGAACACCGCCGGCAGTCCCTCGGCGTTCACCCGCCGCAGACTCCAGCGGAACAAGCTGTATGGCAGCAGACGGAAATAGCCGCCGCCGGCGCACGGCAGGCGCTGTCCGGCAACTTGCACGGTGGTCAGCGGGATCTCCAGCAACTTGCCCTGCGCGACCGGATGCGGACGGCGCGGCGCGTGCGGCATCCCATACAGGTCGTGGTGGATCGGGAAGATGCTCGAATCGTATTCGAAGCCGAGCTCGACCAGGATGTCGAGCGCCCACAGCGAAGCCTTGGTGATCGAGTAACTTGCAGCGCGATAGCCGCGCACCGGTGCGCCGGTCAGGTCCTCGAGCAGCGACTTGGAGCGCTGCGTCTCGCTGCGGAACAGCTCGGGCGTCTGTTTGTACACGAGCTCGTGCGTAAGGCCGTGACACGCGATCTCATGGCCGCGCTTGTGCAGCGACTTGATCAGCGCCGGATAGCGCTCCGCGACCCAGCCCAGCACGAAGAACGTCATGCGCACCTGGTGCTCGTCGAACAGGTCGAGCAGGCGGTTGGTGTTGCGCTCGACGCGCGACTCCAGCTTCGGCCAGTCCGCGCGATCCAGCACCTGCGCGAACGCCGAGACGTGGAAGTAGTCTTCCACATCGATCGTCATCGCGTTGACGATTGCAGGCGCTGGCGTCATCGACCGGAACTCACTGGCCCTGGTTGCTCAGATAGCTGATGCCGATGTACGCGCGATTCTCGGTGAAGTCGCGCGTGCCGTCGTCGCTCGAGCCGACGAAGTGATCGTAGGTCGCACGCAGCGAGATGTTCCGCCCGAGCTGCCAGCGCATGCCGACGCCGGCGCCCCACTGGTCGAAGCTGAAGCCGGTCTCGGTGAATTTCTCGTCGAGATAGGTGCCGCGCATGTCCACGCTGAGGTTGCGCGTAAGCTCGTGCGAGTACGTCAGGATCGCGCGGTACTGGTCGCGATCGAGCGTCGAGAACACTTCGTGATCTTCGGAGCGCGCGCTGAGCAGTATCGTGAGCGCGCTGCGCTCCCAGTCGGTCGCAAACGTCAGGTAGCCGTAATCCGACTGGAACGAATCGCCGGAGACCACTGCGCCGTCCGAGCCGACGTCGACGCCGCCGAGCTCCTGGTCGCGACGGAACGTCTGCGACGTGTTCGACGGCGCGGTGCCGGCAACCAGGCGCAGCCGTGAACGCGCGCCGACCTGCCGCGTGAGGTCCAGTCGTGCGAGCACCGACTCCGACTTCGACGCGCCGCCTTGCTGCTCGAGGCGCGAACCGCCGCCGTCCAGCGTGAAGGTCGTGCGCGCGCCGGTGAGCGCCAGGCGCAGGAACGCCTGCTCGACCTTGTAGTCGGTGAAGATCTGGTCCTCGTCGAAATTGACCTCGGAGTACGAGCCATTGAGCGACAGCGCAGTCGCTGCGGAGAGCTGCCGGATCAGCGCCGCGGATCCCGTTACCGTTTCGCTGTCCTGATTGCCCTCCTCGTAGTAAGCATCCGACCAGCGGCCGGTGAGCTGGAAGGTGGTGCGCGACCCGAGCGGCAAAGTCAGCTCCGGACCGGTGCTGAAAACGTTGATGTCCTGCCGGTTGTTCGGGTTGTCGGCCAGCTGACGGTTGCGCGCGACCTGGCCGTAGTTGTCCTCGGCCACCCACAGGAATCGCTCCGGCACGAATGACAGCTGCAGCGCGCCGTTCACGCCGCCGTTCAGCTCATCGTCGAAGGTGTTGTCGATGTAGTGCAGGTAACGCAAGTTGCCTGCGGCCTGGGCGTCCACGCGGCGCCGATCCACGTTCAGCGCGAAATTGAGACCGGCGATCCCGACCTTCTCGGATTCCTCGTCGGTGTCGGTGCGCCCGACGTTATCGGTGTAGCGCACGCCGAGATCGAGTCCCCAGTAGCTCGGCGGCGACTCCTGCGCCCAGGCAGCTGTGCTCGTCGCGAGCAACAATGGCCCCGCGCACGTCAGCACGCGGCGCAGCCGCACGGCACCGTGCTTGCGTTCGCGATTCATTACCCCTCCCCTTTCTTGGTTCGACGACTTGGCAATAAGAACCCGGCGCCCTCACGCCGAGTCCGGCGCGCGCGGCGCTGCTGCAGACGGATCTGCATAGCCGCGGTAACCGTACTGCGAGCCGTAGTAGTAACCCAATGGTCCGGAAGTCTCGGCCTGGTTCAGCACCAGCCATACCTTCTTGTCCTTGCCGAGCGCTTCCAGCGAATCCGCGACCGCCTGCTGCGGCGTGCCGCCCGCCTTGATCACCATCACGATCTGTCCCATCAGCGACGACAGCGCGCGCGCTTCGCTGGTGATCAGGATGGGCAGCGAGTCGAACAGGACCAGGCCGCTCGGATTCCAGCTCACCAGCTGCTGCATCACGTGGCTCATGCGCGCGCTGGCGAGCATCTCGGTGGCGGTGTCCGAAGCCGTGCCTGCGGGCACCAGGCTCAGCCCCGGGATGTCCGTCGGCAGGATCACCGAGCGGATGTCCAGCGTCTCGTCCGCGAGCACATCGAAGAGCCCGGGCTCGCGGTCGATGCCGAAGAGCTTGCTCAGGTGCGGCTTGACGACGTCGCCGTCGACCAGCACCACCGAATGGTCGGCCTCGCGCGCCATGCTCATCGCGAGATTCACGCCGGTGAAGGTCTTGCCGTCGCCGGGCAGCGCGCTCGCAATCATGATCAGCTGCGGCGGCGGACCTTCGCTCTGCGGCTGCTCGAACGCGGCGCGGATCAGCGGCCGCTTGATGGCGCGATACTGGTCGGCGAGCATCTTCTCCTGCTCGACCGGCGGCAGCAGTCCCGACGAGCGCAAGGCGTCGCGATCGACTTTGACGACGCGATTCGGATTGATCGGCGGCGCGGGCTTCGGCGCGGGCGTGGGACGCAGCTCGCTGCGGGCGACGACTTCGCCGACGACTACGCTGGGCGCGGGCACGGCGACCCGCTTGGCGCGATCGCTCGCCTGGATCTTCTGCAGCGCTCTTTCTACTAGGCTCACGTTGACCTCACGCCACACTGAACATGCGCTGTGCGAGGCGCACGCCCACGTCGCTCCATATCACGAAAACTATGCAGACGATCGCGAGCAGGGAAACGCCCGCGGAGAAAGCGAAGGTCGCCTTGCGCGCCATGAGACGCTGGTTCTCGGCAAGGGTGCGACTGACCACGCCGAGCACCGGCAGCCCGGTCTTCATCCCGAGCAGGCGCGGGTTCTGGTACACGGGCCGCGTCTGGTTCAGCGCATACGCCAGCGCCGCGCCACCCGCCAGCGCTGCGACCAGCACGCCGATCAGTAACATCATGCGCGCCGGCGCGACCGGCTGAAACCCGACCGTCGGCGGATCGATGATCTGGAACTTCACCGCGCCCTGGCGCTCGGCGCTCTCGGAAAGCTTGGCCGTCTCGCGGCGCTCCACCAGCTCGCGATAGCGCGTGCGGGTGATCTCGTAGTCGCGGTTCAGGCGCGCCAACTCCGCTTCGACTTCCGGAACGGTGTCGACCAGGCGCTTCAGCTCCGCGACGCGCGCGCTGCGCTGGGCGAGATCCTGGCGCAGCTCGGCTGCCTGCACCTCGGTGCGATTCAGCTCGGCCTGGATCCCCTGGTACACCGGATTCGCCTTGATCGAGCCGCTCATGGTGCCGGTCGCGGGCTTGCCCGCCTGCACGCGCGCGATCTCTTCCTCCTGCCGCTTCTTCAGCTGACTGATGGTGTCGCGAACGGCGATGACCTCAGGATGCTTGTCGGTATAGCGCAGCAGCATTTCTTCGAGTTTCTTTTCCAGCTCGTGGATGCGTGCGGTGATGTCGCCCGTCTCGGCGCCGACGGCCGGGGTCTGCCCGCCGTCGAAGACCAGCACCGGGTCCTCGCCCGACAGCTGCCGGTTCAACTCGGCGCGGCGCGCGTCCGCCAGCGCCAGCTGCTGACGCACGTTCTGCTCGCCGCCCATTTCCGTCTGCAGGCGCGCGAAGTAGTCGCCGCCCTCGCCGGGCATGGTGCCGACGTTCTTCTTCTTGAATTCCGCGAGCCGCTGCTCCGATTCGGTCAGACGCTGCTCGAGGTCGGCGATCTCGTCGTCGAGGAAGCGCTGCGCCGATTCCTGGCCGGTGCGCTTGTTGCCCAGCGTCTGCTCGACGAACGTGTTGAGCAGCGTCTCGACGACTTCCAGCGTCTTCTGCCGGCTGTGATCCTGGAACGTGATGCGATACAGACCGTCGGTGCCGGGGCGGCCGCCGCGCAGATCGTTGACGACGCCGATACGGGCCTGCAGGGATTTCAACAGCAAGTCCATCTGCTCCGGAGTCTTGGCGCGCAGATCCAGATCGGTCTTGCGCGCCACGGCCTCGAGCTGCGGCCTGCTGAGCAGCGCCTTCTGCACGATCGAGAGTTCGGACTCGACATTCGGATCGAGAGCCAGGCCGTGCAGCAGCGGACCGAGCGCGGTCTGCGAATCGACATAGACGCGGGCGCTCGCTTCGTAGACGTCGGGCATCGTGAAAACGTAGGCCCAGCCGATCAGGCCGAACGCCCAGGCCGCGGCCAGCGCGACCCAACGGAAACGCCAGGTGCCGCGCACCTCGTCGAGAATCTGAATGATCAGCGGTTGCATGCCAGGTGGACCGATTGGCGAAAAATGCAGCTAGAACAACGAGGCAGGCACGACCAGCACGTCACCGGGCTTGAGCGCGACATTCTCGGTGATCTTCCCCTTGTGGACCAGCGAGTCGAGCCGGACCTTGATTTCGACATCCTTCCCGTCCGCACCCTTGCGCATGATCTTGGCACGGTTGCCGGCGGCGAACTGGGTAAGACCTCCCACTGTGAGCAGCACATCCAGCGCCGTCAGACCCTCCCGATAGGGAATCGACTGCGGATTGGCCACCTCGCCGATCACCTTGATCTGGCTGAAGGTGCTCACCGGGTTGGTCACGATTATGTTCACTTGCGGGCTACGAATGTATTCCGCGAGCGCCTTCTCGATTTCCCGGGCGAGCTGCGACGGCGTCTTGCCCACCGCAACCAGGTCCTCGACCAGCGGCGTCGAGATCTTGCCGTCCGGCCGTACCGGCACGGTCACCGACAGCTCCGGGTTGCGCCAGACGAAAACCTGGACCGAGTCGCCGGGGCCGATGATGTAGTCCGGGTTGGTTACGGCATTGGGTGGCAGCGGCGGCGGAGTTTCCGCTTCAGCGGGGGCCGCCGTCGGCGAGCGGACCGATTGACCCGTCGTGCCCGGAGCGGGTGGCGTCACCTGGGAAGCCGGTGGGCTCTGCGCGCAGGCCACCGTACCCATGGACGCAAGGACGATTGCCAGCACCGCGGTCCATCCGCGGCGGAAAATGCCTGCCATAGTGCTCGTACTCCCCATCGCGCGGCAGAGTCTACCCGGGCGCACCCCGCTGATTCTCGCGGCCATTGGAACTAGGGAATCTGTGGACATGCCCGCCTGCGCCTCCAGGAGCCTCATACGCCCGAGCCGTGAATGGAGCTGAGCAGACTCTCGGCCGCAGCCCGCTCGCGAAATGCCTTGCCCGACTTGAGCGACTGGCGCAGCAGCTCGGCCGCCTTCTGCTGCTGACCCGACTTCGCATACGCCGCCGCGACGTGATACTGGATATCGGGATTGCCGGGCGAACCGGACAGTGCCGCCTGCAGTACGTCGAGCCCTTCCGCAGCCTGGTTGTGCTGGACCAGGATCCAGCCGTACGTATCCGCGATCTCCGGGACCTTCGGCGCTGCCTGGTGCGCCTGCTGCGCCATTGCGAGCGCCCGCTCGTCGCCCTTCTCGTGCAGCAGCCACGCGAGATTGTTGAGCACCGCCGGATCGGGCGGCTTCTGGGCAGCGAGTTGCTCGTATTGAGCGATCGCATCGTCGTTGCGCCCGGTGCCCTCGTAGTAGCCCGCGAGCAGCTGCCGGACTTCGACATCGGCCGGGCTGCGCTCCAACCATTGGGTGAGACTGACTTCGGCCGGCTGCATTTTCGCCGTGCGCCGCACGTCGAACAGCTTGAGCGCCAGCGCGCTGGTCGGCCGCTTCTTCTGGGCACTTTCATACGCAGCGATCGCCTGCGACGCCTTGCCTGCGACCGCGTACACATCGCCTTCGATTTCGCTCAGCGCTTCCGGCGGCGCGTTGGCCGCGAGGGCACGCGCACGCGTGAGCGCACGATCGACCTGGCCGGTGCGCGCATCGACCTGGATCAGCAGCTGACTCGCCTCGCGCCAGTCCGGAGTGCGCGCCAGTGCGGACTCGAGCAGCTTGCGCGCCTGTTCCGGGCGATTGAGATCGAGCTGCAGACGCGCCGCGTTCAGATCGCCTTCCGGCAAACCTTCGGCGGCGGCCGCGCGGAACTTGGTGAGCGCCTCGTCGCTCAGCCCGGCGCGCGCCAGCACCTTGCCGGAGCCGTTCAAGGCATTCTTGCGGTCTTCCGCGACATCGACCGCCTGGTTCAACAAATCGCGGCCGCGATTCGCGTCGCCGCTGATGAACGCCATCTGCGCCAGGCGCAGCCGCGCCTCGACTGCAGAAGGATCGACCGAGATCGCGTCCTCGAGCCACTTGCGCGAGCCGTCCTTGTCGCCCTGCGCCCAGGCCAGCTCCGACAGGCCGAGCCGCGCCGGCTGATTCTTGGTGTCGTTGCTCACGACTTGCTTGAGTTGCACCTCGGCGCCGCTGAGATCGCGCAGGCGGATCAGCAGCCGCGCCAGCGCCATGTGCGCGCTCGTCGCCTTCGGATCGAGCTGAATCGCACGCTCCAGCAGGGCGCGCGACTTGCCCAGATCGCTGCCGGCGGCAAGATAAGTTCCCGCCGCGGTCAGCAACGCCGGATCGTCTTGCGACTTGGCGATCAGATTGTCGATCTCGCGACGCGCTTCGGCGGGCGATTTGCCGGCCGCCGTCGCCAGTACGAGCAAGCCCTTCGCGCGCGGTGACGACGGCGAGTCCTTCGGCACCGCGCTCAGGATCTCGATCGCCTTAGCCGGCTGGCGGGCCGCGAGATAGGCGGTCGCGAGCTCGATGCGTCGATCGACGCTGTCGGGCATGGCGGCGATGCCACGCTCCATGTGCTGCAGGGCGTTGGCGCTGCCCGATTGCAGCAAGGCCGAGCCCATCAGCCAGTCCAGTTGCGGGTCGCGATCCGCGTTGCCCATCACGGTGTTGAGCACCGCTTGTGCGCGCTGCGGCTGACCGCGCGCCAGATGCACTTGAGCCAGCAGCTTGCGCGCAGCGAGGTTGTCCTGCGTCGCCAGCAAGCGGTCGAGCGTTTCCTCGGCCTGTTCCAGTGAGCCCTGCCCAAGGTGCGCCGCTGCAAGCAGCAGCTGCGCCTGCATGTGTTGTGGATCGGCACGCAGCGCCTTCTGGCATTCGGTGACGACCGTCGCCGGGTCGCGCTTGAGCATGGCGATGCGCGCGTGCAGGTAGTGTGTCGTCGCAACCTGCGGCGCCCACTGATCGAGCATCGCGAGACTGTGATCCGCCGCGTCCGGATCCTCGAGCGCGAGATGCGCTTCGGTGATGTAGGTCGCGAGCGTCAGTTTCTCCGGGATGCTGAGCACCGTGCGACCGTTCTCCTGCGCCTTGAGCAATTCATCCAGCGCCTCGCGATGCTGACCGCGCACGAGCCGGATCGAGCCGCGCAGCATCAGTGCACGCACGTGCGCGCCCGGCGACTTCGCAATCCGCTCCGGCAGATCCATGGCCGGTTGCAGGTCGCCGCGCGCGGCCGCGAGCCGGGCGGATTCGAGCAGCAGGTCGGCGTCTTCCGGCGCCGCTGCCAGCGCAGTCTTGAGTGTCTGCTCGGCCTCGGCAGCCTTGCCCTGCGCACTCTGCAGCCGCGACCGGTACAGCGCGTGCCGATTCGGCGGCAGCGTCGGTTTCTCCAGCAGCTTGGCCAGATCGTCGAGCCTCTGCTGCGCGAGCAGCGTCTCGTACTGCAACTCGGCGACCTGCTCGGGTTTCGCGCCCGAGCGAACCGCCCGCTCGAGCTCTTTCTCGGCGCTCTGGATATCGCCCAGCTGCAGCGACAGGCGCGCCAGCAGGACGCGCCCCGCGATGTTGTCGGGCTCCGCTTCGAGCGCGGTCTTCAGGTCCGTCATCGCCGCCCGGTAGTTGGCCTTGTCGAGCTGCTGCTGCGCGCGTTCGACGCGCGTCTGCGGACTGACCCATACATCGCAGGCTGCGAGCACGAGGCCAATTGCAATGACGACGAGGCTGAGTCTCGATCCACGCATCAGTTTTTTTCCCTCAAACGGTCCGGGATCAGCGCCACCAGCTCCCCGGAGTGCTCCCGCCAGAAATCATCGAGCGCGCGCTCGGCCGCATCGCAATCTGCGACGCAGCGCGTGGCGACGGCGAGTGTGCCTGCCGGCACCGGCCGCACAATCGCGTGCAACCCGTAGTACAGCTGCGCCAGGCCGGGCGATGCGGTCGACCATCCGCCGACCTGGTACGCCTGCGTCACCACCCAGCGCGTGCCGTTCGCTTCAGCCACGATCTGCGCAGGCGGCGCTGCCTGCGCCGGCAGTCGCCGGATCAGGGTGTAGCGATCGATCGGTGCAATGCTGTTGCGATGGAAAACGAGCTCGTGTCCCTGGGTCTGCACGCCGTACACGTTCAGATAGAGCTCGATCCGCTGTCCATTCACCGCATAGGCCGCCCGGCGCTCTTCGGCGGGATTGACGAACCGCGGCTGCCATCCCGTGGCGGCGGGCAGCGGCCCTTGCCATGTGCCGGTGGCAATCGGCATCGCGCCGAGCTGCGCGTTCGTTGCTTCCTGGGACGCGCGCGCCCAGACGAGGATCGGCAGGATGGACAATCCGATGACGATCGCCCAGTCGAGCGGCCGGCTGCGACGCTCGACAGCCACCGTCGGTTTCGGCGCCGCGCCCGCCTGACCGGCGCGAATTCGCCGGGCAACCCACAGCGTCACCAGCAGCTGCGGAATGAATAGCGCGTAGCCGAACGACTTGTGCTCGTGGGCCACCAGATAGTTCTGCATGTCGCTCACATGGCCGACGTAAATCACGGTCACGACGCGCACCCAGTTCGTGACGAGCGCTAGAGCTGTGGCAATCCCCAGGAACACGAGCGTGCGACGCCAGCGCAGATCTTCGATCGCCGCTGCCAGCACCGCGAATGCCAGCCCGGTGACGATGTAGCGCTTGCCGCTGCAGCCTTCGACGATACTGAAGTGTCCCTCCGGGATCGTGACGTGATGCCCTTCGACCTGCGTGGGCACGCCCATGAGACCGAGCACCGACTCAGCGACATTGGTGGTCAGCCATTGCAGGAACGGCAGCGCCAGCTCCCACACCGGAATCGCGAAGTAGAGAAAAGCGATCGGCGTTGCGACGCGCCGCCCCACCTGCCAGCCGAACGCGGCGCACACGGCGAGAATCGCGATGGCCGGCAGCAGCGCCTGTTGCATCAACTCGCTATTCGCGCGGTAAGCGATCGCCCACAGCAGTAGCAACAGCGCAATGAGCGGGAGAGCGGCCCGCCCCGGGCGCACGCTGCAGGCATCTATGTCGTCGCGGATTCGCCAGAGCCAGGCGATGGAGATTGCGGCCACCACGAAGCCGTGGTGATAGTCGAACATCTCGCGCCAGATACGCACCAACGAGACCGCCGTCGGCCACAGCCCCACGATGCAACCGCCGAGCAGCAGCCATATCGCGCTGCTCGGCGCGAGAGCAACGCTCTGCGACAGCTGGCGCGTCATTCTGTGCGAGGCTATCGACATCGGCTGGCGCTACTTGTGCCCGGGGTTGCGCAAACCGTAGCGGTCCATCAGGTCGTAGAGCGTCGGGCGCGTCATGCCGAGCAACTCCGCGGCGCGCGAGACGTTGTTGTCCGCAATCGCGAGGACTTGCGTGATCACCTGGCGCTCGGCGCGGGCGCGCACCTCGCGCAGGTTGAACAGCGTGCCGCCCTGCACACCCTCGTCCAGGCCGAGATCGCCGGCGGTGATCAACGGACCGTCGCTCATGATGAGCGCGGACTTCACTTTGTTCTCCAGCTCGCGCACGTTGCCGGGCCACGAGTACGCTTCCAGCGCCGCGATCGCACCCTCGGTGAAGCCGCGGCGCGCGCGCCCGTGCGGCCCGCCGAACTTGCGAATGAGCGCGTGGGCCAGCACGGCGGCGGCGCCGCGCCGATCGCGCAGCGGCGGAATGTCGATGGTCACTTCGCCGATGCGGAAGTACAGGTCCTGGCGGAACTGCTGCTCGCGGATCATCGCCTGCAGATCGCGATTCGTGGCGCAGACGATGCGCACGTTGACGCTGATCTCCTGCCGGCCGCCGAGCCGCTCGATCTTGCGGTCCTGCAGGAAGCGCAGCAGCTTCGCCTGCAGCGCCAGCGGCATGTCGCCGATCTCATCCAGGAACAGCGTGCCGCCGTCCGCCGTCTCGATCTTGCCGATGGTCTGCTTGGCGGCGCCGGTGAACGCGCCCTTCTCGTAGCCGAACAGCTCGCTTTCGAGCAGCTGCTCGGGAATCGCCGCGCAATTGATCGCGATGAACCGGCCGGCCTTGCGATTGCTGGTGGCGTGCACTGCGCGCGCCAGCAACTCCTTGCCGGTGCCGCTCTCGCCCAGGATCAGCACCGACGCGTCGGTGGGCGCCACCTTCTCGACCATGCGGCACACCTTGCGCATCGCGTCGTCGGTCGCGATCAGGCCTTCGAAGGGCGACTGCACCTGCGACTCGCGCAGCGCGCGGATTTGTTCCTCCAGCGAGTGGATGTGGAACGCACGGCTGACGATCAGCCGCAGCACGTCGGTGTCGACGGGCTTCTGATAGAAATCGTACGCACCGGATGCGACGGCCTTGATCGCGTTGTCGCGATCGTGGTTGCCGGTCACGACGATCACCTTGGTGAGCGGTGCGATGCGCAGGATCTCCTTGAGCGTCGCCATGCCCTCGCCCACCCCTTCCGGATCCGGCGGCAGCCCGAGGTCCTGCAGCACCACCGGCGGCTCGAAGCGGCGCAGCTGCGCGATCGCCTCGGCGCGTGTCGCGGCGATCAGCACCTCGTGCTCGTCGAAGCACCACTTCAGCTGCTTCTGCAAGCCGAGATCGTCTTCGACGATCAGCAATTTGGGCTTTTCTTCGGTCATGGCTGTTCCATGATCATGGCGTGGCTCGCTCGAGGGGGGCTGCGACGTCGGAGCGCGTCGCCGCGGGTTGAATCAGCGGCAGCGTAATCGAAAACCGCGTGCCGGCGCCGGGACTGCTTTGCACTTCCACCTGGCCGCCCAGCATGCGTACATATTCACGTACCTGGTAGGCGCCGATGCCCATGCCTTTGGAGCCCTTGGTGCTGTCGAAGGGCCGGAACAGGCGCTCGCGTACGAACTCTGCCGTCATGCCGCTGCCGGTATCGGTGACCGTGAACATCGCGTTGCGGCGGTCGGCGCGGACTTCCAGCACGATGCTGCCGTCCGCGGGGCTGGCGTCCTGCGCATTGCGGATCAGGTGCTCGATGATCGCCGTCAACCGCTCGGGATCGGCGTTTACTCGCGCCGGATCCTGGATCGTGACTGCCGGCGCCGGCACGCGATCGGCGCAGCGCGCCGCAGCCTCGCGCACCAGCTCGTCCAGCTGCACGGACGAGATGCGCGACGCAGCGGAGTCGCGCCGCAGGTGCGAGATCAGCCGCGTCATGCGCTCGACGGTGTTGGCGATGGTTTCGATCGCATCGTCGACGAATTGCGGATTGTGCTTGTGGCGCGCCGAATTCGTGACCACCAGCTGCAGCTGCGCCACCGAGTTCTTCAGGTCGTGCATCATGAATGCGGTGAGGCGATTGTAGGCCTCGAACTGCCCGCTCTCCGCGAGCCGGCGATCTGCTTCGTGTTGCGCGAGATGAGTTGCCACGTGTGCGCCGACGGTCTTCAGCAGGTCGCGGTCCTCGTAGGTCAGCTCGAACGGCGGCGGCGGCTGGTACAGCACCACGAATCCCATCATGCGTTCGAGCTGCAGCAGCGGGGACAGGATTCGCATTTGCGGATTGTCCAGGATCCAGTGCGGCAGGGTCACGTTCTCGTAGATGTCGGGCGAGCGCCGGTACTCCTGCAGATCGATGATCCAGTGCGTGCGATCGAGGAACCGCGGCAGGTCCTCGTCGCTCGACAGCTCGGTCGGCGCCGTCAGGTCCTCCAGCTTCACCGGCCACGCAGCGACCGGCACGAAGCGCCGTCCCGGCTCGTCGAGGGTGAACAGGATGCCGGCCGGGCTCGAGAAGATCTGTGCGATCGCGTGGATGCCGGTGCGGCGCACGTCGGTATCCGGATCGGAGGACAGCGTCGCAATGAACCGCAGCCACTCGATGCGGTAGTCGTACTTGTTGCGGTAGAAGTGCTTGCTGATGAACACGCGCGCGTGCCGGCGCAGCGCCGCGGACGCGATCAGGTAGAACAGCACGATCGCCGCGCCCGCGAAGAAGATCAGCTGGCCGACCCCGCCCCACTCGCCGCCGATCTCGCGCACGTAGTAGCCGCCGATCGACATCAGCAGCAGGTAGGCGCCGACGCCGACGAAAGTGGTCGTAAAGAACACCGCCTGCCGCGATACGAAGATGTCCAGCGACCATTGCGGATTGCGGCGCACCGCGAGCGCGATCAGCGGTACTGCCAGCGCGTTGATCACGCCACGCGCATTCCACGCTTCGGCGGTCATGCCGCGCAGCAGCTCCGCCTGCGAGTAGAGGAACAGGTCGTATGCGAACAGCACGCCGACGCCGGCCGTGAGGAACTGCACCGCGCCGTGCGCGGTCTGGCGCGAGTTGCGATAGATCTGTTCGAGGAGCACGAGGCCCAGCAGCGACAGCGCCAGGCCGGTGCGCGACAGCGTCAGCAGCGGATTGAGACCGAGCCGCGCGAGTGCGGGGACGATCAGCGTCGATGCGACGGCGAGGCCGCAGGCGACGCGCACGATCCAGATCAGCGGTCGTGGAGCCACGGCCGTGGCGATCGCGGCGAGCGCGAGCAGCCACGCGGAGCTGCGCAAGACTTCTGCCAGGTACACCAGCAGCACCGGCATGCTGCGCGTATCGATCAATGCGAGCAGCACGGCCCACGCAGCAGTGAGCGCGCTGGCCGCGACGAGATAGCCGCCTGGACGGCGCCCGCGCCAGTTCACCGCCAGGAGAGCGGCAAGCACCACGAAGCCGAGCGCCGCGATGCCGTAGCTGATCGAGCCGATTGACTTCATCGTTCCCCGGACCTGTGTGCAAGCCGGCGCCGCGGATTACGCAATCCGTGACGCCGCGGCGCTAGCGCGCCCCCTTCCTCCACACGATCACTTCGACTGTCTGTACCAATATGGCGATGTAAAACAGGAGACTGTGGTTCTTCACGTAGAACAGATCGTACTGCAGCTTCTCGGTCGCATCCTGCTCGGACGAGCCGTACGGGTAGCACAGCTGCGCCCAGCCCGTGATGCCGGGCTTGATCGAATGGCGCTCGCGATAGTACGGGATGCGCTCGTTCAGCTCGGCCACGAATTCCGGCCGCTCCGGCCGCGGCCCGACGAAGCTCATTTCCCCGCGCAGCACGTTGAGGATCTGCGGCAGCTCATCGATGCGGGTCAGGCGGATCACCGCGCCGATGCGCGTGACGCGGCTGTCGTTCTTCTGCGCCCACTGCGCCTTGCCGTCGGCCTCCGCGTTCTCGCTCATGCTGCGAAACTTCAGCAGCCGGAACGGCTTGCCGTACTGGCCGACGCGCACCTGCCGGTAGAAGATCGTGGCGCGCGGACCTTCCATGAGCTTGATCGCGAGCGCCGTCAGCAGCATGAAGGGCGCGGCGAGCACCAGCAGCGCGAGGCTGGCGACGATGTCGAAGATGCGCTCCAGGGTCGCGTGGATGCGCCCCTGACGGAAGCCTTCGGAGAAGATCATCCAGCTCGGGTTGAGGATGTCGAGGCGAACCTTGCCCGTTTCGCGCTCGAGGAAGCTGACGAGCTCGACGATCTCCACGCCCTCTAGCCGGCATTCCAGCAGCTGATCCATGGGGAATTGCTGGCGCCGGTCGTCCATCGCCACCACGATTTCATCGACGCGCGCGTCGACGCACAGGCTCAACAGGTCGCCGCGATGGTTGATCTTGTCCGTTTCGGGAATCTCCGACGGAGCGTCGCCGGCCGCGGGCAGATACCCGACGACCGCGAAGCCGCGCCGGTCCGAACGACGGCGCAGGCGCGCGATGCTGCCGGCGCGGCGACCCGCGCCGTACACCAAGACGCGTCGCTTGAAGAGGTCTTCGTCTACCAGCGTGTCCCAGATCGCGCGCACCAGGACTACGCCGCCGAAGGCGAGCGCCGTGCTCAACATCAGGGCGCCGCGACCGATCTGCAGTTGCGGGAAGAGATAGAACACGACGGCGATGAGCAGCGCGCCTGTCAGGACGCTGGCGGCGACCCGGGCAAGCAGGCCAGCCAGACGCGAGCGCTGCCGGGAGTTGTACAGGCCCATCGCGGCCATGCAGATGAACATGACCAGCGCGAACAGCAAGCCGCGGGAGAACAACGGGCCGAACAGCCCGCCGACGCCATGGGTTTGCGGGTCGAAGCCGAGCAGCACTCCTGCGTAGGGTGCGAAAAAGAAGATCGCAGCTTCGACCACCGCCAGCACTGCCAGGTGCAAGTGCCAGTAATGCTGGAATATTCGTATCGCCACTTAAGCTCTGACCCCAGGTCGCGTTCTTGCCCGTTTTCCCTGCGCATTGAGCGCAATGCCGCTGCGCGACACCAGCGGCCGTAAGTCTAGTCATATCACCCTCACAGCGGCGTGAAGACAGTTCACGGGATTACGGTTAAATCGGACCGCCCTCGTCGGGCGCCCCTGGCCGTAATTGACAATCATTCTCGTTTGTATTTATGATTTCGCCCTGGCCGCACCCTTGCGGCCGACCGCCCGCGAGATCCGACGAAATGTATATCTGCGTGTGCCATGCCATCAGCGATCGCCAGATCCGCGAAGCCGTGGATCGTGGCGCCGAGTCGCTGTGCGAGGTGCAGGCGTATCTGCCGGTCGCCAGCTGCTGCGGCCGTTGCGAAGACTCGGCGCGGGAAGTCATCGAGTCGCACGTCGAGTCCGCCGGCCGCGCCGTGGCCGCGTAAGCACCGCCTCGACCCTTTCGGATCCGACCCCCGCCTGTTGCCTCTTGAGCGCTGCCTGCTCAAGATCGCTGCCTTGTTTTGCCCCGAGGAGCGCTTCCCCATGCAAGGCGACAGCACGGTGCTACGGCACCTCAATGAGGTACTGAAGAACGAGCTGACCGCGATCAACCAGTACTTCCTGCATGCGCGGATGTTCGACAACTGGGGGCTGGCGCGTATCGGCAAGCACACCTACGAGGAATCGATCGACGAGATGAAGCACGCCGATCGGCTGATCGAGCGCATCCTGTTCCTCGAAGGCCTGCCGAACCTGCAGGACCTCGGCAAGCTGCTCATCGGCGAGAACGTCCGCGAGGCGCTGGAGTGCGATCTGAAGCTCGAGCGGCTTGCGCACCCGGTGCTGCGCAAGGCGATCGCGGATTGCGAGACCGCAGCGGACTACGTGTCCCGCGATCTGCTGACCGACATCATGGAATCGGAAGAAGAGCACATCGACTGGCTCGAAACGCAGCTGTCGCTCATCGATCGCATCGGGATCGAGAACTACTGCCAGTCGCAGATGCGCAAGGAAGACTGAGCGTCAAATCGTCTTCGACGCGACGCTCGAAAGGACGCTGGTCGTGCCCTGACTGTTGACGGCCACGAGCGCGAAGAACCAGGTGCCCGTTCCCAGGTGCTCGACCATATAGGTGGAGAGCGACGCGTTGTTCAGCGTCACCGTCTGATTCAGATTGCTCTGCGAGCGGCCGTAGTGGACCTGGTAGCCGACGAGGTCGGTCAGCGCCGAGCCATCGGAGTTCTCCGTCGGAGGAGTCCACGACAGCGTCGCAGTGCCGGTGCCGGTGCCGACGTCGACCACGTCGATCGAGAACGGCGACAGCGCAGCGCTCGCCTGGCCATCGGATACGGAAATGCGGATGTTCGAGTAGGTCGCGATATCGGCAGTGCTCGGCGTGCCCGTGACGCGGCCAGTCGCTTCGTTGAAGGTGGCCCAGTCAGGCAGGTTCGTTACCGAGAAAGTGAGCGCGTCGCCGTTCGGGTCGCTCGCCGACGGTTGGAACGTGTAGGCGTCGCCTGCCTGCACTGAGCCGCTCGGCTGTCCCTGGATCGTCGGCGGCGAGTTGCCGGTCGACCCGCCGCCGCCGCCGTTCTGCGCGGTCCCCGAATCGCCGCCGCCACCGCAGCCGCTCAGAACGGCTAGCGCCAACGTAACAACGGTGGTCTTCAATCTTTCTGACATACGAGTCGGATTCATGCGCCCCACGGCTTAAGTAAATGACTTACGGCCAGAGGATTTAACAAGTTCCGTGCCAGTCAGAGAAAACCCTAAGCACTCCGTTGGGTTACTGTGTAAAAAACAGCCTACACGGCATGACCTAATGCACCGCAACGTCGCGGTTCGCGGACAGTTTCGGCGCTCTCGACATGAGATGTCGGCCTCAACCCCTTGATGCACAACGAACCGTAATTGCGTCGCAAAATCCCGACGGGATGACAAACCTGGGCCCCGCAAGAGAAGTGGCGTCCCCATGGGGATTCGAACCCCAGTTACCGCCGTGAAAGGGCGATGTCCTAGGCCTCTAGACGATGGGGACGCACTGATCGAACGGCCGGCGCAGCGGTGGGACTTTGGTGGAGCTAGGCGGGATCGAACCGCCGACCTCTTGCATGCCATGCAAGCGCTCTCCCAGCTGAGCTATAGCCCCACGTGAGAGGCGCGCAATGTAGGGAAGCGATCCCGCACTGTCAAGGAATGCGCTTGCTCTCGTGCCGCCTGCGCAGCGCGGCCACACAGCGCTGCGCAGCCTGCCCGTCCCAGCGATCGGGCCGCGACCCCGTGGGCCATCGGCCAGCGAGCACGACGTCCAGGCTCTGCGACAGCTGGTCCGCAGCGACGAGGCGATTCGTCCCCTGCGTAACGGTAATCGGACGCTCAGTGTTCTCGCGCACCGTCAAACACGGAATGCCGAGATAGGTGGACTCTTCCTGTACGCCGCCCGAATCCGTGACGGCCGCGCGCGCCGCCTTCACCAGCGCCATGAACTCGACATAGCCGAGCGGTTCGGTCAGACGCATGCCCGGCGCGGACTGCAGCGCCGTCCACAGCTTGAATTCCTCGAGCTTCTTGCGCGTGCGCGGATGCACGGAAAATAGCAGCGGCAGGCGCGCCGAGACCGATAGCATCTGCTGGACGAGGTTGCCGAGCGTGCGCGCATCATCGACGTTGGACGGCCGATGCAGCGTCACGATCGCGTAGCCGCCGGGCTGCAGACCGAAGTTCGCCGGCCCGGGAGCCGCCTCGATCTGCGGCCGCATCATCTCGTAGGAATCGATCATGATGTTGCCGACGCGGTCGATGCGCTCGGCCGGCACGCCCTCGCGCAGCAGGTTCTCGTCAGCGTCCGGCGACGGCGTCCACAGCACGTCGGAAATGGCGTCGGTCACGAGCCGATTGATTTCTTCCGGCATGCGCCGGTCGCGACTGCGCAGACCCGCTTCCAGGTGCACGACGGAGATCCACATCTTCGCGGCCACCATGGCGCACGCCGCGGTGGAGTTCACGTCGCCGACGACGATGGTCCAGTCCGGCCGGTCCTGCTCGCATACCTTTTCGTATGCGGTCATGACGCCGGCCGTCTGCTGAGCATGCGAGCCGCTGCCGACTTCCAGGTGGAAATGCGGCGCCGGCAGCCGCAGGTCGCGGAAGAACGCATCCGACATGTTCGCGTCGTAATGCTGCCCGGTGTGCACGATGCGCGTCTCGCACCAGGTCTGCGCGGCGAGCGCGTGGTAGAGCGGCGCGACCTTCATGAAATTCGGGCGCGCCGCCGCGATCAGGTGAATCTTGCAGGCCATCGGCTCCGCTGCTCCGGGCGCCTCTTATTGGCGTGAAGCGTAGTCTAGCGCCCGCTGCAATCGAGTGATCGTGGTCTCACGTCCGAGAACTTCCAGCGTGGAGTCGATCGGCGGCGAGACCGCTGTCCCGGACACGGCCACGCGGATCGGCTGCGCGACCTTGCCGAGGCCGACCTGCAGCTCCGCCGCCGTGAGATTCACGATGTCGTGGATCGCCGCCGCCCGCCAGTCGGTCAAAGCCGCGAGCTTCTCGAGCACGACCGTCAGCGGCCGCACCGCTTCGCTCGTCAGATTCTTCTTGGCCGCCTTCTCGTCGTAGCCGTCCAGCTTGAAGAAGTAGGTGCTGTTGAGCGCCATCTCCTTCAGTGTCTTCGCGCGCTCGCGCATGGCGTGCGCGACCGCCGCCAGCTTGGCATCGTCGTCGACGACGATACCGATCGCCGCCAGCTGCGGCTTCAGGTAGCGAGCGAGCAGCTCGGGCGCGGCACGCATGATGTGCTGCTGGTTCAGCCACAGGAGCTTGTCGGGACTGAATGCCGACGCCGACTTGTTGACGTCGCCGATGTCGAACAGCTGCGTCAGCTCCGCCAGCGTGAAGACCTCGCGGTCGCCGTGCGACCAGCCCAGACGCACCAGATAGTTGAGCAGCGCCTCGGGCAGATAACCCTCGTCGCGATACTGCAGGACGCTCACCGCGCCATGCCGCTTCGAAAGTTTCGTCCCGTCCGCGCCGAGGATCATCGGCAGATGCCCGTAGACCGGCAGCGTGGCGCCAAGCGCGCGCAGCATGTTGATCTGGCGCGGCGTGTTGTTGAGATGGTCGTCGCCGCGGATCACGTGCGTGACCCGCATGTCCATGTCGTCGACCACGACGCAGAAGTTGTAGGTCGGCGAGCCGTCGGAGCGCGCGATGATCAGGTCGTCGAGCTCGGCGTTGTCGAAGACCACGTTGCCGTGAATCACGTCCTCGACCACGACCGTGCCGTCGAGCGGATTGCGGAAGCGCACCACCGGATCGACGCCGGCGCGCGGCGTCGTGCGATTGCGGCAGGTGCCGTCGTAGCGCGGCTTCTGCTTCGCGGCCATCTGCCGCGCGCGCATCGCCTCGAGCTCTTCCTTCGTGCAGTAGCAGCGATAGGCGTGACCGGACGCGAGGAACTGCTCGATCACCTCGGCGTAACGGTCCATGCGGCGCGTCTGGTAGAACGGCCCTTCGTCAGCCGTCAAGCCGAGCCACTGCATGCCGTCGAGGATCACCTGCGTCGCCGCTTCGGTGGAGCGCTCGCGGTCCGTGTCCTCGATGCGCAGGATGAAAACGCCGCCGTGCCGGCGTGCGTACAGCCAGGAGAACAAAGCAGTGCGCACGCCGCCGATGTGCAGCAAGCCCGTGGGGCTGGGCGCGAAGCGAGAACGAACAGTCATGTTGGAAAGGAGTCTGGTGGGCGGTACAGGGATTGAACCTGTGACCCCTGCCGTGTGAAAGCAGTGCTCTACCGCTGAGCTAACCGCCCGCAAAGGGGCCGTAGTTTAGGGACCCGCCCCCACCACGGTCAACGCGTGCGCCCGGTCGCAATCGGCCTAGGCCGCGTGCAGCGGCGGCGGCCGGTTCAGCAGTACCCAGTACAGGCCGAGGCTGCTGACCGCTTCGACGAACGCACCGAACTCCACCGGTTTGCGCACGTAGCTGTTGGCGCCGAGGTTGTAGCTGGCGATCACGTCCGCGTCCTGGCTCGACGACGTGAGAACCACCACAGGGAGCGTGCGCGTGCGCGGGTCGGCCCGCAGCCGCTTCAGCACGCCCAGTCCGTCGAGCTTCGGCAGCTTCAGGTCGAGCAGGATCACGGTCGGCGCGTGCGCTACGTCGCGGCTGGCGTACTGGCCGTTGGCGAACAGGAAGTCGATCGCTTCGACGCCGTCGCGCACCACCACGATCTCGTGCGCCAGGTTGTTCTTGCGCAGGCTGAGCAGGGTCAGCTCTTCGTCGTCCGGATTGTCCTCGACCAGCAGAATGTAGCGCTCGCTCATTGCCCCCCCTGGGCCTGCCTCTTGCAGTGGTGAAGCTTTGGCGCAGGGACTCATCCGGGCGCACCGCCGGTGCGCGCGCGCGTGTCCGGAAAGCTCGAAGAATCCCCGCTTGGTAGCCGCCGGCTCCCTTCGCCGTGGGCGGTAGCTACGCGCGGATCGTCTCGTAACGGCACGCGCGCAGCAAGCCGGTAAAGCCCGCGATTGGCTGCCGGCTCGCACCCTGAAACAGGGCTGCATACAACCGGCGGGCGGCTCCCTGGCGTTCTCAGGCCGTGGTTTTGCCGACTAGTGCGCGTCTTCGCCGCCGATCATCTGCAGCAGCTCGGCCGTACGGGCGTGCATCAGCTGCGCGTCGCCGCGGCTCTCGACGTTGAGCCGGATCAGGGGTTCGGTGTTCGAGCTGCGCAGGTTGAAGCGCCAGCGGTCGAACTCGATCGACAGGCCGTCCGTGAAATCGACGCTGCGCGCGCCCGGCCGATAGTGATCCTGCACGCGCTGGATCGTCGCCTTGGCGTCCGCGACCTTGCGATTGATCTCGCCGCTCGCGGGGAACTGCGCGATGCGCTCGCCCACCAGCTCGGACAGCCGCTTGCCGGACTCGCACAGCAGCTGCGTCACCAGCAGCCAGGGAATCTGGCCGCTGTCGCAGTAGCCGAAGCGGCGGAAGTAGTGATGCGCGCTCATCTCGCCGCCGTAGACCGCATCGGCATCGCGCATCACGTCCTTCATGAAGGCGTGGCCGGACTTCGACATCACCACCTTGCCGCCGAGCGACGCGACCATGTCGAGCGTCGCCCAGGTGAGGCGCGGATCGTGCACGATGCGCGCGCCGGGCTCGCGCTTCAGGAACACCGAGGCGAGCAGCCCGACGATGTAGTAGCCCTCGATGAACGCGCCGCTCTCGTCGAACAGGAAACAGCGATCGTAGTCGCCGTCCCAGGCGACGCCGCAATCAGCGCCGTGCTTGCGGATCGCTTCGATGGTCGCGACGCGGTTCGCCTCCAGCATCGGATTCGGCACGCCGTTCGGGAAGGTGCCGTCCGGCGCGTGGTTGATCTTGATGAACTGGAACGGCAGGTGCGGCTCGAGCTGATCGACCACCAGGCCGGCGCCGCCGTTGCCGGCGTTGACGACGATCTTGAGCTTCCTGAGCTTGGACCGGTCGAGGTACGAGAGCAGGTGCTCGATGTACTTGCCGCGCACGTCGAGCTCGTAGCGGCGGCCCGGCTGAGCCGCGCGCGAGTATGCGTCCGCTTCGGCGATGCGCTGGATGTCCTTCAGACCGGTGTCGCCGCTGATCGGCCGCGACTGCTGGCGCACGAACTTCATGCCGTTGTAGTCCGGCGGATTGTGACTCGCGGTCACCATCACGCCGCCGTCCATGCCTTCGTTGAACGTCGCGAAATACACGACCTCCGTGCCGCACAGGCCGATGTCGTAGACGTCGACGCCCGAATCGTTGAGCCCGCGCGTCAGCGCGGCGCACAGCTCATTGCTCGACTGGCGGATGTCGCGACCGACGACCACGCGCTTCGGCTTGAGGAATTCCGCATAGGCGCGGCCGATGCGGTACGCAACGTCAGGGTTCAGCTCGGTGGGAATGCGGCCGCGATAGTCGTAAGCCTTGAAGCCGGTGATGGCTGCCATGAAGGTGGATCCTCTGACTCAACCCGTCTGTCCTTCACGGCCGTAGCGGTCCTCGAAGCGCACGATGTCGTCTTCGCCGAGATACGTGCCGGACTGCACCTCGATGATGTGCAGCGGGATCTTGCCGGGATTCTCGATGCGGTGCTTCGTGCCGAGCGGAATGTAAGTGGACTGGTTCTCCTCCAGCAGGAACGTCTCCTCGCCGCGCGTGATGCGCGCCGTGCCGGCGACCACGATCCAGTGCTCGGCGCGGTGGTGATGCATCTGCAGCGACATCGAGGCGCCGGGCTTGACGGTCAGGCGCTTCACCTGGAAGCGATCGCCGTTGTCGATGCTGTCGTAGCTGCCCCACGGGCGAAACACTTCGCGATGCAGTGAAGTCTCATAGCGCCCCTGCTTTTTCAGTTGCGCGACCAGCTCCTTGACGTCCTGCACGCGGCTCTTCGGCGCGACCAGCACCGCGTCCTTGGTCTCGACCACCACGTGATCCTCGAGCCCGACCGCGGCGACCAGCCGGCTCGTGGACTGCAGGTAGCAGCCTTGCGCGTCGACCGTCAGGACATCGCCGATGCGCACGTTGCCGCGCTCGTCGCCGGCAATCGCCTCGTGCAGCGCGGACCAGGAGCCGACGTCGCTCCAGCCGGCATCGAGCGGCACGACGACGCCGTGCTGGGTCTTCTCCATCACCGCGTAGTCGAAGGAATCGCTCGGGCACGCGCCGAATTCCTTGGCGGGCAGGCGTGTGAAATCCAGGTCGCGCTTCGCGGTGGTGTACGCCTGCGCGCACGCGTCGTAGATGGCCGGCGCCAGCTTGCGCAACTCGTCGAGCACGGCCGAGGCGCGGAACATGAACATGCCGCTGTTCCAGAAATACTCGCCCGACTCGACGTAGCGCTGCGCCGTTGCGAGGTCCGGCTTTTCGACGAACTGCGCGATCGGAAAGAACGCCGCGCTGCCGTTCGGACCGCCCGAGCGGCGGATGTAGCCATAGCCGGTTTCCGGTTTGGTCGGCACGACGCCGAACGTGACGAGCTTGCCGCCTTCCGCGGCCTTGCGGCCGGCAGCCACGGCTGCTTGAAACATCTGCAAGTCGTGGATCACATGATCCGCAGGCAGAATCAACAGCACCGGATCCGACTGTCTCTTGTCGGCAGGCGCCTCGGCCACGGCCGCCATGGCGGCGATCGCCACCGCCGGCGCGGTATTGCGCCCGACCGGCTCCAGCAGGATCGCCTGCGCCTGCGTGCCGCGTTCCAGCAGTTGCTCGGCGACCAGGAAGCGATGGCTCTCGTTGCACACTACGATCGGCGCGCCGACGTCCGGCACGCCCGCGAGACGCGCCAGCGTCTCCTGCAGCATCGTGCCCTTGCCGACCAGCGGCAGCAGTTGTTTCGGATAGAGCTCGCGCGACAGCGGCCACAGGCGCGTGCCCGAGCCGCCCGAGAGGATGACCGGAATCAACATACGCTGTCGCCCCGCCCTATGGCGTAGTACTTCAACCCGAAACGCTTAACGAACCCCGGGTCGTAGAGGTTGCGACCATCGAAGATCACCGGATCCGACAGCTCGGACTTGATGGCGTCGAAATCGGGACTGCGAAACTCCTGCCACTCGGTCACGATCGCGAGCGCGTCGGCGCCGTGCAGCGCCTCGCTCGAGCTCTTGGCCAGTACCAGGTCTTCGCCGCGCTCGCCGTAGATCCGATGCGCTTCCTCGGCCGCGACTGGATCGTAAGCACGCACCCGGGCGCCCGCCGCCCACAGGCCTTCGATCAGGGTCCGGCTCGGCGCCTCGCGCATGTCGTCCGTGTTCGGTTTGAAAGCCAGGCCCCACAGCGCGATCGTCTTGCCGGCGAGCTTGCCGTCGAAGTGCCGCTTGAGCTTGTCGAGCAGCACCGACTTCTGCCGGCTGTTGACCGCCTCGACCGCGTTCAGCAGCTCGGCATTGAAGGAATGATCGCCGGCGCTGCGCGCCAGCGCCTGCACGTCTTTCGGGAAGCACGAGCCGCCGTAGCCGCAGCCCGGATAGATGAAGTGATAGCCGATGCGCGGGTCGGAGCCGATGCCGAGGCGGACCTTTTCGATGTCCGCGCCCATGCGCTCGGCGAGGTTCGCCAGCTCGTTCATGAAGCTGATCTTGGTCGCGAGCATCGCGTTCGCGGCGTACTTGGTCAGCTCCGAGGAGCGCACGTCCATCACGATCATGCGCTCGCGGCTGCGCGTGAACGGATCGTAGAGCGCCTTGAGCAGCTCGGCGGTGCGCGGGTTGTCGGTGCCGACGACGATGCGGTCCGGCTTCATGAAGTCGGCGAGCGCGGCGCCTTCCTTGAGGAATTCGGGATTGGAGACGACGTCGAACTCGATGCTCGCGCCGCGCTTCTTGAGCGTTGCGTCGATCCTGGCGCGGACCTTGTCGGCCGTGCCCACGGGCACCGTCGATTTCGTGACCACGACGCGATACTCGCTGACGTTGCTGCCGATCGCCTCCGCCACCGCGAGCACGTACTTGAGATCGGCCGAACCGTCCTCGTCCGGCGGCGTGCCGACCGCGATGAACTGGAACAGGCCGTGCTTCACGCCCTCGGCCGCGTCGGTCGTGAAGTTGAGGCGTCCCGCCGCCAGGTTCTTCTTCAGCAGCTCGTCGAGGCCCGGCTCGTAGATCGGCGACTCGCCGCGCTTGAGCATCTCGACCTTGCGCTGGTCGACGTCGACGCACAGGACGTTGTTGCCGACCTCGGCAAAGCACGCACCGGTGACCAAGCCCACATAACCCGAACCGAAGATGGTGAGACGCATGTGTAACTGGCTGGACGTAAAGGAAAAAGGGCCCGGAGCTTAGCCGAGGGCGCAGCCCGGGTAAAGGAACTGGAGCTTAAGGGCAGGATGCCGGGGAGTGGAAGGCCGCGGCCGGGACATCCTGTCCGCCGCGGCCCGGTGCGGCCGCGGCGCAGATACTAGGGCGCGGCAGCGGCCTCTGGCTGGGCGCTAACAGGTCGAATTGCAGGAAATGCACGCAGCCGCGACGGGCTTCGTGCGCTAGTGCTGGGTCGATGACGGCGTCGATGGCGGATGCACGCGGGCCCGCCGGGTCTGCAACGCAGTGACGTTGTTCATCTCCGCGTGTGCCAGGGCCCGCTTGCGCTTCCACACGAGGTCCTGGAGATCGCCGGTAGGCCGGTACTCGGCGACAGTGCGCATGAGCAGCTGCTGAGCACGGTCGCAGTCGAGACGCGTGAGTGCAACCGACAGCTCATCGAGCACCTGCTGTACCTGCGCCCACGGCGGCGAATGCTCCATCGCCCGCATGATCATCGAATGCTCGGTACCGGTGACGTTGTTGCCGATCAGCAGCTCCTCGTAGAGCTTCTCCGCCGGACGCAGGCCGGTGTATACGATCTCGATGTCGCCGTCGGGATTCTCTTCGTCGCGAACCGTCAGGCCCATCAGGCTGATCATCCGCTTGGCGAGATCCGCAATGCGTACCGGCTTGCCCATGTCGAGCACGAACACGTCGCCGCCCATGCCCATCGCGCCCGCCTGCAGCACCAGCTGCGCAGCTTCGGGAATGGTCATGAAGTAACGGATCACGTCCTTGTGCGTTACGGTTACCGGCCCGCCCTTGCGGATCTGCTCGCGGAACAGCGGCACGACCGAGCCGGAGGATTCGAGCACATTGCCGAACCGTACCATGCAGAAGCGCGTGTGCGAGCCGCGCGCCTGCAGACCCTGCAGCACGATCTCGGCGAAGCGCTTGGTCGCGCCCATGACGTTGGTCGGATTCACCGCCTTGTCGGTCGAGATCAGCACGAAGGTCTCGACGCGCGACTCGAGCGCGGCCTCGGCGGCGTTCCAGGTGCTGAAGACGTTGTTGTAGATGCCTTCGACGACGTTCTGCTCGACGATCGGCACGTGCTTGTACGCAGCGGCGTGATAGATCGTCTGCACCCCGTAGATCTGCAGGATCTCGCGCACCCGATTCTTGTGGTGCGCATCCCCGAGCAGCGGCACGATGTCGACGTTCAGGCCTTCCGAGGCGATGTGCACCTTCATCTCGCGATCGATGTTGTACAGCGCGATCTCGGACATCTCGAACAGCAGCAGCTGCGCGGGCTGCAGGCGGATGATCTGCCGGCACAGCTCGGAGCCGATCGAGCCGCCGGCACCGGTCACCATTACGACCTTGCCGTGAATACAGGCATCGAGCAGCTGCGCATTCGGTGGGACCGGATCGCGTCCGAGCAGGTCGCCGGCATCGACGTCACGCACGTCCTCGACGCGGGCGTGGCCCGCCAGGATGTCGGCGTAATCGGGAACCGTCTGCACCAGCAGGTTCAGCGGCTCGATCGCCTTGAGGATTTCCTGTCTGCGGCGCCGCGTTTGCGAAGGCAGGGCGAGGAACACCGCTGCTACACCTTCGTCGCGCACCAGGTTGGGCAGCTCGCGCGGCGGGAAAACTTCGAGGCCGTTGATCGTGGAGCCGTGCAAAGAAGTGTTATCGTCGACGAACGCGATCGCGTGATAGCGGCCGCTGCGCGTCAAACCGGTCGCGAGCTGCACGCCCGCCCCGCCGGCGCCATAGATGGCAACCCGTTGCGTACCGCTGGAGCCGCGAAAGTTCAGCAGCGCGCGGACCACGAAGCGCGTACCACCCACGTAGATCATCGCGAACGCCCAGTAGATGGGCAGCGCCGACAACGGCACTGCACGCTGCGGCCAGATCAGGAGTACGACCGACAGCACCACGACCGAGCACGTCACTCCATAGAGGACAGCAGTCGTCGCTTTCGGACCGAGGAAGCGGATGACCGCGCGATACAGCCCGAGGCGGATGAAGATCGGGATCGTCGTGAGCAGCGCCGCAGCGTAAATCCAGCCATTGCCGCCGATGTCGTGCTCGAAGCTCCCGAATCGCAGCGTCAGCGACGACCAGAGAACCAGCGGCAAACCGACGACATCTGCGCCGAGCATCAGGAGGCGTTTTTGCGAGCGCGGCAGATGCGTCAGGCGCTTCGCAAAACGCTCAATCCATTTCGGCATGGATTCCGTCACTCTTACACTCCTTGGAGCCCTTCAACCGGCAGCGGCTAATGGAAATGCGTCGCGCTGCTTCGCGTTCCGTAGCTCGTGATCGCTGTCCTGATCAGCTGATGGTGTTGTTGTTTAAGCCTTAGAAATTGAAGTGGATTGTCCCAGAACTGCCGTCATATTTCACTGACTCCGATCGGAGACACGACAAAGTTGCGCAGCCCGCGCCCCATTCAGAGAACATTCAGTTTGAGGCTCGTTCGCCCGCGCCGATCGAGCAGGCGCCAATTGCGAGCGCAGCCAGCGCCCCTGCTGCAATCCACACACCGGCCGCGGGGTGCAGCCATGCGAGCAGTGCGCACGGCAGCAGCCATGATGCGTTCAATGCTGCGACGGTCAGTGTTACGCGACGATGACTGTTCCACCGCTGCGCCAGCCGCTGATAGGCGTGACTGCGGTGCGCTTCGAGCACGCGCTCGCGCCGCATCAGGCGTCGCAGCAAAGTCACCGTGGCATCGACCAGGAATACGCCGCCGAGGATCGCCCAGCTCCACAGCGCTGCGGAGTGCTCGCGCCCCGCGCCGATTGCGAGCACTGCCAGGATGAAGCCGAGGTAGCCGCTACCGACGTCGCCCATGAAGATCTTCGCCGGTGGCCAGTTCCAGGCCAGGAATCCCGCGCACGCGGCGGCGAAGATCAACGCCGCCGGCCAGACGGGATGCTGCGCTCCCACCAGCCCCGAGATCACTGCGCCGCCGAGTGCGACGAATATCGCCTCGCTGCCCGCGATGCCGTCGAGTCCGTCCATGAAGTTGAACAGATTCACCGCCCAGACGATGGCTATGACTCCGAGCGCGTAGCCGCCGAGCGCGAAGGTAACGGTAGCACTGCCGAGCTGCAGCGGCGGCAAACCGCCGAGACAGTACAAGGCCCAGGTAGCAGCCGCGGCGTGAATTGCAAGGCGAATCCCCGGGTTCACATGGTGGCGGTCGTCGAGCAAGCCGATAGCTGCGACGGCAATCCCGCCGCACAGAGCCATGAGCAGACCAGGATCCAGGAACCCGTAGTACCGGAGCATGCCGAACGCCAGCGTCGCCGCGACGACGATCGCAACGCCGCCGCCGCGTGGAGTCGCGAGCTCGTGCGAGCTGCGGTGAGTGGGATGGTCCAGCAGGCCGCGCCGCAAGGCGTGGCGGCGGAACAGGCCGGTGCCCGCGAATGCAACGACGAGCGCAAGCGTCGCGCTGACCGCCACGATCGTCACGACAGGTGCCGCAAGTAGTCGTCGGCAGTGAGCTGCAGGCCTGCGTCGACTGAAAGCGGCGGCGTCCAATCCAGGACGCGTCGCGCGCTCGATGCGTCGACCTGAAGCGAGCCGAGCAGTCGCTGCCGCAGGCCACCGAGCCCGGCAGCCCGCGCCGCAAGCGCCAGCAGTCCGGGCGGCATCGGCACCAGCCGCGCCGGATGGCCGAGCGCCGCACCCAGGCGTACCAGCAGCTCAGCGGTCGAAAGGTCCTCGCCGTCCGCGACCAGCAGCAATTGATTGGCAGCCGCCGGCGCGGTGAGCGCGCGTGCGATCGCGTCGACCAGGTTGCCGACCGCTGTGAGGCTGCGCCGATTGTCGCGTAACGAGCGGAACGGCAGCGGAATGCCGCGACGCAGCCAATGCATCATCGAGCGGAAATTGGCCCGCACGCCCGGGCCGTACACCAGCGGCGTACGGATCAGCACGATCTGCATGTCCGAGCGATCCGCAATCTCGCGCAGTCCCTGCTCCGCTTCGAGCTTGCTGATTCCGTACGCATCGCGCGGCTGCGGCACGCTGCCGGTCGTGAAGGGCTGCCCGGGCTGCGTCTCCTCGCCATTCACCTTGATCGAGCTGAGGAATACGAAACGGCGGACGCCGGCTGCAGCCGCCTGCTCCGCCAGACGCAACGTCGCAGCCGTGTTGCCTTGGCGATAGGCAGCCAGAGGATCCACCGAGGTGTCCTGCATGACGTGGACGCGCGCCGCCAGATGAATCACCGCGTCGCAGCCGCGCAGCGCGTCGCTGCAGTCGAAAGCCTCGAGCAGATCGACGCCTGGAAATGCGTTTGCGCCGGATGGCAAAGCAACGTCGCGGCGTCTGAGTACTGCATTCACGGCGATGTCGCGCGCGCACAGGTGTTGCAGCAGGTGGCCGCCGACGAAACCGCTCGCGCCAGTGACCGCAACTTTCACAACGAGCGATACTTCTGATAGCCGCGCCACGCATAGTGAGAGAAGCACCAGGCTGCATACGGCAACGACAACCGCTCGACTTCACGATAGGTGCGCCAGATACCCATGGCCCAGCGCATCTTGTTGCGCGAGATGGAGCTGCTGACGACGCGGTAGCGCAACAGGTCGTCGTGCACCGCCGTGGCCACGTGCCCGCGGCGCAGGATCTGCAACCAGGCGGCGAAGTCGTCGCACTTGGTCTTGTTGGGCATGCGGAAGTCACCGGTCTTGCTGCGATCGATCAGCACCGTCGAGGTCACGATCGCGGTGTTCTTCAGGTACTGGTGATACGTGAGCGAGTCCGGCAGCGGTCGCATCAGACCGAGTTGTTGGCCGTGCTCGTCCATGCGTCGAAAGCCCGTATACGTAAACACAGCACCCGTGCGCCGCATGAACTCCAGCTGCACCTCCAGCTTGCGCGGCAGCCACAGGTCGTCACTGTCCAGGAATGCAACGCGGGCGCCGCGCGCGGCTTCGAGCGCTGCGTTGCGCGCGCAGGCAGGTCCTGCGTTTTGCTTTTGCTGCAACAGGCGGACGCGCGGCTCGGCACGTGCGACCTCCTCCACCAGCGCCACCGTGCCATCGCTCGAGCAGTCATCGACCACGAGCATTTCCCAATTGCCGTGCGTCTGCGCGATGACGGAATCGAGCGTCGCGCGGATGAAGCGCGCGCCGTTGTAGGCAGGCGTGATGATGGAAACCAGCTCGCTGTTGTGCATTCCCGCTCCATAGTAGGGCCCGGCCGGGGGGCGGAAGTTTACCGTAAGCCCCCGCTCAGCGAGCGGGTTCGCAGAGCCGCTGCCAGCATCAATTTGAAACTGTGGTGCTCGGGCCCGATGGCCGGATACACCGATGCATCCAGCACGTGCAGCGCCGAATCGTCGCGGTTGACGCCGGCGGCGTGCAAGGCGCCTGCATCCAGCGAGTGGTGCAGATGAATGCCGGGAATGAACAGCTCGGGGCATCGGGACCTGATCAGGCCGGGATAGTCGAGCTCGTCGCGCACACGATCGGTCGCTGCGCGAATGATCGCAACGCGCGGTGTCAATGCGCCGTTGTCTGCGGGCAGCTCGTGCGCGTCGGCTACCACGATCTGCGCATAAATGCTGTGTACGCTCGAGCGCGGCAGCAACGCGGCGCGATTGTAGAGCGCCTCTGCAATCAGTCCCGGTGAGCCCGCCCGAGCGAGCTTGGCCAGGACTCCGCCGGTCGGCAGACCGAAGACACCGCGCTGCTCGATCCCGTAGTCGAGCGTACGAAAGCCGAAGTGCGCAGGCTTGCGCGTCAAGAGCGCAGTGCCGGCGCGGTTGTACTCAGCCTCGAACCACACGCCGTCGGGCGCGCGCTCGCTCCGGCCGGGGCGCGCAGCATGCGCGTGTCTGGTCTGACCCAGGTAGCAGATGACGTGATCCGACACGGTCGGCTTCGAGATGCGCGTGCCGAGCGATCGATCCAGCAACGGCGGCGTATGCATCGCGCCGGCGCAGACCCAGAGGCGGCGGCCGCGATAGACATCTGTCTGCGTGCGCACGACGACTCCGGCGCTGCCAGCCTCGAAGCTGACCACCAGTCCGGCAACGATTTGCAGAGCGGCGCCGCGCTCGGCGCGCAACCGGCGCCAGTGTCTGTCGGGGCGGATGGGACGCCAGGGCACGAACAGCCACGGCGCTCCGAGCTTGGCCGCGATGTTCGCGCGCCGATAGAAGTAGCCGAACAGCCGCGCAAATTCCGCGGGCGGGCTGCCGGCGAAGTTGTCGCGCAGACCCGTCGGAATCACGCCGTGCCAGAAGTTGCCGAGGCCGCCGCTGCCCAGATAACCGCACGGCGCGCGCGCGGCCGTACCGTAGTAGAGCGTGCGACCCGGCTGCGGCCCGCCGATCACGAGCACGCTGCGCTCCCGCTCGATGCCGAGCACGGCGCCGAGCGCGACCAGGCCGGAGCCGATGACTATTTCGTCGAACTCCACAACCGGTTGCTCAACTGCACGTAGCCGTACCAACGGATGCCGAGACTGCGCAACAGCAGGTCGAGCGGCCGTAACGCGCACGGATAGCGACGCACTCGCCACTGGATGGCGTCATACAGCCGCTGCAATCGCGCTTCACGCTGACTCGCGAAGGGCTGCTGTACGATTTCGAACAAGTGCATCGCGTTGCCGTCGTCGCTGGGCCAGTGCGGCGCCAACATGAACTCCTCGATGCTGGCCAGGGCTGTCGCCGCGTTACTCCCGCCCGGCAGCTCGGCGGCGGACTCGTAGACTATTCCCAGGCTGAGGATACGCGCGCCGAGGCGCTGCCGCGCTTCCTGTTCCGCCAGCTGTTTCACCCGCGGATACCGATAGCAGCGCGTGAGGCGCGTAACGATGGTGGTCGCCGAAGACACATAAACCACTTCGCTCACTGCGGCGCGCTGCAAGCGCTCGAGCACCGCGGAGTTCTCGCTCTGCCGGCGCGAATAGGCGAACACCCACACGCGATCCTCGCGGCGAAACTCGAAGCGCGGCAGGTCGCGGTGACCGATCGCGATGCGAAACCGCTGCACCAGGCGCGGGCTGCGCGCGAGGGCGCGCCAGAGCTTGGAGTTACTGCCGAGCACGATTTCGCGAAACGCAGCCGCGGCCGGCGCAGGGGCGCTCATGACGGCGCGGCATCCGCCGCAGCGGACTGATCGCGCGACAGGATGCGTGCGGGAACGCCGATGGCGACGCAGCCATCGGGCACGTCCTGCAGCACCACCGCATTCGCGCCGACGACCGCGCCCTTGCCGATTCTGACCGGCCCGAGAATTTTCGCGCCGGCAGTCAGCACCGCATCGTCTTCCACCCGCGGCCGCAGCGCCGGGTCGAAGCCGAAGTCGGCGAACTTGGCGCCGAGCGTGACCTGCTGGTAGATGGTGACGTTCGCGCCGATGTGCCCGGCACCGATGATCGTGCCTTGCGTGTGCGGCAGGACCAGCCCCGGCCCAATCGCCAGGCGCGCCGGCACCTCGATACCGAAGACGACGAAATTGACCAGCGCGACGAGCTTGGCGAGTCGCGCCCAACCGCGCGCGGCGAGCCGCTGCGCGATGCGCACGAAAACCACGCTCGCAAAGCGCGGCGAGAACCCATCGGCCCAGCGGCGCGGCCGCGGCTGCTCGCCACTGAAGCGCAGCAGCGCCGCCCAGTCTGCGTCGAGCAACTCGCCAAGCGTCATGGCGGCGTGCCCGCTGTCAGATGCGCACGTCCACTCGACGCTGCGCGCCGCCGACTGTGCACCGTCCAGCCGACCACGCTCGCCCACACCATCGCGGGCCAGAGATTCGTCACCAGGGAGATCACCGGCGAGAAGACTCCGAGCGTGACGAATAGCGGCGCGCACAGGCTGAGGGCGCCGAGGCGTCGCCGGTCGAAGCTCGCCAGCGACAGTGCCGTCAATGCACCGAGCAGCAGCGCGAATACGATGGACCCGAGATGCCCGAAGTCGATGTAGCCGGCACCCACAAACGTGTTGTACGTGCCGGGGTTGGGCAATTCGGTGAACACATCGTAGCCGACGCCCGCACCGCCGAACATGTTGATGGCCTGCGCCACCTGGGGGAATTGGAAGAAGCCGTGAGCATGCGCCAGCTGCGGAGCATTCATCAGCACCGCCAGCTCGTTCGCGCCCTGCGTGACATAGATCCAGAACATCGCAGCCACGAACCACAAGGCACCGAAGCCGCCATCCAGCCGCGCGATGGCCGCCGCGCCGACGTCGACGTCGAAGGTCCGGGTGTACAGGAGATAGACGCTGCTCAGGTCGATATTCAGCGCCGCCGCACGATTCAGGAAGACCGCACCGAATCCCACTACGGCAACCACCCCGACGATGACAGTTCGCAGCGACCTGCGACGCGGCGGCGCGGTGCTGACCGGCGCGCTGCTGCGGCCCAACCCGCGCGCGACCAGACAATTCACGATCAGCGTCGCGAGGAAGAATCGACCGCCTTCGTAGAAAGTCTGCTCGGCAAATACCGTGAACGTTGCGAGACCGAGCAGCAGCTTGACCCGGCCCCACACGGTGCGCCAGCGCACCACGACCAGCACCCACGCGATTTGCAGCGCCGGCGTGAACAGGCGGCCGCAGGCACTGACGAACGAGCCGCCCTGACCCTGAGTGACGTTGGCGACCTCTTCACTGCGCACCAGCGCGACCGGCGTCCCGAACCCGTAGCCGCGCAGCACTGCGAAATCGAACGCGATCAGGAACGCGCCGGCGATGGCGATCAGGCTGAGCAGAGCGATCCAGCGGTTCTCCCAGGCGAGGGCCGCCGGCGGTGCTGCACGCCGGCGGGCCGGCAGCGTCTCGAAGACGATCGCGAAGCTGGAAAGATACGCGATCAGCCAGCCGAACAGTGCCACCCAGACGTCCGCTCCCAGCGGCGCCCACTCGCCGCCGATCGGCAGTGCCCGCAGCGCCAGCGTCACGCTCCACGCAGCCAGGATGAGCGCGACATAGCGGACCGAGCGCGAAAGCCGTACCGGGCTCACGAGACGCGCGCCCGGTCGCGGGCTGCCAGCGACAGCGCGAAGAACGAGCCCTGCAGTCCGAGGTGGACGAGTTTAGCGAAGAGCATGGCGGCCACGAACTCTGGAACGTCGAATGGTACAACGAGCGTGAGCACGGCAGCGCACGCCGTCGCGGCGACGAACGCGCTCGCGCCCGCGAACACCTTCTTCTCATGGTCGCGAGAAATGAAGATCCAGTCGAACATCACGGAAACCTGTGCACAGCACAGCAGACATACGAGCACGAGGAGCGACCAGCTCAGCTGGTAGCGCGCGCCGAATGCATGCAGCGGTCCCTCGAGCAAGGCCCATCCCATGAGCGCCATGCCGAGGGCGCAGACCAAGGCGAATGCGCCGGCCCAGGCCGCGGTCAGGCGCAGATGGGTCCTCAGCGGCGCGCCCGCGTGCTGCTCGCGGACCAGTTGCGGGCCGAGTTTCTGGCTGATGATCCCGACTGCGGTCGTGGCGCCGGTCAGGAACAGCATCACGAACCCGTAGCTGCCGGCGGTGGAGTCGCCGAATGCAGCTTTCACGAATGCCTTGTCCAGATAGACCGGTGCAGCTGCCAGCAGCGCGGCTGCGAACAACCATCTTCCGCCCTCCAATGCCGAGCTCGCCCGCACCGGACTGTGCGTCTGGGCAGGAGGCACGCGCGCCAGCGATGCGACGAACAGCCGGCGGCTGATCAACACGCCGGTCACTGCGGCGACGATCTCGCCACTCAGCGCGCCCGGCCATGACGCCAAGCGCGCGCCGAGCGTACCGAAAGCCAGCGCCAGCGCGGCACGCACGAATGTGGCAGATCCCAGGCGTGTCAGGTCCAGCGTCGCGCGATGCGCGGAGGCATACAGACTCGACAGCGCGACGCCCAGCCCGACGCCGAAGCCGAGGCCGACCTGCAGCAGCAATTCGCCGCCGCCTAGCGACCACGCGGCCAATCCGGCTGGAACCAGCAGAGCGAGTGCACGCAGCGTCAAGGTACGCATCAATGCGTCGGCTCGCTCGCGCACCTGCTGGGCCGATCCGCTGGCAAACAGCCGCGGGTAGTCCTTCATCGTCGCTTCGACGCGGCCGAGGCTCAGCAGATTCGAGGCGAAAGTGGCTGCAGCCACGACTGTGACGTAGACGCCGAACGCAGCCGGCTCGATTACGCCGGCAACGGCAAAGCCTCGCACCAGCGAGATCGCGGCGGCGAACGCCATCAGGCCGAAGAAAATCCCGGAACCCACCGCCCTCCCCGTGCTGCTCGCGCGACTGCGGCTCTCAGCCGACCTTCGGCACGAGCAGAGCCAGCGGATACACGTCGTCGAGCTTGCTGGTATCGATGCGCGCGAGCGTGTAGGAGCGGCCGCGAAAAATCATCTTGCAAGCTCGCCACAGCCGGCCGCCGCCGACGTCGTGCATGCGGATGCCCCACACCTCGTAGCCCTGCAAGCCGCTGACGAGCGCGGCGATGCGCGGCTGGGCGCGAGTGAACCACTCGAAGCCCACGAGCGGCTTGTGCTGCTCGAGCAGCGGCCGCAGCGCCACGAGAATCTCCTCCTCCATGCCCTCGACGTCGATCTTGATGAAGGCGCGGTCCAGCCGGTCGGCAAATTCGCCGACGAACTGCGCTGCCGAGCGCAGCTCGATCGCATACTCCTTGCCGAACTTCTCGGCCGACAGCCCGAACACTTCCGGCGGCAGCTGCGAGCGCTCGCGCACGCGATTCAGTGCGTGGTTGTCGACCGACTCGGTCAGCGTGCCGCGCGCGTTCTCGCCGGCGAGCCCGAAGTTGTGACAGCGGACGTGCGCGTGGCCGTTGCGCAGCACATTGGCCTGCAGCACGCGGAACAGGATCGGATGCGGCTCGACCGACTCGACCGCCGCGAACAGATCGGCGAGCGCAACCGTGTGATTGCCGATGTTCGCGCCCACGTCGATCATCAGCGCAGTGCGCCCGGTGCTGGTGCAGACGTCGCGCAGCAGATCGATGACACCTTTCTCGAACACACCGTCGGCGAGCACGTGGCGGTCGATGTTGCTCGCCAGCTCGACGAACAGGCGCTGCGGCCGCCGCGTCACCTGCTTCGCCAGCAGCGTGAGCAGCCCGTAGACGAACAAGTGCCGCAGCGTGTCCAGGCCCGGGCGCAGTTCGCGATATTGCTTCGACTGAATGAGCATTACGCGCCTACCCGCGCAGAAGTGACCCGGGGAACCGCTGGGCCGCGAGCCTCGTCGGTGCGGCTCAGCGCAATGCGCAGCAGGGCGCGCAGGTCCTCGATTTCGATCAGCGGCCAGCGCCGGCCGCCCGCACGTGGACGCACGGTGCTGCTCAGGCAAGTCCGCAGAAACTCGCGCTTGGCGCGCTCGTCGAGCGGCCGGTACGCGCCCAGCACCTGAGCGATCCGCGACGACCAGCGCTCGATCTCGTCCAGGCGCAGGAACGTGGCGCGGGAGGCGGCAAACCAGTAGCTCGAATCGCTGTAGCTGAATACCGGCTTGTCGCGCAACGTCGCCTCCACTCCGACACTGCCCGCGCCGAGCAACACTGCATCGGCTGCGGCAAGAACATCGTTGCTGTACTCGAGCGGATGAACGCTGACCACGCCGGGGATCGCACGCAGCGCCGCGTAGAACGCGACGTCGCGGGCGCCCATCATGTGCAAATGCTCCTTCGCCACGACGATGAAGTCGCGCGCCAGCGTGCGCAACATTTCCAGCGTCACAGCTTCGTAGCGCAGGATCCGCTTGTCGAGGATCCAGTAGTCCAGCGTCGACTCCGGAAAGTAAGCCAGCGGCACATAGAGCACGCGCTTGCCGCTGCCCGCTTGCAACGCGCGCAGATCCGCGGCCCAATCGGCAGCGAAATCGCTCGGTCGCGGGAAATCCCGCAGCCGCCGCCGCTCCACCACGTACGGCGTGATCGAGTAGTGCATATTCCACGGATCGCGCTCGAGCACCGACTTGACGCCGAACGCGGCCAGCTTGATCCGGTAGCGCAGCAGTCCCCACAAGTGGCGTCTCAGCGAGTACGTCGGCCGCTGCTGATAGTTCTGGCGAAAAGTCCGCTGCCTGATCGTCTCGAGCACCCGCGCGACCTCTTCGTCCGGGACTGCGCGCGCCTCGACCGGTCGGCCGTGCGCGTGCTGCGTGATCTGCAGCAGGCCGGGAAAATACGAATGAGCGTAGCCGATGAACGGCACGCCGCGCCGCGCCGCCAGGATCGCGAGCAGATGCGTGACGTATTCGTCGACCATGTGGCACAGCACGACGTCCGGCTGGAAGCGGTCGAGCTCAGCGGCGAGCGTCACGGCCATGGCGTGCATCAGGCCCGTCGCTGTGGCCGGCGGCAGATTGCGCAGCAGGCGGCAGCGAGCCATGACGTCTGCCTGGGCGGCCGCGTCCAGCTCGGCGCAGCGGCGCTCGTGACGCAGGTTGTCGTAGAACTGCGCGCGCGTATCCGGCGTGCCGGGCGAACGACCGTCGGTCAGGAACGCAATCTCGAACTCGGCGGACACCGGCGCCAGATTGGCACAGAAGTCCGCGGTCAGATACGGTCGGCAGAAGCTCAAGATCCGAGGCTTCGTCGCGGCCTGCGCTGCTACCTCGCTCATTCGAGCAGATCCCACGAGAGCGCGGTGCCAGCGGCGACCGCACGTCGCACGCGCCGGCCCACCACAGCGTCCAAATGCTTGGGCGGCAGGCCGAAGCCGGGGCGGATCGAGCGCACGTTACGGCTCGTCAGCGGCTCGCCGGCCTGCACATCCTCGACCACGTACAACGAGCGGCGAAAGACCACGTTACCCTTCTCGCTGCCCTTGAGGTCGTAGTCCGCTACGCCGAGCGCTTCCCAGGCGTCACCGCATTGCTCCACGAGCTGCCGCAGCTCGTGCGGCTCCAGAGAGAACGCGGCGTCCGGGCCGCCCGCTGCGCGCGACATGGTCACATGCTTCTCGATCAAGCTCGCTCCAAGGGCAATCGCAGCCGTAGCAGCGACCGTGCCCAGCGTGTGATCGGACAAGCCGATCACGGCCTCGGGAAAGCGCCGGCTCAGATCGCCGATCGTGCGCAGATTGCATTCCGCCATGGGCGTCGGATAGCCGGACACACAATGCAGCAAGGCCACGCCGTCGGCGCCGCCGACGACGGCTGTGCGATACGCTTCTTCGATCTCCGCCAGGTTCGCCATGCCCGTCGACAAGATGAGCGGCTTGCGGCAAGCCGCTGCGGCACGGATCAACGGCAGGTCGATCGCCTCGAAGCTCGCGATCTTGTACGCCGGTGCATCCAGCGATCGCAGCAGATCGATAGCAGTATCGTCGAACGGCGATGAGAACACGTGCACGCCCAGCTCCGCGCCACGCTTCATCAGCGGCTCGTGCCATTCCCACGGCATGTACGCCGACTCGTACAGCTGGTAGAGCGTCTGTCCGTCCCACAGACCGCCGCTGATGCGGAACTGCGGCGAGTCGTGATCGATGGTGATCGTATCGGGCCGGTAGGTTTGCAGCTTGACTGCATCCGCACCCTGCGCCGCCGCCATCTCCAGCACTTCCAGCGCGCGTGCGTATTGCTGCAAATGATTGGCCGAAAGCTCCGCGATGATGTAGGGCGGATGATCGACTCCGATGCTGCGGCCTGCGATGCGTATCTCCGTCGTCATCTGTCGCTCCGTCTGTAAGCGTAGGCCACTGCGCCGGGCCGCCGTCCCGCTACCGGCGTGAAGCCGGCAGCCAGGAACAGCCGCTGGCTCGCGACGTTGTCGGCCAGGACTTCCGCAATGGGCTGCAGTTGCGGTTCTTCGGCCAGCCAGCGACCCACGGCTGCTTTCAGCAGCACGCCGCCAGCGCCGCGACCACGCGCATCGCGATCCACGCTGATGTTGACCATGGCTTCCGCGCGATCGCGCTGCACGTCGAAACGGACCTGTCCAAGCGGACAGCCGTGCGGATCCTCGCCGATCAGGATCATGCAATCCGGATCGTGCAGTCGCGCCGCCAGCCACCGATGGTGATTTTCCGGCGCGATCTGTGACGTGCTGAATGACTGCCTGCGCACGGTTTGATCGTTCGCCCAATCGAGCAGCATTGCCTCGTCAGCGCGCGTTGCGCGCCGCAGCTTTATAGTGGCATCGCGCGTGTCCATCAATAGACGGGCGACACGGCCCGCGCCGCTGCCGTCCGCCAGTCCCGACGTCCGACGTTGCAGCTGCGCGATCCGTTCTGGTTGCGACAATAATCCGCGCAGCAGCGCGCTCCAGTCCTGCGCGGTCAGGTCACTCGCCGCACCGGCCAGCTCGATGCAGCCGTCCGCAGCCAGCGCTGCAGCGAGTTCCATCTGATTGGCCGCGACGGTTGCGACCAGTGAAGGCAGGCCCAGGCACGCACGCTCCCAGGTGGTCGTACCCCCCGCGCCGATCGCCAGATCCGCTCGCGCCATGAGACCCGCGAGGCTCGGCTGATCCTCGTGAATCGCGACATTGGGGCGCCCCTGTGCAACGGCGCGCACTGCTGCTGCAGCTTCAGCACCATGGCCGGGCACGACGTCGATGGCCAGCTGCGCGAACTGCGGCTCAGCGAGCGCTTGCAGTACGCGGAGCACCGAGTGCGACGGATCGTGAGCGCCGAAAAATACGAGTACGCGCCGCACGGCACCAGTGCGCTCGGGCAGCACCTGGCGCAGCTCCTTGTAGATAGGCTGCAACAATGCGTAGCGCGGGCCCAGCAACAGTCGGCAGCGCTCCGGCACGCGTTCGCGATACCGGCGCTCTATGTCGGCGCGTCCGTAGTTCTGATCCAGCAGAAAATCGGCCTCGTGCGGCCGGTCGGCCACATCGTCGACGACCAGCAATCGTGCCGCCGCCGACCGCAAGCAACGCTCCCAGATCGCGTCGATGCCGTAGTGATCCACGATCAGCAGATCGACCCTGCCCCGGGCCAAGCGAGCAAGCGTCTCTCGAGCATCCTGCTCGGCGGCGACGCCGAGCCAGCGGCGAGACGCATCCCGGTCCACTGCGCCCTGCGGAGGCGCCAGACGATGCACTTCGTAACCGCGTTGCTCCAGCCGCGCCAGCATGTTGCCCGGATGCGCCCGGCTGATGAACTGTACCAATGCGCCACGCCGTTGCAGCTCGTCCGCGAGCGTGAGACAACGCATCAGGTGACCGCTGCCCATGGCAAGGCCGCTGTCGACGCGGATTGCAACGGAGAAGACGCTCATCGTCGCACTGCTAGCGGACCTTGAAGAGCGGTTCGAGTGGCTTGCACCGTAACAGCTCCGACATCCGGCCCTCAAGCGCGCCGGCGCGCAAGACCGGAAAGACCTCGTCGTAGGCTGCGAGCAGCTGCTCGATATCTGCGTCGCTGTGCGCATAGCTGAGATTGTGCGACCCGTAGGCAAGAATCCCGCGGGCGAAGAGCTCCTGCATCAGCAGTGTCTTGCTATGCCACTGCGAAACACCCGGCACATCTTTGACCATCAGGAAGGACCACGCCGGCTGCCCGGTGGCCGACAGCAGCTCGCTGACGCGGTGACGTGCGATGCGCTCGCGAACGCCCGCCAGCAGCCGATTGCCACGCGCGCGCAAGGTCCCGACCACGTCGTGCTGCTGCAGCTTGCGCAAAGTGGCGCGGGCAGCCGCCAGCGACAACGCTTCGCCGCCGAACGTGAACGAGAAGAAGATCTCTTCCATCAGCTTCATGACGTCGCGGCGGCCGGCGACGGCCGACACCGGATAGCCGTTCGCCAGACCCTTGCCGAAGGTCGCGAGATCGGGTGTGACGCCAAACAACTCCTGCGCGCCGCCGATCGCGTAGCGAAATCCCGTGATCGTCTCGTCGAACACCAGCAACGCGCCGTGGCGCCGAGTCAGCTCCTGTACGCCCGCGATGAAGCCCGGCGCCGGATCGACGACGTTCATCGGCTCGAGGATGACCGCGGCAAATTCGCCCGCATGTTGCTCCAGAACTTTCTGCAGCGAGCCGAGATCGTTGAACGCGAACGTATGCGTCAGCTCGCGCACCGCACGCGGCACGCCGCGATTGCGCGCAGTGCTGCCGATGTACCAGTCCTGCCAGCCGTGGTAGCCGCACACGGCAACGCGATCGCGATTGGTGTAGGCGCGCGCCAGCCGGATCGCGCCCGACGTGGCATCCGACCCGTTCTTGCCGAAACGAACCATCTCGGCGCACGGCACCATCTCGCAGATGAGCTCGGCGACCTCGGCCTCAATCGTGTGAGGAAGAGAAAAGATGACACCGTCGTCCAGCTGCGCACGCACTGCCGCCGTGACATCGGGATCGTTGTAGCCCAGCGTCACTGCACACAGCGAGCTGATGAAATCGATGTACTCGTTGCCGTCGAGGTCCCAGATGCGCGAGCCGCTGGCGCGCGTGACGAAGTACGGCGAGACGCCGAACGGAAACTGCGTGCGGCTCTTGCTGAACGTCTGGCTGCCGAGCGGGATGGTCCGTTCGGCCCGCGCCAGATATTCCTGCGATCGTTTGAACGTCCTCACCGTCGTGTCCTCTTCAAGGTGCGCCCGGCGGGGCATGCCGTGCCATGAGGATGAGATCCTCCGCACGCCCCTCGAGCAGATAATGAGCCGGCCGCGTAGCCTCGTGCGCGAAGCCGGCGCGGGCGAAGGCGCGCGCGCTGCCGACGTTCGAGCGGTAGCAGCCGGCTGTCAGCTTGCGCAAGCCCAGCTGCTCGAAAGCGATCCGGCACAGCACGGCGATCGAGTCCGAGGCAATGCCACGGCCCCAGGCCGCACGCTCGCCGATCATGATGCCGATTTCGCCGAGCCCGTGGTGGCGATCGATCGGACCGAGCTTGATGTTGCCGACGTGCCGCTGCAGCTGCGGGCTGCGAATGCCCAGAAACAGCGTGTTGGCATCGCCGAGCATCGATGCCACGTAGCGCTGCGTCGACGCAAGATCGTGCGTGGCGAACCGGCTCTCCAGAAACCGGTTCACCTCCGGATCGGACAGCCAGCCGACATAAGCGCTGGAGACGTGCCCGGGCTCGAGCAGGAACAGCTCGACGCGCTGGGTCCGCCACGGAAAGGTCGGCTGCAGCTGCATCAGGTTTCCATGCGGATCGCAATGCCCGCGTTGCGAATGTGCGCGCGCGTCTGCATCGGATTCTGATCGCGGAAACAGAAGAAGGTGCCGGCCGCGACGCCTTCGGCATGCCCCTGCAGAAAGCCGTCGACGAAGTGCTCGGCGAGCCCACAGCCGCCGGAGAGGATCACCGGCACGCTCACTTCGTCGGCGATCGCGCGGCACACCTGCCAGTTCAACCCGTTCCCGACTCCATCGCGGTCCACGTCGGTGAGCAGCAACTCCCCGGCCCCCGCCGCGACTGCGCGGCGCGCCCACTCGCGAACAGCGATGCCGGTCTCGTTGCGCGCGCAGTCGCGCAGCACTGTCGACTCCGCTCCGGCTGCGGTGTGAAAGTCGATCGCTACGACGACACATTGAGCGCCGAAGCGGGCTGCGGCATCCGAGATCAGCTGCGGCGAGTCGAGCGCCGCAGTGTTGATGCAAACCTTGTCGGCGCCGCGTTCCAGCAGCGCCGCGAAGTCCGCCACGCTGCGCACGCCGCCGCCGACCGCCAATGGCATGAACGTCTCGGTGGCAAGTCGCGCGATCAGGTCGAGCACCACCCGATCGCCGCCGACCGGCGTTGCGTCGATGTTGAGCACGATCAGCTCGTCGGCGAGCTGCGCCTCGTAGATTTTCGCCTGCGATACCGGATCGCCGACCTCCAGCACCTCGCGATACTGACGCGTGGTCACCAGTACCGGGCGCTCGACCGCGCCGAGCCGCCGATGCTTGATCAGCAGCTTCGGAATGAGCCGGCGCTTCAGCGACGTGTGTTTCATGCGGCGAGAAAGCTCCGCAGGAAGCGCATGCCCGCGCCCTGGCTTTTCTCCGGATGAAACTGCGCGGCCGTGATGTTGTCCCGTCGCACGACCGCCGCGAACTCGACCCCGTGCCGGCAAGTTGCCAGCGCCGGCGCGTCCACCGGCGCGCGATAGGCGTAGGAGTGATCGAAGTAGAAGTCGCCCGTGGCACCGCTGGCGAACTCACCAAAGCCTGCGTGAAACTCCACGGTGTTCCAGCCAACGTGCGGCACGCGCACGCCTGCGAAAGAGCCGGGCAACTGCACCACCTGGCCGCCGACCCAGTTCAGGCCGCGCTGCAGACCGTGCTCCTCGCTGCTCTCGGCCAGCAACTGCATGCCGACGCAGATCCCGAGCAAAGGCTTGCCGGCGACCAGGGCCCACTCGTGCACGGTCTCCAGCAGACCGCTGTTGCGCAATTGCTCGGCGCAGAACTGGAACGCGCCGACGCCCGGCAGGAGCAGGTGAGTGCAGCTGCCGATGTCGCTGGCCGCACGCACGCGCATTGTCCGCGCGCCGAGGTGCGCAAGAGCGTTTTCAATCGACTGGATGTTGCCGGCCTGGTAGTCGACGATGCCGACCGTCGGCTTGCCGCGCGTTGGCTTCATGGCTGTGGCGGCTCAAAGATCCGGCAGAGGATCGACGATCGGGCCGCCGGCCGACAGCTCGATCCACTGCAGCGCAATTTTGCCCGAAGGCTGCAACTCTTCGAGAGGGTTCTCGTTGACCGGCAGGATCACGAAGCCGAAATCGCCGTTCACATGGCTCATCGCCTCCTCGAGCGGGATGCAGCCATAGAAGTCGGCGCGAACTTCCGAAGAGCCAAGGCAGGTCCACGAGCCCGGATCGGAGATGAAGCGCAGGCGCACCTCGGTGAATCCCTCATCGCGCAGCGAGACATTGAGCGGCCTGGCCGTGTACGCGTAGTTCACCCACTTGCCGTCCGGCGCCAGCATCTGGAACCAGAAGTACAGCGAGCCTTCCTTGACGTCGAGGTGCTCGGTCTTCATGGACACCCGCAGCAGCAGGCCGCGCAGATCGAGCTCCGGCAGTTGCGCCGTGTCGGCGCCGGCGAAGCCGCGCAGGTAGACGAACGTCAGCAGCGACAGATAGCCCGCGCCGGGCGGCGCATGGTTCGGGTCGTGGAACCACGGCGATTCCAGCAGCATGTGCCCATCGACAGTGTTGACCGGAACGTAACAGTTCGTCTTGATTCCCTCGGTGAAGCAGGCGAGTGCGTTGGCCGGCGGCCGGCTCGGGTCGACGTCGAGCATCACGGTATGCCAGCCACCCGGACCGTCGCTGAAGTCGTGCCGGTAGAGAACGACCTTGTCGAACGCCGCGAACCCGGCCTGGGTCGTGCCGGCGCCAGGCATCGCAGTGCTGTCGCGCGTCCCGCAACCGTTGAGCAAGCCGACAGCGGCGACCGCGACTGCAACGAGCCCCCTCACCGACGCGCTCCCGCGCCTGCCTTGCGCGCCCGCCATCTCGCGAGCAGCTCGTCGGCATCCACCCGGGCCATGACGCCGTCCCGGCTCCACTGCGCGAAATCGGCGGTCTTTGCGCCGGCCAGCGTGCTGGCCGGATCGTGCACGTACGGGGTGACCTGGTGGCTCATGGCAATGTCCAGGAACTCCTGTTCGGTCAGGCCGACGAAGCTCAGGAACAGATCGAGGCTCGGCGGTCGCCGTCCCTCGTATTCGGCGATGAGATGCTCGCCCTCCTCCTTCTTCATGCGGTTGTTGCGCACGTCCAGCGCCACCAGATGCGAGGGCCGCGAGTAGCCGCGCTTGATGTACTTGATGTAGTCGCGCACGCCCTGCATGGAACACTCGATCTTCTCGTAACGATACTGCGGCGGCACGTTCTCGACCTCATCGCCCTGCCAGCCGAGCTCGCGCTCGATGATCTGCGCCTGGCGCTTGACGTCCCACGGGATGTACGAGCCGAGACAGACCGACCGGTAGTCGAGCGCGCGCAGCTGCTGCAGCGGCGGATAGGAGTACGGCTTCAGATCGCGTTGATCGACCGTGCCGCCGAGGCGTACGAACATGTCCTCCGCGCTGATGCCGAGGTTGATGTAGCGGTTGAAGCGCTTCTCGTCGACCGCCTCGTCCTGCGCGTAGCTGAAGTACGCCGTGTACTCCGAGGAAGGCTCGCCCCACAGGATCAGCGGCACCTTCTTTTCGATCGCGATCCACATCGGATACGAGAAGATGCCGGTGTGACAGTGCCAGCAGAAGTCGCCCTTCTCCAGGAAGCTCTGCAGCATCAGCTTCTGCACGATGCGCCAGTTCGGCGTGAACGTCAGGAAATCCACGCCGAGCTTGCGCATGACGCGCTTGACGTTGGCTTCCAGGTTCGGCCGCATGAAACCGTGGTCGAACCTCACGACCAGCGGCTTGATGCCGTACTCCTTGACCAGGTAATACAGCGTCCAGGTGCTGTCCTTGCCGCCGCTGAACGGCACGATACAGTCGTAGTCGTAGCGGCCGCGGTATTCGGTGATCAGCGAGTCGAGCGCCGCCTTGTTCGCCGCCCAGTCGATCTTCTCGTGCTTGAACTCATGCTGCCGGCAGATATTGCAGACGCCCGCGGCGTCGAACGAGATCGTCTCGTGCGTCTCCGGCAGGCCACAGCGGACACAGCGCTTCATCATCGCGTTACTCTCCTCAAACCTTGCCCGGCTGCCCGAGCGCCGCGCCCGCCGCCGCCGACTTCGCGAATCCTTCGTTGCGGGCGTGGCGGTTCATCTCCATGAGCTCCGGCGCGCCGGCCAGGCAACGCAGCACGTCGTACAGATCGAAGTGCGGATCGCGCCGACTGCAATAGTCGACCACGCGACGCACGACCGCCAGGTCGTCGGCATAGTCCACCGTGAGCCGCAGGTGCGACAGGTCCACCAGTCCATGCACGTTCGCGCGTCGCAAACCCGCGCGGCTGGATCGCATCCACGGCGTCACGTGCTCGCGTTCCGCCGGCGCCGCCGCTTCCGCGAAAGCGCGCTGCAGGGCGTGCATGGAAAAACACTCGATGTCGAAACCGTCCGGGAAAGTCGGCGGGTCGACGTTGCTGGCGTAGTCTGCATCCTTGGCAAGGCGCAGCGCGACCACCGCGTCGACCAGGGCCGGATCCACCAGCGGACAATCCCCCGTCAGGCGTACGACCGTCGTTGCGCCTGCCTGCAGGGCCGCGGCGTGGTAGCGCGCCAGCACGTCCTGCAGTTCGCCGCGAAAACACTCGATGGCGTGAGCGGCCAGCGCAGCGGCCAGCGGATCGTCGCTCGCATCGGTGCTCGTCACCACCACGACAGCGTCCAGCGACTGCGCGCGCCGGACCCGCTCGACCATGTAGACGATCGACGGCTGGGCCGCGAGCGGCTCGAGCACCTTGCCCGGGAAACGGGTGCTCGACATGCGCGCTTGAATCAAAGCTACGGTCCGCGTCATACAGCGTTCCAGCGGCGCGGATCGATCACGTCGAGGTTGCCGCACGCGAGCTCCGGCGCCGTCAGCGGCGCGCTCGCGTGCCACGCATCCAGGATCGTCTCGAGTTGCGCCGCGCTGTCCACACCGACGACCACGTGACTCGCAGCGGCCATTCCTTTGACGAGAGCGAGCGCGGCTTGCAGCGTCCCCAGCCCACGCTCGTCGCACCAGCGATGCCAGCGAGCGAGCGGTTCCGCAGCCGCCGGAACGCGGGCAGCAGCCTCCGCCACCGGCATCAACAACAAACCCTGCAACAGGACCGAGCGCACATGCGTCGCCACGCCGCTCAACGGACCCTCCTGACGCAAGCGCTGGTCGAATGCATTCGCAGGCACCTGCACGACGTCTATCCCAAAGCGTTGCTGTACCGCGCGCGCCTCGGCGGGATCGTACGCGGAAACGCCGAGCTGCACGTCGTGCGGTCGCGCCGCGTCGCGTGCAGCACGCCACGCTGACTCCGCGGCCGGACCCAGCAGATCGGCGGCGCGATGAAACAGCATGCAGCTCAACGAAGGGCCGAGCCGCCGTCGGGCGCCGCGCACCGCATCCGCGACGAACTTCTCGACCGCCGCGAGATCCGTGCTGACCGGCAGCGCGGGTATTTTCGACACGATCCGAAATTGCAGGCCGCCGCACAGCGCCGGCAACCGCTCTTCGATGGAACCGTATGCCGCTGCCGTATCGAGCAGCCTGATGCCACCCGCATGTGCAATTTGCAGGATTGCGCGCGCTTCGGCTTCCGGGACGGGTTCATCGCGCCCGGCAATGCCGTACGGCAGCCCGAACTGGACGGTGCCGAGAGCCAACTCCATCCGTCATGCCTCCAGCGCCCGACTCAAAGCCGCGACGACTTCGTCCTGCTGGGCAATGCTCAGGTCCGCGAACAAGGGCAGGCTGAGCGCCCGCGAGTAGTAATGCTCGGCAGCGGGAAAGTCTCCCGGCTTGAAGCCAAGACGGCGGTAGTAAGGCTGCAGGTGTACGGGAATATAGTGCACGTTGACGCCGATCCCCGCCTGCCGCAGGCGCTCGAACGCCGTCCTGCGCGGCACGCTGCAGCGTCGCTCGTCGATCTCGACCACGTACAGATGCAATGACGAAACGCGATCGGGCAGCACTGCGGGCAGCAGCAACGGCAGCGGCGCGAGCACCTCATCGTAACGCGCAGCGAGCGCACGGCGCCGCTCCTGGAACGCCGGCATCCGTCGCAGCTGCGATGAGCCGAGCGCCGCCTGGATATCGGTGAGCCGGTAGTTGAAGCCGAGCTCGATCTGCTCGTAATACCACGGCCCCTGACTGCCGCCGCTCATCTGCGATGCGTCGCGCGTGATGCCGTGGGTGCGCAGCCGGCGCAGGCGCTCCGCGAGCGCGGCGTCCCGGGTGGTGATCATTCCGCCTTCGGCGCTGGTGATGATCTTTACCGGGTGGAAGCTGAAGACAGTCAGGTCAGCGTACTTCGAGCCGATGCTGGCACCCTGGTAACGCGCGCCGACGGCATGGCTCGCATCCTCGAGAATGCGGAAGCCGAACTTGCGCCCGAGCGCACTGATCTGCGCGAGATCGCATGGCAGGCCCGAGAAATCCACCGGCACGACGACCTGCGGTAGCGTGCCGTCGCGACTCGCGCGCTCGAGCTTGTGCTCGAGCGCCGCGACCGACATGTTGCGCGTCCGCGGGTCGATGTCGACGAAGTCGACGCTGCCACCGGCATACAGCGCGCAATTCGCCGATGCCACGAAGCTGTTGGGGCAGGTCCACACGCGCGAGCCTTCTTTGACGTCGAGCGCGAGGCAACCCAGGTGCAGGCCGGCGGTAGCGCTGCTCACCGCGACTGCATGCTCGACCTCGTGCGCGCTGGCGAACTCGCTCTCGAAGCGCGGCACCGCCGGTCCCTGGGTGAGCCAGCCGGATTGCAGCACTGCGGCGATGGCCTGCAGATCCTCGGCAGCGATGCTTTGGGTGGAGTAAGGAATCATGTCACTTGCCGCAGCATCTCGCGAATCTGCTCGACGCTCAGCCACTGCGGATTCGAGCCGGAGTTGTACTCGAACGAGTCGGCGACCGGCACGCCCTGCTCGCCCAGCGCGTTGCGCCGGAAGTCCGGATGCTTGTTGAAGGAGATCGTCGGCTGGATCACGAAGTGATCGCCGAACTCCAGCGTCAGATGCGAGTCGTCGCGCGGGCACATGACTTCGTGCAGCTTCTCGCCGGGACGGATGCCGACCGTACGATGCCGCAGCCCCGGCGCGATCGCCTGCGCCAGGTCGGTGATCGTGGTCGAGGGAATCTTCGGCACGAAGATCTCGCCGCCGTACATGCGCGTGAAGCTCTTGAGCACGAACTCTACGCCCTGCGGCAGCGTGATCCAGAACCGCGTCATGCGCGGATCCGTGATCGGCAGCTCGCTCGCACCCTCGCTCACCAGCCGGCGGAACAGCGGCACCACCGAGCCGCGCGAGCCCACGACGTTGCCGTAGCGGACCACGGCGAAACGCGTCGGGCGCGCGCCGACCACGTTGTTGGCCGCTACGAACAGCTTGTCGGAAGCGAGCTTCGAGGCGCCGTACAGGTTGATCGGATTGGCGGCCTTGTCGGTTGACAGCGCAACGACCTGGCGCACGCCGCTGTCGAGCGCCGCGTCGATGACGTTCTGCGCGCCGTGCACATTGGTCTTGATGCACTCCATCGGGTTGTATTCCGCGGCCGGCACCTGCTTCAGCGCCGCTGCGTGCACCACGTAGTCGACGCCGTCCATCGCGCGCCGCAGGCGCTCCCCATCGCGCACGTCGCCGATGAAGAAGCGCAGCCCGGGATGGTGCAGCTCGGTCTCCATCTCGTACTGCTTCAGCTCGTCACGGCTGAACACGACCAGCCGCTTGATCTGCGGATACTGCCGCAGCACGCACTTGACGAACGCTCGCCCGAAGGAGCCCGTACCGCCCGTAATCAATACCGATTTGTTGTCGAACATGGATCTCTAAGATGCGCTGGCTGCAGAATCGTTCGGCCCGCGCCACCACGCGAGCAGCAGCACGGCGAAGCAGCCGAACACGACGCCGCAGGCCAGTCCGGCCAGAATCATGGGAATCAGCTTCGGCCATACCGGATCGTCCGCGTCCGGCGGCAGGGCGCGGTCGACGAAGCGGAAGGCGTATTCCTCCGTCACGGTCGCGAGCATCCGCTGCTTGAGCTGGGTCTCGATCAGGCGGCTCAGCGCGGCGCGCGTCGCCACGTTTTCCACGACTTTCTCTTCGCGCTCCAGGAAGCCGAGGGACGCCTCGGCGTCGCGGATCGCGCGTGAGCGCATCTCGACGTTGAGCCGCCGCACCAGTTCGTTGGCCCACGCCGCCGCCTCGTTGCGGTCGGTCCAGTCGATCTGCACGCTGACGAGGCCGGTCTTCTTGTCGACCGAAACGGCGCGCAGCTTGTTGAAGCGCTTGAACGCTTTGTAAGGCGTAGGCTGGTCTTCGGGCGCCACTTTCCAGGCGCCCTTGCGGCTGTCCCACTTGCGCGCGAACAGTTTCGGCATGAGCGCCTGGTCGCGAATGAACGCCTCGGTAAAAGTGCGCGAGCGCATGACCGCCAGGGCCTCCTCCTTCATCTTGTCGCGCGAGCCGAGATCGAGGCCGGCCAGCGACGCCAGCCCGCCGATGTCGCCGAGCTTGGAATCGAGGTTGCCGCCCTGCGCGTCGGAGGGCGCCAGTACCGTCACCGCCCGATACTCGGGCTTGATCAGCAGAGCGGCCGCTGCAAAGGCCAGCGTGCTCGCCGCCAGGCAGCCGAGAATGATCCAGCGCCCGGCATACAAACGGCCGAAAACGGCGCGCAGGTCCACGACCTGCTGTTCTTGCCATTCGCTGGAGGCGGCGCTCACGCGAGGTGCGTCCTGAAATAATCGATCGTGCGCTGCATCCCGTCGCGCAGTTGCACCGTCGGCTGCCAGCCGATCTCGCGCTGGGCCATCGCGATGTCGGGCTGCCGCTGCTTCGGATCGTCGCCGGGGAGCGGCGCGAACACGATCTGCGATTTCGAGCCGGTCAGCTGCAGGATCGTCTGCGCCAGCTCCAGGATCGTGAACTCCCGGGGGTTGCCCAGGTTCATCGGTCCGGTGAGCGCATCCGGCGTCGCCATGAAGCGGACGAACGCCTCGACCATGTCGTCGACGTAACAGAACGCGCGTGTCTGCGAGCCGTCGCCGTAGATCGTCAACGGCAGGTCGCGCAGCGCCTGCACGATCAGGTTGGAGACGACGCGGCCGTCGTTCGGATGCATGCGCGGACCGTAGGTGTTGAAGATGCGCGCGACCTTGATGCGCAGCTTGTGCTGGCGGAAGTAGTCGAAGAACAGCGTTTCGGCGCAGCGCTTGCCTTCGTCGTAGCACGAGCGGATGCCGACCGGATTGACGTTGCCCCAGTAGCTTTCCGGCTGCGGATGCACGTGCGGATCGCCGTACACCTCGCTGGTGGAGGCCTGGAAGATCTTCGCCTTGACGCGCTTCGCGAGCCCGAGCATGTTGATCGCGCCGTGCACGCTGGTCTTGGTCGTCTGCACCGGATCGAACTGGTAATGGACCGGCGAGGCCGGGCAGGCCAGGTTGTAGATCTCGTCCACTTCGACGTACAGCGGAAACGTGACGTCGTGCCGCAGCAGCTCGAAGTTCGGATCGCCGAGCAGGCGCGCGATGTTGCCGCGCGAGCCCGTGTAGAAATTGTCCACGCACAGCACTTCGTGGCCGTCGTGCAGCAGCCGCTCGCACAGGTGCGAGCCGATGAAACCGGCTCCGCCCGTGACCAGGACTCGCTTCTTTTCCGGAATCAGCATCCGTCGCTCGGGGTTGTCAGAACGAATTGACGGCCGCGGCCGCGATCGCCAGGTTGTAGATGATGGTGGTGACTGCCGTCCAGAACGGCAGCGGCCGCATGCGCTCGGTATCGAGCGGCGCGACGATGGTGTCGCCGCTCTTGATTTCGACGCCGCCGCCGAACCACGCATTGCGGGAATGCGTCACGACGCTGCCGTCGGCGCGCACGACATAGATGCGGTCGTCGTCCGCGCGCGGCGTCAGGCCGCCGCTCATCGCGATGTAATCGTCGCGCGACAGGTCGGCGCGATACAGGTGCGACGTGGCGCTCTGCACCTCGCCGACGACAGTGACTTCCTGCGTGACGCGCGGCACCAGCAGCCGGTCGCCGTCCTTGAGCACGATGTCCTGCTCCGAACCCGGCTTCGCATTCGCGGACCGATTCAGATCGATGACCAGGCGGCCGACCGGGGTGGCGTTGCGGATGTTCGCGAGCAGCGACTGTCCGACCGTCAGCGCCGAGCTCGCATCCTTGCCGGTCTCCTGCGCCGTCATCAGCGAGAACTGCGCCACATCGGATTCCATGCGGCTCGCGAGCGTCTGCAGCTGTTTCTTCTCGCGCTCCTTCAGCTCTTCGCGCGTGAACACCGCGCCCTCGGCGAAGGCGAGGTCGGTCAGGCCGCCGGCGCGCTGCATGACGGAGCGCAAGGTCTCGCCGCGATGAATCGGATAGCGACCCGGAAACTTCACCTCGCCGCGGATCTCGACCTCTTCCTGAGATCCCCACAGCGGCACTTCCTTGATGACGAGATAGTCGAACGGCTGCAGCTCGACGTCGGCGGCCGGGTCGCCCGCCAGGACCTGACGCAGGTCGATCTGCAGCAGATCGGCCTGGCGCGATTCGCCGTTCACGACCTCGTAGCGCGTCAGCTCTGCCTGCCCGCCATAGGCTGCCTCATCGAGACTGCCGCCGGCGCGCAGCAAATCGCTGATGTGCATGCCGGGCTCCAGCGGATATTTCCCCGGCACCTTGACCTTGCCGGCAACGCTGACCTCGGCAGTCGGCTGGTCGATGCGCGACTGCATGCGCAGCTCGCGCATCAGCGGCTCGATGATGCGATCGCGACCGGACTCGAGATCGAACACGTAGATGCGGTCGCGCGGCGCCAGCTGGAAGTTGGCGGGCGACGTCGGCTGCGCCAGCGCGCGCTCGAGGTCAGCCGAGAAGATCTGCACGCGGCGGTCGGGCGGCAGCTCGCGCCGGACCAGCAGGTAGCGTTGATCGGCGTTGGGCTTGAGCTCATCGACGCTCGGCAGCACGTCCGCAATGCGCATGCCCGGCTTGAATTCGTATTCGCCGGGACGATGCACGTAGCCGCTGACGACGACCGAGTCCTCGAGCGTCGGCCGCACCGACGGGATCCGCAGGGTATCGCCGGCCCGCAGCAGCTGTGACTGACCGGCCGCAGCAGACAGGTCGACGTCGACGATCACGCGGGCGCGCCGCTCGTTGACCCGCTCGAGCGTCGCGATCTTCGGATCCGCCTCGGGCGTGAGCCCGCCGCCGAGCTGCAGCAACTGGGCAGCCGTGGTCTCGGCCTTGAGCTCGTAGAGCGCCGGCCGGCGCACCTCGCCACCGAGCCCGACCATCGTGCCGACGGGCGGCACGAAAATCACGTCGCCGGGCAGCAGGCGCGCGTCGCCGCTGGTGTCACCGTGCAGCAGCAGATCGTAGAGGTCGAGCGTCGACACGGTGCGGCCATTGCGCTTGAGCTGGATGTTGCGCAACGAGCCGATCTTCTTTACGCCGCCGCTCACGAACAGCGCGTTGGTGATCGTCGACAGACCGCTGACCGTGTACGAGCCGGGTGTCTGCGCATCGCCGAGCACGAAGACGCGGATCGAGCGCAACTCGCCGATGCCGATGCTGGCCTGGGTGCCCACCATCTGGTCGCGCACACGCGCCTCGAGGTCGTTGCGGACCTCTTCGAAGCGGCGCCCGCCGACGGCGATTGGGCCCAGCTCGGGAAAATTGATACGGCCGTCGCGACCGACGGCCAGCGCGTACCGACCCTTGGTGTTGCCGAACAACTGCAACTCGATCGTGTCGCCGGGGCCGATGACGTACTCGGCGGGCACCGGCACATCGGTCGCCGGCGCGAAGGTGGAAGGGACGCCGTCGAACAGATCGTAGCCAAACGGCTTGAGCGCTTCGGTGCCGACCGGCTTGAGCGGCAGCCGGCTGACGCGAACGATGAAATCCTGCAAGCTGACCTCGGCGGCCAGCCGATCGGACGCTTCCTCCGCCGTCAAGCCGGCGAGCGGAATCGGTCCGAGCTCGGGAACGTTGAGGATGCCCCACTTGTCCAGCTTGTACGGATTCCGGCGCAGCACCCGCTCGCGCAGTTCCTTGAGCTGATCGAGTTCGTCTGCGCTGCGCTCCAGCCGCTGCGGCTCGGTCTGTGCAGCCGCTGGCGGCGTGGCCGGCGGAGCTTGCTGCTGCTGGCCGGGAATCACTGGCTGACGCGCCTGATTCTGCTCGCGCTCGCGCCGCTCGCGCTCTTCCACCTCCGGCGCGGGTCGCTCGAGCTGCCGGATCTCCAGATACAGCAGCACTGTATCGTTGCCCTTGAGGCGCGGCACCTTCGGCATGCCGTTCGGCAGCAGCTGACCTTCCTCCTCTTCCTCGCCTTCGCGCTTGCGAAACTCGCGCGGCTGGACCGTCTCGGGGAAGTTGAGGCGCCGGTCGGTACGCGGCCGGGCGGCCGGCGGGGTCGCAGAGCCGCCGCGGTTCATCTGCTCGAGGATGGCCTGCTGCTGGTCCGGCGGCAGGTTCTGGAAGATCTCGATCTGCTCGGCGGTCGGCGTCTGGGCCACAGCAGGCGTGAGTCCCAATCCGCCGGAAAGCAGGCACGCAATTGCACAGGCCAGCCAGAAAAAGCGGCTGGAAAAATTCAGTCTGACCATCAGGGTCGCTTTAGCTTGTAGTCCCTGCGACGGGGCCGGAAGTTTACACGCAACCCCGGGCTTCATGGGGAAAATCGCCCTGCCGTCGCCGCGCCACGACGGCCGATTCAGCTACGCCACTTCGCAACCTGCGCCAACAGGCCAGCCAGCGCCGGATCGGTGTTTTTTGCAGGGTCCTCGAGCACCGGCGCGAGCGACTCCGCGAGCTTCTTGCCGAGCTCGACGCCCCACTGGTCGAACGCATTGATGCCCCAGATCACGCTCTGCGTGAGGACCGCATGCTCGTACAGAGCGATCAGGCGGCCGAGCGTCTTCGGGCCGAGCCGCGGGAACAGCAGCAGCGAGCTCGGCCGGTTGCCGGGATGCAGCTTGTGCGGGACGAGGCGGGTAATTTCGGCTTCCGGCACTGCCTTGGCAGCGAGGTCGGCGCGCACCTGCTGCTCGGTCTGGCCGAACGCGAACGCCTGCGCCTGCGCGAAGCAATTCGCGAGCGCCAGGTTCTGCTGTTGCTGATACGGACTGGAAGCATTCACCGGCGCGAGGAAGTCGATCGCGACATTGGCCGTGCCCTGATGCAGCAGCTGGAAAAAGGAGTGCTGCGCATTGGAGCCCGGCTCGCCCCAGATCACGCTGCCGGTGTCGCAGCCGACCGGCGCGCCGTCGAGCGTGACGCGCTTGCCGAGCGACTCCATCTCGAGCTGCTGCAGGTACGCGGGGAAACGGTGCAGCCGCTGGTCGTAGGGCAGCACCGCGAGCGAGTCCATGCCGAGGAAGTTGCGGTTCCATACCGCGATCAGTCCCATCAGCGCCGGCAGATTCTTCTCGAACGGCGCGCTGTGGAAGTGCTGGTCCATCTCCTGGCCGCCTGCCAGCATCAGCTCGAACTGGTCCATGCCGAGCGCCAGCGCGACCGACAGGCCGACGGCCGACCACACCGAATAGCGCCCGCCGACCCAGTCCCACATCGTGAAGCGGTTCTGCGGCGGTATCAGGAATGCGTCCATCGCCTTGGCGTTGGTCGAGACCGCTGCGAAGTGCCGCGCCGGCGCGCCCTCGCCGAGGCGGTCGACGATCCACTGGCGCGCGAGCTTGGCGTTGCTGAGCGTCTCCAGCGTCGTGAAGGTCTTCGAGCACACGACGAACAGCGTGCGCGCCGGGTCCGCCTTTTCCAGCGCGTCGGCGAGCTGCACGCCGTCGATGTTCGAGACGCAATGCAGGCGCAGGTTGCGATTGCGGAACTTGGCGAGCGCCTCGGTCGCCATGACGATGCCGAGATCCGAGCCGCCGATGCCGATGTTGACGATGTCCGTGAACGTCTTGCCGGTGGCGCCGTGAATGCGGCCGCCATGAATGCCCTCGACGAAGTTGCGCATCTTCGCCAGGCTGGCGCGCACTTCCGGCATCACGTCCTGGCCGTCGACCAGGATCGGCCGGTCGCCGCGATTGCGCAGGGCGATGTGCAGGACAGCGCGCTTCTCGGTCGTGTTGATCTTCTCGCCGGCGAACATCGCATCGATACGTTGTCGCAGGCCGCGCGCCTCGGCGAGCGCGATCAGCAAACGGATCGTCTCCTCGTCGAGCAACTGCCGCGAGAAGTCGAACAGCAGGTTGAGCTCGGTGCGCGAGAGCTTGCTGCCGCGCTGTGGATCGGCGGCGAACAGCTCGCGCAGAGGGCGCTGACGAATCTGCGCCGCGTGCGCCGTCAGCGCCTGCCATTGCGGAGATTGCATCGCTCAGCCCGCCTTGTAGTAGTCGACGTACCAGCGCACGAAGCGCTCGACTCCGACCTCGACCGGCGTCGCCGGCCGATAGCCGACGTCCCGCACCAGATCGTCGATGTCGGCAAACGTGTCCGGCACGTCGCCGGGCTGCAGCGGCAGCAGGTTCTTCTGCGCTTTGCGGCCGAGGCAGCGCTCGATGCACTCGATGTAGCGCATCAGCTCGACCGGCTGGTTGTTGCCGATGTTGTAGAGCCGGTACGGCGCCTTGCTCGTGCCCGGATCCGGAGCGTCGCTGTTCCAGCCGGAGTTCGCGGTCGCGACCCGATCGGCGGCGCGCACCACGCCCTGCGCGATGTCGTCGATGTAAGTGAAGTCGCGGCGGTGATTGCCGTAGTTGAAAACGTCGATCGGCTTGCCGGCGAGAATGTTCTTCGTGAACAGGAACAGCGCCATGTCCGGCCTGCCCCACGGCCCGTACACGGTGAAGAAGCGCAGGCCCGTCACCGGCAGCGAATACAGGTACGCGTAGGTGTGCGCCATCAGCTCGTTCGCTTTCTTGGTCGCC
>DATBKP010000050.1:0-68246 GCA_036555785.1 Steroidobacteraceae bacterium
GGGGCTGGCTGTATCTCGCGCCCTACGGCTGGGTGCCGATGGACGTGACGTTCGGCAAGCTCGACGCCGGCGACGCGCAGCTCGACATGTTCTATCTCGGCGGGCTCGATGCGTACCGCATCGCCTTCAACGACGACTACAGCCAGCCGTTCACGCCGTCGAAACAGCACTTCCGTTCGGAGACCGTCGACCTGCAGCGCGGCGAAGTCGAGTGGCGCGGCGGCAATCTGTATTTCGACAAGTGGGATTACGCCTTCAAGGCGCAGGTTTTATGACATCTACAACTGGGGGGCCGGGAGGTCGCATGAACAACAGAGTTCTGAAAGCCGCGATGTACGTCGCGATGGGAATGTCGCTCGCCGCTGCGCTGCCTGCGACGGTTGCACATGCCGCCGCCGGCGACGGCTCGCTGGTCGGTCATCTCGTCGACGCCGGCAACAAGCCGGTGCCTGGCGCGGCAGTCACGGTTCGCAATCCTCAGACCGGATTCACGCGCACCGTGAAAGCGGACGACGAGGGTTACTACCGCTTTCCGTACCTGCCCGTAGGCAGCTACGAACTCAACGCGACCAAGGACGGCGCGACCGTCGGCAAGCTCGCCGACGTGACGGTTGGCCTCGGCAACGCCACGACTGCGAACGTGACAGTCGGCGCCATGAGCATGGAAGAGATCCAGGTGCTCGGCACGCGCATCATCACCGCCGTCGACGTGAAGTCGACCGAGTCTGCGACCAACATGACGCGCGCCGAGCTGGAGCGCCTGCCCGTGGATCGCAACCTGGAGTCGATCGCGCTGCTGGCGCCGGGTCTGAACAAAGGTGACAGCTCGCTGAGCTCCGTGGGCCTGTCGTTCGGCGGCTCGTCGGTGGCGGAGAACACGACCTATATCAACGGTCTCAACGTCACCGATTTCTACAAGCGCATCGGCTCCTCCGAGGTGCCGTATGCCTTCTACAAGGAGGTGCAGGTCAAGACCGGCGGTTACTCGGTCGAGTTCGGCCGCACCACCGGCGGCGTCATCAACGCCGTGACGCGCTCGGGCACCAACGAGTTCGAGTTCGGCACCGAGGCGGTCTGGGAGCCGAGCTTCCTGCAATCCAAGGGCGAGAACCATTTCGACGCCGGCGGCCAGCGCTTCATCATCAGCACCTTCGACGAGTACGACCGGCAGAACATCAGCGCGTACGCCTCCGGCCCGATCGTCAAGGACAAGCTGTTCTTCTTCGCGCTGTACGAGGCCCGCGACTATCAGAAACAGAACACCGATGACTCGGCCGACTTCTTCAGCAGGGAGAAGGCGGACAGCGGCTTCTGGGGCGCGAAAGTCGACTGGCAGATCAACGACAAGAACCTGCTCGAGCTGCTCGCGTTCTCGGATAAAGACGAGCATCGGACCAACGTCTACGGCTTCGACTTCGCCAGCGGCTCGGCGGGCGATCGCACCAACACCGAGTTCGAGGACACCGGCGGTACCAACTGGGCCGCGACCTATACGACCTACCTGACCGAAGGCCTCTCGGCGAAGGTTCTCTACGGCGAGAATGAGCGCGAGGCCTCGACCAACAGTCTCAACGACATCGATTGCAATCGCGTCCGCGACCGCCGCTCCGGCGGCGGCGACCGCAGCTGCACGCAGACGACCACGGTTTCGGCGCGTACCGACACGCGTGAAGAGGCGCGGCTCGACTTCGAATGGGATCTCGGCGATCACCTGCTGCGCTTCGGCCTGGACCACGAGAACAACACCTCGGACCATTTCCAGCACTACCCGGGTCCCGGCAACCTGCTGTACGAAGTTTTCGCGACCAACCCGGGTGCCACGCTGGAGAACGGCGGCGTCGTGCCTAGCGGCGTGACCTCCTACGTCCGCACGCGTCGCAACGAGGTGGACGGTACGTTCGAGACCATCAACTCCGCTTACTACCTGGAGGACAACTGGTCGATCACGGACAGCCTGGTGCTGAACGGCGGCCTGCGCATGGAGGCGTTCGACAACAGGAACTCCGACGGCGACAGCTACATCAAGATGGATGACATGCTCGCGCCGCGCGTCGGTTTCTCCTGGGACATGAAGGGCGACAACCGCACCAAGCTGTTCGGCAACGCCGGCCGCTACTTCCTGCCGGTGGCGAACGTCATCAACATCAAGCAGGCCGGCGGCTTCCTCGACGAGCGCACCTTCTACGCCTTCGACGGCTTCGAGAGCTTCGACTACAACGGCCAGACCTACCAGCGTCCGATCCTCGGCGCGCAGATCGGCCCGGTCGACAACTCGCAGGGCGACGGCACCGTCGGCGACCTGCGCGGCGAAGTCGATCGCGACATGGATCCGGTGTACCAGGATGAGCTGATCCTCGGCTTCCAGTCGATGATCGACGACAAGTGGTCGTGGGGCGTGCGCGGCATGTACCGCAAGCTCCACAACGCGATCGACGACATGGAGATAACCTCGAACGGCGTGCTGTGCGGCGGCGAGCCGACCGGGGTCGGCTTCGTGATGGCCAACCCGGGTGAGCCGGTCACCGTGTTCACCGACACCAACTGCGACGGCGAGAACGACGCCTACGTGACCATCGATACCTCGAAGGCCGGCTGGGCGATCTTCGACGACGACGGCAACTATGTCGGCGAGCGTGGCTGGGAGAAGCCGAAGCGCTCCTACACCTCGCTTGAGCTCATGCTCGATCGCGCGTGGGACGACCACTGGTCGCTGAATGCGTCGTACACGTTGTCGTTCAGCAAGGGCAACGCCGAAGGTCCCGTGAACTCGGACACCGACTTCGGCGACACGGGCCGCACCGAGAACTTCGACAATCCGTGGGTGAACTTCGGCGCGGACGGCTACCTGCCGAACGACCGGCGTCACTCGCTGAAAGTCCGCGGCGCCTATGCGCTCGGCGAGTCGTGGGAGTTCGGTGGCTCGCTCAGCGTGCAGTCGGGACGGCCGATCAGCGCCATCGGCGTCGGCAACCCGTTCGACGGCACGAACTTCTACAGCTACTTCATCTGCGTGCAGAACTGCAATGAAGATTCGCTGCCGTCCGAGCGCGTCTACGTGTTCGAGGGCCGCGGCAAGGAAGGGCGGACGCCGTGGATCTACGATCTCGGCGCGACCGTGACCTACAAGCACTCGTTCTCGGCGGCCGATCTGCGGGTGAAGCTGTCCGTGTACAACCTGCTCAACCAGCAGCGCAACCGGCAGGTCGATGACCAGCTCGAGGACGATATCGGGCACCTCAACACGTTCTACCGCCTCGGCGAGAGCTACCAGACGCCGCGCTACGCCACGCTGACGTTGAACCTGGACTTTTGATGGATGAGGTTCGCACGCAAACTTGGCGTAGCAATACTCGCGCTCAGCGTAGCCGCCTGCTCCGCTCACCCCCCGGGTAGGGGCGCGCAGTCGACGCAGTCGTCGATGGAGAAATCCATCGACGCTGCGTTCGACGATGTCTACGAGCGCTATCAGCTGCCGGGTCTCGCGCTTGGCGTGGTGCGCAACGGTGAAGTCGTCTATGCGCGAACGGCGGGCGACGGCATCGACAATCGCACGCTGTTCAGGATCGCATCCAACAGCAAAGCGATGACGACCGGCGTGCTCGCCCGGCTCGTCGATGCGGGGAAGCTGCGCTGGGATGATCCGGTCACTCGCTACCTGCCGCAGTTCCGGATGCGCGATCCGTGGGTGACGAGCCAGATGCAGGTGCGCGACCTGCTCCTGCACAACAGCGGTCTGCGCGAAGGTGCCGGCGATCTCATGCTGTGGCCGGAGCCCAATCTGTTCACTCGCGCCGACATCATCGCCGGGCTCGGCTATCTGCAGCCGGAGCACAGCTTCCGCTCGCACTACGACTACGACAACCTGATGTACGTCGTCGCGGGCGAAGTCGCGGCGGCTGCGGCGGGTATACCGTACGAAGAGCTGGTGAAGCGCGAGCTCTTCGATCCGTTGCAGATGCAGGATTGCCAGGCTGGCGTCAGCACCTCCGCGCCCGCCGGCGGGATCCGCTGCAGCCTTGACGACATGCTGAAGTGGATGCGCATGTGGCTGGATGCGGATTCGCGCTGGCTCAGGCCGGCGCAGCGCGAAGCCGTGTGGACGCCGCACGTGTCGATGCCGTTGTCGGCGCGGCAACGGCGTTGGGATGGCAGCCGGTTCAATGCATACGGCTATGGCTGGCGCATCTCCGATGTCGATGGCGTGCTCCGCGTCGCTCACACCGGCACGCTCTCGGGCAGCTACTCCGCCCTCACGCTGCTGCCCGAGAAGAGAAGCGGCTTCGTGTTCATGATCAACGGCGAGGGATCAGAGGCGCGCATCGTCCTGAATGAAGTGCTGGTGAAGCTGTTCACGGCCCCGGGCGAGCGCCGGCGCGTGGCTGATTACGCTGCGGAGCTTGCGCAAGAGCGCGAGCAAGAAACGCAGGGGTCACCACCGCCGGCGCCCGCACGAACGAACCCCGCGGCAGCGATGCTCGCCGGCAAGCTCGGGGTCTATCGCGATCCCTGGTTCGGCGAGATCTCGATCTGTCCGCGCGACGGCGGCGTCGGGTTCGTCGCGGCGAAGTCGCCGCAGCTCAGCGGCGAGGTCATGCAGGCGGGCGAGCGGTTGCTCGTCGATTGGCGCGATGACAGCATCGACGCCGAAGCGTGGCTGGATTTCTCGACACCTCCGGTCATACCAATGGGATTGCGACTGAGCAAAGTCGATCCCGAGGCAGACTTCAGCTATGACTACGAAGATCTGGCGTTCACACGCGTGGGCGATTGCACGATGAAACCGCAGGTCGATGCGCTCATGCGCGACTACACCGGCGACGTGCCCGGCGCCTCCGTGCTCGTGCTCAAAGATGGCGAGCCCGTCGTGCGCGCGGGCTACGGTCTCGCCGACCTGGAAACGCACACGCCGGCGACGGCCACGACGAACTATCGGCTGGCATCGGTTACCAAGCAGTTCACCGCCGCATCCATTCTGCTGCTCGCTGAAGACGGCAAATTGAAGCTCGAGGACAAGGTTCGCAAATGGCTGCCGACGCTGCCGAAGGCGGCCGAGCCGATCACGATCCGCCATCTGCTCACGCACACCTCGGGCCTCATCGACTATGAGGATGTGATCCCGGACAGCTTCAAGGCGCAGCTGCACGATGCCGACGTGCTCGAGTTGCTGGAATCGCAAGATCGGCTCTACTTCCATCCCGGCAGCGATTACCGCTACAGCAACAGCGGCTATTCGCTGCTGGCGCTGATCGTGGAGCGCGCGTCCGGGCGCACGTTCGCGACCTTCCTGCGCGAGCGGATTTTCCGGCCGCTCGGCATGAGTAACACGGTGGCGCACGAAGACGGCATCTCGACCGTCAGCAATCGTGCATACGGCTATACGCAGGAGCAGGGGCGCTGGAGCCGTACCGACCAGAGCCAGACCAGCGCGGTGCTCGGCGACGGCGGCATCTATTCGTCGATCGACGACCTCGCGAAGTGGGACGCGGCGCTCTACGACGGTCGCCTGCTACCACAAAAGGTGCTGCAGGCTGCTTTCACGCCGCACACTCACACGGACGATCCGGAGATCGAATACGGCTATGGCTGGCGCATCACGGGCGAAACGCTGTGGCACTCGGGCGAAACCGTCGGGTTCCGCAACGTGATCGTGCGTTATCCAAAGCGCCACCTGACGGTGATCGTGCTGACCAACCGTAACGAGCCCGAGCCGTATCGGCTGGCGCTCGAGATCGCGAGAAACGCTAGCGCTTCTCGATGAACCTGATCGCCCGCGACGCGTCGAAGCCGAGCGCGCGGGCAATGTGCAGGAACTCGATGACGTCGATGCGGCGTTCGCCGCCTTCGTACTTCGCGACGAAACTCTGGTGTTTACCCAGTTTGTCTGCCAGCTGTTGTTGAGTCATGCCCGCTCGCTCGCGGGCATTGACCAGGTACTGGGTCAGGCGCACATGTTCGGCCGAGCGCAAGGACTTCAAGGTGGCGGGCTCCGTGTCCGGGCCCGTATCTGTAATCCTGCTTTGCGAATATCCCAATTTAGGATACGCTGTGTGCCAGCCACAAGCCGCAAGCATATGTCAGTCATGGTCACGGACGCAGACACGGATCGAGTTATGAGCGAGGCCGTCGCGCTGCCGATCGTGCCGCCCACGGACTATTCGGCATGGCTCAGGCTGCGGCCGCGGATCACCGGGGAGCTGCTGCAACTGGCGACAGCGGGTTCGCTGCCGGCTGGCGCTGCGCTCAAGCGTGTCTGCCGGAAGCTGTTCGGCGTGGACTGCAGCCCGGAAGCGGAGACGCGCTTCCTGATCTTCGCGGCCCCGATCGCGCGCAAGATCGCCATCGGCCTGGCGAACCGCGGCGATCGTGTCGGGGACAGTGACGTCAAGGTCCAGGACCTGGTCGAGTGGCTCGGCTGGCTCGATCGCTTCGACCCGATGTGCGCAGCCATGATCGATCTGCACTACTTCGCCGGCCTCACCGCCAAGCAAACAGCGGCGGCGCTGCGCGTTGCGCCGGAGGTCGTGGTCCGGGATCTGCGCTTCGCCAAGGCGTGGCTGCAGACCAAGCTGATTTGACCGGGGCGTGGGGCCCGCAAAAAGCCGGGAGGGGGTGCACGGGCCCCGCGCCCCACACCCGCCTAGCCGGCTTTTCTCTCGCCGTGTTCTAATCGCCGTCCGCCGCAAATGCCCGGACCCGATCGATGAACGCGCCTGCAAAGCCCAAGACTGCAATTTCCCCGACCCGCGAGGAGAACTACGCCGAGTGGTATCAACAGGTCGTGCGCGGCGCCGACATGGCCGAGAACTCGCCGGTGCGCGGCTGCATGGTCATCAAGCCGTGGGGCTTCGCGCTGTGGGAGAACATGCAACGGGCGCTGGACGACATGTTCAAGGCGACCGGCCATCAGAATGCCTACTTTCCGCTGTTCATCCCGTTGTCCTTCATGCAGAAGGAGGCAGCGCACGTCGAAGGCTTCGCCAAGGAGTGCGCGGTCGTCACGCACCATCGCCTAGAGGCGGGTCCGGACGGCAGGCTGCGTCCCGCCGGCGAGCTGGAAGAGCCGCTGATCATTCGCCCGACGTCCGAGACGATCATCGGCGACGCATTCGCGCGCTGGGTGCAGAGCTATCGCGACCTGCCGCTGCTCATCAACCAGTGGTGCAACATCGTTCGCTGGGAGATGCGCACGCGCATGTTCCTGCGCACGACCGAGTTCCTGTGGCAGGAAGGTCATACGGCGCACGCGACCTCCGCCGAAGCGGTGCTGGAAACGATGCGCATGCTCGACGTCTACGCGACCTTCGTCGAGGACTGGCTCGCAGTGCCCGTGATCAAGGGCGAGAAGACGGCGGGCGAGCGCTTCCCCGGCGCGGTGCAGACGTTCTGCATCGAGGCAATGATGCAGGATCGCAAGGCGCTGCAGGCCGGTACCAGCCACTTCCTCGGGCAGAACTTCGCCAAGGCGAGCGAGATCAGGTTCCTCGATCAGAACGGCGAGCAGCAGCATGCATGGACCACGAGCTGGGGCAGCTCGACCCGTCTCATCGGCGCGATGCTCATGACGCATTCGGATGACGATGGTTTCGTCGCGCCGCCGAAGGTCGCGCCGATCCAGGTCGCGGTGCTGCCGATCTGGCGCAACGACGAAGACAAACCGCGCGTCCTCGAGTACTGCAACAACGTCGCGCGCGAGCTGCGGGCGCAGCGCTTTGCCGACCGGCCGGTCTCGGTGATCGTCGACGATCGCGACGAGCGCGGCGGCGACAAGGTCTGGCACTGGATCAAGAAGGGCGTGCCGCTGCGGCTGGAGATCGGCCCGCGCGACCTGGAGAAGGATGCGTTGTTCGTCGGCCGTCGCGATCGCGCGCCGAAGGACAAGCAGAGTGTGCCGCGCAGTGGGTTCGTCGCATCGGTCGCGGCTACGCTGCAATCGATCCACGACAACCTGTACGCGCGCGCCAAGGAATTTCGCAAGCAGCACACGCGCCTCATCGACACCAAGGAAGAGTTCTACGCCTGGTTCACGGCGCCGAAGGTGCCGGAGAATGCGCCCACGCCCATCCACGGCGGCTTCGCGCTCACGCATTTCAGCGGCGACGTGCAGCTGGAAGAGCGCATCAAGAACGAGCTCGGCGTCACCGTGCGCTGCATTCCGCTGGAGAAGAGCGAGCCGGGCATTTGTCCGTTCACCGGGCAGCCCAGTCCGCAGCGGGTCGTGTGGGCGAAAGCCTATTGATCGATCCCGCGGCTCGCGCGGCGCGGACACGCGCCTGGCTGCAGCTGCACTTCTGCGTCGTGCTGTGGGGATTCACGGCCATCTTCGGCCGGCTCATCACGTTGCCCGCGCTGCCGCTCGTGTGGTGGCGCATGTCGCTCGTCGGCCTTGCTTTGATCGCCGTGCCGAAGTTCTGGCGCGGCGTGCGCGGTCTGTCGGGGCGGCAGATCGCGATCTACGCCGGCATCGGTGTGCTGGTCGCGCTGCACTGGCTGACGTTCTACGGCTCGATCAAGCTTTCGAATGCATCGATCGGTGCGACGTGCATGGCGCTGATGTCAGTGTTGATGGCATTCATCGAGCCGCTCATCGTGCGGCGCAAGTTCGATCCGCGCGAGTTGCTGTTCGGCCTTGCTGTGATCCCCGGTGTGCTGCTGGTCATCGGCGGAACGCCGTCGGCCATGCGGCTCGGCATCGCGGTCGGCGTGCTCTCGGTCACGATCCTTTGCATTTTCGGAGCGCTGAACAAGCGCTATATCGAGCGCGCCGAGGCGCTGACTGTCACGGGCGTCGAGATGATCGCGGGGGCGCTGTTCCTCACGTGGGTCGGGCCGCAGCTGCAGTTCGGCGACTGGATGTTCGCGATGCCGACGCCGCGCGACGGCTTGTTCCTGCTGGCGCTCGCACTTGGTTGCACGCTGCTGCCCTTCACGCTCGGCCTGGTCGCCATGCGACAGCTGAGCGCGTTTTCGACCGCGCTCGCGCTCAATCTCGAACCTGTGTACGCGATCGTGCTGGCGATTCTGCTGCTCGATGAGCAGCGCGAGCTGGCGTGGCCGTTCTACCTCGGCGTCGCGATCATCCTGGGCGTGGTGCTGCTGCATGCGCGGATGACGCAAGCACCTGCTTCGCCAGGTACAAGGCCAGAATCAGCAGGAGCGGCGCCGTGACTACACCGGGCGTATAGCCGCCCTGGATCACCGACCAGGTCGGATGCACGATGCCGTTGATCGTCTCGACCACGATCCACAGCCACAGAATCGGCGGCGCGATCGCCCACTGCCGCCGCACCGGCCACAACCAGCACGCCAGGCCGAGGACGACGATACCGATGTTGAGGGCAATGAATCCGCGCTCGAGATTGTCGGAAGCGAGGCTCGAGGCGAAACGCGCCGGAGGAAACGATTCCCACAGCCGGTTGATCGACTCCTCCGTGGAATGCGCCGCCTGCGCGAGCACGAGGGCACCGAAGGTCCACTTCACTCGCGACGCCGCGTCCATGCTTTGCAGATACCATCAGCAGCGACACCGCTGCAACTCGAACGGGGAGAATCAGATGATCCAGGGGTCCTGCCTCTGTGGCGCAGTTCGATGGACATTCGAAGGCGTGCCCGACGGTGCCACAGCGTGCAACTGCACCGCCTGCCGCCGCTACGGCACGCTATGGGCGTACGACTTCGAAGGCGAGGGCATCAAAGTTTCCGGGCCTGCGAAGGCGTTCGTGCGCGGCAAGGCGCTCAGTTTCAATTTCTGCCCGACCTGCGGCTGCATGGCATTCTGGCGCGGCGCCGACGTCGATAAGCAGGGACGCCGCCGCATCGCGGTCAACTTGCGACTGGCGCAGCCGGATGCCGTCGCGAAGATCCCGATCGATCACTTCGACGGGCTGAACACGTTCGACGACCTGCCGCGCGACGGCAAGTGCGTGGTCGATTATTGGTTCTAGTGAGCATCGAGCCAGGCGATGACTCGGCCCCAATGGTTGTACTCGGCATAGCGGCGGAACTGGTTGCCCTTATCGTCCATGAGAGTCAAATCCGTTCCGGCTTCGAGCAGCGTCACCGCAATGTCCTCGTCCTTCGCGCTGCCCAGCGCGGGCAATCCATAGGGACCTGGCGTCGAGGGATCGAAGCCCTGATCCAGCAGGTAGCGAACGAATTCCAGGTCCGCGGCGTCCGTCGCGATGTGCAGCAGCGTTTTGCCGTCGGCACCTCGCGCCTTGAGGTCGCATCCCTGAGCTATCAGCCATTTTGCGATCGCGAGCCCTTCCCAGCCCGCTTCCTGAAACGGGTGGTGTCGCAGCCGCAACGTCACCGGCGATTGCTTGCGGACGTTCTTGTCTTCCGACACATCGTTGAACATGAGTGCAGGGTGCGGCGTAGTAGCGCCGATCGACCAGACCTTATGCACGAGCTCCAGGCGCCCGCCCATGATGGCCGCGCGGAAAGCCGCGTCGATCTTGCTCTGATCGGGCGTACCTCTCGTCTGCAGCGCGCCTTTCGAGATGAGTGCATCGATCAGTGCTATCGAGCGTCGATTGACCAGCGCCGCATCGAGCAGGCTCTTCGGCAGGCAGCAGTCCATGTCGGCCGGCAGCTTCGCGCCGTTGATCGGCGCCCGCAGCTCCACGAGGGCCAGTATGGCCTGGTCGTCCGCTCCGGCGTTCGCTACGGCACGCGCCAGCAGATCCGCGCCCGCCTGTGAGCGAAAGTTGAATCCCTTCGCCTTCAGCTGTTGCAGCGCCGCGGTTCCGAAGCTGATCCAGCCAGCGGAATCTGCTGCGTCGTCGATCTCGTCCTCGAACTGCGTGACGACCCGGGGCATCCCGGCCATCGAGCCTACGTAGTCGCGGAGCGTATGGACTTGCCCGCCGAAGTCGAGCGTCATGAGGTAAGCGGGGTGGTCGGTGATTCGACCGTCGTAGCTCTCGCGTAACGACCAGATGTCTTTCGCCCGCAGGCTCTCCACGAGCCTGGTAATCCGCTCCGCGGGGACCCGATAGGTGTGCTCGCCGAGCACGTCGACGAAGCTGGCGCCCTGTAGACGACGCGACCGTCGCCGTACAGGTCGACCGAATAGCTCGGACAGTTTCCGTAGCATGTGGTGCGCCGCAGACCGATACGCACCTCCCCGATCGGGACGTCAGGCGGCGCCACATGCGAACGCGCCGCCTCCTGCTCGTAGACTTCCTCGGTCACTCTCGCGGCAACGGCCCGCCCGTTCTGCACGAAAGGGCCGTAGCGCCATTGGGTCAAGGACTCGATCAGGTTGCGCCGCTGCGGGCTCAATACGACTTCGCGCTCGAAGAAGTCGTGATGTGTCTGGTAGCAGGTCACGGCTCCGGATTCGTCGATCCGCAGAGTCACGCTGAAGCCCCAGTCGTCGCCTGGATCGACGCCGAACGGGTACGTGATCGACGGCGCATCTAACTTGCGATGCGACGCGACTTCGTCGGGTTTGGGTGCATAAGCGGCCAGCTGCGACTCGCTGCAAACCGGCGGGCTTGCGGCCTGTGCATGGCAGGCCATCCCGACCGCCAGCGCAATTCCGTGCAGACCGCTGAGAAGCTTCATTTTCACCGTTGGGCCGCGTAGATCTTCACCAGCTCATAGAGAAAATCCCGCCCGTCGTAGAGCGACTGCACGCGTACACGCTCGTTCAGCCCGTGGATGAAACCGAGGTCCGGATCCATGAAGAGCCCGTTGACGCCGTACGTCGGGATGCCCGAGGTGCTGAGGAACTGGCCGTCGGTCGCACCCGGCTGCAGCAACGGAATCACCGGTACGCCGGGATAGAAGCGCGCCGATACTTTCTCGATCGGCCCCATGATTTCGCGCGTCAGCGGCGGCACGACCGAAGGCGGACCGCGAGTCTCGAGCGTGGAGACTTTCACCTCCGGGTCGGCGACCACCTGCTGCAGCACCTGTTGAACGCTGTCTGCCGATTCGTCGGGATAGATGCGGCAGTTCACGTTCGCACGTGCACGCTGCGGTAACGCGTTCGTCGCATGACCGGCGTCCAGCATCGTCGCGACGCACGTCGTGTGCAGCATGCCGTTGTAGGTCGGATCGTCGGTGATCTTGGCGATCGCCGCCGCATCCTTCGGGTCCGCCACCAGTTTCGTCATCGCCGCGCCCATCTCGCCGCCGACGATATTCGCCATGCGCGAGAAGTAGGTGCGGGTCGTGTCGTTGAGCTTGACCGGAAACTCATAGTGCTCGATGCGCGTGAGCGCGCCGGCGAGATGATAGATCGCGTTGTTCTTCACCGGTCGCGAGCTGTGCCCGCCCGGATTCGTCACTTCCAGGCGGAAGTTCTGCGAGGTCTTTTCGCCGGCCTGCACCCCCATCATCACGCGCTTGCCGGACGCATCGAGCATGCCCCACGCGCCTTCGTTGAGCGCGAACGCCGCGTCGATCAGCTCGCGCTGCTCCTTCACGAGGTACTCGGCGCCGTTGAACGCACCGCTCGTTTCCTCGCCGCACGTCAACGCCATCTTGACCGTGCGGCGCGGCTTGGTGCGCTCGCCGCGCAGGCGAATGAGCGTATCCACCCAGGTCGCAGCCATGGACTTGTCGTCGAGCGAGCCGCGTGCGTAGAAGTAGCCGTTCTCCTCGACGAGCTTGAAGGGATCGCGCTCCCAGTCCGCGCGCTTGGCTTCGACGACGTCGATGTGAGCCAGCAGCAGCAGCGCCCGCGCCTTGGGATCGGTACCGGGCAGGATCGCGACCAGCCCGCCCTCCTGCGGATGATCCGGCGTGGCGAACAGGTGCAGATCGCTGTCGGGATACCCGGCTTTGCGCAGCCGCGCCGCCATCTTTTCCGCGGCTTCGGTACAGCTTCCTGCCGACAGCGTCGTGTTGGTCTCGACCAGTTCCTGGTAGATCTCGCGGAACGCGGCCTGGTCAGGCCGGATGCCGTCCCCATGCGCGGCAGCGCCGGCCAGAACTGCAACGGCAAAGGATGCAGCGGCAAGCTGCGAGCGATGGTTCATGCGACCCCCGGTTTCTTCTCAGATGACTTGCCCGATCCACAGCTCGTTGCCGTCCGGATCGTGGATGCGGAATTCCTTCATGCCATAGAACGTGATGCGCAGATCGGGCGCCGGCAAGCCGTTCTGCCGCACCTGGACGTGGTACTGGACCACGTCCTCTGGATACAGGTAGAGAACGGTCTGGCGAGGCGCGTCAGGCTGGACGTTGAGCGATTGATCGACCATCAGGCGACAGTCGCCGAGGCGCAGCCGCGCCCAGCCCCATTCGTCGTTGCGCGTTTCCACCTCGAAGCCGAGCATCTTCTGATAGAACTCGACGCTGACGGGCATGCTGCGCACCGGCAGCATCGGCACCAGGCGCTGTAATCGAATGGAGCCCATGGGTGTCAGTCCGGTCCGGCGAGCGCGGCCCAGAACGCGTCGTAACTCCGCAGCACCGCCGGATCTTCTTTCACGATGCCGACCATCTGGCGCGGAATGAGCTTGAGGTGATCGAGCATCAGCTCTTCGCTCATGCCGTGCGCGCGGGCGAGCTCGCGAAAGATCGCGAACGACCGGGCTTCGTACGCATCGACGTCGATGTCGGTGCCGTTCTTGAACGTCGCGACCGTCTCGTCATAGAAGGCGTGCATCTGCGGCGCGCGCTTCCAGTCGTCGGCACCCTGAATGTCGACTGTCGTGGGCTCGGCCGCTTGCCTGTCCCCTGGTGAGTGCGGTGACGCGTGCATGCAGCCCGCAGTCACCAGCAAGATTACGAGCGCAACGCTGCTCAACGACGCGGCAGATCTCATCGGCTTGTCCTCCGCGAACGGATCATAGAGTAAGCGCTCGCGCCGCCACCATAGCGCCGTCGGCTCGCACGCGCAGCGCGGTCGACTTGGCGCGCGTCGCGGTCTGCGATTGCAGTGCATCCGCGAGTGCGCCATTCAGCGAATCGACCGTCGCTGACGCACCGATACCGAGCTGCCGAACGCGCTCCGCAAAATAGAACTGATCATAGTGCTGCGGGATCAGGACTTGAGGTGCACCCGCTCGCGTCGCGGCGGTCGTCGTGCCTGCACCGCCATGATGGACGACAGCGGCGACCCGCTTGAACAACGCGGTGTGATTGACGTCGCCGATGCTCAGACAATCAGGCTGATCGTCGATCAGCGCCAGTTCCGCCCACCCTCGCGAAACGATCGCGCGCAGTCCGAGCGAGCGTGCAGCGTCGATCATGCTCCGGCTGATTCCGGGCACGGCGCGGATACTGCCGAAGCCGAAGTACACGGGCGGATCGCCGGCGTCGAGAAAGGCGATCAACTCGTCGGGCAATCGCTGCTCGTCTTCGAGGAGCCAGGCGCCCGTCTGGAACACGGCGTTGCTTTCAGCATCGGGCCAGGGCGCCAATGTGTCGTCGGCCGCCAGCCAGGGCCGGGCCGTGAGAACGTGGCCGAGGACATCGTCGACGGGTGCGAGCCCAAGCGTCGCCCGACGCGAGTTGAGCGCGGCACCCCACATCATGTTCCATCGTTGCCTGTCCTGCGCCCACAGCGGCCCATAGTCGGAACCCGCGGGCGCGGGCTTGTCGCCGAGCATCGTGAGCACAGGCGGCGCGTGGTGGCTCGCGGGAATGACTGCGGGACAGTAAGCGGCAAAGACGTAGGACAGTCCCAATCTCTCGGCGACGGAAGGCCCGGCGATCTGCAACGTCGTTGCGCCGACGATGAGGTCGCAGCCCTCGGCCGCGGCAGCGATCGTCTCGAATTGCGCTGCGACCGTACCTTCGATCATCAGCCGGCGTTGCTCCAACGTCGGCGGCGCAGCCGACGGATTGGCTTTGCCCGTAGCCCGCAGCTCCGGGCCAATCGCAGTCACCTGGAAGCCGAGACCCTCGATCCACTGGCGAAAATCCGGCGGCACGCACAAGCGGGCCTCGTGCCCGAGCGCGCGCAAAGCAACGGCGAGCCCAACCATCGGCTGAACGTCACCGCGCGAACCGATCGTCGACAGGAGTACGCGCATCGCGCAGTGCTAGACGATGGGACCATCGGCCGCGAGCTTGAACTCCGTGGTCAGCGGGATGCTGACCTTGCGGACGTCGTCCTTGAGCACGATGCGTACCGTCCACTTGCCGACCGGATCGGCCGGCTCGTCGAAGAACTCCACCACCTGATGGCACAGGTACATGCTCTCGACCGGACCCGTCACTTTGCCCTGAGTGCAAACCGCACCGGCGGCGTGCGATGACGACGAGCCGTCCGGCCGGAGCACGTCGATGTCCATGGAAACGCTCGCGGCGCCGGCGGCGTCCAGCTGCGGATTGGAATACAGGGTGAGCACGAACAGCTTGCCGCCCTTCCGCAGGGTCGCGCCGCTGTGGAAGTACGGAATGGATTCCGGCGAGGTATTCCACTTCGTTACCCAGTCCTCGTCGGGCGTGACGATCAGCACGCCGCTGAATCCCGCGACGGTCTTCTGTGCCTGTGCGCCGAGGGGCGGATTCTCTGCAGCGGTGACTACTGAAGCTGCAGCGAGCGCGAGTAGGACTGTGACTGTTCTCATGACCGTCTCCTGACCGGCCGCTGCAATTTAGCACTGGTCTGCGCCATCATGTAGCGACTCATGAAGGACGCTCTCACATTGCTCGCGCTGTTCGGTGGCGGCGTGGCGCTCGGCTGGTGGCTGCGAGGACGCGCACCATCGATACGGAAGTTCGTGTTCCGCGCCGTGTGGGTCCTGTTCGGCGCGCCGGTAGTCTTGTTCGTGATCGCGAACCTGGTCGACAGCGACAGTCTTGCAATGATCGCGGGGCTCTCGCTGATGATCCTGGTGGCGGCAGCTGTGCCGTTCGGATTGGGAGCTCTCGGAGGCGCGATATTCGCCGGACGATCACGCGCGCGTAACGGTGAGTCGCCGGTGAGTGTGCAGCCTGCAGCGAGCGCGCCGGTCGTTCAGCCGCCGCCGGCGCAACGTCCGTCTGGTTTGTCGCCGCAGCAGCGCGGAACGATCATCGCGGTGGCGGGGATCGGATCGGCAGTCTGGCTCATGCTGGCGTTGGGGTTCCGGTTGCATGACCAGCCCATTCCCGAGGAACTCGACCAGGGTCTGCTGCCTGCGGCGGTCGTGTTCATCGTTACGATCCTGCTTGGCGCGCGTGCGCTTTGGCGGTGGCGTGCAGAACGTCTGCGGCTCGAACAATACGATCCGATCGATGCGCACAAGGCGCTCGTCGCAGCGTACGAGGCCGATCCGCAGGCGACAGCATGCTGTGAGCATCTCGCACCGATAGAGATGGCGATGCGTCGCGCGGGCTTGCGCGTGCAGCCGAGCGGCCAAGTGGGAGCCGCTGTGAACTCCTGCATCGACATGGATGCGCTCAGGCAGCAATTCTCTGTGCCCGCGAGCGTCGAGTATCAGGAGTGGTATTCGCGGGATCGCACGGGGGACGATCCGCCGCACGCACTGTTGTTTTGCACGGCCTGCGAGTCGAGGCTGTGGCTGGTGCACGTCCGGGAAGCCACGCCCGACACGCCGACGTTTCCGCAGTGAACCCGGATCTCAGCCTTTCGCCTTGGCTTGCTGTTTGGCGAACCGCAGGTTGAGTCGCTCGATGTATTGCGCGAGCAGCAGGCTCACTTCGCTTTGCACGCCGGCGCGCATACCGACGATGGTGTTCGCGCCCTGCGTGATGACGTAACGCTGCCAGACGCCTTCCTGGCCTTCCGGCGGCTCCACTTCGTCGATCGACTCCAGCCGAAACATCGTGTCCATCAGACCCCGCTCGCCTCAGCGCGGCGCTGCTGCCCGGCCAGCTGCACTGTCTGCCGATGCTCGGTAGCGCTCCCGGGTGGAGCGCTCACGAGCTCTTGCGGCTGTCGCGAATGCGACATCTTCTGCACTGAACTACCAGCGACGGCCGCCGCCGCCACCGCCGCGCGGCTTGTCCTGCGCCTCGTTCACTTTCAGCGGGCGGCCCCCCATCGAGAAACCGTTGAGGTTCTGAATGGCCTTGGCAGCGTCGCTGCTCGACATTTCGACGAAGCCGAAACCGCGCGGCCGACCCGTCTCACGGTCGTTGATCAACGATACCGACTCCACGGTGCCGTGCTGTGCGAACAACGCACGGACGGCCTCTTCGGTCGCGGTGAAGGGCAGGTTGCCCACGTAGATTTTGCTCATCGATTCCTCTCTTTAGTTGCGCACGCGTGACAGTGCCGCGCCAGGAGCGGCTGTCCTTGGTTCGAGAACGATTCGGTTTAGCTGAATTGGCTCTGACGGCGAAACGCGCGAGCCAGAAGGAGATAAAGAGAAAGGTTACGAGCCGCGAGCACTATACCCGCCGGCCCGTTCGGCCGCCAGTTTGGGCGGTTTCCGCAGGTGCGCCTTGCGGTCGACAGCGCGCTTCAACAGCATCGTCGCCATCTGCTCGCGCGCGTCGGCGTCGCTCGTGCCGGGTGGAAACGTAAAGGTCTCCGTTGCGTCGAACGGATTCACCAGCACCACATCAGGTGCGGGGGGCGCGACGTTCGCGACCTGCACCGCGGCCGGTGTCGGCGGCAGTGCAGTAATAACCGTGCTGTTCGACGCGACGTGCGTTTCGGATCGGTGCAGCGCGGCTGCGGCGATCGTGCCGGCGATAGCGACTCCGCACAGGACCAGCAGAGGCGAGCGCACCAGCTTCGCGCGCGAAGCCGGTACTTCCGGATGCGCCGCTGTCGCGGCGGATGGCGCATCTGCCGGCATCGGCGCCAGCTCACGCAATTCTTGAGCGTCCATTTCAGCCTCGACGGCAGCCGGCACCGTGTCCAGGCCCCGGTACAGCTGCTCGAGAAGGTCTTTGCCGCTCAGTTCCCGTTCGGCCATGGGTCACCCTCCCGCCGCGCAGCGTACCTGAACTGACAACGCGCTCGGTGCGCTGCGGGTGCCAATCCGCAAGTGCGCGCGCAAAGTGTGGTTGCGGTCACGCTTCGCATCTCACATAACCTCGCGCGCGCCAAATCGCGTGCCCTCTCGCATGTGCCTTGACAGGCATATGCCTCTCGGAGTATATAACCTCCATGGAATCTACATTCTCGATCATCGCCGAGCCGAACCGGCGCGCGATCCTCAGCCTGCTCGCCGCCGCGGAGCAGTCCGTGGGCGACATCGAGGAGCATCTGCGCATGCCGCAGCCCTCGGTGTCCAAGCACCTGCGCGTACTGCGCGAGGCGGGCTTCGTGGAGTCGCGCGTCGATGCGCAGCGGCGCCTGTACCGAATCAAGCCGGAGCCGCTGATGGAAATCGACGCCTGGCTCGAGCCGTTCCGCCGCTACTGGTCGGAACGCGTCGACGCGCTCGAGCGTCACCTCGACCGCATGAATCCGCCGCCGCGCAGCAGCGCGCCGCGCCGTAAACCGAAGGGGAAGAAACGATGAACAGTCCTGCAACGTATCAGCCGGGCCCGGCCACGGGCGCCGCAGTTCAAAAGGATGGCGAGAACTGGACGCTAGTGCTGGTGCGCGAGCTGCGCCATCCGCCGGCGAAGGTCTGGGCGGCGTTGACCGATCCGCAGCAGCTGCGCGAATGGGCGCCGTTCGATGCCGACCGCAATCTCGGCAGCACCGGCAGCGTCCAGCTCTCGACAGTGAATGCGCCGAACCCGCAGGTTTCCGAGACGCTCGTGAAGCGCGCCGAGGCGCCGAAGCTGCTGCAGTACAGCTGGGGCGATGCCGATCTCAAATGGCAGCTGGAGCCGCTCGGCAAAGGCACGCGCCTCACGCTCTGGCACAACATCGATCGCCGCTACATCTCGTGGGGCGCCGCGGGCTGGCACATCTGCTTCGATGTCCTCGATCGCTTCCTGGCCGGCGACCCGATCGGCCGCATGGTCGGCATGGCAACCATGCAGTTCGAGGGCTGGCAGCGGCTGCAACGCGAATACGCACAACAATTCAACGCGTCCTGAAGGAGGTTTCCCTTGAACTGGAGCAGCTCGATCCGGCAGACCCATCGTTGGGTCGCCATCGTCTTCACGGTGACCGTCATCGCGAACTTCGTCGCGCTGGCGCGCGGCACGCCGCCGGCGTGGATAACCTACTCGCCGCTACCGCCGCTGGCATTCCTGCTGTTCACCGGCCTCTACATGTTCGTGCTGCCGTATACCGTCCGGTGGCGCAGCGGGAGAAAAGCATGAACAAGAATCCGACCCAGGGCGACACGCCGTCGAAGAAGATCGACGCGCGCATCAAGGAGCTCGACGACTGGCGCGGCAAGACCCTGACGCGCCTGCGCAAGCTCATCAAGGAAGCGGACCCGAAGGTGGTCGAGGAATGGAAGTGGAACGTGCCGGTGTGGTCGCACGACGGCATCATCTGCACCGGCGAGACCTACAAGACTCACGTGAAGCTGACGTTCGCGAAGGGCGCAGCCGTAAAAGACCCCGAGGGCCTGTTCAACTCCAGTCTCGACGGCAATACCCGCCGCGCGATCGACTTTCGCGAAGGCGACCAAGTCGACGCAGACGACTTCAAGAAGCTCATCCGCGCCGCTGTCGCCGTGAACAAGTCGCCGCGCTAGGCGCCCGGGTTGGCGGGCTCGAGGTCGGAGCCAGGCGCGGTGAACGTATTGCGCACGCGCTTCGAGTAGACGAAGTACGGAATCCAGATGGAAGCTTGCACGGCCGAGCGGAAAATTCCTTTGATGTTGTCGGTCGCGGATTGCTGGGCGACAGCCGGGATGGTGTTGGACAACATCATGTCGACGATCTGCACCGCCAGGCTGGTCAGCAGCCAGACGATGCAAACGGCCGGCGTGCGCGGCGATTTGCTGACGAACAGATAGCCGAGCCACAGCGTCAGCGCCAGATAGCCGACGTTTGCGAGCACCTCGTAGACGATGACCGTCGCCCACATCGGATGGTAAGCGCTCGATGCCGGGTCAGTGAGCGTTTGCCACACTGCGGGCTGAACGGCAGGCAGCACATCGCGCACGATCGTCAACAGCGTGAGGATTGGCGTGAGCACCAGGCCGATCGCAGGCAGGATCAGCCAGCCGCCGATTCCGGAAGGTTTCATTGTTGTTGTGCCTCCGTGTGCGGAGGACAGCGTAGTGCATCACTCGCCGCGTTCGCAACGAGGCCGGCGCAAACTATTTCTTTGCCGGAGCACCCGAGCAGCGAAACGTCGTGACCTGCTTGCCGGTCTCCGGCGGCAGCTCGGGATTCTTGTTCACGGTCGAAATGATCTCGGCGCTTTCCTGGCCGGCCTTGCGACAGGCCCGGTTGGCGAGATCCCGGCCGGTATCGACGCCGCCCTTGTGCTCGATCGTCGAAGTGTCGTCGCTGTTGACGCGGACCATCGTGCAGGCACTGATGCAGAGAGCGCCGATGGCGAGCATTGAGGCGAGGCGCAGCATGACTGTCTCCTGAGACTCGGGTGAGAAACGTCCTGCACTCCCGCAGGTTCCGGCCACGGATCCGCGGGACGTGCGACATTCATCACAGCTCGCGGTCTGCATCGCGGGCACGATCACGCGCCGTGCCTGCGACCTGACCAACGCACGGACGGATCGAGTCCATGGGACGAGTTGACATCAAGACTGCGCTGACACTGGCGGACTGGCAGGCATATCAGGTTCAGTGGGCCCGGCGCCTGTACGGCGATCAGCGCGCTCAGTGGATCCCATGGCTGCTCGGCGCCGCGATCATCGCAGCGGCCGCGATACTCTCCAACCACCTGGGCCGCCCGCTCTCGATGCCGAGCCTGATCGCCGGCATCCTTTTCGTCACCGTCGCTTCGCACTACACCGCGTTCCGCTTACGGCGCTCGTCACGTCCGGATCCGGACGGCTTCGTGCTCGGGCCTTCCATCATCGTGCTCAGCGATACCGGCGTCGATATCGTCAAAGCTGGCTCACTGGCGCGCTACTCCTGGAGCGTCGTCAAGGATGTGACGTGGACGGACCAGCATCTGTTCGTTTGGCTGGATACCGTCGCGGCGATCATCGTGCCGTTGCGCGATCTGCCACCGGGACTCGAGTCGGCGCAGCTCGCCGAAGACATCAGTGCTTTTCGCGGCGCACATGCCCGGGGCACGATGGGGCCCGAGCCGCTGCTGCCGGAAGCACCGATCGCGCCCCAGCGTGAGACCGCGCCGCTGTCCGCATTCAAACGCTTCATGCGGGCGTACGGTGCGCTCCTGCTTGGACGCACTCCCGACTCGAACGACCTCGCGCCTCCTTCGCGTCTCGTAGTACTGCTGCTCGCGGCAGGCATTGCGCTGTGGCTGATTCTCGACTGGTTGCGGGTCGGCACAGATGCCCGCTTCGCGCCCTACGCCATGTTTGCGTGGCCTTGGTACGTGATGGTTCTGCTCGGATGCTTGTGGATTGCAAGCCGGCTTTCGCAGCCACGTGTCCCGTACGAGCGCCTGCTCGTGCTCACGGCGGCGTTCATCCCCGTCGTGCTGGCACTGGACCTCGTTCAGGAGCAGTGGGTGCGGCTCGACTGGACCCTCGTCACGTCGATCGGCATCGCACTGTATGCCGCGATCTACGTGTCGCGGACGCTTCGTTCGCTGAGCGGCCACAGGCAGCCCCGAGCTGCCTTGGCGTTCGCGGCCATCGTCTGCCTTGCTGTCTGGCTCACGCATTCGCTGTATTTCCCCGGCCGCTTCTGGTACGCGGACGAATCGTCCGAGGAAGATGGCTCGGGCTCCGACTATTGGGCCGACATGCGCCGGTCCGAAGCGCTGCTGTATGCGCAGCCAAAACGAATCGATGCGGCCGTGCGCGCGTTGCAGCGCCCCGACGATCTCCCCACCGCTGCATTCTTCGTCGGCTTCGCCGGCGTGGGCGAGCAACGAGTGTTCGCCGGCGAAATCGCTCTGGCCCGTAAAGTCGTCGCGGCGAAGTTCGGCAGCGCGCAGCGGTCGGTGCTGCTGGTCAACGATCACCGCGATCTGGACACATTGCCGATCGCGACGCCGACGGCGCTGCGCTACGCATTGAACGGCATCGCGACTCGCATGAATGTCGAAAATGACGTGCTGTTCCTGTCGCTTTCGTCGCATGGCTCGCGCGACGGCGAGCTCTCCGTGAGCAATGGCATGTTCGCGCTGAACAACCTGTCGGCCGACGAGCTTGCGACCGCGCTGCGCGAGTCCGGGATCAAGTGGAAGGTCGTCGTCGTATCGGCCTGTTACGCGGGCAAGTTCATCGAGCCGCTGCGCGACGACAACACGATCGTCATCGCCGCCGCTGCGGCGGACCGCACCTCGTTCGGCTGTTCCGACGATCGCGATCTGACTTACTTCGGCGAGGCCTTCTATCGCGACGCCTTGCCGCAGGCGTCGGACTTGAAGGGCGCCTTCGCGAAGGCCTCCGAAGAGATTGCCGCCCGCGAGCGAGCGGAAGGCAAGAAGGCATCAAACCCGCAGGCCCACTTCGGGACGGCGCTGGTGGCGCATCTCCAGTCAGCGTTCCAGTCGCGCTAGCTGCGCGGCGCGGAGCGCGTCGGGATGCTCCGCACCCAAAGTCTCTCTGAGATGCGGCAGCGCCTCGCGGGCGGCCGCGACCGCGGCAGCGTGATCGCCGCGGTGCTCCTGTATGTACGCAATCGAGAGCAAAACGAGACCAGTGATGCTCGACCAGGGCTTGTCGCCCTGCAGACGGCGGGAGATTTCGAGCGCCCGCCGCGTGTCCGCGAGCGCGGCATCGGAGTCGCCCTTGCCCAGATACGCCTCGGCGCGGAAATTCAGGGCGCGAGCGAGCGCTGCGACCGCCATTCCGCGGCCGTCGAAAAAGTCGACGATCTTGGTCAGGCCTGCGATCGCCTCGGGGAAGCGGCCGTGCGCCGCGTCGATGCGTGCCTGCACTTGCAGGATCACCATTGCAGGCACGCTGTCCGCTGGGACCGACTTGCCGACCTCGGGTGCGATCGCTGCCAGCTCACGTTGGGCGCGATCTCCATCGCCCATCTGCAAGAACGTGCCGGCGCGGTATGCGATTGCACCGACGCGCACGACCGTGTTGCCGGCGCGTGTCGCCGAATCGATCGCTACCTGATACGCCTCGAGTGATTCGGGGTAGCGCGCGAGCATCGACAGCGCGGAGGCGCGATTGAGCAGCAGATACGGCGGAGGCTCGCCGCCGATCGAGCGCTGCACAGCGATCCGCAGCGCTTCGTCGTATTGCTCGAGCGCGCGACGAGTGTCACCCGCTGAGTTGCTGGCAGCTCCCCAGTTGTTGCGAAGAAAGAAAACACTGGGACTTTCGCCGCGACCGATCTCGGTCATCTTGGCGAGCGCCTGCGCATAGAAGCGCTCCGCCTGGCCGTTGCGGCCGGCCAGGTAGTGCGCCGCGGCGATGTCGGCCAGGATTTCCGCTTCGGTGTCCGGCTTCGGGATCGGTGACTCGCGTAGTCGGGCCTGTGCTTTCAAAGCATAGTCGAGCGCCGCCTGCGCATCGTTCGTGTTCTGGGCAATGTAGGCGCGATTGCGCAGGCATTGGACCGAGGAGCTGGTATTCGCGTCCTTCATCGCGAGGCCTTGCTCGATCAGCACGCGTGCGTCGTCCGGCCGGCCGAGGAGCGACGCGGCGTACGCGCTCTCGCAAAGTAGCAGCGCACGCAGATCGACGTCCGTCGTCGCCTGCGTCAAGTCGCGCGCGCGAGCGAGCATGTCCTCCGCCTGCGCCGGTTTCCCCGAGCTGAGGTAATACGCGGAGAGCATGCTGAGAATGGCCGCGCGGTGCTCCGGGATGTCGTCCTCCCGGATCAGGATCGACCTGCTGCGCTCGATGAGATCCGCGACACGCACCGGCTGTTCCGCCGGCGCCACTTCCGTGAGCATGCCGTTGACGAAATCGATGACGGCATCGTTGCGTGCGACGAGCGAGAGTGCGAGGTCACGCTGCCGCGTTGCCTCGATCGCCTGCCAGATCGAAACGGCCGCAGCGGCCACGATCGTCAGCAGGACGATCGTCGCGGCGCTCACCGCCAGCCGGTTGCGCATCACGAACTTGCCCGCGCGATACGTGAGCGAGTCGGGGCGTGCGCTCACCGGCTCGTGGTTCAGATGGCGCCGCAGGTCTTCGGCGAGAGCTTCGACGTTCGGATAGCGCTCGGCCGGCGATTTCTTCAGCGCCTTGAGGATGATGTTGTCGAGGTCGCCGCGCAGCGCGCGCGCGCGTTCGCTGGGGCGCACAGGCTCCATATCGACGATGGCCCGCATGCGTTCGAGCGGCGTGCGCCCGGCGCCCAACGTCGGGTGCAGCCCAGTCAGGAGCACGTAGAGCAACGCGCCGAGCGAGTAAACATCGGTGGCTGTGGTCACCTCGCGGCCTTGCACCTGCTCCGGTGCGGCGTACTCGGGCGTGAACGCATAAGCACCGAGACGCGTCAGATCCGACATCGGCGTGGCGTCCGTGCTGTCGTCAAGGAGCTTGGCGATGCCGAAGTCGACGAGCTTCACCTGGCCCTCGGCCGTCACCATGATGTTCGAAGGCTTGAGATCACGGTGCAGGATGAACTTCGAGTGCGCATGCGCAACGGCGGCGAGCACGTCGAGAAACAAGCGCACGCGGGCCGCGACATCGAGGCGGCGCGAATCGCACCACTGCGTGATCGTCTTGCCTTCGACGTACTCGATCACGAGACAGGGCTGGCCGGTCTGTGTGACGCCGGCATCGATCAGTCGCGCGATGTTCGGATGCGTCAGGCGACCCAGGGCCTGGCCCTCACGACGGAAGCGCTCGATGCCGCCCGGTCCGAGCAACGCCGGGTTGAGGAGCTTCACCGCCACGCGCGCGTCGTAACGACCATCGCTGCGATGAGCGAGCCAGACGGTGCCCATGCCGCCCTGGCCGAGCAGGCTGTCGAGCGTGTAGCTGCCGACGACCTGACCTTGCAGACCCGGCTCCTGGACCGGCCGCACCACCGGATGCTCGAGAAATTTCTCCCGTTCGAGATCGGCGTACTGCGCCAGCAGATCGGTGAGGTTGTTTGCCTCGGGGTGACCGTCGCGGCGGAGCTGCGCGATGCGTTCCGCGCGGGCGGGCGCATCGAGCGCAAGCAGCTCATCGATGAGCGGGCTGAGCGCTTCCCAGCGCGCCTTGTCGAAGCGACTCCTCACGGCTCGCGCAACACATCGTGCAGAAGCAGGCGGGCCTTGTTCCAGTCGCGCAGCACCGTGCGTTCCGAAAGATCCAGCAGCGCCGCGATCTCGGCGAACGAAAAGCCGCAGAAGAAGTGCAGGTCGACGAGCTCCGCAAGCGTGGTGCTTACGGTGGCGAGCTCATCGAGCGCCTCGCTGATGCGCTGCAGCTCGAGCGACTCGTCGCGGTGCTCGCCGGCCTCCGACGTGATCGACGTGATCTCGAATCCGGCGCCTCTCTTCAGCGCGCGCCGCTCGCGAACGAGGTCGATGACGAGCCTGCGCATCGCACGCGACGCATACGCCATGAAGCGCGTGCGATCGGGGAAACGCGCGGCGTCCTGCGCGGAGATCTTGAGATACGCCTCATGCAGCAGAGTGGTGGGACTGACTGTGAGGTGCGGACCGCTGCGGCGGAGGGCGCTTTGCGCGATCTGGCGAAGCTGTGCGTACAGGTCGGTGAAGAGATCGCTCGACGGATCTGCATTGCCGGCAACGGTCACGTGAGCCACCCGCGGACTGCTCAACTGCGCCGGAGCGCAGTTTGCGCCCGCCAAGTGGAAGAGGGAAGCGGACATGAGGGACCTCGCGAGTCTCTATTCATTCGAACGGAAAGCCTTGGGGAAAAGTGACAGGTTCGCTTGATTTGGCAACGGGGTTGCACGCGCTCCGCACCTGTCAGGCAAGCGTCCCGGCCTCCGTTCTAGATGGGTGTTGTTCGGGATCGAGGATTTCACCCATGGCTGACGGTTTGCCCCGCAGTTTCCTGCTCACAAGACAACCTTCATACGTACCCCCCGGAGAGTTCATCATGAGTCGAGGTATCACGGGTTCTGTTCTGATCGCGACTGTCGTCGCGACACTCGCTATCGCCGCCGGCGCCGCCCGCGGTGCGGACCGAGAAGCTGCCACTACTGCGTCGAGCGGAGCCTGCGCTGGGCTTCCCGGTCACGACGCGCTGCGCGCCGCGCTCGTGAATGCGCGCGGCAAGCAGAACGGCGGATTCAATCTCGATATGTGGGGCGCGGTGGTCAATCGCGACGGCATCGTCTGCGCGGTCGCCTTCACCGGCACCGATCGCGGGCAGCAGTGGCCGGGCAGCCGCGTGATCGCGGCACAGAAGGCGAACACTGCGAATGCTTTCAGCCTGCCGAATCTCGCCCTTTCGACGGCGAATCTGTGGGCGGCAGTGCAGCCCGGCGGCTCGCTGTATGGCCTGCAGCACAGCAATCCGGTCAACACCGATGCTGCGTACCAGGGTCCGGCGAGCGGGTTCGGTCAGGACGACGATCCGATGGTCGGTCAGCGCATCGGCGGCGTGAGCGTGTTCGGCGGCGGGCTCGCGCTGTACAACTCGCGCAAGCAGCTCATCGGCGGCATCGGCGTGAGCGGCGACACCTCGTGCGCCGACCACAACATCGCCTGGCGCACGCGGCAGCGTCTGGTGCTCGACTTCGTACCGGGCGGTGTCAGCGACCGCGGCGACGACAACATCAACTACCAGGGTCTCGTTGCGGACCCGAGCCTGCAGGCGGACTTTTCGCATCCGATCTGCAAGAAAGCCGGCGTCGACGAGGTTTCGTCGATCAGCGCAGCGCTGCCGGTGACACGGAAGTAAGCGTTCGCTGTGGGTCAGCGTTGGTCTGATTCGCAGGGAATCCGAGGAGGCGGGAGACCCCGCTCTCGCCTCCTCGTTTCTGGCACTTTCAGAGTATAGCGGAGCGGGGCCTTGCAGTAAGGCCCCGCTCATGCGGCAGCATCGCGCGCTTTGAATCGGAGGTTGCGCGATGACCGAACATGCTGTCGTGATTGTCGGCGGAGGACCGACAGGATTGATGGTGGCGGGCGAGCTCGCCCTGGCGCGCGTCGACGTGGCCATCGTCGAGCGTCGCAAGAGCCAGGATCTTGACGGCTCGCGCGGCAGCGGCCTGCACTCGCGCACGCTCGAAGTTCTCGATCAGCGCGGCATCGCCGAGCGCTTCATCTCGCGAGGACAGAAATATCCGGTCGTGATGTTCCATCAGCTGCGGCTGAACATCGGCGACTTTCCGACGCGACACAACTACACGCTCGGCCTCTGGCAGAAGCACATCGAGCGCATTCTCGCCGAGTGGGTCGCCGAGCTCGCAGTGCCGATCTATCGCGAGCGCGAAGTCACGGGGTTCACGCAGGACGATAGTGGCGTCGCTGTCGAGTTGTCGGATGGCCAATCGATGCGCGCGCAGTATCTCGTCGGCTGCGATGGCGGACGCAGCGTCGTTCGCAAGGTTGCGGGCATCGAGTTCCCCGGCTGGGACGCAACGACGAGCTGGCTGATCGCCCAAGTCGAGACGGACAGCGAGCCGACGATGGGCTTCCATCACGACGCGATCGGCACTCACGCGATCGGCAAGGCGGAAGAGGCAAATCGCATACGCGCCGTGCTGACTGAGCGGCACGTCGGAGCCAGCAGCGAGCCGACGCTGCACGATTTGCGCGAAGCATTGATCGCCGTCTTCGACACCGACTTCGGTGCGCGCAATCCCACCTGGATCTCGCGCTTCACCGATATGACTCGCCAGGCCGCGGCCTATCGCGATCGGCGCGTGTTGCTGGCCGGCGATTCCGCGCACGTGCATCCGCCGCTGGGCGGGCAAGGCCTCAACCTTGGCGTGCAGGATGCAGTGAATCTCGGGTGGAAGCTGGCGCAGGTGGTCAAGGGCGCATCACCGGAAAGCTTGCTCGATACGTATCACGCCGAGCGTCATCCGGTCGCGGCCCGCGTACTGCGCAACACGATGGCGCAGGTCGCTCTGCGGCGTACTGACGAGCGCAGCAAGGCCCTGGACGAGCTGTTCGCGGAACTCGCCGGCCTGGACGAACCTAGGAAACGTATGGTCGCGGCGATCTCCGGCCTGGGCATTCACTACGACTTTGGCGAAGGGCATCCGCTCGTTGGGCGCCGCATGCCGGATCTGGATCTGAGCACTGCCGCAGGTTCATTGCGACTCTTCACGCTGCTGCACGCTGCAAGGCCGGTACTGCTCAACCTCGGTGAGCGTGGTGGCTTCGACATCACGCCATGGGCCGATCGTGTTCAGCTCGTCGAAGGCAGGTGCGAAGGCGCGTGGGAGCTGCCGGTGATCGGAGTCGTTCCTGCGCCGACTGCCGTGTTGATTCGACCCGATGGCTATGTCGCGTGGGTTGGAGACCGCGAGCAGCGCGGGCTCACTGAGGCGCTCACGAATTGGTTCGGGCCGCGTTCGCTGCGGTAGTCAGCTCCGACAGTGCGGTTCGCAGCTCCTGCAGCTTCGGCGGCTTGCCCAGCACCCGATCGACGAATTCGGGCTTCTCATCCTCCGCGCGCAGGCGGTGGCCCCATCCAGTCATGAGGATGACGGGCCTGTGCGGCTCGACAGCTTTGATCGCTGCGGCCACCTGCCTGCCATCGACGTTCGGCATGCCGAGGTCCGTGATGACCAGGTCGAAGGCCTTCGCACTCTTGTGATGCTGACGGAAGGATTCGATGCCGGCCGCGCCGCCCTCGGCCGTGACGATCGTATGGCCGTCCTTCTCGAGCACATTTCTGCAGGCTTCGAGTACCAGCGGATCGTCGTCCACGAGCAGGATGTGCAGCGGCAGCGTACGCTCGGGCTCACGCGCCACGGCCGTTTGCGCTCCGGCTGCGCTCAAATTGGGGAAGAGAAGGCGAACAGTCGTGCCCTGGCCGGGTGAGCTCTCGATCTCGATCTCGCCGCGGTGCCGCTGCACCATGCCGTAGACCATGGCCAATCCGAGGCCCGTTCCGCGCTCGCCCTTCGTCGTGAAGAACGGTTCCAGGCAGCGGGCGCGCGCTTCTTCGTCCATTCCGATGCCGGTGTCGCTGACCTCGACAGCGACGGCGGGCACCGTGCTACCGGGAGCCCGACCGGGCTGCGCGATGAGACGTGAACGCACGGTCACGGTTCCGCCGCCCGGCATCGCATCGACAGCATTGAGGATCAGATTGGTCACGGCGTCGCGAATGTCGCTGTCCACGCCGAGGATGTCCGGCACTGCCGGCGAAAAGTTTCGCTGCACGTGGATCACGATGCCGCGCTCCTGCGGAATGTCGAGCCACCGCGCGCGCGTCAGCTGGATGACCTGCTCCAGCAGGCGATTGATGCTCACTGGAGCCTCTTCCCCTTGCAGTTGCTCCGGGCGATAGAACTCGCGCATGCGCGCCACCGTGTGCGAGACGTCCTGCAGAGCCCGATCGACCACGCCGAGTTGCTCCCGCGATTGCTCGCTCAGTCCGCGCTCGCGCTCCAGCAGCAACTGGACGTAAAGCGCAGCAGGTGCGAGCGCATTGTTGATGTCGTGTGCGATTCCGCTCGACATCTGGCCAAGGGCGCGCAAGCGCTCATGCTGCAGCATTCCCTTCTGCGTGCTGCGGATGTCTTCGTAGGCACGCTCCAGCGATGAGTACAGCTCCGCTTGTTGAGTTGCCAGTGCGAGGTGCTCGCTGAGCTGACGCAGAAACTCGCAGTCGTTACTGGAGAATTGTCGCGGCTTGCTCGATGCCGCGATCAGCACGCCGAACACGGAGCTTTCGATGGCGATCGGCGCGAACACGACGCTGTTCAATCCGCTCTTCGCGAGACGCTTCGCAAATGGCGACTCGACGCGCGTGAGCTCGGGCTCATAGACGACAGCGCCGCGGATACACCGGCCCAGGCCGTCTTCCGCGGCGTCGATGCTGGTGTTCTCGAGTAATCCGAGCTGCTTCGCGGTCTTCAGGCCGCGTACACCGACGCAAGTCACCGTGAGCACGGATTTGTCGCCATTCGACAGGCAAACGCATGCGAGGTCGGCGCCGAGGTTGTCCTCCAGGCTGCGCACGGCGATCTGCAGAATGCTGGGCGCATCGAGCCGGCTGCCGATCGCGCGCGTCGTGCGATCCAGCAGGTCCAAACGCTCGAGCTGCGTGCGCATCCGCAGCTCCGCGAACTTGTAGTCCTCGATGTCGGTGTTCGAGCCGAACCACTTGATGACCTGGCCGCGGCTGTCCAGCAGCGGAATGGCGCGCGTCTTGAACCAACGGTACACGCCGTCGTGCCGGCGTATGCGGAACTCGGCGTCGAATGCAGTCTTGTGCAGCACTGCCGTCGCCCATTCGCGCTCGATCATTGGACGATCGTCGGGATGCAACTGCTCCGCCCAGCCGGCACCCAGCTGCTCCGCCTCCGGGCGGCCGGTGTATTCGATCCATTGGCGACTGAGGTAGTCGCAATAGCCGTCGGGGCGGCAAGTCCACACCAGGTTCGGCAGCGACTCGGCGAGGTTGCGCAGCCGTTGTTCGCTCGTGCGCAGCTCTTCTTCCGCGGCCTTGCGCTCCGAGATGTCGCGCACGAAGCCGCTGAAGTATTCCTCGCCCGCGGACTGGATGCGCGTGATCGACAGCTCGACCGGAAATTCGCTGCCGTCGCGACGGATCGCCGACAACTCGATTCTTCTGCCGAGCACGGTCGCGATACCTGTGTCCAGCAGACGGCTCAGGCCATCACGATGCGATTGCCGATAGCGCTCCGGAATGATCAGCTCCGCCAGCTCGCGCCCGAGCGCCTCATGGCGCTTCCAACCGAAGATGGTTTCCGCCTGCGAATTCCATTCCGTAATCGTGCCGTGCCGGTTGATGGCGATGACGGCGTCCAGCGCGCTCTCGACGATGAGCTGCGTGCGCTGTGCGCTGTCCTTCAGACTCTCGCGCACGATCCGTCGGTCGAGACCGACGAAGCAGATGGTGAGCCCCATGGCCACGCGCAAAAGGAACTGCACGCGCTGGGCGGGGCTTTCGATACGGAACGAGTACGCCGGCTCGACGAGGAAATAGAGGGACAGCACCGTGCAGACGGCGAGGCACAGCAATGCCGGCCCCCGGCCAAAGTACAACGCGCTGATGAGGATTGCCGCGAGCAGGGCCGGGTATGCGGAGAACGAATGGCTGGAGGCCGGGTCGAGCTGCGCGAGCAAAGCCTGGATGCCGGCTTGGACCGCCGTGCCAGCGACTGCGAGCAATACGGCGACTACGTAGCCGGACGGACGTCCGCTGGATACGAAAGGTGGTGTCGACAGCTTCCCCGCCACGGCTGCCTCGGTCCGTCGCGCTTTTGACTTAAGTGAGTTCTGCTGGCTCCGAGCTTGGGAATTAGCTTGAGCCGATCATGTGCGCTACGCAGTTGCGGTATTTACGGGGGCGGGCTGCGCAATGCGTGCCGCCATCGCTCGATCCTGGACGCGAAAACTCCAGTAACGAGAACTGCGCCTCCGATGCGCTACTGCGACGACGCGGATGACCTCGCCATCGCGCTTGAATATCAAGCCGTAGGGAAACCGTCGCAGAGATAGTCGACGGTGAGCCGGATCGAGCTTCTCGCCCAGTGTGGGCGAGGCGAGTAGCACTGCCGCTAGACGTTCGACCTCGAGCAGGAAGTCTCGTCCAAGTCCGGGAAGTCTCGCTTCATAGAACTCCGTCGCCTCCGCGAGATCTTCCCAAGCGGCCTCAGTGACTTCGATCTTCACTGTTTCAGCCGCGAGCGAACTTGCGCGAATACTTCTTCTGCAGGATAGGACTTCATGAGACCAGCATCGAAGGCCGCACTTCGGCGCTGCACTTCCTCAAGCCAAGAGCGGTCGGCATCGGGATCGACCGGTCCATCGAGTTCCTCGAGCAGTGCTCGCAGCAGCCGCTCCTGATCCGGCCGAGTCAAGCTGCGGATTTCCTGTTCGATTTCAGAGATTGCTCTAGCCATAACTCACTCCCGCGATCGAATCTCAGCCGAGTGTATCGCCGCGCTCCGATGATCGCTAACGACACACTCGGCGGCCTGTCCAGTAGCTGGGCAATTCACCCACTCTTTCGTACGCGTTTCTTGATCTCGGCCAAAGCCGGCCCGATTTCCGGATCCTTCTCAAATTCATCCAGCCGTCGACTCAACTCGGCCCGCTGTTGAGCTGTCAGGTGCAATGCACCCGGCACTGTCAGGAAGTCGAGAACCGTCTGCAAGAACCTGAGGATCACAGTATGCGAGGCACTTCGTCGCTCGAGTTCGGTGATCCGCTGTGCGACCTCCTCCTCTGAGAGCAGTGTCTCGCTCAGACTGCTGGAAGCCGATGTCTTGTCTTTCCTGTTCATGATTGCCGTTCCTTGGTTCGGATTTGAAGAGTTGTGCTGAAGCTCAGCGCCAATGGGCCACTGCCGAATCCTCCACCCGATAGCCCGACTTGAACACGAGCTCCTCTATCATCGGCGTGATCCGCACTGAGTCCAGGTCCTCCACACTCTTGTTGATGAGCATCGCCGCCGCGTGCGCCGCCTGCGCGTACTCGACTGCATCGTCACCTTCCGCGTACAGCAGCACTTCGTACAGGCACGTGAGCACGCCATGCGCCTGCAGCCAGTTGCGCGCGCTGTGCTTCGATGGCTCGCTCGATGCGAGTGATAGCTGGACGCTTGGAGACTTTGCGATCACCTGCGGGTGATGCGGACGTTTCAGCTGAAACGCGGGCATTGCGGTCCGGCGGGACCTTCGACGTATCATCCTTGTCAGCCATGGCTACACCTCGTTTGTGGCTGTGGTCAGGCGTGCGGCGGTGTTCTAGCACCGTCGTGCGCCGCTTCCGATCAAACGCTCCTTGAGAGATTCACTCGCCAGAAGTTAGGGAGAGGTTCTGGCGGGCACGCGTGCTCGAGTGAGCACGTGTGCATCGTACCTGGAAGGTCAGTTGCTGTATATATCCACAACGCGATGGAAAGAACGAGTTTCTCGACGAAGTCACCAAATAGTCATGGCGGCCTTAGTGCGCTTGATGTGCACACTCACGGATGACCGAAAAGCTGGGTGTGTGATGAAGTGGTCGCCGTCCTGAGCCCATCGGGACCCGAGGCCCACCTTCGGTCAGAATGCAGACTTGGGAGATCTAATGTGGGCTATTGCCATGGTAGGCTCTTAGGAGGGCGAGAGCGTGCGCGCCCGGGGATTGGAGACGTAGCCGTGCGTATGACGCCTGACTTGGCCGGCGTAAACATCGTGCTGACTGGAAGGTTCAACCCTGCAATCTTTCAGCCAGCGTGGTTCGCCCATGTCGGCCTTTTTTCTGCGAAGGAAGCTGAGTCAGCCGAAGTGCAAGTCATTCACAAGGAAGTCTCAAGTTTCAGAATGGATTGGCTTTCATTCCGGGCAGAACCAGAGCGAATTACTTTTGAGACTACTGAGGAGCCGTTCATTCGTTTGTCGGAGTTCGTAGTTAGACTGTTCCGTGAGTTCCTACCACACACACCGCTAAGCGCGATGGGCATCAATCTTCAGGCTCATTTTCCTGTGGACTTCGACCGACGAGAACGGCTTGGGCTCGCGCTTGCTCCACGTGACGTATGGGGCGAATGGGGCAAACGAACTCAGATGGGGAAGGATGCAAGACATGGTGGTCTCATCTCGATTACTCTTATTGAGAACGAACTCGATGATCGGCCAACTGGCTCGTTCAGGATTACGGTAGAGCCTTCTCGGCGAATCAAAGTTGGCATCTACATGGCTTCGAACGATCACTACGCACTGAGCGACGCCACCGCTCCCGGATCAGCCGGGCAGCTGATGGATCTGCTCGAAAAATCATTCGAGCCATCAATCAAGAAGACGGAAGAAATTTTTGATCATCTCTTAGGTCAGTTATGAGTGCTCCTGCTGTCGCGACCGGACTTACGCAAGAAGCTAGACGTGTGGAGTCGAGCCAAGAACCCGACGGACAAACTGCCGATCGCCTTGCGACTCTGGCTCAGTCGAGCTATCGCACACGTTTAGATCGCGGACCGACCAGCGTGAGCAATAGTCAGAACGGGATCGCTGAGACAGTCGTGGCGCGTAGTCCATGGAGCCCCGCTTCCCAAAGCTCATCCAAGGTCCCGGAGTTTGTCCGAGCAGAAGGCATCGCGCCCAAGTTGGCTCACACAAGTCTGTACGCTATGCAGGAGTGGGAAGGTGTCGTGCTCGATGTCTCGGAGCACAGCTTTTCTGCGAGGCTATGCGATCTAACCAACCCTGAGTCGCCGGAGGAGTCCGGGGAATTCCAGAAGGACGAGTTGTCCGAGCGCGATCTCGCCAAGGTAAAGCCCGGCGCGATCTTTAGGTGGGTAATTGGTTACTCCATAGCTGCGTCAGGAAGTCGAAAACGTACTTCTTCCATAGTGTTCCGTGACCTGCCGCGGTGGACCCACAGCGACATCGCGCAAAGTGACCAGCAGGCGGACAGCTTCAGAGCAATCTTCAAAGGCTGGCGATCGGCAGAACAGTAGTAGGCCATGGGGAACATGATCCTCGCGACTGCGCCTGAGACAACTAGCCTTTCGCCACCGAAATCAGATCAGGTCGAAATAACGGTATTTGGGCCTGGATATGGCGAAGCCGTGCTGGTTCACCTCGGAAACAATGTTTGGATTCAGATCGATTCGTGCATCGATGTTCAGAGTCGTCTTCCTGCCCCTACTTCCTACCTTGACGCCCTCGGATTGCGCCCCGACGAGTGCGTGCGCCTCCTCGTCGTCACCCATTGGCACGACGATCATATTCGCGGAATTTCGCAGAGCTATGAGCAATACGAGAATGCTCGACTGGTAATACCGTCCGCGTTCGCTAAGGACGACTTCGCTGCATTCGTAAGTCAGGGCAAGGAAACGATGGTGCGCGTGGGATCTGGACTATCTGAGATCTCTGCGGTATTCAGAACGGCTGTGGGCAGGGAATCACGAATGGGTCCGCCCAAGCTTGCACAAGCTGACAAACGAATTCGCGTATTCAGTGCTTGCGAGGTTGGCGGCGGAGATGACTGTGAAGTGTGGTCGCTTTCGCCTTCAGACAAGGAGGTTCTGCAGTTTCTGAAATGGGTGGGAGCAATCGGCCCTACATATGGGTCATTGAGAACGCGGATACCATCACCGAAGAAGAACGATACTGCTGTGGTTATTCTGATTCAGTTGGGTCATCTGAGCCTGGTTTTCGGGTCCGATCTTGAGGAGGTCGGCGACCGTCATGCGGGCTGGCAGTCGATAGTGCTCTCCGATGCGAGACCCAAACAACTCGCTGGGGTTTTTAAGGTCGCACATCACGGCTCAGTTAATGGTCATCTCGACGATGTTTGGACGCAGATGCTCGAGCGTGAGCCAATCGCCGTTTTGACTCCATTCCGTCGCGGTGACGTCTCACTGCCAACCCGACAGGATGCGGAACGCATCTTGTCCCGGGCCTCTAACAGCTTTATCAGCGCAATGCCTCAGGCACGAGTCACGACCACGCGGCGGAAACCAGAGGTAGAAAAGACCTTGCGGGAGAGTGTAGGGAAGCTCTATCTAGCGGAGTCGGAAGCTGGGCGCGTAACTCTCAGATCAGCTAGTCAGCGAGAGGCTCCGTGGACGGTGACAACCGCAGGCGGCGCCGGTCACCTCCGCACGATGCTCGCCGCTCGCTGAGGTCCATCACCTCCGCTGCAGCAGCTGATCCACCCGATCCCTATAACTCCTGCTGAGCTTGATCTCCTGCCCGTCATCCAAGGTCAAGAAATACTCCCCGTTCGTATGCGGCCTCAATCTGCGCACTCTCTGAATATTCACAATCGTCGACCGGTGCACGCGCTGAAACACCTTCGGATCCAAAATCGCTTCCAGCGACTTCATCGTCTCCCTTAGCACATGCGTCTTTCCATCCGCATGCACGCACATGTAATCGCCGGCCGCGTCAATCCAATCGATGCGTGACACATCTAATCTCACCGTTCCGTTGTCATCCCTGATCGGCAGGACGCCCGGGTACTCCGGCCCGACGGCTGCGGCGAGTTGCCTCTGAATCTCCTCCCCATCCAGCGACCCACTTCCTTTCGTCTGCGCGATCAACTCCATCAACTTGTCGCGCTGAGCGATCGCTGACTTCTGCCTCCACAAACTCCGCACTCTCTCCAGCGCCTGCACAAACCGTGTGTCGTTGATCGGCTTCAACAGGTAATCCAGCGCCTGAGCCTCGAACGCCTCCAACGCAAACCGATCGAACGCAGTCACGAACACAATCATCGGCAGCGCATCGTGTGGCAGGCGCGCGAGCACGTCGAATCCCGACATGCCGGGCATCTGAATATCCAGAAACATCAAATCGGGTTTTTCGCGCGTGATCGCTTCGAGCGCCTCGCGACCGTTCTCGCACTGCCCGACGATCTGCACGTCAGTGTGCCCGGCCAGGCGAATCTCAATCCCGCGGCGTGCGAGCTCTTCATCGTCGACGATGATTGCCCGGATCGGCCTGTCGCTCATGCTATCCCCGTCCGACTTCAACTATGTGCGCGACGCACCGCTCTCCGCCGGGAATGTCAGCGCGACGCGCAGCCCCGGCTCGGTATTGTGAACCTGCACTACACCTCGCTCTCCATACAAGACCTGCAATCGCTCACAAGTATTACGGATCCCGACACCGCGTCCGTTCGTCAGTCGCGACGCATTGACCATACCCGGCCCGTCGTCGGACACCTCGAGCTGCAGCATCCCGCCGGTGACGTGGCCGCCGATCCGTATCTTCCCTCCCTGTTCCCGCGGCGACACCGCGTACTTGATCGCGTTCTCGATCAGCGGCTGCAGCAGCAGGCTCGGCATCAACATCGTGCTCGCTGCTTCATCGATCGCGAACTCGATCGTCAGGCGCTGACCGAAGCGCATTTTCTCGATGTTGAGATACAGGTTCAACGCGTCGACCTCCTGCGCCACCGTGACCTTCTTCATCGGGTCCTGATCGAGCGTATAGCGCAGGAACTCTGACAGCCCGGTCACCGCGGAGTTCGCAACTTCGTTGCGCTTGTCCAGGATCAGCGTCGAGATCGCGTTCAGGGTATTGAACAGGAAGTGCGGGTTGAGTTGATAGCGCAGCATCTTGAGCTGCGCCTCCTGCGCCAGCGCGGACGAGCGCAGCGCCGCCTCGCGCTGAGCCTGCATCGACTCGTAGTAACGAAAGCCGAAGTACAACCCGATCCAGCACACCATCAGGTACGTCGCACTGAGCGCGCCGCCGAAGTAGTCGAACCAGTGGCTTTCCTCCTCCATCCACTCGTGTTCGAAAAAAGTGTGATACGCCCAATTGATCGGCAGTCGCCACACGAGTGCCGTCACGTACGCGCTCAACAGTGCCATGCTGATCTGCACGGCTGGCGGCTTGTTCCACAGCCAGCGACATAAGTACCGCAGCCACGCGCTCAGCACGAAGCCACTGACGGCCGCGATCGCGATCACCTTGTTGTAGGCAACTGCCTTGCCGTAGAGCAACGCGCCCAGGTACTGCGAGATCGCGTAGGCGCTCCAGCCCAGCGCGTGCAGCGACCAGAACGTCAGATTTCTGTTCTTGTTGAGTTGTAGCAGCGTCATGCCGGTCACTCTAAGCAAGGGTGGCTGCAACGTCCATCAACTCGTCGCGCAACCGGCACGCTTCGTCGCAAGGTTTGCGTCAGGTGCGGGCTCGGCGCTTGGTGCGACTTGTGTCCGGCGCTGTCCGGCTAACGCTTTTCTTGCTCGAACGTCAAAACGAATGCTGGGCGCGACGAAGCGACGGAGCACTCCGCGCGGATCGCGCTCAAAAGCTGCTGTCCGCTGCAACCATTGTCGCTGCGGCGGTATCGCAAGTCATGCAGTCCACGCCCCGAGGAGAATGGTCATGTTGATGCATCAATCGCGACTCGCACCCGTCCGTGTCGTTGGAGCAGTCCTTGCCATCGCTGCCGCCTCGCTGATCGCCGACATCGCCGCCGCGAAGGAACGTGAGGCCGCGAGCGTCGTGGTCAATTACTCCGACCTCGATCTCACGCAATCGGCGGATGCGGCGCATCTGTACGCCCGGCTGAAGTACGCATCGCAGAAAGTCTGCAACAGCTACGACAGCCGCGAGCTGAGAACGAAGGACCTGTACGCGGCTTGCTACGACAAGGCGCTGAACTCGGCTGTCGCGGAAGTGAACGATGCGAAGCTGACGTCGCTGCACGCGGCGGCCGAGCCGCGGATCAGGCTGGCGCGGAAATCAGGCTAAAGGCCGACCTAGCCGCTAGTACATCGAGACGAACGTCCCGCGCTCCATGGCGATGACGGCGAGGAAGACCAGCAGCAGCAGGAATGCGACGAAGAGGCCAAGGGCTTTGACCCATGGCCTCTGCGCCGCCAGGAAAGCCCAGCCGAGCGCGACCGGAATGTTCAGGAACAGCACCGGCCCATAGAGCGTGTCGACGATCATGTTCTCTGGCGGATAGACGCGCCCGGACACGTACAGCATGTCGTACGCGACATACGCCCCGATCGCGACGGCGATCGATGCGACGAACACCGCGAAGCGCCACATCATTCGACGCGCTCCGGCGCCGGCTCCGGCTTGCCGAGCCGGGCTTCGCGCAGGGTGATGTAGAGGGTCGAGGCCATGACGATGCCGGCGCCGAGCATCGTCATGGTGTTGGGAACATCGCGGAACAGCGCGTAGCCCAGGATCACCGCGAACACCAGGCGCGTGTAGTCGATTGGCGCCATCGCGGCTGCGTCGCCTTCGGACATGCCGTTGATATAGCACGCTTGCGTGACCGTGCCGAGCACGCCCATCGCACACAGCAGTGCGAAGTCGACGAGCGTCGGCCAGCGCCACACGAATAGCGCAGGCGGAATCGCGAGCACGAAGCCGAGCACCGCCGACCATGCCATCAGCGTCAGCGTGGAGTGATCGCGCGTCATGAACTTCATGCCGGTCACGGTGAACGCGAACAATAACGCCGACGTGAGTGCGGCCGCGGCGGGCCACCCGGCGCCGCCACTCGCGTGAGGCTGCAGCATCAACAAAGCGCCGAGGAAACCGACGATCGTTGCCGCGACCCGCCGCGGCCCCACCGTTTCCTTGAGCACGAACGCTGCGAGCGGCACGAGCCACAACGTACGCGTGAACGACAGCGCATTCGCATCCGCGAGCGACATCTTCTGATACGCGTAGAACGCGAGGATCATGCCGACTGTCCCGGCCCCCGATCGGAACAGCAGGATGCCAGGCCGGGTCGTGCGGAACACTGCGCGCGGATTCGGCAGGATGACCGGCAGCAGCACCAGCAGCCCGGCGAACTGTCGATAAAACGTCTGCAGCGCCGGCGAGTAGTCGGTGCCGAGATACTTGATCAGCATCGTCATCGCGGTGAACGTGATGGCGGACGCGAGCATCCACAACGCGCCGCGCGCGTTGCGGGGCAGGCGGGCGTAAGCAGCAGCGTAGCGACCCGCAGCGCTCAAAGCCGCAGCGGGCCGAACAGACCGAGCAGCCCGATGATGATCAGGTAGATCGCGACGATGTAGTTCAGCAGCCGCGGCACGATCAGGATCAGGATGCCGGCGATCAGCGCGATCAGGGGTCCGATACTCATGTTGAAGCTCATGTTGGGATTCCTATGCTTTGCCCAGGCGCGCCTGCAGCCACTTGGAGATGTCGAGCACTTCCTCCATGCACACCGAGTGTTCCATCGGGTAGGCCTTCCATTCCACCTGGTAGCCGAGGCTCTGCAGCAGATCGCGCGATGCCATGCCGAGCGACGCGGGTAGCATCTGGTCCTGTAAGCCGTGACACATCAGGATCGGCACATTCTTGTTGGCCGGCGCAGCCTCGACGGCCAACGTTTCCCGCAACGGTAGATAAGTAGAGAGCGCCATCACGCCAGCGAGCCGCTGCGGATGACGCAGCGCCGCCTGAAACGCAATCGCGCCGCCTTGCGAGAATCCTGCAATCACGATCCGCTCGCTGCCGATGCCGCGTGCGTTCTCCTGTTCGATGTAACCGCGAACCACCTCCGCGGATTCCCGAATGCCGGCGTCATCCTCTTTACGATCCGGCCCCAGGCTCGTGATGTCGTACCACGCGCGCATCACGAAGCCGCCGTTGATCGTCACCGGTCGCGGCCGCGCATGCGGAAATATGAAGCGCACCGCGAACGTCGGCGGCAAGCGCAGCTCCTCGACGATCGGCACGAAATCGAAGCCGTCGGCGCCGAGACCGTGTAACCAGATGACTGTCGCGTCAGGCGGCGTCGGCGGATCGAGAACGACGTTCTCGGCCGATTGCTGGGTCGTGTAGGGCATGCGTCATCTTACATCGGCCAGCGTCTCGGCCACCGCCGCCCCGAGCTCGGCGAGGTCGAAAGGCTTGCGCAGCAGTCGCGCATTGCCGAGTGCCGCTTCCACCGCGGCGCTGTCTGCGTAACCGGAGACCATCAGCACCTTCAGGCCCGGCTGACGGTTCTGAGCTGCGCGCGCCACGTCGGCGCCGTTCATGCCCGGCATCGCGAAGTCCACGAGCAGCAGATCGAAGCGCGTTCCTTCCATGGCAGCGAGTGCCTGCTCGCCGTTCTCCGCCGTCGTGACCTGGTACTGCAGGCTTTTCAAACCGTCCGACATCAGACGTCGCACCAGCCGATCGTCGTCGACGACTAGCACGCGTGTCTGCTCGCGAGACCTCGCATCGGGCACCGTCGGCGGCCTTTGCGCATCGTCATCCGTCCGCACAGTGGGCGGCGTGCCGGCCGGAAGGATCAGACGCACGGTCGTGCCGCTTTCAGGCTCACTCTCTATGACGAGCGTGCCGCCCGATTCGCGCACCACGCCATAGACCTGCGACAGGCCGAGGCCGGTACCGGCACCGGTCGGCTTGGTCGTATAGAAGGGCTCGGTCGCCCGCAATCGCACTTCCTCGGTCATGCCCGATCCCGTATCGGCGACAGACAGCTCGACGTGCGGCAACCCTCGCTCTCGATCCGCGATGAGTCGCGCCGCGATCGTGAGCGTGCCGCCGTCCGGCATCGCGTCGCGCGCGTTCACCGCGAGGTTGAGCAAGGCCAGCTCGAGCTGATTGGCGTCGCTGATCGCGTAGCGTGCGTCTTCATCGATCCGCAACTCGACGCGCACGTTTTGCCCGACCGATTGCGTCAACAGTCCGCTCATCCCGTTCAGCAGCTGCGCGAGATCGATCGACCCGACGTCGAGTCGCTGACTGCGCGAGAACGCGAGCAGCTGCGACGCGAGCTTCGCTCCTTTTCGCGCTGCCTCGAGTGCGTTGTCAGCCATGCGCTGCAGCCGTTCATTGCCTGCAAGGCGCGTGCGCATCATGTCGAGATTGCCGATGACGGCCGTGAGCAGATTGTTGAAGTCGTGCGCGATGCCGCCGGTGAGCTGGCCGATCGCTTCCATCTTTTGCGACTGGCGCAAGATCTCTTCCGCGCGCCGTCGCTCCGCCATGTCGCGCACGACCAGCAACACGAGGAAACCGCCGAGCACCAGGCCGCCGAGTGCGGCGATACCCGCAGCGACGAACGACCAGCGCGTCGGCGTGTCGATGCTTGCCGAGGCGACCGCGAGATGGGTCGACCATCCCGACATGCGCGAGACGTTGTAGGCCGTGTAGTTCTTCAGGCCTTCGTAAGTCGTGCCGGCATACAGACCCGAGTCGCCGCCGACGATCGCCTCGCGCACATACTGAGTCGCCGGCGTGCCAATACGGTCTTCATAATCGAGCGTGCGCGCGACGAAATCGCCGTCGCCATCGACGATGGCGGCAGTCGAGCCCGGCGTCGCGTACGCCGTGAGCACGTCCTGAAATATGGCTGGCTTCAGCGCGGCCGCAATCGCGTAAGTAACCTTGCCCTCGCTGCGGACCGGAACGTAGAGCCACACGATTGGATGCTCGTGACTTTCGACATTGCCGACCAGCTGCGTGCCCGTCGCGATCACTCGCCGCAAGGCGCGCTCGTGCACGGCCGCAAGCGGGGCGGCCTCGCCGAGCGGGTGGCGCAGGTCGAATATTTCCTGGCGGCGCTGCGCGTCGATCAGCACGATCGATTCCCACAGCCGGGTTGCGCCGAGCAGCCGCTGCGCGCGCCAGTAGAATTCGCCCCAATCCCGGGTCTCGAAGTAGACGGAGCTGGAGAGCACGTCGAGCGCGGCGAGATGTCGTTGCAGCTGCGTGTCGACCAGCGTCATCACGACCCGGCTTTGCGCGAGGGTCGCTTCGGTCACGCGCTCGCGCTCGGCCCGCAGCATGTGGAAGACTGTGAAGGCGGCGAACACGACTGTCGGCAGCATCGCCGCGATGCCCAGCGCGACCAGCGAGCGCCGCAGGAAGGTCATGGAGTCGGCGTTCCTCTCACAGTTGTAGGCGATCTTTTACGTGAGCGGCCGCCGCGGTGCGAGCTGTCGCCGACTGGCGTCGTAGACTGACAGGATCTTGGAGTTGCGTCACAGAACTGGCAGAGTCGCTGCGCTTTCATGCCCTCCGGGCTCAACTATTTCCAACAAAATTTGCGGGATCGACCATGTACACGCGTAAGTGGCACGCCTTGCTGGCATGCGCCCTGTTCGTCCTGGCCGCCGGCGTCTACGGCAAACTCGCCGGCCAGTCGATCGAGCTCTGGCGCATCGCGTTCTGGAGCATGATCGGCGTCGCGAGCTACATCGCGTTGTCAGGACTGTTCGGCTTCGATCCGCATCGCACCCGGATCGCGCGTTACGCGTCGCCGCTCGTGCAGTACGTCGATCGGTGGGAATTGCGCCTTGGCCAGGCGACTTTGTCGATGCTCGGCCTGGTTGCGCTGCTGGCGGGCGTGCTCGATCAGGCGAACTTCGTCACTGCGGTCGTCAGCGGCACGCTCTCCGCGTGGACGTACTTCGCGCTGCGTCTGTATTCCGGCGGGTACGGCAGCGCGAACCTGGCGCAGCGCTCAGGTTGAGCTCGTTCCGGCGAGCTCCAGCAGGCGCAGCTCGTACGCGATAAGCCATACATAGACGCCGAGCACGGCGTAGACGATCAACTCACCCCGGATCGTGCGGAACAGGCGCATGCGGCTGCATGCGACCAGCACGCACAACCCCACGCCGGTCAATGCGAGCTTGGCGAGCGCAAACCACAGCAGGTTGTGCGACAGGAACCAGGCCATCACCGGGTTGACCTCACGGGCGCCATGCGTCATCAGCAGCACCGTCAGCGTACCGTCGAGCACGCACAGGCCCAGGATCGCGAAGACGGGGATCAGCAACCGCGGCGAATGCCAGTCGATGATGGGGCGATGGTCGGTTGCGCGGCGTCCAGCGCGCCGGCGCGGGTTCCGTGCTCCGTGCCAGTAAGCAGCAAACGTCGTCGTTCGACGTTCAATCCCGCTGCGGCGATCCAACTCCGTTGCGCTCAACTCTATGACTCCTCAATCGACCCAGGCAGTGTGACCGCAACGCCGCAACCGGGGTGGTCGAGTTACCTTAATGAAGTGTGATGAAACATGTAGCTCGGCCTTCAGCCCGGCACCTCCGCCGCCGGGTAGACCAGCGGCACCGCCGCTTGCTCGGTGAGTACGCGGAACGTCAGTGTCTCCTGCAGGTACAGCAGCACTGAAGTGCCCGTATGGTCGAGGTAACCGACCGAAAAATCCTGACCCACCGTCAACTCGAAATCGCCGCCGCGTACGCTCATGACGACTGCGCCGTCGGCCGCCGGCGCCCAGACGATCGGCCCGTCCAGCAGCGCACGAACGTGATTGATGACCGGATACCCGCGCGACGTGCTCCGCGTGAGTCCGGTGTAGCAGCGCGGACCGAGCGCAATCCCGTACGGACCGTTCACGCCTTCGCTGCGCAGGCGATGGGTCGCCTCGGCGACCACGTCCGGATACGCGTGATAGTCCGAGGGAATCGACAGGCTTTGCGCGGACGCCGCTTCGAAGATGCCCTCGATGCCCGCGGGCGCGTAGCCGCGGAAAATGGCGCGGTCCTCGGCGATCGCCGCCGCACGCGCCGCGTTGCGCACCGGATCGAGGTCGACGTCGCGAGCGCCGCGTCCGATGGCGTCCAGCTCCTCGCGCGAAACCTCGAATGGCACGCGCAGCTCCATCAAGGGCAGCGAAAGGCGCAATCGCGCGACGGCGCCTTCCTGCAAGGCCGGCGATAGTTTCTCGGTCCGGCCGGTCGGCACCGCCGTAGCAGTCCAGCCCAGCGGACCGTTGAAGTCGACCAGGCGGCGGGCCGCCAGCAGGGTCTTGAGCGTGCGGGTCGCCTCGGCGTCGATCTCCTTCCAGGCTTCCGGCGTGATCGGCGCGTGCTCGCGCAGCAGCTCGTTCATGGGCGCAGGCTCCCGATCCCGAGGCTCCCGTCGCCCACGCTACCCCCGGGTTCCTCGCCGCCGTCCTTGCCTTCCGCCTCCGCCTCGATCGCCAGCAATGACTTGTCCGTAAACAGATAGGTGCGCAGGTGCTCGTTCAGCTTTGGATCCCGGCGGCGCAACCATTCGAGCACCATCGAGGCGTGCTCCTTCTCCTCGTCGCGGTTGTGCGCGAGCAGCTCTTTGAGCTCCGGATCGGTGGCCGCTTCGACGCGCTGGTCGTACCAGTCGATCGCCTCCAGCTCCTCCATGATCGAGACGATCGCGCGGTGACGGTCGATGATCCCGGGCGTCAGGGATTGCTCGTTCTCGTGCAGGGAACCGCTGCTGCCGGCCATGAGATTCAACCTCTTAGCGCTGCATATCCGTCAAGTCAGTACGCATGAGCGCTGCCCGGGTTCCGTGGCGCGAGCCGGCCCGTTTCTTTGCACTTTCTGCGCTTGCGCTGCGGCCGGCCCTTCTCTATTAGTGGTTGACGCCACTTGTCTGATTGAGTGGCTGCCAATCTATGTTCGAGCTCCTGTTTACCCATCCCCTGTGGGCCTATCGCACTGGCCGCTTCGCGTTCGCGAGCGCCTGGCCGTTGTGGCTGCTCGCTGCTGCGATCCTGCTCGCGGTGGTCGTGATCGCCGCGACGTTGTGGCGCCGAAGGCAGCTCGGACTGCGGCTGCTGTTGCCGGTCGGCATCCTGCAGAGCCTGCTGGCGGCGGCAATCCTGTGCCTGCTGTGGCGGCCGGTCCTGAACGTCGAGCGCGTGCGGGATCGCGAGAACGTACTGGCCGTCGCAATCGATGCCTCGGCGAGCATGCAGTACGGCGACGCGAACCAGTCGCGGCTCCAGCAAGTGGCGGCTGCGCTGCAGAAGGGCACGCTCGCGAAGCTCGAGGATACGTTCGAGGTACGCCTGTTCAGCTTTGCGCAGACCACAACGCCGCTCGACTCGCTCGACGCGATCCCGCCGCCCGGACCGCAAACGCGGATCGGCGACTCGCTGGTGCAGGTCCTGCAGAGCGCCGGGAGCGTGCCGCTCGCGGGCGTCGTGCTGTTCAGCGACGGCGCCGAAAACGGCGGCTCGCTCAGCGAGGAGCGCCTGACCGAGCTCGCTTCATACGGCGTGCCGATCCACACCGTCGGCGTCGGGCCGGAACAGGTCGAGGGCGATCTCGAGCTGGAGCGGCTCGAGGTTCCGGCGAGCGCGCCGATCGGCTCGACCGTGAGCGCGCAGGTCGGTATCCGACACACGGGTCCCGCGACGACGCGGCTGCGGGTCTACGATCGCGACGCCCTGATCGCTGCGCGCGACATCGAGCTGCCCCGCGATTCGAATGCCACGAGCTTGGCGATCGATCTGCCGGCGGGCGAAGCGGGCACGCACGAGCTGCGCTTTACGCTCGACCCGCTCCAGGGCGAGAGCAACACGATCAACAACTCGCGCACGCGCGTGGTCGATGTGCCGGCGACCCGGCGCAACATCCTGTACGTGGAAGGGGAGCCGCGCTGGGAATACAAGTTCCTGCGTCGCGCCGCCGAGCGCGATCGCGCGTTGCGCGTGGCCAGCGTCGTCCGCACGACGCCGAACAAGTACTACCGCCAGGGCATCGATACGTCGGGCGAGCTGGCGGATGGGTTCCCGGTGACGCCGGCGGAGCTGTACGCCTACGACGCGGTCGTGATCGGCAGCTACGAAGCCGCGAGCCTGCGTCCCGAACAGCATCGCCTGCTGAAAGAGTTCGTCGACCGGCGCGGCGGCTCCGTTCTGATGCTCGCCGGTCGCCACGGCCTCGCCGCCGGCGGCTGGCAGAACGCGGCGCTCGCGCAAACCATGCCGGCGCAGCTCAGCGGGCGTCAGGTCAGCGGACTGGTGCAGCGGCCGCTGCATGCGCAACCGACGCTCTACGGAGTGCAGTCTCCCATCCTGCGCTTCGATCCGGACCCGAAGCGCAACGCGGACCGCTGGAAGAACCTGCCGTCGCTCGCCGACTACCAGATGGTCGGCCGCCTCAAGCCCGGCGCCATCGTGCTCCTGGAAGGCGTCGTGGATCGCTCGCGCATGCCGCTGCTGCTGTGGCAACACTACGGGCGCGGTGCGACGTTTATGCTCACAACGGCGAGCACGCTGCGCTGGCAGATGCAGCTGCCGCCGGAGGACGAGAGCCACGAGATCTTCTGGCGCCAGCTGCTGCACGCGATTTCTGCGACCGCGCCGCCGCGGGCCTCGATCGAGCCCGAAAGGCTGGCGTATGACGACGAGCGCAACGTGCGGCTGGTGGCGGAAGTGCGCAACGAGCGGTTTGAACCGATCAACGATGCAAGCGTCGAACTTCGAATAGCCCCGCAGGCCGAGCCGGCGTTCGTGCAGCCCATGCAGCCTTCTGGTCAAGGTGATGGTCGCTATGTCGCCAGCATCGATGCCGCGACGGCCGGGCTGTATCGCATAGAAATGACCGCACGTTCCGGCGGCCGTGACGTCGGCAGCGCGACTACACACGTGCTACGCAACGATGGTGTCGCGGAGCACTTCGGCACATATCAGCATCGCGCGGCGCTGGAGCGGCTCGCCGCCATGACCGGTGGCCGTTACTGGCCGCTCACCGATCTCGAAGGGCTCGCAGCCGCCATCCCATATTCCAAGGCGGGCGTGATCGAGCGCCAGACGCTCGATTTGTGGAATCTGCCCATCGTGTTCCTGGTGCTGCTCGCGCTCAAGCTCGGCGAATGGCTGTTGCGCTTGCGCTGGGGGCGGCTGTAATGGGGACATTCCCCATTTCATTCATGCGCCGTCTGGCTGGCAGCTGGCGGCGTGAAATGGGGAATGTCCCCATTACAGCATCTCTGCTCCTGCTGCCGGCGCTCGCGTCGGCGGCCTCTTTCACGTTCGTCGTAGCCGGGCTCGGTGGCGAGCCGGAGTACGAGAAGCGCTTTCGCGAGCAGGCCGCTGCGATTGCCGAAGCAGCGGAGAAGGCCGCCGGCGCGCCGGGTCACGTCGTCGTGCTCACCGGCGACCAGGCGCGTCGCGACTCACTGCGGCGCGAATTCGAGTCCTTCGCCGGAAAAGTGAAAGCGAGCGACAGCGCCACGGTCGTCTTGCTCGGCCACGGCACGTTCGATGGCGAGGAGTATCGCTTCAACGTGCCGGGCACCGACGTCACCGGCTCGGAGCTCGCTGAGTTGTTCGACAAGCTCACCGCCAAGCAGCAGTTGATCGTGAACGCGACCAGTGCGAGCGGCGCGACGATCGATCTCTGGAAGCGTCCGGAGCGAGTGGTCATCACTGCGACCAAGAGCGGCGGCGAGCGCACGGCGACGCGCTTCGCGCAGTTCTGGGTCCAGGCCGTGACGAGCGACGGCGCCGACGTGAACAAGGATGAAGTCGTCACCGCCGCCGAAGCCTTCGACTACACGAATCGGCAGGTCGCAGCATCGTTCAAGTCGGATGTCTCGCTCGCGACCGAGCACGCGCGCATAGCCGCGGACGACACTACGATCTTCACCGTCGCACGGCTCGGCGGCAGTGCGGTCTCCGGCTCTCCAGAGGTCGCGGCGCTGCTCGCGCAGCGCGGGCAGATCGAACACGATCTCGACGGCGTCAAGGAGCGCAAGGCGACGCTGAGCGAGGACGCGTATTACGACGAGCTCGAAGGCGTGCTGGTCAAGCTGGCGCTGCTGCAGCGGCAGATCGATGCCAAGCAGGGGGCGCGATGAGAAAACTCGCGCTCTGCGCATTCACTCTGTTTGCGATGGGCTCGGCCGTCGCGCAGTCGATCGACTACGATCCGCGGCGCGCCAGCGAGCTGCGCGCCTGCGATGAGCATCAGTATCGCGGTCGCGTCGAGCAGGCCCGTACCTGTTATTCGCAGCTGCTCAACTCCTCGAACGCCATTACCAAAGCGGAAGCGGCGTGGGCCCTCGGCGACCTGAAACAGGCCAACGAGATCTTCCGCGACGTCACCAAGGCCAATCCGCGTGCGGTGCAGCCGCGCGTCCGTTGGGCGCGGTTGTTCCTGCAAACGCATCAATACAACGACGCCGCCGAGACGTTTCGCGAGGCGCTGAAGCTCTTTCCGAACGACGTGTACGCCAAGATCGGGCTGGCGCGCGTGCTGGCCGAGCGTTTCGACGGCGATGCCGGTCCGATGCTCGAAGAAGTCCTGAAGCAGAACGACGAGCTGATCGAAGTGCACCTGGTGCTCGCGCAGCTCGCGCTCGAGTCCGGTCAGATCGAGCCGGCGGAGAAGGCGCTGGATCGTGCGGCCGACCTGGCGCGCAAGCAGGAAATGCCGCCGATCGAAGTGTTTGCGATGCGCGCCGCGCTGGAAAGCGCACGCGATCGCGACCCGACGCAGTGGATCAAGCGCGCGCTCGATTACAACCCGCGCTACGGCGCCGTGTACGAGCAACTGGCGCACTTCGAAATCATGCGTCGCCGTTACCGCGAGGCGACGGCGTTGCTGCGTCGCGCGGTCGAGGTACAGCCCGATCTGTGGTCTGCGCATGCGGAGCTCGGCTCGAACCTGCTGCGCCTCGGTCAGATCGATGAGGCGCGGGAGCAGCTCACGGCGGCGTATTCCGGCGATCCGTACAGCCCGACGACGGTCAACTCGCTGCGCCTGCTCGACCGCATCGACGAGTTCGACGTCTCGTCCACGCCCGTCATGGTTGCCGGCGATACCTATGTCGTGCGGCTGCGCTTGCATCGCAGTGAATCGTCCGTGCTGGAGCCGTACGCGATCGATCTCGTGCAACGGGGCATCGCGACGTTCTCGCGCCGCTATGGCTTCAAGTTGCAGGAGCCGGTGACCGTCGAGGTCTATCCCGATCATGACGACTTCGCAGTGCGGGTCGCAGCGCTGCCGGGCATCGGTCTGCTCGGCGTGACGTTCGGCTACGTGGTCGCGATGGACAGTCCTTCGGGGCGGGCCAGCGGCGAGTTTCACTGGGGCAGCACGCTGTGGCACGAGCTCGCGCACGTATTCACGCTCGAGTCGACCGATCATCGCGTGCCGCGCTGGCTGAGCGAAGGCATCTCCGTGTTCGAGGAATGGCGCACCGGTCCGACGCCCGGCGTGGTCGTGCCGCCCGACGTGCTCACGGCGCTCAACGACAACAAGTTCCTGCCGGTCGACGATCTCGACTCCGGTTTCATCCGCCCGAGTTATCCGAACCAGGTGCAGGTCTCGTACGTGCAGGCGGGGCTGATCTGCCTGTTCGTCGAGCAGCGCTGGGGCTTCGATCGCCTGTCGCTGTTCCTGCATCAGTTCGATCGGAACGTCACGACGGCCGCAGCGGTCGAGGGCGCGTTCAAGATGAAGCCGGCGGATTTCGACAAGGAGTTCCAGGCATTCCTGCGCGCGCGCTACGGCGTGCTACTCGCCGGCATGGAAGAGTGGCAGACGCAATACCAGGCGGCGCGCAAAGCGATTCAGAAGGAGCAATGGAACGACGCGGTCGCACCGGCGCGTCGCGCCGTCGAGCTCTATCCGGAACACACGGGTCCCGGCAGTCCGTATCTGCTGCTGGCGCGAGCGCTGGACAAGAGCGGCAAACGCCCCGAAGCAATCGCTGCGCTGGAAGCGTATCGCGCCGCCGGCGGCTGGGATCCGACTGCCTGCCGCGAGCTGGCGCGTTGGCTCGACGAAGCCGGACGGGCTGACGATGCCACGACCGTGATGCAGGCGTTGAACTTCGCCGACCCGTTGAATCCCGACCAGCATGCGCAGCTCGGCGAGCGCCTGCTCACCGCGAAGCGCGCCGAGGACTCGTTGCGCGAGTTTCGAGTCCTGCTGGCGTTGCGCGAGCATGACCCGGCGCAAGCCCTGTTCGGTTCGGCCCGCGCCTTGTACGCGTTGGGCGATCGCGCCGGCAGCCGCCGCAACGTGCTCGATGCGCTCGCCGCCGCCCCCCATTACAAACCCGCGCAGGAATTCCTGCTGCAGATCGTCGAGGAGCGAACCAAAAATGAATGACGTCGCAGGCCGACAGCTCAGCGAAGCGGAAGTCGAGCAGCAGGTGCAGACCTTCCACGCGCGGCTGGGCGCCATTCGCACCGAAGTCCGCAAGATCATCGTCGGCCAGGACGACGTGGTCGATCATCTGCTGCTCACGCTGCTGGTCGGCGGTCACTGTCTGATCACGGGCATGCCCGGCACGGCGAAAACCCTGCTCGTGAGAACGCTGGCGTCGGCGCTGGGACTGAAGTTCAAGCGCATCCAGTTCACGCCGGACCTGATGCCGACGGACGTCACCGGCACCGACATCATCGAAGAGGACATCACGACCGGCCATCGCCGCTGGACGTTCGTGCCCGGCCCGATCTTCACCAACGTGCTGCTCGCCGACGAAGTGAACCGCACGCCGCCGAAGACGCAGGCCGCACTGCTCGAAGCGATGCAGGAGCTCTCGGTGACGGTGCGCGGCACGACGCACCAGCTGAGCCCGCCGTTCTTCGTGCTCGCGACGCAGAACCCGATCGAGCTGGAAGGCACGTATCCATTGCCGGAAGCGCAGCTCGACCGCTTCCTGTTCAACGTACTGCTCGACTACCTGACGCCGGTCGAAGAGATGGAAGTCGTCGATCGCTACGCGTCGCGCATGCAGCTGCCGGAAATCGCCGCATGCACGACGGCCGAGGAAATCGTCCAGTTCCAATGGCTGGTGCGACAGGTGCCGTTGTCCGCCGAGGTTCGCGAGGATGCCGTGATGCTGATTCGCGCCACGCGGCCCGACGAATCCGGCGCGCCGGACGGCGTGCGCCGCTATGTGCGTTATGGCGCCAGCGTACGCGCCACGCAGTTCCTGTGTCTCGCGGCGAAAGCTCGCGCTTTGATGGCGGGCCGCTATCACGTGACGGGCGAAGATCTGCGTGCGCTGGCGCTGCCGGTGCTGCGTCATCGCGTGCTGACGAACTACCAGGCCGAATCGGACGGCAAGTCCGTGGACGACGTGCTGAGGGAGGTCATCAATCGATGAGCTCGACAGCGCTCAATCGCCTGCTGCCGCCGACGACGCTCGCGGGTCTCGCGAACCTCGAGCTCGTGGCGCGCACGGCGGTCGAGGGCTTCCTCACCGGCTTGCATCGCTCGCCGCATTACGGCTTCAGCCAGGAGTTCAAGGAGTATCGCGCGTACGTCGAGGGCGACGATCCGCGCTTCGTCGACTGGAACGTTTACGCACGCACCGAGCGCACCTACATCCGCCGCTACGAAGGCGAGACCAACACGCGCTTGATGATTCTGCTCGACGCCAGCGCGTCGATGGACTACAGCTCGGGCGGGATCAGCAAGCTGCAGTACGGCAAGTTCCTGGCCGCGGCGCTCGCGTACCTCGCGGCGCGCCAGCACGATCCCGTCGGACTGATCGTGTTCGATGAGCAGATCCGCCAGTTCCGTCCGGCCACGAGCCGGGCCGGCAGCCTGCAAGGCATGATCCACACGATCGACGCCGTGACCGCCGGCCGCGGCACCAATCTGGAAGAGTGCTTTCGCAGTCTCGGCGAGCACCTGAAGCGTCGCGGCCTGGTCGCGGTGATCTCCGACCTGTATTGCGACCCGGTCGCGATGAGCAAGGCCGTGCAACCGCTCGCCTATCACGGCCACGACATCATGTTGTTCCAGCTGCTCGATCCGCACGAGCTGAAGCCCGAATGGAGCGAGTCGGTGCTGCTCGAAGACGTGGAGACTCATCGCACGCTGAATGTCGCGCCGGAATATCTCGCGGGCGAGTATCGCGAGCGCCTCGGCGCGCACCTCGCCTCGCTGCGCAAAGCAGCGGCCGACGTCGGTGCCCACCAACTGCTGATCTCCACGGACGAGCCGCTCGATCGCGCGTTGCGCCGCTACCTGTCGTTCCGCGAGGGCAGGAGCTGACGACCATGTTCCTCGCGCCCGCATTCCTGCTCGGGTTGCTCGCGATCGGCGTGCCGATCTGGCTGCACCGGGTGGCGCGCGCGAATCCGACGCAGCATCCGTTCGCGTCGTTGATGTTCGTCGAGGCGAGCGAAACGCAGCGGACTGCCAAGCGCACGCTGCGTTATTGGCTGCTGCTGTCGATGCGTATTCTGCTGCTCATCGCGCTGGCGCTGGCCTTCGCGGGTCCGCTGCTCTCGCAACGCGTCGTCCCGATCGCGGATGCCAACGCCCGGTTGCATGCGATCGTGATCGACCGCTCGTTGTCGATGCAGCACGGCGAGCGCTGGCAGCGTGCGCTCGACGAGGCAGAAAAGATCGTGAGCAGCCTGCGCTCGTCCGATCGCGTGATGCTCGCGACGGCGGAAGGGCGCCGCGTCTCGGTCATCGAGAATTCCACACCCGCCTCCGCGGCCGGCAACCTGCGCGCGGCGTTGCGCACTTTGCAGCCCGGTATCGAACGGCTCGACTACGGCCTGGCGATGAGCACCGCCGACAACTGGCTCGGCAAGCCGCGGCCGCCGGTCGTGCTGCATCTGATTTCTGATCTGCAACAGACCGCCGCGCCGCTCCGGTTCGCCGATCTCGAGCCGCCGCCCCAGACGCAACTGGAACTGCATGACGTCGGCAACAGCGGCGCCGAGAACGTATTCATCCAGGGCGCCTCGCTGAAGACAGCCGACACGCGTTCGCTGGAAGTCACAGTGCGCGGCACGGCAGCGAAGCCGCAACAGCGTCAGGTGATTCTCGCGATCGACGGCAAGGAATACGCGCGGCGCGGGGTTGAGCTCGCCGCGACCGCGGCGACCGTCGCGCCGCTGCCGGTCGAAGGCGAAGGCAGTCAGCTCGCGCCCGACTTCGCATCGCCAGGCGCCGCGAGTTCCACCGCGAAAGTGATGTTTCCGGACCTGAAGCTGTCCGCCGGGTCGCATCGGATCGAGGTGTCGCTCGAGCCGGCGGATGCCTTGCCGCAGGACGATCGCTTCTACGCGGTGCTCGAGCATGCCGATCCGCGGGCGTTGATCGTGGCCACCGATTCGCGCGCCGACGATGTCGCGTACTTCGGCGCGGCGATCGGCTCGCTGGCCGCGCCGGCTCTCAACATGGAGGAGCGTGCTCCCGACACGATCGCGAGCGGCGCGCTGACGAGCTATTCGTTGCTGGTGATTGCCGACATCGGTGCGCTCTCCGAAGTGCAGGCGCGCCGGATCAAGGAGTACGTCGCAGCGGGCGGGTCCGTGCTCGCGACGCTCGGAACGGGCTCGTCGGTTGCGCCCGGCCCATTGCTGGAGGGTTGGCGCATCGGCGAGCCGCAGCAGCGCGGCGCGGTCGTGGGTGAGATAGCGACTACGCATCCCGTGCTGCGCGATGCGGGCGATTGGCATTCCGTCCGCTTCTTCCGGCACCGCACGGTCGAAGCCGGCGACCAGGACAAAGTGCTGATCGCGTACGAGGGCGGTGCGCCGCTGCTGATCGAGCGCACGCTCGGCGCCGGGCACATGCTGGTGCTGACTGCGCCCGTCGAGCGTGAGTGGAACGATCTCGCGATCCATCCGCTGTTCGTGCACTTCATCGCCGAGGCCGCGCGCTACCTGGTGCGCGGCGATGCCTCTGCCGCGAGCACCACGGTCGGCTCGGTGGTTTTGACAGGATTGACCGCGGCCGGCGGCGGGCAGATATTCGATCCGCGGGGCGAGCGCGTGCTCGGCCTGGCGCAGACCGCAGCCGCGGACCGCCTGATCCCCGACGAAACCGGGTTCTACGAAATCCGCGGCAACGACGGCGTTCGCTGGGTGGCAGTCAACGTCGATGCACGTGAATCGGATCTGACGCCGCTGCCCGCCACGTTCGTGCAACGCTGGCAGGCGATGCAGCTGCGCAAACCGGCGCTGAGCGTCGCCGCAGCTGCGCCGGAAACCGCCGATGCGAAGCCGCGTTCGCTCGGACCCGCACTACTCTGGCTCGCCGCGGCGCTGCTGCTGGTCGAGCTGTTGCTGGCGAATCGCTACCTGGCGATCCGCCGGGAGACGCCGAAATGAGCGCGCGACAGCGACTCGAAAGTTACCTGCATTCGTTGCGGACCCGGCTGCGCACACATATCTATGCGCGCGCCGCGGCGATCGCGCTGGGTGGAGTGCTGGCGATCACCGCTTTGACGGTCTGGATGCTGCAGCGCCGGGAGTTCGCGCCGGCGATCACGCTCGCCGGCCGCGTCGTGATCGTTCTGCTCGTTGTCAGCGTTGTCGTCGCTCTGCTATGGCGTCCGCTGCGTCGCCTGGGACGCGATGCGGGTGCGCACATTTTCGAAGAGCGATTGCCGGACGAGGACGGTCGCATCCGCACGTACCTCGACGGCAAGCAGCGGGAATCGCAAGGGCATGCAACGCCGCTGCTGAGCCTGCTCGCAGCCGACGCGGCGACGATCGCGGAGCGCACACCGCCCGACGAGCTCGTCTCTTCGCGCCGCATCGCGGCCGGGATGCTGATCGGCGGCGGGGCAGTGGCCGTGCTCGTCGGATTGCTCGTCGCCGGTCCCTCGTACTGGGGCTACGGCACACGCCATCTGTTGCTCGGCGCGGAGCTGCCGCGCAATGCAGTCCCCGTCCGTCGTGTGACCGTAATGCCGGGCAACGTCACGGTCCGTCGCAACAGCGATCTCGCGATACATGCTGCGGTCGAAGGCTTCCATCCGAAAGACGTGCAGGTGTTCGTCCGCTTTGCCGACCGGCAGGATTGGGAACGCGCGCCGATGCAGCCCGCGGAAGGACAGGATTCGCGCTTCGAGTTCCGCTTGTACGCTGTGCGCGCGCCGCTGCAGTACTACGTCGACGCGGAAGGAACGCGCAGCGGCGAGCACAACGTTACGGTCGTCGATCTGCCGCGCATCGAGCGCGTGCAGCTCACCTATCAGTATCCGGAGTGGACCGGGCTCGATCCGCAAGTCGACGACACGTCCCGCGACATCCGCGCGGTCGAAGGCACGAACGTGAAGGTGGAAGTGGTCGCGGACGGGCCGCTCGATGCGCCCGCTCTCATCGTCGACGGCCAGACCGGCGAGCTCGCGCAGCAAGGCCGCACCAGCACCGGCGCAATCGTGGTCAAGAAGCCCGGCCGCTATCAGATCGGCGCGCGGGTCGCGAACGAATTCGTCGCGCTCAGCGACGAGTACTCGATCGAGGTCGTGCCCGACGAGAAGCCGACGATCGAGATCCGCAAGCCGGGTCGCGACTGGCGTGCCACCAGCATCGAGGAAGTGCCGGTGCGCATCCGTGCCGAGGACGACTTCCGTCTGCGCGACGTGGCGCTGCGCTACTCGGTCAACGGCGGCGAATGGAAGACCATGCAAGTCGGCGGCGGCGGCAAGAGCACGGAGGGCGAACAGCTGCTCGACATGGAAGACCTGGGCGCCCAGCAGGCGCAGAGCGCCGATAAGCGGCTGGAGCCGGGCGACCTGATCTCTTATTACGCGGTGGCGAAAGATCGCAAGCAGACGGCGCAGACCGACCTCTACATGGTCCAGGTGCAGCCGTTCGAGCGCCGCTTCCTGCAGGCGCAGAGCGGCAATACCGACGGCGGTGGCATGGCGGACGAGCAGGGCGCGATCTCCGAGCGGCAACGCGAGATCCTGCTCGCGACGTGGAATCTGCAACGCAACGATGAGCGCGGCGCACGCACGCAGCAGCAGCTCGAAGATAGCGCGAAGATGCTGGCGGAGTTGCAAGCGACACTTGCGCAGCAGGCACGCACGCTGGCTCAGCGCACTCGCGCCCGCGCGTCGCTGGATGAAGACGAACGCATCCGCACTTTCGTCGAGAGCCTGGAGCGCGCCGCAAGCGTCATGGATCCGGCGATCGCGCATCTCAATACGTTCAAGTTGCCCGAGGCGGTGCCCTTCGAGCAGCAAGCTCTGCAACAGCTGCTGCGCGCCGAGTCCGCGTTCCGCGAAGTGCAGGTCTCGATGCAGCAGAGCAACGCGGGCGGCGATGGCTCGCAGACCGCGAAGAACTTCACCGAGATGTTCGAGCTCGAAATGGACCTGGAGAAGAGCCAGTACGAGAGCGAGTCGCAGCTGTCGAATCGCAACATGCAGCAGGACCTCGACGAGATGATCCGCAAGCTCAAGGAGCTGGCGGAGCGCCAGGAACAGCTGGCGCAGGAGCGGCGGCAGGATCTGCGCATGCCCGAGCAGCGCTGGAAGCAGGAGCAGCTGCGGCGTGAGGCCGAGGATCTGCGGCGTCGGCTGGCGGAGCTGAACCGGCAGCAGCAATCCGGAGATTCGCAGCAATCGTCACGCGGCGGCACCGCGAGCGGACAGGCGCGCGAACGCGAGGAGCGCCAACGCGAGCAGCTCTCGCAGGCGCTCGAGTCCGTCAACAAGGCGCTGCAGGACATGCAGTCCGCCAAGGGAGAGACCAGCGGCGATCCGCGGCAGGCGCAGCAGCAGTCCGGTCAACAGGGCGGCCAGCAAGGGCAACAGCAGTCGGCCCAGTCGGTCCAGCAGGCGGCCGAGCAGGCGAGCCGCAATCTGCGCCGGGCCTTGCAGCAGATCGATCGTCCCGAACCTTCGCACTTCGACGAGGCGCTGGAGCAGTTCGCCGATCGCAGCCAGCAGATGCTCGAACAGCAGCGCGGCATCGAAAGCGAGCTCTACGAAGCACTGTCGCAGCCGCCGCCGGCCGGCCAGAACGGCCGCGGCAGCATCGATCAGAAGCGTGCGCAGGACCTCGTTCGCGCGAAACAGCAGATGGCGGGCGACCTGACGAACCTCGAGCGCGACATGCGCAATGCCGTGCACGAGAACCGCAAGGATCATCCCAAGAGTACGCAGCGGCTGAGCGAGATCATCCGCGACGTAGAAGGGTCGGACCTGATGTATCGCCTGAATCGCAGCGCAGCCGAGATCTACTACGGGCGCGCACGCGAGGCCGCGCCCCGCGAAGGCCTGACCACGGACGCGCTCGACTCGCTGGAGCAGGATCTGCGCGAAGCCGCGGCGCAGGCTGCGGAGGAAGGCAAGGGCAAGCGCGAGGATGTCACCGCGGAATCCTTGCTCGCGGAGGTCGCGGAGCTGCGCCGAGCTCTGGCGGATGCGCAAAGTGACAACGGCGAGAACGGTCAGAACGGCAAGCAGGGCGACAGCAGCGAAAAAGGCCAGCAGGGCCAAGGTCAGCCAGGCGAGCAAGGGGAGAGCGATCAACAAGGTCAGCAAGGTCGCGAAGGACGCGGCGGTGGCGAGCGCGCTACCGACGACAACAATGGCCGTTCCGGTCAGCCGCCACGTGGCGGTCTCTCGGCGTGGACTCCGAACACGCCGACCGTCGCGTTCGGCGGTTTCGAGAACGGCAACGGCTCGCTGGCGCGCCAGACCGCGCGGATCAGTGAGCGCATTCGCGATCTCGCCAACCGCATGAATCGCGGCGATCTCAGCCAGTCGGAGCTGGAGGCGCTGCGTCGCGCGGCCACGCAATTGCGGCGTCTTGCCGGCGATCCGCTCGCGGCGCAGCCCGACGTGATGCTGAAGCTGATCGACCAGATCGAGCTGCAGGCGCTCGCCTCGAACGCCAAGACGCGTGCAGCGGCTGCAGCGCGCGCGACGCTTCCGGATCCGGATTCGCCGAACTATCGCGAGGCGGTGGCCGAGTACTATCGGCGCCTGGGCGACAAATGACGAGGATGAGGTTTGCGCTCGCGGCGACGATCGTCTGCTTCTCGCTCGGCGCCATCGCCTCCTCCAACCTGATCACCGGCGACGGCGGCCGCGCCAGCAAGCCGGCCGACATGGCGAAGTTCAACTTCGCGCGCATCATCTACGACAGCGAAGGCGGCATGGGCGAAGCCTATTACGCCTACGACGGGCGCGTGTGGGCGCGCTGGGAAACGGATTTCCCCGAAGGCGACGACAACTTCAGCCATCGCCTCGCGCAGCTGACCCGCATCCAGGTGAACCGCGTTTCCTCCAGCCGCATGATGACCGCGCCGGACCTGGGCGATTTCCCGCTGCTGTACATGTCGGACCCCGGTTACATGGTCGTGACCCAGGAAGAAACGGACGCACTCGCCCGCTATCTCGCGAACGGCGGCTTCATCTGGTGCGACGATTTCTGGGGCGACGCCGAGTGGCAGCAGTTCGCAAACGTCATGCGCCGCGTGCTGCCCGGACGCGAATGGCGCACGCTCACACCCGATCATCCGATCTTTCACACCGTGTTCGATCTGAACGAAGGCATGCCGCAGATTCCGGCGCTGCCGTTCGCCAGCCCGGGCGGCAGCACCGCCGAGCCGGCCAATGCGCACAAGTTCCCCGCGGGCGTGCTCGACGTGCCGGAGATGCGCGCATGGACCGACGACGACGGCCGCATCATGGTGCTCGCGACCCACAACACCGACGTCGGCGACGGCTGGGAGCGCGAGGCGTATGGCGAGTGGTACTTCGAAACCTTCTCGACCAAGTCCTACATGATCGGCGTCAACGTCGTCGTCTACGCCATGACGCACTGAGTCGTCGGACTCAGTGCACGCGCATGATCCGGTTCTCGCGGGCCGGATTCTTGAACATCCTGCCGTCGGCTGCCGACATCTTCAGCTGTCCCGGCTTCAGCTGCGCGCCAGGCGCGAAGCCGTTGGCGGCAGGACAGGTCACATTGCCGCTCGCGCGGAAGTCGAGTGCGGCTTTGAGTCTGCCTTCGGTCGGATCGCCGAGCTGCTTCGTGAAGTCGTCGGCAACGGAGCAGCCGGCGAGCTTGATGCTGCTCTGGCCGGCCTGATTCTGCGCCGCGAAGCCGTCGGGATATTCGCCGTCGCCCATCGCGTTCACGCCCTGGAACTGGATCGAGAAGTACGTCGTGCCGCAGTTGTCCTGCGGATAGAAGCCGTACGGCTTGCCGCAGGTGGTCGAGCCGATCAGGAAAACCTGCACGTTCACGCCGCGCAGGCCGTTGATGATCGATTCGCTCGCCGAGCAGGTGTTCGGCCCGGTGATCACGTAGACGCGCGGCAGATCGAGATGCGGCAGCGGCGTGCCGGCCACTGGATCGCCGAGATCGCCGACATCCAGCGCGACGTCGTGAAACGCAGTGCCGGGCGCCAGCAGCTCGCCGCTGATCGGATCGCGTGTCAGATTCTTGTTGTTGAACACCAGCCGTTCGAAGATCTGGTTCGACATCGTCGTCCGCGTCGGACCTGCGATCATGAACGCCAGCTCGTTGGCGATGTCGAGGTAGCCGCCGCCGTTGTAGCGGATGTCGAGAACCAGGTCCGAGATGTTGTCGGCTTTCAGCGCAGTCACCGCGTCGATCAGCTGGGCCTCCGACGTCGCGATGTGATCGTTGAACAGCAGGTAGCCGACTTTCTGGCCGGCCTGATCGATCGTGTCGGTGATGAGCACCGGCGTATGCGTGATGTCGGCGCTCGTCAGCGATATCGGTGCGGTCGTGCCGCCGCCGGGAAGCTGGAACACGAAGTTGAAAGTCTCGCCGGTGGCAGACGGCGAGAACGCTTCGGCGAGCGTGTTCACGCCAGACTGCGTGTTGTCGTTGATGAAATCCACGCCGTTGACGGAGACGATCTGCATGCCGCGCGTCACGCCGGCGGCTGCTGCCGGGGTGTTCGGCTCGACGAAGCCGACGGCGTTATTCCGCGGCGGCGTTGAGCTGAACAGCAGGAACTCGGCGCCATAACCGATCGATTGACCCGACTGCGACAGCGCGATCCACTCGTCGGTATCCAGGTCGAAGTGGAAGCGATCCTTCTGATTGCCCGACGGCGTCGTCTGAAACGTCTTGAGTTGCGTGAAGTAGGCGATGACGTCGGCGATGCTGTCCGGGTTCTGGTCCTGCACCTCGTCGTACCAGAGGTACAGCTCGTTGGTCCAGGAGCGCAGGAACATCTTCTCGTTGAACGCGGTGCATTGTCCGGCGAGCGTCGCCCGCGCCGGGAACACGCCCGGCGTATAGGTGCCGCCGTTGCCGTTGCCGCCGCCCCCGCCGATCGGACCGCCGCCACCACCACCGCCGCCGCCGCACGCCGCCAGGCTGCACAGCGCGATTGCCACCAGACCGCTTCTGAGAGCGATGCGCATTCGGTCCACTCCTGTAGGGATTCCGTGGAACAGTTGTACTACGCGCACGCGATGGGGCGCTACATCGGCCGATTCGACATAAGGTCAGGCGGGATTCAGGTCATGTCCGGCGGCGGCCGAAATCCGCCGAGCTCCGCCGTCACCAGCCGCGCGAACTGGATTGTCTGCAGATCGGCATACGCATCGCCGATCGCCTGCAGGCCGATCGGCAGGCCTTGCGCGCCCGGGCCGGTCGGAAACACCGTCGCCGGCAGGTAGCTGCAGGTCGCGAGCCCGGCCCAGAACAGCTGCTGGAAATACGGCAGCTCGACGCCGTCGACGCACAGCGTGCGGCCGCGATACGGACCGTGCTGGTGGACGAATGCGACGCACGCAGCAATCGGGCACACCAGCACGTCCCATTCGCGGAAGAAGTCGCGCCATGCAAGCCGCAGCCGCGTGCGTTGCTCGTCGAGCTGGAGCCAGTCGCGATGTGCGAGCTCGCTCTCGGTGCTGGTCGCCGCGCTCAGCAGGCGGCGATAAATCGATGCCGCATGCGCTGCGGAAAACGCCGGGCGGGCAGTGTCGGACACCTTCACGCCGAGCGCAGCCAGTCGATCGCCGAGCCACTGACAGCGATCCGCAATTTCACGCTGCACTGGCGCGTTCTCATCGCTTGGCCAGATCGCAACCCGATACTCGTGCAAGCTGCGTCGGGCCTCAGGCAACACGACGCGCGCGGCGTGGTTCAACCTGCCCGGTCCGACGAGCAAGCGCAGCGCCAGGTCGAGATCCTCCGCACTGCGCGCGAGCGGCCCGGCGACGCAGAGATCGCAGCCTGCAACCAAAGGCGGCGGTGACAGCCGATCGCTGCCGACGATGTCGTACGTCGGCTTGTGCCCGAACACGCCGCTGTAGTGCGCAGGGTTGCGGATCGAGCCGCCGATGTCGCTGCCGATCTCGAGCGCAGTGAGGCCCGCAGCCAGCGCAGCTGCCGCACCACCCGAGGATCCGCCCGGCGTGCGCGCGCGATCCCACGGATTGTTGGTCACCCCGTAGACGTCGTTGTAGGACTGAAAATCGAGCAGCCGCAACGGCACGTTGGTCTTGCCGAAAATCACCGCACCGGCGGCCTTGACCCGCTCGACGACCAGATCGTCGCGAGTGGCGAGGTAGCTCAGAGTGCGATCGCCCCACGTCGTGGGCAGGCCGGCCACATCGAAAGATTCCTTGATTGTCATCGGCACTCCGTGCAATGGACCGCACGGCAGCCCGCGTGCCAAGGTGTCGTCGGCCTGCCGTGCGCGCTCGCAGGCCCGTTCCCAGTCGAGCACCACGACCGCGTTGATCGCGGGATTCAGCCGCTCGACGCGCGCGCGAAAATATTCGAGGCATTCCACCGCACTGATCTCGCGAGCGCGTAGTTGCGCTGCGATGTGCAGTGCGCTCTGAAAACACAGCGATGTCATTCGAGTCCTCCCCCGACCCTTGTGGACAGTGCAATATACTTTGCGCCATGGAAACGGTCTCGGCACCAGCGGTCACCCTCAGCGTCGCGCGCGGACGCTGGCTGCCCGCGTGCGCTTGGCTCGGTGCCCTCGTCGCCTATCTGACTGCGATCCTGCTGGTCAGCGAGCGGGCGGCGACCTGGATCAACGATATCGCATGGACCGCAGCCTCGGCGTGCGCCGCCTGGGCGTGCCTGTGGGCGTCGCGCAACGTCGAGCCTGCGCGCCGCCGGGCCTGGCTGCTGCTCGGACTGGGCTGCATCAGCTGGCTGATCGGCCAGATGGACTGGAACTACAAGCAGCTGGTGCTCGCGGTCGGCATTCCGTTCCCGAGCATCGGCCAGCTGTTCTTCAGCGCGTTCGCGCCGTTCGCGATCGCGGCCGTGCTGCAGATGCCCGAGTCGCGCGAGCGCGCGCAGTTCACTTTCAAGCATCTCGGCAACATCGGGCTCGTCACCTGCTGCCTGCTGATGACGATCGTGCTCGGCACGCTCGAGCCCGCGCTGCAGACTCGCATGCCAGGGTTCTACCTGGTGATCGCGGTCGCTCATACGTTGCTGGTCGCAGCGACTTTCCTGACTGCGTTGTACGCGTTGTGGACTTATCGCTGGAGCGCGAGCTGGATGCCGATGCTGCTGCTCGTGCTCGCCACCAGCATCTACGCGATCGTGAACCTGGTCTATGCGCAGTCGCTGCTGACGAGCAGCTATCGCGCAGCGGATCTGCTCAACCTCAGCTGGCTGGTGATGTTCGGTCTGATCGCGATCGCGGCGCACGAGCAGGTCTGGCTGAGCCAGCACAATCAGCGGGAAGCGCCGCACGGCATCCTGGCGCACGAGCGCTGGCTCGAGGCCGTGATTCCGGCGCTGCTGCTCATCATCATGGTCGTCGTGGCCGCGAGCAGCTCGAGCACGTTGACGACGCGCGTGATCCTGTCAGCGGCCGCCGTGTTCATCCTGTTTGCGATCATTCTCGGCGTGCGCGAGGCGTGGATCCAGAACGAGTCGCAGCAGCTCACGCGCAAGATCGTGGCGACCAACGAGCAGCTGCAGGCGGCGAACGTCGAGCTGCGGCTGAGCGAGGCACGCTATCGGGAGCTGAACACTGCGCTCGAGCAACGCGTGAGCGAGCGCACCATCGAGCTGAAACGCGCCTACGACGAGCTCGAGGGCTTCTCGTACGCAGTGGCGCACGATCTCAAGGCGCCGTTGCGCGCGATCAACGGCTTCGCGCACTTGTTCGAAGCCGAGATGGACGGCACGCTGAGCCCGCAGGCGCGCGAGCATCTCTCGCGGATCCGCAACGGCTCGCTGCGCATGGCGACGCTGATCGACGATCTGCTCGCGTACTCGCACATCGACCGGCGCGGTCTGCAGTCGAGCGTGATCGTGCTGCCGGAGCTGGTCGACTCGGTGCTGCTGCAGTATGCGGACGAAGTGCAGCGGCGCCACGTCGAGCTGTCAGTGCAGGTCGAGTCGCTGAAACTGCGCATCGACGCGGAAGGATTGCTGCTCGCCTTGCGCAACCTGTTCGAGAACGCGTTGAAATACACGCGCGAGCGCCAGCATCCGCACATCCGCGTGCACGCGCATCGCAACGAGCTCGGTGTGGTGCTCAGCGTCGCGGACAACGGCATCGGCTTCGAGATGGAGTATCACGACCACATCTTCAAGATCTTCCAGCGGCTGCATCGCGACGATCAGTATCCGGGCACGGGCATCGGCCTGGCACTGGTGCGCAAGGCCGTGGAGCGGATCGGCGGACGCGTGTGGGCGCAGAGCCGGCCGGGCGAGGGCGCGACCTTCAATATTCAGTTGCCGAAGTCTGCGATGGTGTAGCGGCGCGCGGCTGCTTCGGCGTGCGCCACGCGTGCGCGACGCGCTCCGAGAACTGATAGCGATCCAGCACCCACACCAGCGTCAGGCAGCCCGCGAGCGCCAGGACCGCGCCCGTCGTGAATGCGGTCGCGTAGCCGAAGGCATCCGCGAGCAATCCGCCGCAGAGGTTCGCGACCATGCCGACGACGATCACGACGCACGCCAGCAGTGTGTAGTCGGTCCCTGCGTGCTCCGGGTCGGAGGCATCCATCATCAGGGCGAACAGCGCGACCGTCGCCATCGTACCCAGCACCGCCTCGGCGATCGTCGCGACCCATAGCACGCCGACACCTCCGACGCCGAGTGCCGCGACGACATAGATCATGAACGACGCGACTTGCCCCAGTCCGCTGACCAGCAGGGCAGTGCGTCGACTCGTGCTGAATGCCAGCCAGCCTCCGGCGAACGCGCCGACGATGCTCATGGCATTGCCGACGTTGCCCTTGAGCATCGCGATTTTCGCCAGGTCCAGGCGCTGATCGGTCAAAAAGGGAATCAGCAGGTTCGTCAGCATCTGGTCGCCGAAGCGATAGCAGAAGATGAGCCCCGCGAGCAGCAGGATCCCGGGCGTCAGCAGGCGCCGCAACCACGCCAACGAGAGCCGCGCGGTTGTCTGGCGAATCTCTCGGGCGTCGCCCGGCGGCTCATGCATCAGGAGCACCGGCACGATGGTGACGGCGAGCAGTGCTGCCATCGCCACGAACGCGAAGGACCAGTCGGTCAGCGTCAGGATCGTCAGCACCAGCCCGCCGCCGAACATCATGCCGACGCGATAGGCGCCGACCTGGATGCCATTGGCGATGCCGAGCTCGTGCGCATCGAGCATGCGCACCGCTAGACCGTCGGTCGCGATGTCCTGAGTAGCTGCGATCAGGTTGAACACGAAGGCAGCGGCGAACAGCAGCACGTAGTTGCCTTCGAACTGCAGCTGCGTGATGGCGGCGGCGACCGCGAGCCCCGAGATCTGCAGCGTCAGCAACCAGCTGCGCCGCGTGCCGCGGTGATCGACGAACGGCGCCCACAGGAATTTCAGCAGCCACGGCAACGTCAGACCGATGCCCGCCAAACCGATCGCGGTCCGCGATTGCCCGCTCTGTCGCAGCATCGCGGGCACGACGATAGTGAAGAACCCGAACGGCAGGCCCTGCGCGAAGTAGAGCGCGATCAGCAGCGTGATCTTCTGCGCGCGGGACATCGACGCACCGCTAGTCGCTCACCTGCACCAGCAGCTTGCCGAAGTTGCTGCCCTTGAACAGGCCCATGAACGCCTGCGGCGCGTTCTCCAGCCCGCGCGTGATGTCCTCGCGGTACTTGATCTTGCCGGCCTGCAGCCACTGGCTCATGTCGGCGACGAACGCCGGAAACCGGTTGTAGTAGCTGGAGATGATGAAGCCCTGCATCTTGATCTGCCTGATCAGGAGCATGCCCAGCAGTTGCGAGCTGCGGTCCGGGCCTTGCGGCAGGCCGGTTGCGTTGTATTGCGCGATCAGGCCGCACAACGGCACGCGTGCGTGCACGTTGAGCAGCGGCAGGACGGCGTCCCAGACTGCGCCGCCGACGTTCTCGAAATACACGTCGATGCCTTTCGGGCATGCTTCCTTGAGCAGCGCCGGCATGTTCGCGTCGCGGTGGTCGATGCACGCATCGAAGCCGAGCTCCTGCACCGCGTAATCGCATTTCTCCTTGCCGCCTGCGATGCCGACGGCGCGCAGTCCCTTGATCTTCGCGATCTGCCCGACGACGGACCCGACCGCGCCGGTCGCGGCGGCGACGGCCAGCGTCTCACCGGCCTTCGGCTCGCCGATATCGAGCGTGCCGACGTACGCCGTGATGCCGGGCATGCCGAGCACACCGAGTGCGTACGACGGCCTTGGAATGCGTGGATCGAGCTTGTTGATGCCGTTACCGTTCGAGACCTGGTACTCCTGCCAGCCGCTGTACGACAGCACCATGTCGCCTTCTTTGAACTGCGGGTTGCGCGTCGCGGCGATGCGCGACACCGTGCCGCCGACCATCACGTCATCGAGCCCGGTCGCGGCTGCGTACGAAGGACCTTCGCTCATGCGGCTGCGCATGTACGGGTCGAGCGAGAGGAACACGGTCTGCATCAGGATCTCGCCGTCCTTCAGCGCCGGGATCGGCACTTCCTCGAGGCGAAAGTCCGCGGGCGTCGGCTCGCCCTGCGGGCGCTTGGCGAGCACGATGCGGCGATTCTTCTTCGGCGTCGCGCCGAGCGCATGCCCGGCGAGCAGTGTTGCGCTCACGGCCAGCGAGCCGGCCGCGATGAAATCTCTTCGCGTTTGCATGGCCCTTCCCCTTCGAAAAATGGCCCTTCGAAAATGGGGACATTCCCCATTTCCAGACTTGGAAGGGTACGCGATTTGCCAACCGGAAATGGGGAATGTCCCCATTTTCTACATGGCCGTCCAGCCGCCGTCGAGGGTTATGCACTGCCCGGTGATGTTGCGTGCGGGCGGGCTGAGCAGGAATTCGACCGTGCCGGCCAGCTCGTCGAGCCCGATGAACTGCCGCTTCGGCATCGGCTTGAGCATGATCTCCTCGATTACCTGTTCCCGCGTCAGCTGGTGCCGCGCCGCCAGTGCTTCGATCTGCGTATCGACCAGCGGCGTCTTCACGTAGCTCGGACACACGGTGTTGATCGTGATATCGCAGTCGCGTGTCTCCAGCGCGATGCTCTTGCTGAATCCGACCAGGCCGTGCTTCGCGGCGACGTACGCGCTCTTGTACGGCGACGCGACCAGCGAGTGGATCGAGCCGATGTTGACGATGCGGCCGAAGCCTTTGCGACGCATCGCCGGCAGTGTCGCGCGTGTCATCAACGCCGCGCCCGTGAGCATCACTGCAATAAGCTGCTGCCATTTCTCCGGCGGATAGTCTTCGATCGGCGCGACGTATTGCAGCCCGGCATTGTTGATCAACACGTCCGGCGGATCGGCGGCGACGCTCGCGAGTGCGCGCTCGATCTGCGCGGCATCCGCGACGTCGAACGCGAGCTTGCGGATCGGCCCGTCGATCTCGAGCCGTTGCAGATCGCAGGCGATTACGCGGTGACCGAGCGCGGCGAAGTGCCGCGTCAGCCCGAGCCCGATCCCGCTCGCCGCGCCGGTGATGAGGATGCTATGCGACATGAAGTCAAAAGAGCGCCCTCCCCCGCGCGCGCGGAGGAGGGCAAAGGGGGATTCAGTAACTGTAGGTCGCGCTCACCGAGACGGTGCGCGGCGGGCCGTAGAAGCCGATCTGGCTGATGTGCGGCGTCGTGAGATTGCCGAAGTCGTAACCGGCGACGCGATACTCTTCGTCGAGCACGTTCTTGCCTTCCAGCGCGAAGCGCCACGCGCCGTTCGCAGTCGTGTAGGCCACGCCGAGGTCGAGGATGTCGTAGGCGGGCTGGTCGGTGATGCTCGCGATGGTGTTCGCGACTTTGGTCTTGCTGCGATATTGATAGCCGACGTGCGCGGACAGGTCGCCGTTGCCGAGCTCCCAGCGGTAGGTGCCGCCGAGGAACGAGGTCCACTCCGGGGAGTTGATCGGCTCGTTGAGCGAGCTCACGTCGCGACGGCAGCCCGCCGAAGGCGGCGTGCAGCCGACGAAGAAGTCCTCGAACTTGGCATCGAGCCAGCCGACGTTGAGCACCATCGTCAGCGCCGCCACCGGCCGCCACACGGATTCCAGCTCGACGCCTTTGTTGAGCTGCTTGCCGGCATTGAGCACCGCGGTGACGTTGGTCGGATTGCCGTTGACGATCTGGAACTGCTGCGTGGTGATCTGCACGTCCGAGTACGGCGTGTAGAACGCCGTGAGGTTCAGTTGCAGCGTGTCGCCGAACCAGTTCGACTTCATGCCGATCTCGTAATTGTCGGCAGTTTCCGAGTCGTAGCCGTTGCGGGTGGCGGGGTTCGCGGTCTCGTTGCCGCGCATGTCGAAGCCGCCGCTCTTGAAGCCTTCGCTGTAGCTCACGTAGGTGAGCAGGTTGTCCGCGACGCGAAAGTCGAAACCCAGCCGCGGTGACACGTTCGAGAAGCTGCGGTCGTTGGTGTAGTCGCTTTGCACCGCGAGCAGCGTGAAGCCGGCCGGCACGTTGTTCTCGTCGAACAGCGTCTGGTTCGCGGCCAGGCGACCGAGGTACTGGGCGACGAACACCGTCGCTTCCTTGTCGTCCTGGTTCCAGCGCGCGCCCACGTTCAGGTTCAGGCGGTCGGTCAGCGTCCAGGTCGTATCGGCATAGACCGCGATGCTTTCAGTGTCGACGCTGCCCTTGGTCAGCGAGGTGAGCGGCGGGACGTTGGCGCCGAGCGATGCGTCGAAGGCGCCGCGGGCCGTGCCGTCGAAGTAGTACACGCCGGCGACACCTTTGACTCTGTCGCTGGTGTAAGTGAGCTGCACTTCGCCGCTCGCCTGGTCGTCGCTGTACTCGGCCGGCACCTGGAAGATGTTCGCGTTCAGCTCCTCGAAATCGATGAACTGGCGGCCGTCGCCTTCGCGATAGGCGCCGACCAGCTTGAGATCCAGCGAGTCGCTCAGGCCCTGTGTATAGGTCGCGGCGATGCCCTTGCTGATGAAGCGGTCCTTGTCGACCGGCATGTCGGTGCGCTGA